>JAESPD010000019.1 GCA_016756855.1 gamma proteobacterium endosymbiont of Lamellibrachia anaximandri | reverse complement strand
TGAGTCGATCATACTGATGACGATAACCCCAGCCGATCCATTGATCCCGTGCAGAACATTTGAGGGCGGGCGCTGAAAAGCTCAATAGCGCGAGCCATTGATCTTCTACTGTAGCGATATACCAGATGGTATTGCCAATCTTGGGCAGCGCGCCAAGATAGTGATGCGCCTGCATGAGGTGCTGAAAAGTGTGCTCCTGGGAGGGGTGAGCAGGTGTCACCTCGAGTGATGAATGCCGCAATCTGTCTCTCGTCCGGTGATTTGAAGGTCTACTTTTTACCTCAGATCGCGGGGTTTGTCCAGTATTAAGGGGTATCTTTATGTTTTTATTGAAAATGGGGTCTCAGCATGAATCCGCCGTGGAGAAAGGAACGGTTCCGAAATTTGAGGTCATTGGGTGTGTTTCGGATGAAAACCCAATTTTGAAGGGTGTTCCGAAATTTGTCGGCAATGGAACCATTGTTGGGCGAAGTCCAGGTCGTCAATCCTTTAACCTTCACCCTTTGACCTTTCACCTTTAATTTACATCATCCCCCGCTCCGCCAAAGACACCGGCTCACCATCGCCGATGACAAAATGATCCAGCACTCGGATATCCACAAGTGTCAGGGCCTCGCGAATGCGAAGGGTGATCTGCTGGTCGGCCTGACTTGGTTCAGCGACCCCCGAGGGGTGGTTGTGGGCAAGGATTAGGGCGGCGGCATTGAGTTCGAGGGCACGCCGAACCACCTCTCGAGGGGGGACACTGGCGCCGTCGATGGTGCCGCGGAACAGCTCTTCGTACTCAATGACCCGATGACGATTGTCGAGAAACAGGCAGGCAAAGACCTCGTAGGGATAGTGTCTCAGGCGCGACTGCAGATAGCGTCGGGATGCAGCGGGACTGGTGAGTGGTTCGCCCCGCTCCAGATCCTCCTGCAGGTAACGGCGTCCCATCTCCAGGACGGCCTGAAGCTGCGTGTATTTGGCGTTCCCCAGTCCCTTGCTTTGACAGAATCTCTTCTGCCCTGCCGCCAGCAGGTGTCTGAGTCCCCCGTACTCCCGCAGCAGATCCCGTGCGAGATCCACAGCGGT
The DNA here is from genome assembly GCA_016756855.1 of gamma proteobacterium endosymbiont of Lamellibrachia anaximandri. Classification (GTDB taxonomy): domain Bacteria; phylum Pseudomonadota; class Gammaproteobacteria; order Chromatiales; family Chromatiaceae; genus QGON01. The sequence goes on along the minus strand of JAESPD010000019.1, from coordinate 58,354 downwards.
TTTTCCAACGACGCCGGTACGCAGAAAGATTGCCAGTAGTTCGGCGTCGGACAGGGCGGTGGCGCCCTTTTGCAGCAGTTTTTCCCTAGGTCGCTCGGCGATGGGCCAGTCGGTGATTGGCATAAGACCTCCATGTCTTAGATAGGCTTCTATAATTTCACCCTAATAGATTAGCGGAAAAACGTGTTCTGAGTCACGAAATTCCTATCTTTTCCGCTGACGGGGTTAGTACTTACTCATGCCCTGAATACTGCTGCTTTGCTGCAACAGTCCCATGGGGTACTCTTGCCAATCGGGAGTTTGTGGTCATTTTAAATCGATGTCTGTGTTACAGGGAAAAAAGGTTGTTCTCGGTGTTACCGGTGGCATTGCCGCTTACAAGAGTGCGGTGTTGCTTCGTGCGTTGATGCAGGCAGAAGCTATAGTAAGAGTGGTGATGACTCCCGCGGCCCAGGCGTTTGTCACGCCCCTGACATTCCAGGCGCTCTCCAAACAGCGCGTCTATACGGAACTGCTCGACACCGATCAGGAAGCGGCGATGAACCATATCGACCTGGCGCGCTGGGCTGATCTGGTTTTGGTTGCTCCGGCCAGTGCCGACTTCATGGCACGGCTGGCGGCCGGTATGGCGAATGATCTGCTATCCACGCTCTCTCTTGCGACCACCGCCACCATTGCGCTGGCCCCGGCGATGAATCGGCAGATGTGGCTGAATCCCGCCACTCAGGAGAATGCCCGCTTGTTACGGCAGCGGGGGCTTCATCTGTGGGGGCCTGATGAGGGCGAGCAGGCGTGTGGTGAGACCGGCCCAGGCCGGATGCTGGAACCCGATGCCCTGTTGGTGCAGGCGGAATCGCTTTTTGCTTCTGGGTCGCTGCAGGGGAAACGCGTATTGGTAACTGCAGGCCCTACCCGGGAGTTCATCGATCCGGTGCGTTATGTCGGTAATCGTAGTTCCGGCAAGATGGGTTATGCATTGGCGGCATCGCTGGTGCGCTTGGGGGCTGAGGTTACGCTCATCAGCGGGCCGGTGGCGCTTACCACGCCTGACCGTGTTCTACGGGTGGATGTGGAGACCGCGCTGCAAATGGAAGAGGCGGTGATGGCGCGGGCCAGAGCCTGTGACATCTTTGTTGGTGTGGCGGCGGTGGCAGACTATCGTCCCACTGAGGTGGCTACCAAGAAGATAAAAAAGAGTAGTGAAACCTTGCAGCTGAATCTGCGGAAAAATCCGGATATTCTCGCTCAGGTTGCGGCGCTGGATGACGCGCCCTATACCGTGGGGTTTGCTGCCGAAACGGATGATGTGGAAGCCTTTGCAGATGCCAAACGACGCGCCAAGAAGGTGGACCTTATTGCGGCGAATCGGGTAGGTGGAAGCAAGGGGGGGTTCGAAGGGGATGAGAATGCGCTGCTTTTGCTGTGGGAAGGCGGCAGGGAAGCAATCCCGATGATGGCGAAACCGGCGGTGGCGGAACGGCTCGCAGAGCGTATCGCCGAACGGTATCATATTCAGGCTAACCTGGGATGATTGACGTGCAGTCATGAAGAGACAGAAGAGACAGAACAAACAGAGCGAACAGACGTACAGGAGCGGAGATCAGGCGGGCCACGGTATCCGCTGGTACTGGTTGATGGCCGTAGTGGGGGTGATGGTGTTGATCATCCTGGCCTGGGCGATGGTCTATCTTCAGTTTCACGACAGGGATGAGTCGCTGGCGGCACGCCAGATTGAAACCGGCGCGCAGGCGCTGGCAGGCCGGATCTCTGAACAAAACCTCTTCCGTCTTCAGCTATTGGAGGGCATAGCCAGAGACCCTAATACCACAGCGCTGTATCGTCTGAATGACCGCATGGCCTTGCGGGAACGGGAAGATCAGCTGACTCAGATGGTGCCGGGTGTTTTGCGTGTCAGGTTACTGCCCGCCGGACAACGTGAACCGGATAGCAGCGTGATGCCGCACCTTGGTTATGCCTCCCTGGAACTGATGCGTCAGGCCGAGAAACAGTTGCAGACTCCCCCCGCAGAGGTCCATCAGTTTGGTAGCGCCCAGCAGTATGTTGCGATGGTGGTGGCTGTGCGCTCTCCGGAAGATGAGTCGGTATTGGGTGTCATTCATGCAGCCTTCCCGGCTGGTGGTCTGCAGGATTCGGTAGACAGTGTGAAGGAGTATGCCGGGCGGGTCGAAGTACGCCAGGTTGTGGATCGGGCCAGCGCATTGGTGCTGGCAATGGCCGGCAGTGTCTCGCCGGATCAGCAACAGCCTGATGGTACGCTGCCGGTGTCGGGTAGCATCTGGGAAGTGGTCTACTGGAAATCGTCAGACGGCAAAGAGAGATTCTCCAATGACCTTATGTTGCTACTGCCAGGACTGGTGGCGATTGTCTTGAGTGCAGCGCTGCTCTTCCTGCTTGCTGAAGGCATGCGCAGGGCATTGAAAAAGGATCAGTACAGCATTCTGGAACTCATGGAAAGCGTGATGAGGGGCAAATCGCCCACACGGCATATGGCCCGTCTTCTGGATATGCAGGCCACGCTTGAGATATTGGAACATCAGGCGCGTGAGGTCAGAACACGCCGCATTGAACGTCGTGCCAAACGCAAGCGTGATGCCGGATCCAAGCATGGCATTACTGTGGACGAAGATCTGTTTTCTACTTCTGATATGGCTGAGGATTCGCGCGGTTTGCCTCCAGTTCGTACCACGGCTCTATCGTCTGCCCCGGTTACGGCTGTCCCCATGTCAATCTTCAGAGCCTATGACATCCGTGGTCTGGTGGACGACACTCTGAACGAAGAGGGCGTTGAGGCAATCGGTCGCGCTGTCGGTAGTGAAATCTACGAGCAGGGTTTTCAGACCGTGGTTGTGGCGCGTGATGGCAGGCATTCCAGTGAACGGTTGGCGGAGGCGCTGATCCGGGGATTGCGGAGAAGTGGTCGCGATGTGATCGATGTGGGATTGGTGCCCACTCCCCTGCTCTACTTCGCTGCGCATGAGTTTACCGCGGGTTGTGGGGTGGTTGTGACCGGCAGTCACAATCCCCCAGAATACAACGGTATCAAGATCGTGATCGGCGGTGAGAGTCTCTCCTCTGAGGGGATTCACTCGATCTACCTGCGTATCCAGCAGGGCAATCTACTGCAGGGCGACGGGGATTTGGAGACGCGGAGCATCATCCCGGAATATACCGACCGGGTCATCAACGATGTGAGTCTGGCCCGGGGAATGAAAGTGGTGGTCGACTGTGGCAACGGTGCTTCCTCAGTGCTTGCGACCAATCTTTTTCAACAGTTGGGATGTGAAGTGGAGGAACTCTACTGTGAAGTGGACGGAGACTTCCCCAACCATCATCCTGATCCCAGCCGTCCCGAAAATATGCAGGCGTTGGCAAAGCAGGTCGTGGAGAGCAAGGCTGATGTCGGCTTTGCCTTCGACGGTGATGGGGACCGGGTTGGCATAGTGGATTCCACAGGTAAAATTATCTGGCCGGATCGGGTGCTGATGTATCTGGCCATGGACGTTCTCTCCCGAGAGCCTGGCGGCGATATCGTCTATGACGTGAAGTGCAGTCGTCATCTTGCCAATGTGGTGCTTGCCAACGGTGGACGGCCGTTGATGTGGAAGAGCGGCCACTCCATGCTCAAGGCGAAGATGAAGGAGACGGGGGCACTGCTGGCGGGCGAGTTCAGCGGGCACATCATGTTTGCAGAACGTTGGTATGGTTTTGATGATGGTCTCTATGCGGCGGCTAGGCTGCTGGAGATATTGAGCCTCGACCCCCGCAGTAGCGCGGAGGTTTTTGCCGAACTGCCGGAGAGTGTCTCTACCCCGGAATACAGCGTGACCCTGAAAGAGGGTGAATGTGACGTCATCATGGCGGCACTGGACAAGCAGCAGGATCTTCCCGGCGCGCGGCTGCTCAGAATCGACGGTCTGCGGGCTGAGTTCGAGCAGGGTTGGGGGCTGGTGCGTACATCCAACACCACCCCGTCCCTGATATTCCGTTTCGAGGCGGAGGACGAGGATGCGCTTAATCTGGTGATGGATGTTTTTCGCAACCTTCTTGGTCAGGTGCAACCGGATCTAAAACTGCCGTTTTAACCCCGATTCGGCAACAGCTTTTTTCTTACTCACACAGTTGATTCCTCATGACTCTACAAGCTGAACAGGCGCGCAATGTTGCGCATGTACTGACCGCTGCCCTGCCCTACATCCAACGATTTACCGGCAAGACTGTGGTCATCAAATATGGCGGCAATGCCATGGTGGATGAAGCGTTGAAGGACAGCTTTGCCCGCGACGTCGTGCTGATGAAGCTGGTGGGTATCAACCCGGTTGTGGTACACGGAGGCGGCCCCCAGATTGCGGATCTGCTGCAGCGGTTGGGCAAGGACTCTGAGTTTGTACAGGGCATGCGGGTCACCGACAGCGAGACCATGGACGTGGTGGAGATGGTGCTCGGCGGACTGGTCAACAAGGATATTGTCAATCTGATCAACCGGGCAGGCGGCTCGGCGGTGGGGTTGACCGGCAAGGATGGCGACCTTATCCATGCCCGCAAGATGAGGATTACCGCCAACAGTCCGGATCTGGAGGCGACCGAAATCATCGATATTGGCCATGTGGGTGAGGTGGAGAGTATTGATGTCAGCATTGTGGATATGCTGGTGCATGGCAATTTTATTCCCGTCATCGCCCCTATAGGTGTGGGCAAAGATGGACGCTCCTATAACATCAATGCAGATCTGGTGGCAGGCAAGATGGCGGAGGTGTTGCAGGCGGAGAAGTTGATGCTGCTGACCAATATTGCAGGTTTGCTCGACAAGGATGGTGGACTGCTTACCGGGCTGAATGCAGAGCGGGTGGATGAACTGATCGCCGACGGCACCATTCACGGTGGTATGTTGCCCAAGATAAGCTGTGCCCTGGAGGCGGTGAAGACCGGCGTAAACAGTGCTCATATCATCGACGGCCGGGTGGCGCATGCCGTCTTGCTGGAGCTCTTTACCGATGAGGGTGTAGGGACACTGATCCGGCGTCGCTGATGAGTAGCAGGATACCGCGCAAACAGCTGATTCTCGAGGCGCTGGCCCGCGAACTTGAACAGAACCCCGGTGGCCGCATTACTACAGCGGCGCTGGCGCGGGCGGCAGAAATATCCGAGGCGGCGCTCTATCGTCATTTTGCCAGCAAGGCGAAGATGTTTGAAGGGCTGATCGATTTTGCCGAGGAGAGCATCTTCGTGCGTATCAACCAAATACTGGAGGAGGAGAGCGATGTCAGATTACGCTGCGGCAGGCTGCTCTACCTGGTGTTGCTCTTTTCTGAGCGCAATCCTGGCATTACCAGGGTACTGCTTGGCGATGCGCTGGTTGGTGAAACTGAACGGTTGCAGACTCGGGTGGGCCAATTCTTCTCTCGACTCGAAACCCAACTGAAGCAGATCCTGCGGGAGGGTGATCTGCGGGAAAGCGGACTGCAGACTGTCGATGCCAGCGCGTCGGCAAACCTCATGCTGGCGGCTGTTGAAGGCAGGATGCATCAATATAGCCGCAGCCGTTTCAAGACGGCGCCCTTAACCCAATGGGAAGCTCAATGGCGGGTGCTGGAAGCCGCGCTCTTTAATCTGCCGTGACACTAGGGCCAACGCTGGAGATCCGCATAGTGTTAACAGGCCCCAACATCCTGCTTTAACGCGCTGCAACTGCCGTGTTAAACAGCCCCCTTATCTGGCGGACCGGCTCACTGGCGCAGAAGGTCATGCCCTCAGGGGTGTCCTTGCACTGCAGATCCATAAAAATGACCGTCTGCCGGGTTATGGCATCAGTGAGGCGTGACATAGTGATGCTGATATCCTGGGCTTTTACTGGCTGCCCTGTCATCAAAATGTTCTCTGCGAGCATTCGGACCGGGGTGGTTGCATGAGAATGGAGGTATTGTTTGGCAGCTTGCCAGGATGTTTCGCAGCGACTCTCCCCCTGGCAATGGTAGACGTTGCTCAGCCCCTCTTCGGACTGCGCTGTCTCCAGCTTGTCGTCCGGCTTTCGGCTGAGTCGTTTTAACACTCTGAACCTTTCCAAGTCACGGGCAAAAGCGATGCGGATCCTGTTTTTGTCCCGTTCCCGATGTACGATGGATTGATATGATTCCTTCAGCGATTGGCGCTTGCGGCCTATCAGTTGAAGATAATCAGATGAAACCAATTCGCCGCTGAGTTCCAGGCTGGCTGCGTTGCGCTGCATCTCTTCGAGTTTGTTTTTGAGCTGTCTGATATTGGAATTGATCACCTGAAGAGAGAGGTCGACTGCCCTGAGTTGGCCGTCCCGGGCCATCAGAATGTCGTCTTCGCTTCTGAAGGTACGCAGCAATACCCGGTCAGCGGCCTGCTGTTTCTCGATCAGTACCTGCTGCTCTTTCTGCAGTCGTTTCAGTGCCTCCTGCTGTTCGATCTCCTCCTGGGTTTTTGCGGCGTCCACTTTATCGATAGTCAGCCCCCGATCGTCCAGATAGGTGTGCTCTCGTCTGACATCCTTTGGCGGTAGGCTGTCGGAGTAGTGGACCCGACCGCTCTCATCAACCCATTTGTATAGTTTTCCCGCGTTAACGGGCAAAGAGACAGATGCCAGCGACAACATCGTCGCAAGCAGAAGCCTGGATGGTTTGATTAAGTTGTTTATTGTTTCCATCAATAACCCGGTATCTTCTCGACCTTGAGTGACTGGGGTGGCGGCCGATTGTCCCCGACCTTTATATCCTAAAGAGAGATTATACTGCGACCCCAGTACTCTATTCCATGTGATAATTATGCGTACAGTTAGCTTGCCAACGTTCATGGCAAGGCGCACTGAATCCGTAATTATTACATGGATAGAGCACTTGGTCTTAAGATAGATTATCTGTGGAACAGTTCACCCTTTTTATTATCTCTTTGTTAGCTAACACATTTTCCGCCTTTTCCGGAGGAGGTGCCGGGTTGGTACAGCTGCCGGCGCTGATCTTTTTGGGATTGCCGTTCGGAATTGCCCTCGCAACCCACAAGATTGCGTCGGTCGCCCTGGGCGTTGGCGCAACCATACGGCATCTGCGGGAGGATGGACTGGAGCGGCAGTTCGCTTTCTGCTGGCCGCGGGGCTGCCGGGGGTGGTGCTGGGCGCCAGTCTGATCCTTAGGGTGCCTGATCGGGCGGCGGAGATCGCATTGGGTGTTCTGACGCTTGGTCTGGGTATCTACTCGATCAGCAAACGCTCCCTGGGGCAATCTTACGTCCCAATACATCGAAATGTATCGGGGTTCGTGATTGGAGCGACAGGGCTTTTTCTTATTGGTGTACTTAACGGTTCATTGACCTCCGGCACCGGACTCTTTGTTACCCTCTGGCTGGTGCGCTGGTTCGGTCTTGATTACCGGCGGGCGGTGGCCCACACGCTGGTGCTGGTAGGCGTGTTCTGGAACGGTGCCGGGGCTGTCACCCTTGGAGTGTTGGGGGATGTCAAATGGGAGTGGTTGCCGGTGCTGCTGGCCGGTTCTCTGCTGGGAGGCTACATCGGCGCCCACCTCTCCATCACCAAAGGGAACCGCTGGATCAAACGGGGTTTCGAAATCGTCACCCTGCTGGTGGGTAGCAAGCTGATTATCGGCTAGCAGTCGCTGTTGGTAAGTATTCTTAAGAGCTATCCGCAAAAAACGCTAAGGACGCTAAGTTAGAGTCTGTCCTGAAACCCATAATCAACCACAAAGAACACGAAGATTAATAGATTGATTAACCATAAATTTTCTTCGTGTGCTTTGTGCTCTTCGTGGTGAAAAACGGTGTTTCCGGACTATCAAGACCGCATTGATCGAGGTGATGTCGGCGATTTATACGCCATACTCGTCCCGGTATGCGCGGATGCGCGCCAGCGATGCTTCGGAGCCGGGTTTCTCCCCCAGGTATTCAATAAGTTGTTCCAGGGTCACGATGGATGCTACCGGTATGCCGTAGTCACTCTCAACCTCTTGAATGGCGGACCGCTCCCCCTTGCCACGCTCCTGGCGATCCAGGGCGATGACCACACCGGCGGGTGAGGCGCCAAGATCCTTGATGATCTCAACCGACTCTCTTACCGAAGTGCCGGCGGAGATGACGTCGTCGATAATCAGTACGCCGCCGTTCAGTTCATGGCCGACGATGATACCGCCTTCGCCGTGGTCTTTGGCTTCCTTGCGATTGAAGGCACAGGGCAGGTCCCGGCCGTGGTGGTCATAGAGGGCGGCAGCGGTGACTGCAGCCAGAGGAATCCCCTTGTAGGCTGGCCCATAGAGCACATCGAATTCGATGCCGGAATCGACGATTGCCTGGGCGTAGTAGCGGCCCAGGCGGGCCAGGCTGGCGCCGGTATTGAACAGTCCGGCATTGAAGAAATAGGGGCTGATACGACCTGACTTGAGGGTGAACTCACCGAAGCGCAGCACCGCCACGTCGAGGGCAAAGTCGAGAAATTCGCGCTGATAATTCTGCATGGGTTGCTTCCTGATCGTTGAGTTGCGCGGATTGTAACCTGTAATGCAGTTGGCATGGGAAATGATCGCCGGAGACGCCTATAATGGCCGCGGTTTGCAGATTGAATCCATTGGTCACCACAGGAGTCTCAGTGCCCGGCTCAAGCAGTACGCTCACCAACTGGCTGGATGCTTCCCGGGTCTATTGGCATCCCCGGGTGCGGGGCATGCTGTTCCTTGGCTTTTCCGCAGGGCTACCGCTGCTGCTGGTGTTCGGCACGCTCTCTTTCTGGCTGCGGGAAGCCGGTGTTGAACGCAGTACGATAGGGTTTGTCAGTTGGGTGGCGCTGGCCTACGGTTTCAAGTGGGTGTGGGCGCCGCTGGTGGATCGCCTGCCCCTGCCGTTGCTGAACCGTCTGCTGGGACGCAGGCGCAGTTGGATGCTGCTCTCCCAGTTTTGCATCATTGCGGGCCTGGTCGGCATGGCCCTGTCGGATCCACAGGAGAGTCTTGCCCGGTTTGCGCTGCTTGCGCTAGGCGTGGCTTTTGCCTCGGCGACTCAAGACATCGTAATCGATGCCTACCGCATCGAAAGTGTCGGGGAGGACCTGCAGGGGGCCATGGCTGCCACCTACATGATGGGCTACCGGCTGGCCATGATAATGAGCGGAGCAGGGGCGTTGGCGATTGCCGCCCTGTTTGATCCGGATGAGACTGTCTATCATCAGGGCGCCTGGATGGCCGCCTACCTGAGTATGGCGCTGATGATGCTGGTCGGTATCGTTACCACGCTGATCATCCGTGAGCCGGAGGTCACCGCCGATCCTCACACCCTGGAGCGGGAAAACCGGACCGACACTCTGATCGAGCACCAGCAGTGGCTGCCCCCGGTGCTGCGCCGGTTTGCTGAAGGTTTCTACAATGCCGCCATCAGCCCCTTTGTCGATTTTATCAGTCGCTACCGTTGGCAGGCGCTGTTGATCCTGGCGCTGATCGCCACCTACCGTATATCTGACGTAGTGCTGGGGGTTATCTCCAACGTCTTCTATGTGGATATGGGATTCTCAAAAGGGGAGGTGGCAACCATCACCAAGATCTACGGTGTGATCATGACGCTGGTCGGGGCGGGGCTTGGTGGTTTGCTGATGGTAAGGATCGGCGTAATGCGTACGCTCTTACTGGGTGGTCTGTTGGCGGCAGCCACCAACCTGTTGTTTGCCATGTTGGCAGGGGTGGGGCACGATGTGCCGATGTTGACCCTGGTAATCTCTATCGACAATCTGAGTGCGGGGGTAGCGACAGCCGCGTTCATCGCCTATCTCTCCAGCCTGACCAATATCTCCTACTCAGCCACCCAATATGCCCTGTTCAGCTCTGTGATGTTACTGTTGCCAAAATTTTTGGGTGGCTTCTCCGGGGTGATGGTGGACGGCATGGGTTATCAGGCTTTTTTCCTTCTCACCACTCTGATGGGGGTGCCTGTGTTGGTGCTGATCCTGTTGGCGATGCGCTACATTCCATCCAGCGGGTATAAAAAACATGCTTGAACAGGGCGGATATCTGGCGGCATTTGTCGTGGGCCTGTTAGGCGGGGTGCACTGCGCCGGGATGTGTGGTGGCATCGTCGGGGCACTGACCTTCGGGCTGCCGGAAAAATTGCGTTCCAGCACTGGCGCCACCCTTCCATATCAACTCGGGTATAACCTGGGGCGCATCAGCAGCTATGTAGTAGCCGGGGCTATTATGGGCGGACTCGGCATGTTGTTGGCGCAGGTGGCCCCGGTCTATATTGCCCAGCGTGTGTTACTGGCTTTTGCCGGTATCTTCATGATTCTACTCGGACTCTATCTTGGTGGTTGGTGGGCCGGATTGTCCCGCATCGAAAAAGTGGGTGGCGTACTCTGGCAGCGTATTGAGCCCTATGCGCGGAAACTGCTGCCGGTCACCACACCTGGACAGGCCTGGCTGCTGGGTGCTGTCTGGGGCTGGATTCCCTGCGGCCTTGTCTACAGCATGCTGGTCTGGACCGTCTCTGCCGGCGGCGTGCTTCAGGGGGCGGGATTGATGCTGGCGTTTGGTCTCGGTACCCTGCCCAATCTCTTTGCAATGGGTCTGGTGGCAGGCAGTCTTGCCCGCTGGTCCAAGAATGTGTGGGTGCGCCGGGCGGCCGGACTGCTGGTGATTCTGTTCGGTGTTGTGACTTTGTGGCGGTCGTTCTAGCCGCAGGGTTTGTGATGTCCGATACCACGCTGTTTTCGATTCTCGAATCCTCTTCACACCCCGACTTCTCTGCCCTCTATCGACGGCTGGGTATTCGTCAGATCGAGTTTCATTCGATGCGCAAGGTGATGAGCGAACTGAAACGGCAACGGCCGGATATTGTGGTGGCCGAGTTTTTCTATGGGTTTGCCAACAACTATGCCGGTATCAACATCAGTAACCTGGATGTCCTTCTGTTCAGCCTGCAGAAGTATGCCCCAGAGACCCGGGTGATCGTGCTGGTGGAGAAAGCTGAACGCGAATATGTGGACAAGCTCAACGAGATATTTCCTCTGTACGCTGTTCTGGTGCAGCCTGTTCAGGCATCAAAGCTTGAGCGATTGCTCGAAGGCAAGGATGAGTCAGATGAAAAACAGTAGGCCTGATCAAGCGTAGCGGATCAGGCAATAGCCTCGGCACAGCAAGCGACGTTTGCCGGTTCCGCAAGCTTGAACCGGCCTACTGTTTTTTCTGTCAGTCGATGAAAAACTGCTGTTTGAGCTTTGCGGTATAGAAGCGGGTCTCGCCTTCGGGTTTGACTTCCAGGGTAAAATTCAGCGTCTCCTGATCCGCAATACGGAATTCGCCAATGTAGTAGATGGCATTGGGTTCAGAGACTTTGCGCATGGGGATACTGATGAGCTGGCCGCGTATGTTGACGGCTTTGGCGAGGACAATTGCGCTCACTGCTTTGCCTGTAGTGTCAGGGACCTCTTTGATGACGCTGACATTGAGCATGCCACGATATTTACTGCGCTGGATGTGGTACTGATTGGCGATCCCGTGGTCGAGGGACGCGCTGGGAATGGCATTGTGGTGAATTTTGTAGCCCGGGATGCTGGTGCTGTTCTCTGCTATGGCGCTGAGTGAAAGCAGAAAGAGTGTCATCAGGGCGAGCAGACGGAAGCTGTGCAGGTACATCATGAAATACTCCTCATTGGGCGCGGGTTTTCGCGCTCAAAATAAAATCCGGTAAGCCGGTTATTCTGTTTTTGGCCGGGCTGGCCAGATAGAAGCCTAGCAGTTTATGAGGTATTTTGCTTGGGCACCAGCCGGGGGCGTGGCCGTTTCTCTTTGTTCAGTAGTTCACTGTCGTTTAACCGGTTTGCCATGTTGCGCAGAGAGGTAAGCTGGCGCGCTGCTTCCGTGTACTGATCCTGAAGTTCAACGATCCTGAACTGCAGGGTGTTGCGGGACTGGCCGATCTTCTGCAGGTTGTTGAGTCTCTTCTCCATCATCTCCTTGTGATCCCGGATCTGCAAAACCAGGGGCTCCAGGGTGGTGACCAGCCAGTTGTTAATGTCATCGCTGGCGCGGTGGAAGATGTGTCTGGCCCGGCTGACCAACGCGGCGTAGAAGCGTTTAACCACAAAACCCTGCTCCATCATTGCGGTAACCGGGCTGTTGCGGAAGACTTCCGCTTCCTGGTGCAGCAGTTCCAGTTCCACGCGGTATTTCACGATGGAGAACATCTTGGGCTGGATGACTGCAGAGCCGTGTTCATTCTGAAATTTTCGGTAGATGGAGCGGATCAGCTTACGGGTCTGCTCGCTTTGTGACACCACGGTGTGCATGTTTCGGCGGACCTCTTCGAAGAGGTTTTTCATTACCGTCTTCATCCCATGAGTGGTCCAGCTGTTTGTCATTTCACGCCGGCTGCGGTTGATGATGGTGTCCAGTGTATCCAGGTCAAGCGCGGCCCGTAAGTTGTCCGCCTGCCCCTTCAACTTCTGACGGCTTACCTGAAAACTCTCGACGTCATGCATATACTGGGACTGCTCCTCCCGGGTCTTCTCCATCAGGTTGTTGATGACGTCGTCACTTTTTCCGCTCAGCTCCTCCAGCTCTTCCAGCTGTTTTTTTGCATTGGTGAGCTTGCCGGAGAGTACGCTGCGGCTGTTGTCCAGCATCTGACCTATATCGGCGCCAACGGTATCAAGGATGATCTGTTGTTTTATGCCCAGGACGTCGGTAGCCAGATGGCTCTCCAGGGAGAGCAGTCCGCTCCTCTCCAGCAGTTCGCTTTCGTGGCGGACCTTCGCCACCAGCCCCTTCTGGGCGGAAATGGGGAATACAGCGCTTTCGGAGACGCCGAGCATCTTGGCGGTTTCACCCTGCTGTCTGGAGATGGTCGCGTTGATCTCCGCCGGTTCCAGCAGATCGTCCCACAGGGTGTCGATCTTGTTGAGCACCACCATCAGGCCGCGCTGTCTGCCGCTCTGAAAACCTTTGATGTGGTGCTGCCAGATCTCCATGTCACTGCGGGTGACGCCGGTATCGGCGCCCAGCACAAAGAGTACTGCCTGGGCCGAGGGGAGCATGTTCAGTGTCAGCTCCGGCTCGCTTCCCAGGGCGTTGAGCCCCGGAGTATCGAGAATGGTCAAACCCTGTTTCAGGAGGGTGTGTGGATAGCTGATCAGGGCATGGCGCCATTTTGGGATTTCGATCAGTTTTGGCGGTTTTTTCTGATGTGGGTGCAGGGCAGGGCTGTAGAGGCCGAGGTGTGTCGCGTCCTCTACGGTGACCATTTTGGTCTGCATCACCTCGCCGAGTGAGGCCTCCATCTGCTCCACTGACTCAGTCTCCAATGGATAGTGAACCCACTGCTTTTCATCCTTGCGGAGATCCGAGATCAAGGTGTCCTGAAGTCGCGTCTCGATCGGCAATAGCCGGACGTATGCCTCTTCACGTTCACGATCAAAGAAGATCTCAGTCGGACACATGGTGGTGCGGCCCGCGCTGGAAGGCAGCAGGCGACGCCCGTGATCGGCAAAGAAGATGGCGTTGATAAGTTCGGTTTTTCCACGGGAGAATTCAGCCACGAAGGCGATGGTGAGACGATCATGCTTCAGCATCTCCATGGTCTGGGTGATGCGAGTCTGGGTCTCCGGCGTGGACATGCCGTTCTGTTCCAGCCAAGGGCCATACTCGCTGATGGTGCGAAGGATATTTGCCTTCCACTGTCCATAAGCTTGGAGCTGTTGTTGAAAACGTATTTGTTCCATTCTGCTGTCCCGCATGAACACCTGATTGTTGACGATTATGCCACACTGGCTTTAGCGACCATCTTCAGGTGGACTGAAGCCTGATAAGGTACGCGTAACAGTTTTTTGTCCATTTGTCTCTTTCCAGTGTTCAAGTTGGGCGCTTGTTCACGGGAATGGGTGATTTCTGGGGGGCATGGATGCGCAGGCATTTTGAACGTGAAGTTTCACCGCTCACCAGCGTCACCTGGCTGCGGGGTACACCAAATGCCTTGGACAGGAGTTTGATGAGATGTGCGTTGGCCTTGCCATCGACGGGTGGAGCGGTGATGCGAATCTTAAATTCATCGCCGTGAGGGCCGACAAAGGTATCCCGCGAGGCTTTGGGTTGAATGCGCAGTCGCAGGGTCAGATCGTCCCCATTCCAGCGATACCAGTCACTCAAAATGGACTGTCGGTGATTACACGCAGTGGCGGCAGCAGCAGCATTTTCAGTAGTACCAGCCCGATCATGACCAGCATGGGCGAGAGGTCGAGGCCTGAGATAGGGGGCAGGATTCTACGGGCGGGCCGCATTACCGGATCGGTCAGTGAGTGGAGCAGTGCCGAGACGGGATTGTACGCGCCGGGGTTGATCCAGCTCAGGATAACCTGGATCAGGATCGCAAAGAGAAATATGTTGATCAGCAACTCCACCAGTTCAGGAATGGCCCAGAGGATTGGACCGAGGGCGCTGACCGAGGCGCCACTGAGCAGAATCACCAGGCCCAGTTCCGCGGCTTTTAATATCCAGGCCAAAACGATGGAGGAGATATCGATGCCGCCGAAGCCGGGTATGAAACGGCGTAACAGTTTGAGGGGAGGATTGGTGGCCCGCACCAGAAACTGCGAGACGGGATTATAAAAATCCGCCTTCACCAGTTGCAGTATCAGACGCAGCATCACCGCCAGAATGTAGAGGCCGAAGAGCGTCTGAATCAGGAAGATTGCCGGATTTGCCAGGTAGTTGCCGTCCATCATTTTCCTCCCAATATCTCTGAGAGTTCCTGGGACCGGTCACGAGCACCGTTGAGCGCCTGTTCGAACAGCGCCGGAAGCCCCCCTTCTTGCAGAATACCCAATGCCCGTTCGGTGGTGCCGCCTGGAGAAGTGACCTTTTCCCGCAGCGTGGCCGGGGAGTCCTTGCTTTCCATCGCCATGCGGGCTGCCCCCAGTGCAGTCTGCAGGGTGAGCAGGCGGGCGTTTTCTGCTTCAAGGCCCATCTTGACGGCGGCGGCCTCCATCGCCTCCATGACGAGAAAAAAGTAGGCCGGTCCGCTGCCGGAGAGTGCGGTTACTGCATCCATCTGGCTTTCGTCGCTCACCCAGCAGGTGAGTCCCACAGCGCGCAGGATGCTCTCAGCCTGATCTTTCTGAATGTCGCTGACATTTTCGCTGGCATGCAAACCGCAGGCGCCGGACTGAATCATTGCCGGTGTGTTGGGCATGGTGCGAACCAGGGCGATATCTTCTCCCAGCCACTCCCGCAATGCCGCCTCTCTCACTCCTGCGGCGATTGAAATGACCAGCGGCTGATGGCGCCAGATGGCGCCGGCCAAGTCGCGGACCACCGATTCCAGAACCTGGGGTTTGACCGCCAGGACCACGATGTCGGCGTTTTGAACGGCGGCATCGTTATCGGTTTCAGTGTGAATGGCGTAGTTGGCGGCGAGTTGAGACAGTCGCTCTTTATTCGGATCACTGGCGGTGATATGCGCAGGGTCATAGCCGTCCGCGATCAATCCACTGATAAGAGATGCAGCCATATTGCCGCCGCCGATAAAGGTAATGCTGTTTAGTTTCATGGATGCTTCTTTAATGGTAGTCGGGGTCAATGGTTGGTAAGTGGTTGCCCGTGCAAAAAACGATTTTCACCACTAGGTGAAAAAATGTAATAAATTGATTAATAAAATATTTTCTTCGTGTCCTTTGTGCGCTTCGTGGTGAATCATTAGTTTCAGAATAGACACTACGCAACACTATTATACTGCCGGGGGCCAAAAATGGCCGTGCCGATGCGAACAATGGTTGCGCCCTCCAAAATCGCTGCCTCCAGATCGCCGGACATGCCCATCGAAAGGGTCTCCAGCGGCAGTTCATCGCTGCGCAGAGTGTCTCGCAGATGCCGCAACAACCGGAAGGGGCGGCGCTGTGCTGCCTCATCATCCGCCGGTGCCGGAATGGTCATCAGTCCCATCACCTCGATACCGGGCAGGGCTTGGTACGCCTTGAGCAGTTCCGGCAGTTGTTCCGGTTCGTGGCCGCCCTTGCTGGCCTCCCCGCTGGTGTTGACCTGAATGCAGATTTTCAGAGGCGCTCGCCCGGGGGGACGCTGTTCACCCAATCTTCGCGCGTGTTTCAAACTTGCGATACTGTGAACCCAGTCAAAATTTTCTGCGATGGGTTTTGTTTTATTACTCTGTATCCGACCGATGAAGTGCCATTCGAGTTCCAGGTCTGCAAGTGCATCGATCTTTTCCAGGGCATCCTGCAGATAGTTCTCGCCGAAGGCGGTCTGCCCGGCGTCAGCGGCGGCGCGGATTTCATTCACCGTGCGGGTCTTGCTGACAGCCAGCAAAGTGGTGCCGGCGGGTGTTCGTTCAGCCTGGCGCTCCGCCTGCCTGATGCGTTGCCGTACACTGGTGAGTCTCTGTTCGATGCTGCTCATGGTCGCTAGTTTACAAAAAATTACATTCTGCCTGGGTTTTATGATCACAGCAGGGTGTAAATGATAAGGGGTCTGGTTGAGAGTATGGGCAGTGTCGGCATAAATCAAATGCCTGCCTGCACGGGGTGGCGACAAACAATTTGTAGAAACCGGCGCAAGTGCCGTTATTATTGGCGATAATAGATAAGCGGCGCTCTTAACAGGGTCGTCGCGCCGGTTCTTCTATCTGAGGGAAATGAATGGATATCGCCGAACTTTTGGCATTCAGTGTCAAACACAATGCGTCCGACCTGCATCTGTCATCCGGACTGCCGCCGATGATCCGCGTGGATGGAGATATCCGGCGCATCAATGTGCCGGCGCTGGAGCATAAAGTGGTCCACGGGCTTGTCTACGACATCATGAACGATAAGCAGCGGAAGGATTTCGAGGAGTTTCTCGAGACTGATTTCTCCTTCGAGATTCCCGGCCTGGCCCGTTTTCGTGTCAACGCATTCAATCAGGCGCGGGGCGCATCTGCGGTTTTTCGTACCATCCCCTCCAAGGTACTGACGTTGGAGGATCTGGGCTGTCCCAACTCTTTCAAGGAGATTGTGGATGTACCCCGTGGGCTGGTGCTGGTGACCGGACCCACTGGCTCGGGCAAGTCCACCACCCTGGCGGCGATGATGGACTACAAAAACGACAATGACTACGCCCACATCCTTACCATCGAAGACCCCATTGAGTTTGTTCACACCAGTAAAAAGTGCCTGCTGAATCAGCGCGAGGTCCATCGGGACACACTGGGCTTCAGTGAGGCGCTACGCTCTGCCCTGCGTGAAGATCCGGACATCATTCTGGTGGGCGAGCTGCGCGACCTGGAGACCATCCGTCTGGCGATGACGGCGGCTGAGACCGGCCATCTGGTGTTCGGCACCCTGCATACCAGCTCTGCCGCCAAGACCATCGACCGAATCATCGACGTGTTTCCCGCTGGGGAGAAATCGATGGTGCGCTCCATGCTGTCGGAATCGCTGCGGGCGGTTATTGCCCAGACGCTGCTGAAGAAGATCGGCGGTGGGCGCACCGCGGCGTGGGAGATCATGATCGGCACCCCGGCGATCCGTAACCTGATTCGTGAAGACAAGGTGGCGCAGATGTATTCGGCTATCCAGACGGGCCAGGCATCGGGTATGCAGACGATGGACCAGAGTCTGAAAGAGCTGGTGGACAAGGGCGTGATCAGTCGTCTGGATGCCAAGGCCAAGGCGCAGAACAAAGATTCTTTCTAAACTTAAAATCAAGAGGGGCCGGAGTCAAAATTGATCGATCAACGAGGTTTCAAATGCCTTGGAATTTATCAATTTAATTCAGGCCCTGGCGTGAACAAAAGAAACCGACCCCTATCATAGGATGAGTGGGGTTTTTCAACGAGGAATGAACATGGAATTTAATGTGCTGCTGGCCATGATGGTCCAGAAAAAGGCCTCCGATCTGTTTATTACGGCGGGCAGAGCCCCCTCCATCAAGGTGGATGGGCGTATCGTCCCGGTCAGCAGGACCGCAGTCAGCGCCAAACAGGCGAAGGACTACACCCTCAATATCATGACCGATTCGCAGCAGCGTGAATTCGATGAAACCCATGAGTGCAACTTCGCCATAAATGCGAAGGGCATTGGACGTTTTCGGGTCAGTGCCTTTGTGCAGCGGGACTCGATGGGCATGGTGCTGCGCCGTATCGAGAGCACTATCCCCACCATGGGGGAACTGCGTCTGCCGCCGGTGCTGCAGGATCTGGCGATGAGCAAGCGTGGACTGGTGATTTTCGTGGGGGCGACGGGCACCGGTAAGTCGACCTCCCTGGCCTCGATGATTGGTCATCGCAACAACAAGAGCAGTGGCCATATCATCAGTATCGAAGATCCGATCGAATACATCCATAATCACGATGGCTGCATCATTACCCAACGTGAGGTGGGACTGGATACGGAATCCTACGAGGTTGCGCTGAAGAATACCTTGCGCCAGGCGCCGGATGTGATCCTGATTGGCGAGATTCGTACCCGCGAGACAATGGAGCATGCGCTGACCTTTGCCGAAACGGGACATCTCTGTCTCTCCACCCTGCATGCCAACAATGCCAATCAGGCATTGGATCGAATTATTCACTTTTTTCCGGAAGATCATCGGGATCAGATCTTCATGGATCTCTCCCTCAATCTACGGGCGATTGTGGCCCAACAGCTGTTGCGGCGGTCGGATGGCAATGGTCGACGAGCCTGTTTCGAGATTCTGCTGAATACTCCACTGGCGGCGGATCTGATTCGTAAAGGGGATATCCCAAAGCTGAAGGAGTTGATGAAGCGTTCCACGGAGCATGGCATGATCACCTTCGACCAATCTCTCTACCGACTTTATGAACAGGGTGAGATCAGCTATGAGGATGCGTTGGCCCATGCGGACTCCGCCAATGATGTGCGCCTTATGATCAAACTTGGCATGAACAGGGGTAATGGAGGTCTGGCCAACGGATTGGATGGCGTCTCGTTGATCGACGGGAAGGGGTAGCCTCTTAATCGCTATGGGCGTGATCTCCCAAAGCTTGCTGCGAAGAGGTTGCAGGAGCGGCGCCACCGCCGCGATTTGCCTATCTACGGAGTTTTCGCGGCGGGGCGCCGCTCCTACCGTTTAATCACCTGTTTTCCGAGATAAATGCTTCGGCGATGGCATACTGCTTCTGCGCCTCGTTATCCACCTCTCCCGCATCGTTGAGAATCATTTCGCAGTTCTTGGCCATGCGTGCCTGAACAGCGGCCTTCCAGGCGAGGTTGGTGTTGTTGCTGATCTGTCCCTCGGGCAGCAGGCAGGCAGCAGCGGCTGCGGCGACGAAGTGCTCTGCCTGAATCGCCCAGTCGGCATCCCGGCCGCAGGCGGTATAGGTCTGGTTTGAGAGCGACTTGACCCCTTTGTAGGCGGACAGCATCTCATCCGGCTGCCCACTCCTTTCAGCAATCACTTCAAGCGCCTGGCCAATTCGCGGATCCTCACTGAGGTGGCGCACACTCGCGACGAAACGACAGCCCAGATCGCGCTGTTCGGTTGCCGGCAGTTCATTCAGTACCTTGCGTAACTCCTGGTCGTTGCTGATTGCCATGGTGAACCCCTCCCGGAATGAGATTGCTGTCCTTTAAATAATAGGCCCGTAATCAGTCGTGGTCGCATGATTCAGGTCAATGATTCAACCATTAATGCAGGGCCAAGGGATCGAGTGAAATAGTCTGTTGGGTTTATCCTCTTTCGGAAAGGCGTTCGATAATGGCCTGATGTTCCTGGGCGTGAGCCCAGTCCAGTGCGCTGCGTCCTTTGAGATCACGCAGGCCGGGGTTGGCCCGATGAGTCAGCAGTGTTTCAACCGTCTCCCCGTGCCCCAGTTTGGCGGCCCAGATGAGGGCAGTCCAGCCGCCGGTGGTCTCTGCCTGGTCGATGTTGGCCCCCTGTTTCAGCAGCAACCTGACCACGCGGGCATGGTTGTTCGATGCTGCCAGCATGACCGCTGAGTAGCCGCCTTTATCTGTAAGATTGACGTCGGCGTCGGCATCCAGCAAACGCTCCACTGCTTCCGCATGGCCGTTGAGTGCTGCCTTCATCAGGGGGGTCCAGTGGCAGGCATCGATCACATCGATAGTGCTGTCCTGGCTCAGCAGTCTGTCGAGTTCGCTCATATCCCCTTTCTCAGCGGCAGTGATCAGGGGCGGATTATCCGACTCGAAGACTGGCTCCTGTTGCGAACAGGCGGTGAGAAAAAGCGTCAGTGAGGCTAACAAGAGCAGTGAGCGATACATGGGGAATCCTGCAAAACGGGAGTGCAGCAGTATCCA
The DNA here is from genome assembly GCA_016756855.1 of gamma proteobacterium endosymbiont of Lamellibrachia anaximandri. Lineage (GTDB taxonomy): Bacteria > Pseudomonadota > Gammaproteobacteria > Chromatiales > Chromatiaceae > QGON01. The sequence continues at coordinate 38,064 of JAESPD010000019.1, read as the reverse complement.
TCCCGGTGTTGGGTGGCGGCAATGACGATCCGCAATGGCTGGGATATGTAGGCCGGATCAAGCATAGCGGATCCGGCACAGGCAGTTTGTGCATGGCATATTTCGCCTGATCCGCTGCGCTTGATCAGGCCTACGCTTGAGGAGTGTGTCCTGCTATTTTTCCGGCTTGCGGTCCGGCTTGCGGTCCGGTTTGAAGAAGGAGGTTGGGAAGGGGGTGATATTGGATTTTGCGTCCAGTTCCGTGATCCTGCCGGGTCCCTCTTTCTCGACTTCGTCGATGCGGATGACTGCGTGGATGGGTATCAGTGTGCGGTTGACGCCGGCAAACTCCTCCTGCAGCTTTTCCGAGGAAGGATCAATGACCAGGGAATTGCTCTGTTCGAAGATGAGGTCTTCGAGTTCCACGAACCCGTAAAGCTCGCCCTGCTGCACCTTTCGGGCAAAGACTTCATAAACCTTGCCCTGATTGAGGAAGGCGATTTTGAAGATGCGCATTTTTGCCGTCGCTGTGGCGGGTCCTGTAAGAACCTGAAAATGGAGCCGATGAGCGGATTCGAACCGCTGACCTACGCATTACGAATGCGTTGCTCTACCAACTGAGCTACATCGGCATTAATGCTTGTTCACCCGCTAGTGCAGTAACAACCTTGCTTTGATGGGCTTCGACAGAGCGGTAGGGTGGATAAGCCATAGCGCATCCACCGAGATGGTTGCTGGAAAGGTGGATGCGTTTCACTTATCCACCCTACGGCAGCCACTGCCATACCCATCACTGCAATGTTGATGGAGTACTTAGGGTAACGACGGGCGATTATAGTCTCAGAATCCGGCCGGATCCAATTCAATCCTCGCGGGGTGCATCCAGGGCATAGGGCCTCGGGTCGAGAATCGGTTCTCTCTCCAGGATCACATCTGCCATCAGGCGGGCAGAAGCGGGGGCCAACACCACGCCGTTACGGTAGTGGCCGGAATTGACGTAGAGGCCATTGATTTCGGGTACCGGACCGATGTAGGGGATACCGTGCGGTGAACCTGGACGCAGTCCCGCCCAATGGTGCTCGATCCCGGCATCTTCAAGCACGGGGAAGTGCTGAATTGCGTACTTTTTCAGTTCCTCTCTGGCCTCGTTGGAGGTTGTTTTTTTGAAATCACTGTGCTCCAGGGTACTGCCTACCAGAACCCTGCCATCCCGGCGGGGAATGACATAGCGGTTTTTGTGTAACACGATTCGCGAAACATCCCCCGGCTGGCCTTTGAAAAGGATCATCTGTCCCCGTACCGGTGAGATATTCGGGGCCACTGGCATTCCCTGCAACAGGCGCCCACTCCATGCGCCGGCACAGATCACTACCCGGTCTGCCTCGATACGGCCGCCGCCGGTTTTAATGCCGGTGATACGTCCGTCCCGGACAAGCAGTTCGGTGACCTCTGCATCCTCGATGATTTTGACCAGGGGGTCGATGGCGAGCCTGGTTGCTTTTGCCAGACGCGGGTTGCGTATCTGGGCAACCTGCGGCATCCAGACTGCGGTTTCCGCTGTGGTTGCGAGGGCCGGCTCGCACTCCCTCGTCGCAGGTTCGTTCAGCAGCTGCAGGGTCTGTCCGGTCTCTTTTGCCCAAGCAGTCGCACGCTTCTCATCACCCGGCTGCAGAATGAGCAGGCCATTTTGGGTATATTCCGGGTCGATGCCGCTATCGCGGGTGAGCGAACGGGCCAGATCTGTGTAATGGGACTGGCTCCAGCCGGCCAGTGCGGTGACCGAATCCGCATAGCGCCAGGGGTAGAGCGGGGAGACGATGCCGCCCCCTGCCCATGAGGATTCACGACCGGTTTCCCGGCGTTCGATCAGCGTCACCCGCATGCCGGTGGATTGAAGTTCCCATGCGGTCAGCATACCGATGATGCCGCCGCCGATAATGAGACAATCACTCATGGATTACTGCCCTATGATTTTTGGTGCTATTGTCCGACTCATTCTCCGCACCCCAGTGTCGACCGCTTCACATTTCTCGGTTTAGAGACACCGTTTATCGGGAAATCGGTGCAGTTTATCCTGTTGGTGGTAAACAGGCCCCAGGTTTTTGCTATAGAGAGTATCGAGATGAGCAGATTACGCGGATTTACCCTGATTGAATTGATGGTCACCCTGGCGGCGGGCATCATCCTGCTGGCTGTAGGGATACCGGCATTCACCACTATGATGGCCAACAACCAGTCGGCCGCTTATGCCAACGATCTGGTGATGGCCTTGAATCTGGCCCGCAGTGAGGGGGTGAAACGCAAGTTGCCTGTCGCGGTCTGCGCCAGTAATACAGCCAATACCGCTTGTGACCAGGATAACTGGGAAAACGGCTGGCTGTTGTTTACCGATGTGAATACTGATGGGAGTTACGCCCTGGCAGATGATGGTCCACTGCTGCGGGTCTGGGGTGTCCCGGGGGGAACGATGACTGTCCTGGCGGCGCCGGATTTCGTTCGCTTCACCGTCAATGGTGAGCTGGATAACGCTAACGATCTATCGATCAACACGGAACTGGCGCACTGCACGGGACAGCAGGGCAGGGCGTTCAGGGTTACGGTGACCGGGTATGTCTCTGTGGCCAGGGCGGCCTGTAACTGAAGTTGATGACGGGAATCGAGATGAGATCCAGACAGAGAGAGACATCAACAAACCGCCATGCAGGTTTCACCCTGATGGAGGTGCTGGTCACTGTCATCATCCTCTCCATTGGATTGCTGGGGGTTGCGGGCATGCAGTTCAACTCCCTGAAGAGCAACCAGGGTGCAATGCAGTCCTCATTGGCGACCATGCTGGTGCTGGATGGTGCTGACCGGTTGCGCTCCAATACAGCCGGGGTGACCAATGCCGAATATAACCTGATATCTGCAGCCGTTGCAGATCCGGGGTGTATCGCTGCGGCGGCGGGCTGTACGCCGGCACAACTGGCCGATTACGATGCCTCTGTCTGGTTTGCCAATGTTGCGGCACTGCTGCCCGGAGGTCAGGGAGTGATCTGTCTCGACAGCACCCCGGACGATGGCGCCGGCACCCTGGACGGCACCGGAGTTCTCGATCCAAATGATGCAGCATGCGATGGGGCTGCGACCAATGGTCTGAATCAGTATGTGGTCAAAGTCTGGTGGGATCATGACCGGGATGGCGTGGCAGCTGTGAACACCCCACTTCGGCGTTTTGTGATGAGTGTGATTCCATGAGAGATACTATGATCAACCGCCGCCATAACCAGGGCCTGACCCTGGTGGAACTGATGATCGCCATCGTCCTCAGCCTGATCCTGATGGCGGGCGCGACTTCGATCTTTATGGCCAGCAAACAGACCTTCAATCTGGAGGAGGATGTCTCCAGGGTGCAGGAGAACATGCGTTATGTGGCCAACCGCTTCAGTAACGATCTGGCCGGCGGCGGTTTCTACGGCTGCTTTCCCTCCAATCGCAGCAGCAACACTACCGTGACCAACACGGTAACGGACAACGGTACCGCCAATCCTACGCTGCTCTACGATTTCTCCCAGGTGATCAGTGGGGTGGATGGCGGGACTGTAGGCGGTGTGGAACTGCCGGATCAGGTGGCTGTTCATTTCGCCCTGGCCGGTACAGAAGTGCCTATGAACGGCACAATGGGTACCCAGGTGGGTGATGTGCCGGTGGATGCCAACGCGCCAAACTATGCCGACCTGTCCAGGGGAGACATCGTTTCAGTGAGCGACTGCAATGCAGTGGCAGTCTTTCTGATCACTGCGGTTCCTGCGGGAAGCCTCAATCACGATGCGAGCACAACCATCGATAGTGTCAGCAATTTCGCCACTGGCATAGAACATGTCTTCGGCCACATCGACTACTCTTCTGCGTCCGTCTACAAGATGGATGCGGTGCACTACGAACTGCGAACTCAAACGGCTGGCGGCCTGACTACCAGCGGGCTCTATGCGACCCGGCTTGGCGATGCCAACCCGCAACTGCTGATTGCAGGGGTGGAGGATTTTCAGGTCAGCTACGGTATCGATCTCAATGCGGATGGCACTGCTGACCGTTTTGTCGATTGGGATGCCGTGGGGGCAGCGATCAACGATGTCACCAGTCTGCACGTCACGCTGACGATCAATCCGGGTGACCCGGTGGCCCAGGCCCAAGGTCGGGATGCAAATTATACGAGAGATCTTGATTTCACGGTGAAACTGAGAAACCGGGATGGAGACATATGATGGTAAAGCAGCCTGAAAACAGCAGCCGGATCCCGCAGCGGCAGCCCGAGCGGGGCGCGACGTTGATCTTCGCGCTCATGCTGCTGATGGTGCTGACGGTGCTCGGTATCTCGGGTATCAGCAACTCGGTGTTGGAAGAACGTATGTCGGGAAATTTCTACCACGCCAATACGGCTTTCCAGGCTGCCGAGACGGCGTTGCGAGTCGCAGAAGAGTGGCTGGATGCTCAAGTTTATGGTCACGCAAGCGGTTGGGAAGGTGGTGCGAAGGACATGTTTAAACTCGGCGGCACCGGGCTACAGGGGCTTTATGACTCTTCTCCAGGGGCACTAAATAACGACAAAATTTGTCAGGGTCAGGCAGGTTGCGGTTTCGATCCAATCGATGAAACCGACTGGTGTGATGCCGCCCCCCCTGCATGTCCTTTGGCAGACGGTTTCGTTACCTTGGGCAGCAACGATCTGGGTACCGGGGTTCTGGCTCCCGTGGGAGACCCCAACGACGCAACGAATCGGGTGGTGGCGCAGCAACCCCGTTTCATTATCGAGTACATCGGCGAGGCGGATGTGCAGGTACCACTGGAGGTAGGACAGGTGGTTGCACCCTCGAAACTCGCTTTCCGTATCACCGCTATCGGCTGGGGTCAGGAGTTCACGATTCGTGAAGTCCTGCAGAGCCACTATCTGATATCCCAATAATCCGGGATGGATGAGGTTGTTATGAACAAACTGAACAGAATGATGAAACTGATTAGCGCAAACCGGCAGTTTCGGTGTGGCGTTCACTACCTGGGGGCAGCCATGCTGGTGCTGGTCTCATCCAGCAGTAGTGCTTCCCCTGGCCCCCTGTCACTGGCCCCTCTGTTTCTGCAGCAACCGGTGCAGCCCAATATCTTTTTTATGCTCGATGATTCCGGCAGTATGGATTGGGAGGTGCTGCTGACCAAGGGTGCGCTCAGCACTATGGACGCCGACGATCAGACTACTCAGAACCGGGGTAACATGGACTTCAGCCCAAGATCCACCCTGTTGCTGAGACTGAAGCACTGTGCCGGTTACAACGCACTGGCCTATGATCCGACCCAGACCTATACCCCCTGGAAAGGGGAGGACTATTACGATGTTGCCTTTACTGATCAGGATCCCACCAATGCGTTGGTCAACCCCTATACAGGATCCGGTAACAGCGGCAGAGACTGTCACCGACGGGGCTCTGTCTACAATTACAACGGCCGCACCTGCAACCTGTTGACAGAATTCAATACCGACGGCGCCTTCTATTTCCTCTGGAACGATGCCAACAGTGATGGTGAGTATCAGGATGGCGAGTGTCCGAATGCGGAAGCCGACCAGATGTTTGTCAGGGATCTGCCGTTGCATGGCACCGAAGAGAACCCCAACTCCCAAACCAACTACGCCAACTGGTTCAGTTACTACCGCAAGCGCGAATATGTCATGAAGCGCGCCATGAGCGAGGTTATTCAGGAGTCTACCGACCGCATGGGTATGGGTACCATCAACCAGAACAACAGGGTCATTGGTACTGGCGAGGTGGGTACCGTGGTCAGGGATGTGGACGACCTGACCCTGCCCATCAACCAAGCTGCGGTGACCGCTAAAAGTACCCTGCTGCACAATCTGCTGAAGGTTAACTCCGGTGGCGGTACGCCGCTACGTCTGGGTCTGGAGAATGTGGGCAAATACTTCAGGAATGAGATGAACAGCAGTGCGCTGTTTGACTTTACGCCGCCGGACGACCCGGACAGTGCTGCGGGCCATTCGCCCATTCTGTCGGCAGATTTGGGTGGTGTCTGCCAACAGAACTTTGCCATCGTGCTTTCAGACGGCTTCTGGAACGGCAATAACCCCTCGGTGGGCAATGCTGATGGTGACGGAGATACCCTCTACGATGGGCAGTCCTACGCAGATGATGATTCCAATACCCTCGCTGATGTGGCGATGGAGTATTACGAAAATGATCTGCTGGGTAACCTGGCGAACGACGTGGGTACCGTTTCGATTACTCGCGGCCAGGATGACAACCCGCAACAGCATCTGGTTACCTTTACCGTTGCTTTCGGTATTACCGGCACCATTCCCAACGAGGACCCGGCGGGCGGTCCCTGCCTGCCCCCCAACCGCACCGACTCCCTGGCCACTCAAAACTGGCCGACCCGTTGTGATGCGACCCTGCCCACCGGTTGGCCTACCCCGGTGGAAAACACCTCGACCACGGTAGACGATATGCTGCATGCGGCCTGGAACGGCCGGGGTCTCTACCTGAACGCCAAGGATCCTGATGACCTGATCCGGCGGTTCCAGGATGCGATCGGCAATATCTCATCCCGTGAGACAACCGCAGCGGCAGCGGTGGCAGTAAACTCCATCAATCTGGTGCAGGGTGATTTCATCTTCCAGGGACGTTTCGACTCCACCAACTGGAGCGGCGAACTCAGGGCGATTCAGATTGGTCAAGACGGCAACGGTCAACTGGCCTGGACCACGGCCACGACCCTGGATCAACGTGCTGACCCCAGAGTGATGATCTCCTACAACGGCACTCAGGGCATAGGTTTTCATCTGCCGGCCGACTATCAGGCCCCCGGTGATAACGATATGACGGCGGCCCAGGTGGCGGATCTGATGACCAACGCACCATTTGCAGCGGATACTGTCGATGCAGATGAGAAGGCATCCAATCAGACCTATGGTGAAAGTCTGGTGGACTTTCTGCGGGGTGATCACAGCAATGAAGGGTTTGATCCCACCGATTTTCGTTCCCGTGGCGCACACAAGCTGGGGGATATCATCCACTCCGCGCCGCTCTTTGTCGGTGACCCCTATGCAGCGCTCTATCCTGACAATATCGAGGGCGGCGGTGACAACTCCTATCAGCAGTGGGCGAATGTCGATGCCATCGGTCGACGCAAGATGCTCTATGTCGGCGCCAATGATGGCGCGTTGCATGGTTTCAACGCTGAGACCGGTGTAGAGGTATTCGCCTATTTTCCCCAGGCCGTCTACTCCAGTGAAAACCGCGGAGGTCTGCACTGGCTGGCCGACCAGGAGTATGAGCGCCACTACTATGTGGACCAGACGCCGGTGGCGGCAGAGGTGTTTTTTGGTAACAGTTGGCGCACAGTTCTTGTGGGAGGTTTGCGGGGCGGCGGCCGGGCGCTGTTTGCCCTGGATGTCTCTGATCCCACCGATTTTGACGATGAGACCACTGCTGCGGGCAAGGTGTTGTGGGAGTTCACCCATGATGACCTTGGTTTTACCTACAGCCAACCGACCATTGCCCGATTGAATGGCGCTGTCGTGGATGGCGTCAATACCGGACGCTGGGCCGCAATCTTCGGTAATGGTTACAATCCAGGCCCCGCCTCAGACGGCAAGGCCAAGCTCTTTATCGTCTATCTGGACGGTGAGGATCCTCCCTATAAGGTCATAGATACAGGCATCGGCAGCATCGCCAATGGCGACTGCCTGGATGCCACCAGTAACTGTAACGGCATGTCGACCCCTGCGGTACTTGACCTTAGTGGTGATGGTATCGCGGATCGGGTCTATGCGGGTGACGTTTTGGGTAACCTTTGGGCGTTTGATCTTACCAGTGCCGACTCCAATCAGTGGGGGCCTGCTTTTGGTACGATCGGCACCCCGCTACCTATGTTTAGCGCAAAGGATGACGCTGACAATGCCCAGCCCATCACTGGCAAGCCCACGGCAATATTCCATCCCAGCAAAAGGGATATTGCGACTGAACCGAACCTGATGATCTATTTCGGTACCGGTCAATATATTACCGAGGGTGATCTTACCTCTGCAGGGACCCAGAGCTTTTATGGCCTGTGGGATAACGGCACACAGATTGCGGTGGCCCGGGATACCGTATTGGTCGAGCAAACGGTCACGGAACAGATTGTGAGTGTTGATGGTGAGGATGTGGACGTTCGCCTGCTGAGTGACCATCTGGTGAACTACGACTTCAAGAAGGGCTGGTTCATTGACTTCCCAACGGCTAAAGAGCGAACGATCGTCAGCCCCGTCGTCTTCGGTGACTATATCTTCTACGTCACGCTCATTCCCTCCGGCAGCGCGTGTGGCGCCGTCTCTGGTCAGAGTTGGCTGATGGTACACAACATCACCAACGGTGGTGAGCCCAATTCGGTTGCCCTCGACATCAATAACGATGGTAATTTCGATGCTCAGGACAAAGTGGGTGGTGAAAATGTCGGCGGCGTGAAGTCGGGTTCGATCTACTGGCAGCCGTCGCTGGTCAGAATGAACGGCAAACCTACAATGATCCTGCCTACCGATGGTGGCGGCGGAGGCGGCGGTGGTGGTGATGACCCCGATCCCTGCCAGGGTGTGGACGCCGATTGTAATAGTATGCCTCCCCCTGCGAATGTAGGTAAGCGTTCTTCCTGGGCCAGATTCCGTTTCTGATAGTTGCCTCTGCGGCAGGAGTTAAAGATGAATCGAAGTGGATTAGAGAGACTAAAGCAAGGTATCCGCATCGGCCTGCTCGCCTCAACGCTGTTCAGTTCCATGGCGATGTCGGAAGGTCGCTTCAGCGGATTTTTGGGGGCGGATAGCGGCGGGAGAGCCGATACAGGAGGTGAGGATGTCGGATACCAGGTGGCAAATAATGTCATGAGCGGCCCATTTGACGGTGTTAACCTGAAAACCCACAAACTCTGGATCGATGACACTGTATATCTGATGCACCCTGCCATGAAGGTGATCGGAGGCCCGGCAAAGCTCGGGCTGCTCTCTGCCGTCGAGCGCGGGGAGATTGTGGAGATCTCCGTTCAGTTTGATGAGACGGGGGCGACACTGCCGGTGGTCACCGAGATTCGCCGCCTTCAGTGACGCCGGGTTAGCTACTAGTGGCTGCCCGGAAACCCATATCTAACCACGAAGAACACGAAGAACACGAAGAGCACCAAGGTGATAAATTGATTAACAGAGCGTTTTCTTCGTGGACTTTGTGTGCTTCGTGGTGAAAATGGTGTTTCTTTATGAGTACCCAATTAGAGGACAGACAGATGATTCCAGTGCGACTGGCCAAGGGTTTTACCCTGATTGAATTGATGATCACGCTGGCTGTTATGGCAATCATCGTGGCGGTAGGTTATCCGATGTACACCGCTCAGGTGCTGAAGTCGCATCGGGTCGATGCCAAGAGTGTGCTGATGCAAGTTGCCCTGGTTCAGGAGCGTTTTTATGCCGTCAATGGCAACTACGGTACTGCTGTGCAGTTGGGGGCGGAGTATACGAATGTGATCAATGGTGTGGATCGCGATGGCGATGGCAATAGCGATTACTACACTTTTGGGGTGGACGAAGATCCGGACAACAATGCGTTGACGGATGATTTTTTGCTCACGGCCACAACCGCCGGCGCACAGACAGGTGATGCGGATTGCGCCACTTTTACCATCGACCAGACGGGTGCCAGAGCCGCTACTGGCGCGGACACCGACAACTGCTGGTAGGCCTGTGCCGGATCCGCTACGCTTGATCCGGCATTTCCAAGGAAGGTTATTTGAACTATTCAGCCCATGCTGGATATAGCGATACTGTGTAGGATGCGGGTGAGCTTGCGAACCGCATCACTTTTAATCGATGCGGTTCGTTCCTCACCAGCATCCTACACTAGTGACATTCGTGGTGAAGCTGAATAGTTACGACTATTTCCGCAGCGCCTTCGGCAATGAAAAGACCACCTCTTCCCGCTTTCCACTGCTTTCATCCACTTTTGCCGCGCCCCACTGCATGAGTTGATCGGTGACGGTCTTGACCAGAACCTCCGGCGCCGAGGCTCCAGCAGTCACGCCGATATGCACCTTGCCCTCCAGCCAGCTTTTGTCGATATCCTCGGGACCATCGATCAGATAGGCAGGGGTGCCGTATTTATCGGCAATCTCCCGCAGGCGGTTTGAGTTCGAACTGTTGGGGGAGCCGACCACGAGGACCATGTCGCAGCGTTCGGCCAGATCCTTGACCGCATCCTGGCGATTCTGAGTCGCATAGCAGATGTCGTTTTTCTTCGGGCCGATAATGTTGGAAAAACGCGCTTGCAGGGCCTCGATGATACGTGCGGTATCGTCCATGGAGAGGGTGGTTTGGGTGACGAAGGCGATCTTGTCCTGCTGGTCGACCTGTAGAGCCGCGACATCCTCAGGCGTGACCACGAGGTGGATGTGGGTGCTCATCTCCTGCTGCAGGCACTGTCCCATCGTGCCTTCGACTTCGGGGTGTCCCCGGTGGCCGATCAGAATGACCTCGTAACCCTCCCCGCAATAACGGGCCACCTCCAGGTGCACCTTGGTTACCAGTGGGCAGGTGGCGTCGAAGATACGCAGATCCCGTGCTTCGGCCTCCTGGCGTACTGCCTGGGAAACGCCATGGGCGCTGAAAATGACCGTGTTGTTGTCCGGGATGTCTGAGAGTTCATCGACAAAAATCGCCCCGCGTTTACGCAGACTCTCCACTACGAAGCGATTGTGCACCACCTCGTGGCGGACGTAGATAGGGGCGCCAAGCAGGTCGAGGGCACGCTCGACTATTTCAATTGCCCGGTCGACGCCGGCACAGAAACCCCGGGGGTTGGCTAACAGAATGTCAGTCATGATCCGTCTGTCGTCTGGGTGGTGGCAGGCGGTTGTACATCGAGGATGGAGACACGAAAGGAGACTTCCCGTCCCGCCAGTGGATGGTTGAAATCAACCACGACCTGCGTATCTTCAAGCGTCAGGATAATACCGGCCAGTTCATCTCCGGCCGGGGTGTCGAAGGCGACCACCTGACCGGGTTCCAGCGCCATCTCCGGTGGAAAATCCTCCCGTGGCACGGGGTGGACCTTCTCCTCGTCCCTCATGCCGAATGCCTGGTCAGCCGTCAGCATCAGGGTCTGCTCCATGCCGGGGCGCAGGCCATAGAGCGCAAGTTCCAACCCTGCGATCATGCTGCCGTCACCCATGTTAAAGGTGAGTGGCTCGTCACCATAGGTGGAGAGCGCCTCGGTACCGTCTGGCAGGGTCAGCGAAAAGTGCAGCGTGACACCGCTGCCGGGGATGATTTCCGATCTATTCTCACTCATTCAGCTATCTATCTCTTCCACACTGACAGGCATGACGGGTTTTAATGCAGACAGGGAAAGCATAACGGATTTGCATATAATTTCGTATGGCCTATCATATATCTAATCCATGAAGTTAGATGTATGGTGTAACATTATGAAATTTAAAAACAAAATAGATAAATTATTTCTGCCGACCTATGAGGTGCGTGAACTTTCCATGAAAGAGGCATTGCTGATGCTGGCAGGGGAGAGGGAGGTGAACCGTCCTACGCTTATTCAACGCGCGGCAGAAAGATTGACGGGCACCTCACGAGTGTCGACGACAGCTACACTATAAGACCGATAACACGTCGGGTTCTGTAGGCCTGATCAAGCGCAGCGGATCAGGCTTTGATATCAGCTGAGTAGCTCTTGGGTAACGAAGAGGAAACCCAGGGCGCCAATGAGTACGGCAACAGCGGCATACTGAGCAACGATACAGATTCCCGGCAGGTCGTTGCAGACCTTGCTATAGCGGCAGAGCTTGCAGTTTTTCAACTTCACACCTCACTAACTGCGGAGGCCGGCCGCATTCATCGTATGCGACCCGGCAATACTTCCAGAATCCCGACGGCTATGCTTGGAAAGCTTCCCGGGAAGCTCATCCAATCAAGTTGGGACGGGATCGTTTCGTCTAGGTATTAACCCTATACGAAAACAGATCGCCATATTCGCATAATCCCCAATGTTTGAACAAGGGGATTTTGTCACAATTCCCAGAAAAATTGTAAGTGCATGGTTTGAAAAGACTTTCTTGTCAGGTTCTAACGTATTAACATGTGCTTCCCTTAAATCTGCCGGAACCGCATCATGTTAATAGATGGTCCCCTGAAAATCGGTGTACTTGATCAGCCTGAGATGCCTGGGCGTGAGCTTCACCTCACCTTTACCCCGGAGTTTCAGGCCCTGGATCAACAGGCGCAGGAGGCGCAGTTTCAGGCGTATCTGCAGACACTGCAGCAGCAGATCCACTCTCTGAAAGACGACGATCAGAATCGGGCGGGCATGTTGATCGTACAACAGATTGCCGAACAGCTGATGCCACATCTGCAGGGGGGGGATCTGGAGCTTGACGAGACCATCGTGGTGGAGATGGGACGCGACGAATCCAGCCTCTCTTTGATGAATCTTCTTGGCTGATGGCAGCTGCCTCACATATTTTTGAAGGCACCGGCGAGAACTTCGACCGCCTGGTGCTGGAGAACTCGCGCAGAGGTTTGGTTCTGGTCGACTTCTGGGCGCCCTGGGTCGGACCCTCGATGCGGCAACGTGAGATGCTCAGTGATCTGGCGCAAGAATACGCCGGACGCTTTCTGCTGGTCTCGGTGAATACCGATGAACAGAAACCTTTGGCGGAGCGTTTCGGTGTGCGCAGCCTGCCGTCGCTCAAACTGTTCAAGAACGGTGAGATGGTTGCGGAGTATCATGGCGTACAGCCGGAAGCGGATTACCCACGCATTATCGATGAATATGCCGCCAAACCTGTTGATCAGGTCAGTGCCGGGGCGATTGCCGCCTGGCAGGCGGGTGACCCGGACAGGGCGCTGCAACTGCTGGCCGAGGCGGCAGTCAACGAACCGGACAACTTGGCCTTTCCGGCGCTGATGGCCAGGATCCTGATGCGCCAGGATCGTATCGACGACGCACACCAACTGCTGAGTTCACTGCCGGAGGTGTTTCAAAATGAGCCGCAGATCAGTGGCATGTTGGCGCATCTCGACTTTTTGCAGACGGCAGCCGGGGCGGATGCAAAAGCCGATCTTGAGGCCCGCATCACTGCGACACCCGAGGATGCCGAGGCGCGTTACCAGTTAGCCGCGGTCTGTCTGCATGAGGATGAGATCGAGCAGGCGCTTCAGCATCTACTGCTGCTTTCGCGGCAGGTGCCTGTCTATCGCAACGGCATCGCCCGCAAAGGCATGAAGGCCCTGCTGGATATGCTCGATCCCGCAGATGAGCGGGTGGCCCGCTACCGAAAAGAGCTCTTTCGTCTCAATTATTAAACGCCATGGAATCGCCTGCCCCCCGTATTGGATTCGTCAGTCTTGGATGTCCCAAAAACCTGGTGGATTCCGAAAGGATTTTAAGCCGACTACGGGCCGAGGGGTATGAGATATCACCCTCTTATGACGGTGCTGAACTGGTGGTGGTCAACACCTGTGGTTTTATCGATGCTGCGGTGGAGGAGTCACTGGACGCCATCGGCGAGGCGCTCAAGGAGAATGGCCGGGTAATCGTTACCGGCTGCCTTGGCGGGGATGAGAAGCGTATCCGCGATGCCCATCCCCAGGTGCTGGCAGTGACCGGAGCCCACGCCTATGAGGCGGTGATGGATGCGGTGCATGAGGCCTTGCCGCCGCCGCATGATCCCTTCACCAGCCTGCTGCCCCCGGAGGGAGTGAAGCTCACGCCGCGTCACTACGCCTATCTGAAGATCTCGGAGGGGTGCAACCACCGCTGTACCTTCTGCATCATTCCGCAGTTGCGTGGTGACCTGGTGAGCCGTCCCATCGGCGAGGTCATGTTGGAGGCGGAACGGCTGGTGGAGTCGGGGGTGCGCGAGTTGCTGATGGTCTCACAGGATACCAGTGCCTACGGTATCGACTTGAAGTATCGTCCCGATTTCTGGAAGGGGCGGCCACTGCAGACCCGCATTCGGGAGCTGGCTGCTGCGCTTGGTGAGTTGCCCGCCTGGGTTCGGCTGCACTACGTCTATCCCTACCCCCATGTGGATGACCTGATTCCCCTGATGGCGGAGGGTCATATCCTGCCCTATCTGGATATGCCCCTGCAGCACGCCAATCATCGATTGCTGCAGCTGATGAAACGACCCGCCGCCACCGAGAAGGTGCTAGAGCGGATTATCCGATGGCGAGCTGAGTGTCCCGATCTTACCCTGCGCAGCACCTTTATCGTCGGTTTTCCCGGGGAGACGGAGGCGGAATTCGAGGAGCTGCTCGATTTTCTGCGTGCGGCGCGACTCGACCGGGTCGGCTGCTTTGCCTACTCACCGGTGGATGGGGCAACAGCCAATTGGCTTCCGGATCCAGTGCCTGAAGCGGTTAAAGAGGCGCGTCGCGCCCGTTTCATGGAGGTACAGCAGGAGATCAGCCGTCGGCGGCTACAGCAGCGGGTTGGTCAGGAGATGATCGTACTGGTGGACGAGGTGAACGAGAAACAGGTTATTGCCCGCAGTGCGGCGGATGCACCGGAGATCGATGGGCGGGTGGTGATTCCCGGTAGCTGGGAGCTGGAGCCGGGGGATTTTATTCAGGTGCGGGTGAGCGGGGCGACTGCCCATGACCTGAAAGCGGAACCGGTCGACTTCGAGGAATAAGCGCTTCCCTGCGCTTGCCAACCATCCGGCAGGACGGAATTTTCTGAAAGTGTCAGAAGGCGTTGCCGCTTTTCCTGCCAAGCATTTTCAGCATCGTGGCCAGGGGGCAGAAACCGGTGAAAGCGGACTGCAGCAGGTTCAGGCCGACAAAGGCGGTGAAGTAGAGCCAGTAGGGGTCGTGATAGTGTGAAAGTGCCAGGCTGGCCAGGATGGCGATACCGGCAAAAGCCAGCACGATGCGTTCGATGTTCATAGATTTGCCTCTAAACTATATATAGGGTTGCCGGATTCAAAACCCGCTGGAATCCAAATTTGACGGCGTCATTCGCCGGGAAAAGTAAGATATTAGCATTATCTAATATTTAGTCAAGGACAAGTTTTTTGTATGGGTGATTCCATGGCGCAGCAGCAAAGCCTGATATCAGCACTTCAGCGTGCGGAGGCCTACCCCCACGCGGTGGATGAAATCGAACATATCGAAACCCATATCTCCCATATCCTGCTGGCGGGAGAGTTTGTCTACAAGATCAAAAAACCGGTTGATCTTGGGTTCCTCGATTTTTCCACTCTGCAAAGGCGGCGTTACTTTTGCGGGGAGGAGTTGCGCCTCAACCGGCGGCTTGCCCCCGAACTCTACCTGGATCTGGTCACGATTACCGGAGATTACGATACTCCGAAGATCGAGGGTAAGGGGGAGATACTCGAATATGCCGTAAGGATGCGGCGGTTTCCCCAGTCCTCACTGTTTGACCGAACCCTGCCGGATAAGGACATGGTGCTTCGCCTGGCCCGCAGGGTCGCCCGTTTTCATGCCGTGATTCCTGTAGCCGACCCGGGAGAGTCCTATGGAGAATCCCAGTCGGTGCTGCAACCGATGCTGGAGAATTTTGCCCATATCCGGGCTGCGCTGGATGAACGGGGGGGGGACGGTAAACTCGCTTCGTTGGAAACCTGGACCCGGAAGCGCATGGAGCGGTTGCTGCCGGTTATCCGGCAGCGGAGGGAGCAGGGGCATATCCGGGAGTGCCACGGTGACATGCATCTCGGCAATATTGCCCGGTTTCAGGGCCGTATCTGTATCTTCGATGGGATCGAATTCAACCCGCTGCTGCATTGGATCGATACCCTAAGCGATATGGCCTTCCTGCTGATGGACCTCAAACACAAAGGGTTGCTGCGGCAGGCTGCATGCTTTCTCAACGCCTATCTTGAGACCTCCGGGGACTACGACGGGCTGCCGCTGCTGCCGTTCTACCTTGTCTACCGTGCCATGGTGCGCGCCAAGGTGACGGCGATCCGCCTGGCCCAATCCGGCCTGAGCGGGGATGAGAGACGTTACAGCGAAGCGGAGTATGCGGCTCACATCGATCTTGCTTGCCGCCTGAGTCAGGCCAGGCAACCGGCCCTGATTATCACTCATGGGTTCTCCGGGTCCGGCAAGAGCCGGGTCGCAGGCTGGTTGGTGGAACATCTGCCTGCCATCCAGGTGCGCTCGGATGTCGAGCGTAAACGGCAGTACGGTCTTCTCAAGGGCGAGTCAGGGGGATTGGCGCCGGATGAGGGTATCTATAGGCCCGAAATGACAGCGGCAACCTACTCCCGTCTGCATGCCATAGCGACTACGGCTATCCAGGCGGGATATACCACGATCATTGATGCCACCTTTCTCGATGCGGAAGTGCGCGACCGTTTCAGAGAGCTGGCGCAAACTCAGGCTTGCCCACTCCTCATCCTGGCTTGTCATGCCCCGATCGAACTTTTGCGTCAGCGTGTGCAACAGCGTAACCGGGAGGGGAATGATCCTTCAGATGCGGATCTGGCCGTACTTGAGCGCCAATTGAAAAAAAGTCAGGCGTTCTCTGTCGCCGAACAGCCTTTTCTGCTTGAATGGGATACCACTGAAGCGCCTTCATCCGTGCTGTTGGAACAGATTAGTGCCAGGTTGAATCTGCGATCCGATGAGCACTCGTAAGATAGAGATTGAGTCAAAACTGCCATGAAATTTCCTCACCTTCCCATCGGTCAGCGTTTTCGTTTCCAAGACAAGCTCTACACCAAGACTGGTCCACTTACCGCGAGTGAGGAGGGGAGTGGCAACAGCCGGCTGATGATGAAATCGGCGGAGGTCGAGCCGCTGGATTTGCAGGTTGAAAAAAAACCAAAAGGGGCGAGGTCATTCTCCCAGCAACAGGTCAGAGGCCTGTTCGATCAGGCCTGCCGGGATTTATTACAGGCCAATCCCGGTGACGAAACGAAACAGTTGCTTGAGGTGCTCCAGGTGGGGTTCTATCGTCGCCTGTCAGGTGGTTAGGAGACTGTCGGGTTTAACACTGTTTGGCTGCAAATCCCTGGATGACGATCAACTCAGCTTATCGAACTCGCTAAATAGGTCCACTATTCGTCTCGTTCGATAAACTGATTTGATTCGCCCCCAGTGATTTTCGCATCAAACGGATAAACCCGACAGCCTCCTAGCTGGCAGCAATCAGAAAAACCCCGCCGAGCATTACCGTGCCTGCCAGCAGATGGCTGCGCAGACCGGTCTCACGAAAAATGAAGGCGCCGAAGAGGATGCCGAACAGCAGACTGGTGCGTTTGACCGCAATCATATAGGCCACTTCCACCTGCTCCAGGGCGATGAAGTGGGTGATCAGCATGATCCCCATCAATCCTGCGACACCAAATACGGGCAGCGGTTTGCGCCAGATACGCCGGATCGATAGCGGTTTCATCAGCAGCGGCAGCAGTGCGGCGCCAACAAGGACGAAATAGAGCGGGCCGAACAGCTCCGGCGCCATGTACTGCATGGCGCCTTTTCCTCCCACTGCGGTAAAGCTATAGAGAAAGGCAACACTCAGCATGGTAAGGGGGCCGGGGTTGTGAAAAATATGGGTCAGCGGGTTGACCCAGGTGCGCCACTCCCGCAATTCAGCCTGATTGAAATTCAGCAGCCAGGCCCCTGCCACAACCAGCAGAATGCCCATGAAACCGTCACCGCTGACCGACTCCCCCAACAGCAGATAGCCGACCAGGGTGACAAATACCGGGGTGAAGGCCAGATATGGCAGGGTTTGTGACAGAGGGTAGTCCCGGATCGCCCGGATATAGAGCAGCATCGCCAGGATCTCCAGCGGCACGATGGCGGCGACCCAGCCCCAGAAGACCCAGGGCAGTTCGGGAAAAGGTTGGCTCAACAGCAGCGGCGATACCAGCACTCCGGCCAGCGTCAGGCGCACGAAGGCCAGTTCCCGTGCCGAATAGTCGGAGAGTTTTGCTTTGGTCAGGGTATCAGCGGCGGCAAGACTGAAGGCACAGAACAGGGTCAGAGGAAACCAGTCCATTGCGGCTGGCTGGATTAATGAGATACGGCGGTCTTTTCACGCACCCTGATTACGATATCCACATCTTCAAGGATGGTGCCATGAGGAAGATCGCTCTCCACAAAGAAGGGATTCAGGTGTTCTTTGGCATCGATCAGGTCACCGGTGTCCACATTGTAGAAGTGGTGGTGGGGTTGGATATTGGAGTCGTAGAAGGTGCGGGATGAATCGACGAAGATCTCCCGCAACAGCCCCTTCTCAACAAACAGGCCCAGCGTGTTGTAGACAGTTGCCTTGGAGGCGCAACCCTGTCCCGTCTTCATGCTTTCATGGACCTGGTCGGCGGTCACATGCTGGTGTTTGGCAAAGAGCTTTCCGGCAATCGTAAGACGCTGCTGCGTGGGGTTGATCCCATACGCCCGCAGTCGCTGCTCCACATCTGCGGAGGAGGTTGTTGGAGGTGAGGATCCATACGCTTTCTCGATCATAAAGACAATTATAAATCATTCTCATCAGGAAAAGCGAAAACTGGAGGTTATCCAGTGGGTCTCTCCAGCAGATCCCTGTTGTCGATCACCATCTGCCTGCCCAGGTGGAACCCCAGCACACGATAGGCCTCGAACTGCTTCTCATCGAAGAACTGGTCGGCAGTGGATTCATCGGGGAAGGCCGGATGGGCTTTTTTGTAGCCGAGAAGATCCTTTGGCACATCATGGACGTAGGTGGTTTTGATCAGGATCAGGGTGCCGTACTCATCGCTGCTTTTTACCCCCGGATACTTGATTGTCGCACGGACATAACCGGCGTCGGCGTGTGGGATCTGTTTAGGATCTTTATCGTTGCACTGCTTGTTTGCCGATGGAATCAATGGATTCAGGCCATCTTCGAATTCAATGCGCACGCCAAAGTCGGTGCGGATCTTTTCGATGACGTTTGCAAGGTCGCCGAACTGAAAATCGGGATCGGCGGCGGCATCACAGACAACGATTAGTTTCAGACGACGCCGGATCAACTCATAGATACCGAGGTTTTCAAAGTGGCCGCCGTCACTCAGTTGTAGAAAAGACTCTTTTTCCGTCAGCTTCTTCCACGGCAGCAGTGGCCAGCTTCCAGGAGAGAGAAAGTTAGGCACCCTGGCCCATCGGCGGCATTGAGGGTCGGGATTGCTTATCCAAACGCCCAGGCCGAGATTCAGAAACACCATCAGCCGGGACAGCAGGGGTTGACGGGTCGGACCCTCGCCGCCAACGCCGGTATTCGGGTTGGCCGCCGCTCCGGAGATCGCCATCGCGGTGGAGAGTGTCAGCTCTCCTCCCATATAACTGTCGGTAGAGTGCCAGCCGGTGGCGTTACTACCACAGTAGCGTGGTGACAGGAGGAAGTTGTCGCCGCCCCGTCCACGGTATTTGTTCACCCCCGACTCCACCAGGATCACGTTGCTGTTGATCAGGTGGTAGGGACCGACTGCGGAATCATCCTTGTCCTCCGTATCCACCGGGCACATATCCTTCAGCGCGCCGACATCCGCCAGGGGGGATGCCTGAGAAGGCCCAGGGCTGCCGGCCAGAACGCGGCCGACGTCCGGTAGATAGGACTCCATCAGACGATCACGATAGTAACGATGGATGGAGAGGTAGTTGATGCTGGCAAGCCATCCGAGAACACTGGTAGCTATGACCCCCCATGCCACCACCCATCCAATATGGTCATGTTCGCTCGCGTCAATACGAACCGCCATGTAGTAGGTGCCGACGAAGAGTCCCAATGTAAGCAGCAGGGATGCAATAAAGGCGAGCAGGCCGGTAGATAGCGTACCCTGCTCATCCTTGCCGGATTTGAAAAATGACCCCATCGCTGCAAGAACACCGCCGATGGTGCTCAACAGGGCCATTAATGGCCCTTTGTCATCCTTGGCGATAGCGATGGTGATGTCCGCGCTGCCTGGCTCCGGATGCAGCAGTTTGGTAATCAGTTCGGCCAGGTCAGGCAGCCAGCCCAACAGCAGCAGCGCCGCCCCGAGGGCGAGCAGGTAGGGCATCCATCTTTCATACTCCCGGCGCAACCTGTACCAAAAAGTCGCTGGCGACCATGCGCTTTTGTATGAAGGATTATCGACTTTGAAAGTCTTGCTCGACCAGCGGGTCAGACCGGCATACAGAATCGACAGGGCAAAGAAGGTCGCGAACAGCGCAAGCCCGCCAAAGGTGAAAGCAGTAACGTCACCATAGACCTTGCCGGGGAAGACCGTATCGGTAAACCAGTCGTTTGCAACCAATAGATAGAAGATCAGCAGCAGCCAGGGAAGGAATACCAGAATACTGATGAACATGCCTCGCAGGATGACCCCGACCAGCGAGAGAAAGTTGATGCCGTCACCCGGTGTCAGGTAGTTACCGTGTTGACGCAGATAGCGCAGGATGGCAGCGCCCCGGTAGTCGTCGCCACTGAGTTCAACGCTGTCGTCTTTGCCTGCTCCATTGTGCGGGTCTGCATCACGGTTACGCAGTTTTGTGCCGTAGGGAAAGTCATCTACGGAGACGCCGAAACGGATCTTGGGTGCGTTGGAGTCGTCATAATCCTCCTTGCGCTGTTTTCCCTCTGCCCATTTGCTGTGCAGAATCCAGGTCAGTGATGAACCGATATAACCACCGCCGGAGACGGTGGAGAGATAGTCGAACCGCTTCATGATGCCTTCGCGGGCCAATGCCTGTATCACGCCAAGACAGAAGGTGGCGGAGCGGATACCGCCGCCGGAGAGGGCCAGCCCCGTCAGGTTTTTGTCTGTAGGTTCAGTCTGCCCGTGATTTTCACGCCGCTTGCTGATGTACTCATCCAACTCCTCCTGCATGATCTTCTCATCGGAGAAAGCGCCATCTTTGGTTTGGTAAGGAAGATAGGGTTCTTTGGTGGATTTTGCAGACATTTTTCATTCCCTGGATCGGCTTTTTTGGCATGGAGGCGTTTTGTTCCTCACTTACAAGACTAGGTGAAAACCCGGTATTAAGGAAGACGTAGGCCAGTTCAAGCGCAGCGGAACCGGCAATCCTGTTTGCCCCGTCCATCCGGTTGCGCCCGATCCGCTACGCTTGATCGGGCCTACATGCGTGGTAGTTGGTTGACTCTTCCGGGACCAAAGCCGCCGCCTGCTGGATCAGCTCGGGGCCTGCGTCTGGGTTATGGGCATGCTCGCTCAGATGGCGGCGCCAGGCACGGGCGCCGGGACAGCCGTGAAAGAGTCCGAGGATGTGACGGGTGATGCGCTTGAGTGGAATACCTTTTTGGCACTGTAACTCAACAAATGGCAGGAGACTCTCCAGCACCTGATGACGGCTGGCTAGAGGTCGTGTATCGCCATAAAGACGGTGATCGGCTTGCGCCAGAATCCAGGGGTTGTGGTAGGCCTCGCGGCCGATCATCACACCGTCGAGATCCTGCAGCAGCGCCTCAGTTTCAGCCAACGTCTTGATGCCGCCGTTAATGCTGAAACCCATCGCAGGAAAGTCCTGTTTGAGCTGCCTGACCACGTCATAGCGCAATGGTGGGATATTCCGGTTCTCTTTGGGACTCAATCCCTGCAGCCAGGCCTTGCGGGCGTGGATGATGAAATGGTCACACCCCGCCCCGATCTGGGTCGCCACGAAGTTGCACAAGGCCTCGTAGCTGTCATTGTTATCGATGCCGATACGGGTCTTCACCGTCACCGGAATCGAGACCGCCGCCTTCATCGATTGAACACACTCCGCCACCAGTTGAGGATGTCCCAAAAGACAGGCGCCGATTTTGCCGTTCTGCACCCGGTCAGAGGGGCAACCCACGTTGAGATTGACTTCGTCGTAACCGGCTTCTTCAGCGATCAGCGCAGCAGCGGCAAGGTCTTTCGGATCACTGCCCCCCAGCTGAATAGCGACGGGGTGCTCTGAATCATCGTGCTCAAGGAAACGCGCTGCATCCCCATGCTGCAGTGCGCCGGTGGTGATCATCTCCGTGTAGAGCAGGGCATGATGGGTAATCAGGCGCATGAAATAGCGCTGAAAGCGGTCGGTGTAATCCATCATGGGGGCGATGGAGAGTGTGCGTTGAATAGAATCGGACATCTGCCCATTCTAACAACTGTTGGTGTGGGATCCCCCCCTCGGGGTTTTGAATCTCTTTGGGTTTGATTCCCTGCGACCTGCAACGATCCATCTGTGGGAGTCAGTCTACCAAAAGCCCACATGGCAAAATCGAAAAAGATGTTGGCGCGTCATTGTAAATCTCCCCGGCCCGCTGCTCTTCGGCCCTGGTACTCTGTCAATATTGTAGTGATGGATATGGCAGCGGTTGCCGTAGGGTGGATAAGCCACAGCGCATCCACCGGGATCTTTGCTAGATAAAGGTGGATGCGTTTCACTTATCCACCCTACTACTCTGAGAGATCACATTAATTATCCATCAATATAACCTTGTTGGAGTACTGGTCTTCCCGAGTCTTGTTCCTGGTTCTGATCGGATGTAGATTGCAGTACGACCACGGCATAACCCCGCATGGATCAGGAAGATGGCCAAAAAAGCAGCAGCAAAAAAGCAAAAATCCTTCGAACAGACCCTCTGGGATACCGCCGACAAGCTCCGGGGAACTGTCGAATCTTCAGAGTACAAGCACGTCGTACTCAGTCTCATCTTCCTCAAGTTTGTCAGCGACAAGTTCGAGGCGCGCAGGCAGGAACTGATCGACGAGGGCAGGGAGGACTACCTCGACAGGGTGGAGTTCTACACCATGAAAAACGTCTTCTACCTGCCCGAAGCGTCGCGCTGGTCGTTCATCCAGAAGCACTCCAAGCAGGACGATATCGCGGTCAAGATCGACACCGCCCTGCACACGGTGGAGAAGAGCAACAAGTCCCTGCGGGGTGCGCTGCCCGACAACTACTTCTCCCGCCTGGGGCTTGATGTGAGCAAGCTGGCGGCGCTGATCGACTCCATCAACAACATCGACACGGTGGAAGACAGGGAAGAGGACACCGTAGGCCGCGTCTACGAATACTTTCTCGGCAAATTCGCCGCCACCGAGGGCAAGGGCGGCGGCGAGTTCTACACTCCCAAGTGCGTGGTCAACCTCATCGCCGAGATGATCGAACCCTACAAGGGCAAGATCTACGACCCCTGCTGCGGCTCCGGTGGCATGTTCGTGCAGTCGGTGAAATTCATCGAAAGCCACGAAGGCAACAGCAAAGACATCTCCATCTACGGCCAGGAGCAGACCGGCACCACCTACAAGCTGGCGAAGATGAACCTCGCCATTCGCGGCATCGCAGGGAATCTGGGTGAGGTACCCGCCGATACCTTCTTCAAGGATCAGCACCCCGACCTCAAGGCCGACTTCATCATGGCCAACCCGCCCTTCAACCTGAAGGCGTGGCGTGGCAACGACGAACTCACCGACGACCCGCGCTGGGCCGGATACGAAGTACCGCCCACCGGCAACGCCAACTACGGCTGGATTCTGCACATGATATCCAAGCTATCGGAAAACGGCGTAGCGGGTTTTGTACTGGCCAACGGCTCCATGTCCACCAGCACCAAGGGTGAGGGAGAGATCCGCAAAAAGATCATCGAAAACGACTTGGTGGACTGCATGATCGCCCTGCCGGGACAGCTCTTCTACACCACCCAGATCCCCGTCTGCCTCTGGTTTCTCACCAAAAGCAAAAGGGCCCAGACCGTCGCCGGCCACAACGAAAGCAACCATCGTGACAGGCAGGGCGAGACCCTGTTCATTGATGCCCGCAATATGGGCACGATGATCGACCGTACCCACAAGGAACTCACCAGCGACGACATTGCCGAGATTGCGGCTACCTACCACAATTGGCGAAACGGCCACTGGAACCCGGCTTCTGCGACCGCCAGGGATGGCGGAAGTGCCGGTTTTGCAGGAGCAAAAAACGGCCAAGGCCGCATCGAAGATACCCCCGGGTTTTGCAAAAACGCCTCACTTGAAGATATTCGCGCCAACGAGTATGTGCTGACACCTGGACGCTACGTGGGCGCGGCAGAGATCGAGGATGACGGCGTGCCCTTTGAAGAGAAAATGGTGAGACTGACCTCAACTCTCTATGAACAGATGAAAATATCGAAAAAACTGGATACCGTCATTCGCAAGAATCTTGAACATCTGGGCTACCCCGAGAACGACAAATGATTGAATACGACAAATTCCAGAAATCGCTCAAACATCTCGAACTGCAATTCGAGAACTATTCTGATCTGGATGAATCCCTGCCCCAGATTACGCAGGAGGCCATCGCGGAATCCGTCATCCAACGCTTCGAGACCTGCTATGACTGTCTCTGGAAGGTATTGAAACGTTATCTATCGGAAGGGTTGGGTTTACCGGAGGTGCCTAATAGCCCTAAACCCGTATTCAAACTGGCCAACGAAAACCAACTTTTTTCCTCTGATATCGAGCAGTGGTTGAACTACGCTGACCTACGCGTAGGCACCTCTCACGATTACAGCGGCGAAAAGGCCCAGAAAGCACTAGATAAAATGGAAGCCTTTATTGACGATGCCATTGGGCTTTATCAGACCATGAGTGGTGGAACTTGGGACTGAGCATGGCATCCGACACACCTATCGATATAACGCCCAGGCAGCGAAAGGAATTGCTCACCTTGTTCAACCGATATTTGCCAGACACTGAAGTCTGGGCCTATGGCTCACGGGTGAAATGGACTTCACGCCAAGACTCTGATCTGGATCTGGTTGCTTTCTCTAAACCTGATCAACGCACTCAGGTTTCGTTACTGCGTGAAGCCTTTGAGGAAAGCAATTTACCTTTCCGGGTGGATTTTTTTGTTTGGGATGAAATACCGGAACAATTCAAGAAAAACATTGAAGCCGAACATGTTGTTTTTCAGGAGAAAATTGAACAGCGATTAACTGTCGGGTGGACAGAATGCATGTTAGAAAATTGCATGGCTGCAATTATTGACTACCGTGGAAAAACCCCAAAGAAGAGAACCTCTGGCATTCCTCTTATTACGGCAAAAATCATCAAAAAAGGGACGATACTACCTGTCACTGAATTCATAGCTGAAGAAGATTACGATTCCTGGATGCGCCGGGGCATTCCTGAACTTGGCGATATAGTTATGACTACAGAAGCTCCTCTTGGCGAGGTGGCGCAACTCGATGGACGGAAAGTGGCTCTTGCCCAGCGAGTTATCACACTCAGGGGAAAGCCCAAATTACTCGATAACACTTTTCTTAAATATTTGATGGCATCTCAGTTCGTGCAGCACCAACTTGATGGAAGAGGTACAGGGACGACGGTCAATGGAATAAAACAATCTGAATTGCGGAGAATCACTTTAAAGTTCCCCTCATTCCTTGAACAAAAATCCATCGCCCACATCCTCGGTACCCTCGACGACAAAATCGAACTCAACCGCCAGATGAACGCCACCCTGGAGGCGATGGCGCAGGCGCTGTTCAAGAGCTGGTTTGTCGATTTCGATCCGGTCATCGACAACGCCCTGGCCGCAGGCCACCCCATCCCCGAACCCCTGCACGCCCGAGCCGAGGCCCGCAAGGCGCTGGGCGACAAACGCAAACCCCTGCCCGAAGCGATTCAAAAACAGTTTCCCAGCCGCTTTGTCTTCAATGAGGAGATGGGGTGGGTGCCGGAGGGGTGGGAGTGTATGCAATGGGGGAGCTTTGCAAAGCTCGAATACGGGAAGAGTTTAAAAGGATATCGAGAAGGAGAAGGCAGCGTCCCCGTTTTCGGAACAAATGGCAAAGTAGGTCTAACTGGCAAGGCGCTTTGTGATAAAGAAGGAATAATCATCGGACGCAAAGGAGCCTACCGAGGGGTTCATTATTCGGAAACCCCATTCTATGTAATCGACACAGCTTTTTTCTTATCTCCATTAGTGTCATTGAGTGTTAAATGGGCATACTACGAAATACTAAGATTTGATATTAACGGTATGGATTCTGGGTCAGCAATCCCATCAACTAGTCGTGATGACTTTTATAGTCTGTGGAGTGTATTTCCTAAAATTGGAATACAGGACGAATTTGATCGGCTAATTTCGATGATTTACGAGAAAAAGTTATTCAATGATTCGGGAAATACTTCTCTTAGCCTGATTAGAGACACCCTCCTCCCCAAACTCCTCTCCGGCCAACTCCGCATCCCCGATGCCGAGAAACTGATCAAGGCGATCTGATGAGTTACCAACCGCCTTTTACCCTCACAAACCGGATGCTTGATCTGGTATCACGCTTTAGTGAAAGACTGGGTGCCTGGACAGGACAAAGCAGTTCCACACTCTCACCCATGCTGCGACGCGGCAACCGCATCCGAACCATTCAGGCCTCTCTTGAAATTGAGCAGAACACGCTAAGCGTGGAACAGGTCAGTGCGGTGATTGAAGGTAAAATTGTGCTAGGCCCGCCTCGGGAGATTCAGGAGGTGAAAAATGCCTTCTCAACCTATGAACAACTGGAACAATGGGCGCCCAGCAGTGAGCAGGATTTGCTGGATGCACATCGTCTGCTGATGATTGCTCTGGTGGATGACCCAGGCTGTTATCGGGTTGGCGGCGTCGGCGTGTTTCAAGGCAAGAAGCTGATCCATATGGCCCCTCCGGCGAAGCAGGTGCCTCGTTTGATGGAGGATCTACAGGGTTGGCTAACCAATACAGACCTTCACCCCCTACTCTCCAGTTGCCTGTTCCATTATGAGTTTGAATTCATTCATCCCTTTTCCGATGGTAACGGGCGTATGGGACGGCTCTGGCAGACCCTGATTTTATCGCAGTGGCGATCCGAACTGGCCTGGCTGCCTGTTGAAACTGTTGTGCGTGATCGCCAGCCAGCCTATTACGCTGCCTTGGCCCGTGCAGATGAACAGTTCGAAGGCACACTGTTTGTTGAGTTTATGCTGGAAGCTCTGACCGATGCACTAGAGCAGGCATTAACGCAGAATGACGAGGCAAATGACCTGGTAAGTGACGGGGTACCGACCAAGCTGGATAGCCTGGATCGACAAATACTCATCTATTGCGGAGAGACTCCCTATGTAACTCAGGAGCAGTTGGCCTCACTGACGGGTAAGTCCCTAAGTACCATTCAACGCAGAATCCGTAAACTGCGAAAAGAGCATTTACGTCGAGCAGGTTCCGATAAAAGCGGGTATTGGAAAGTAATCAGTGACTAAATTCACAGAAGACAAACTCGAACAGGCCATTATCGCCCTGTTGCAAGAACAGGGATTCCCCCATCACAAGGGCGATTCGTTCACGCGCCAGCCCAGCGAAGTATTGATCAAAGCTGATCTGCGGGCCTTTCTGAAAAAGCGCTATGCCAGCGACCAGATAACCAAGGGTGAGATTGATTCGATCATCCAGCGGCTGGAACGCCTCTCTCCCGCTGATCTCTACGACTCCAACAAGACTATTCACAAACTGGTGGCCGACGGTTTTCTGCTCAAGCGGGAGCCTTCAGCCAATGAAAAATATCATCGTAGCCAGAAAGACCTCTATATCCAACTGATCGACTATTCAGGATTACCCGAGCAGCGGCTTCCCCGTGATGGCGAGGTTGAGTCCATTGTTGCGGAAGCATCGGCCGGTTATGCAGCCGACAGGAATATCTACAGGATCGTCAATCAACTGGAGATCGAGGGCAGCGAGAGGCGCATCCCGGATGGCATTCTCTACATCAACGGTCTGCCGCTGGTGGTGTTCGAGTTCAAGAGCGCGATTCGGGAAGAGGCGACCATCCATGACGCCTGGGTGCAACTCACCACCCGCTATGCCCGTGATATTCCGGAGCTGATGAAATACAACGCCCTGTGCGTGATCAGCGATGGGGTCAATTCACGCATGGGCTCGCTGTTTGCGCCCTACGACTATTTCTACACCTGGCGCAAGGTGAGCGGCAACGAGACCATCGAACAGGACGGCATCAACGCCCTGCATACCATGATTCAGGGGCTGTTCGACAAGGACAGGTTACGGCAGGTGATTCGCCACTTTGTCTATTTTCCGGATGTCTCCAAGAAAGAAGATAAGATTGTCTGTCGTTACCCGCAGTTCTACGCGGCGACAAAGCTCTACCAGAACATCAAGGCGCACCGTAAACCGGAGGGCGACGGCAAGGGCGGCACCTACTTTGGGGCCACCGGTTGCGGCAAGAGCTTCACCATGCTGTTCCTGACGCGGTTGCTGATGAAGAGCGTCGATTTTGAAAGCCCGACCATCGTGCTGATTACCGACCGCACCGATCTGGACGATCAGCTATCGGGCCAGTTCACCAATGCCAAGGGATACATCGGCGATCAGACGGTGGTCAGCGTGGAGAGCCGTTCCCAACTGCGTGAGCTGCTCAAGGGGCGAAACAGCGGTGGCGTGTTCCTTACTACCATCCATAAGTTCACCGAAGACACCGAACTGCTTACCGAACGTGACAACGTGATCTGCATCTCCGACGAGGCCCACCGCAGTCAGATCAACCTCGACCAAAAGGTGCGCGTAACCGAAAAGGGCGTGCAGCGTACCTACGGTTTCGCCAAGTACCTGCACGACTCCCTGCCTAACGCCACCTATGTCGGTTTTACCGGCACCCCCATCGATGCCACGCTGGATGTGTTCGGCGATGTGGTGGATGCCTACACCATGACTGAATCGGTGAAGGATGGCATCACCGTGCGTATTGTCTACGAGGGCCGTGCCGCCAAAGTAGTACTGGATAATGCCAGGCTGGAAGAGATCGAAGCCTACTACGCCCAGTGCGCTGAAGATGGGGCCAGCGACTACCAGATCGAAGAGAGCAAAAAGGCCAGTGTCCAGATGAACTCCATCCTTGGTGACCCGGATCGCATCAAGGCGCTGGCTGCGGATTTCGTGCAACACTACGAGAAGCGGGTGGAGGAGGGATCGACCCTCAAGGGCAAGGTGATGTTCGTATGCAGCAAGCGGGAGATTGCCTATGCCTTCTGGCAGGGGCTTATCGCCCTGCGGCCTGAGTGGAATGAGGTACTGGCTTGCGAAACGGGAGCCGCCCTGACCGCGCAGGAGAGGAAGAGCATCAAGCCCATCGAACGGGTGAAGATGATCATGACCCGGGGCAAGGATGACCCAAAGGAACTCTACGACCGACTGGGTACTCAAGAGTACCGCAAAGAGCTGGACCGGCAGTTCAAGAATGCCAGGTCGAATTTCAAGATCGCCATCGTGGTGGATATGTGGCTCACCGGCTTTGATGTGCCGTTCCTCGATACCCTCTATATCGACAAGCCCATACAGCGCCACAACCTGATCCAGACCATCTCGCGGGTGAACCGCAAGATCGAGGGCAAAGAGAAAGGGCTGGTGGTCGATTACATCGGCATCAAGAAACAGATGAATCTTGCCCTGGCGCACTACAACAAGGCCGACAAACAGAGTATCGAGGAGGTCGAACAGTCGATCATTGTGGTGCGCGATCATCTTGACCTGCTGAACAAGCTGTTCCACAAGTTTGATGCAACGCCCTACCACCAGGGCAGTCCGCTGGAGCAGCTCAAATGTCTCAATATGGCGGCTGAGTATGCGCAGATCACCGACAGGATCGAAAAGCGGTTCATGCATCTGGTGAAACGCCTGAAGGCCGCCTATGACATCTGTAGCGGTTCTGAAGCGCTGAAGCAGGCCGAGCGCGACCAGATTCATTTCTACCTTGCCGTTCGCTCCATCGTCTTCAAACTCACCAAGGGAAATGCGCCGGATACCGCGCAGATGAATGCAAAAGTCAGGGAGATGATTACCGAAGCCCTTAAAGCGGATGGAGTGGAAGAGATCTTCAAGATGGGCGAAGACTCCGCCGGCACAACCGATATCTTCGATGACGACTATCTGGCCAAGATCGAAAAGATCAAACTGCCAAACACAAGGATAAAGCTACTTCAGCAGTTGCTCGCCAAGGCGATAGACGACTTCAGGAAGATCAACAAAACCAAGGGCGTGGATTTCTCGAAGAAGCTCAAGGCGCTTGTCGATAGCTACAACGAACGCAAAGAGGATGATGTGCTGGTCAGTAATGTACTTGAAGACTTTACAGATGAGATCATCGACCTGCTGCATGCCCTGAAGAGAGAGAAGGAATCATTCGCCGATCTGGGCATCGACTTTGAGGAAAAAGCCTTCTACGACATTCTCAGGGGGTTGGCTATCAAATACGATTTTGAGTACCCGGAGAACAAACTTATTGTCCTGTCCAAAGCGGTTAAAACCGTCGTTGAGGATAAGGCCCGGTATACAGACTGGAATCGGCGGGATGATATCAAGGCCGAATTGAAGGTTGACCTGATCATCTTGCTTGCCGAGCACGGCTATCCCCCCGTCGACCGTGACGAGGTGTACAAGGAGATATTCGAACAGGCGGAGAACTTTAAAAAGCACCAGGCAGGACTTTAGGACCAAGTGATTTCTGCTAGTCAGCTCAAAAGAGGTAAGAGCGAGAAACGTGGGGAAAACGTGGTGCGTCCCCCTTTTTTTACCCCTTTTTTCAACTCAGGTTGCTGGAGATCCCGGCAAGAATTCGCTTGCCTTCCTTCTCATCAAGTGCGGCGAGGCCGTTTTTCAGAATCAACCCTTCCAGGTTGGTGTGATGGGCGTCAGGTTTGGCTTCAGCAGCTTGAATCAAAGTCTGTCTTGAAGCGTTCAGCAGGCACTTGGCCGCTTTCTTCTTGGCTTGCAGACGTTTTTGATCCCAGGCAGTCTGAACAAATCGCCATACTGGGGGGGATAACTTCTTTTCACCCCAATTGTTGAGCGTGACCCAATACTCCACGCCACCTTGAACAAGGGGGAGTTGCTCAGGAGGGACGCCAATCTGGGTAGTCAGGAATGACTTCAGCCAGCGGCTGCTTTTGATCCTTCTTTGTGTCATTTTAGTATCAGCTAATACAGTTATTGATGCGGAGATATTAAGCGTTGCGGCGAGGAATATCTGTAAAACTGTGTGACGCTTTGACGGTAGCCTGCTGGGCTTGTAGGCATGATCAAGCGTAGCGGATCAGGCAAAACGATTCGATACAACTATCGATATTTGCCGGCTCCGCTACGCTTGAGCCGGCCTACAGTTTGTCGGTTAGGGCTGCCATACGTTCCGTTTCAGACTGTGTGGAGAGCTTGGTACAGGCTTGATAGAAGGCGTTCCAGTCCCGGTTTTGCTGTTCAAAGAGGTCGAGAAAGCCGGGCACCAGTCGATAATAGGTGGCAATTTGTGCCAGAGAGGCGTTGTTGATGGGCTTGTCAAACCAGCGGTCGTAACGCCCGAGGCCATTCCATTGCAGTTTCAGTTGCTGATAGTCCTGGCGTAATTGAGAGAACAGACCGGCCTTGCGATCGCGCATTTCAGATTCCGTCATCTCCTTTTCATAGAGCGTTTCCAGTGCCTTTCGGCTCTTCAGCAGGAGGGCGGTGAATTCCTCATGCCGAAACTGCTGTTGTTGCCAGGCCGAGGTGGCTTTCTGCTTCGTGCGCAGCCACTGATCCACACCCAACTGGGCCACCGCCGTGGCAAAGGCTTCGTTGAAGGCGCTGTCGCCCTGCAGATAGAGTTGCTGATGGGCCAATTCGTGGAATATGAGTTGTGCGAGGCTGGTTTCCGGCCAATGGATCACTGTGCTGGGCAGTGGATCGTCGAACCAGCCGAGGGTTGAGTAGGCGGGTACATCGGCGATGGTGACATCCAGCCCCTCGTCCTTTAATTGGTTGGCGTAGGCTGTCGCCTCGGCTTTGCTGAAATAACCCCGGTAACTGGCGCAACCCACCACCGGATAACACCACTGCTTAGGATGGATCGAGAATTCAGGGGCGGCTATGACACTCCACACCACAGCCTTACGCTGTAGATCGGTATAACTGCGATAGCTCTCGTTTTCCGGCAGTTTCAGCGCTTGGCTTGCAAAGTCCCTCAGGGTTTCAACCAACTGAAGCTGCTGTTTCAACTGTGGATCCGTCTGTGGATTGTCCAACAGGTCTGTGATTGGTTCCGTGCGCTGCATCAGGTCCAGGTGTCCCTGGATCGATTGCGCATAGTAGCCAATGCTGGTGCAACTGGAGAGCAGCAGTGCCGCCAGCAGGGTAGCGGGAAGGCGTAGGCGTGGAGAAAGCAGTGTTCAAACCCTCTTTCGATTCTGGCATATACTGCCAGTATACCCGTGACGAATAGAGGCTTCTAAGCCGGTAAAACTGAATCCTGGAGTTGGATCCGCCAAGGGAGGCATTGATAGTAGTAGCAACTGACCTTTTGGGGATGAATCATGCATTGGAACAAACTGCGTTTTTTACTTGTTGGACTGGCTTTTTTGTTGGTCGGCGGTTGCCCGTTCACCGACTCAGACGATGGCACGGTCAGCACCACGATTCCGTTGACGACTGCGGACAAGCCCGATGTGGCGCCCTGTCCCACGCAGGACATCCTGGCCGACCAGGCAGCCCTCGATGAGCTGAAAAATGTATTGCTGAATGGCGCGCTCGTCTATCTCGATGTCCCCTTCGATGGCGGGGATCCCGATATTTATTCAAAGAAGTGTGGTCTGGATGCGTTTTGGAATCCGGCGGACAATGTCAATATGGTTGCGCCAGGCGATGTGGGCATGGCGGCTCTGACGCTAGCGGAGTACTACCAGTTCGGTAATGCCGGTATCTGTGCTGCCGGTTTTAACAATGGCAGCTTTGGCAACGGAGAGGGTTTTCCCGTTGCAGGCACCTACCGCAAAGAGATCAAAGCGACCCTTGGGGGCTTTACCTATCATCTGCGTTTCAGGCTGGTTGT
Source organism: gamma proteobacterium endosymbiont of Lamellibrachia anaximandri (assembly GCA_016756855.1). Classification (GTDB taxonomy): domain Bacteria; phylum Pseudomonadota; class Gammaproteobacteria; order Chromatiales; family Chromatiaceae; genus QGON01. The sequence goes on along the minus strand of JAESPD010000019.1, from coordinate 5,245 downwards.
CACCGGCGCATCAGCGGGTAACCTCTTTGCCGATGAAGGCATCGTGGTGCCGCAGGATATGGAAAGCACCCTCGTCTATGAAGTGGATGGCGTCGTGACTGCCCATGCAGACCTCTACAGCGCCATCGTCGATGCTTTTCTGGCCGGTGGAGGCGCCCCGACAGTGGTGCTGACAATCAAGCCGAACGGGGCAGGGGCGGAGATCCTGCGGATCAGTATCGAACTGATCTGTGTCTCCAAAGCCTGATAATTGCCGGGGTAAGGGTGAGACTGCTCAACAGTGCAAGTATGAGACCCGTAGCCAGCAGGCCGCCGAGTTCCCTGTTGACCTGAATGGTCGAGAGGGAGAGTGCCGCCGTGCAGGTGGCAATAACTGCGGTGGTCGCCAGTAGCGCAGGACCGGCCCGCAAAGCGCCGCTTTGCAGCCGTCTCGGGAGAGAGCGTTTGCTATGCCGCAGTGGCCATAGCAGATGCAGGGTGTAGTCCACCGCCAGGCCGATATAGATAACCGGCAGCAGCATCATGCCCAGGCTCCAGGGGATGCCTGCATGGCTCATTATTCCGCCGATCAGCAGGGCCGGCAGCAGCAGAGCGATAAATGCCGGGACAATATTGTCTGTGTTGCCACGGAAGGTCCATAGAAGGGTTGCCATGATGATCGCCAGTGATCCGATCAGCCCCATCATGCCAGCTTTGGCGCCCAGCTGTTCCATGCGATGGTAGTCGTAACCCGTGCCACCGAACCAGAGCCGGTGGTGAGACAATACCGTGCGGTCGAAATGTCTCAGCCAATCGATGAGTTCGCTGTGGCGTTGAAAAGAGTGGGGGGCAAAATGGAGCTGCACCCGGGCGGTGGCGCTGTCTGGCTTGAACCAGTCTGAGAGCGCTGCCTCTGCTGTGCCGGGTTTCGACGCTGTAGTTGTTTCCAGCCCTGCCGCAAACGGCAGAACCATTTTCGTTTCGGGCCATGTTTTTGCGTAGTTCCTTATTGCCCTGGCTGCATTCAGGAGCGCCATCCTGTCAGCGCCGACGTCGTCTGTGGCCTCGATGAAAACATCCACGGGCCGCAGGTCAGTTCCACTCATCGCGGCAAGTTTGTCGATCTCCACTTCAAGTGTATGGGACGGGTGAAAAAGGCTTGGAAAGCGTACTGTCAGTTGCAGTGAAGGCAGCCCTGAAAGGGCGATGCAGAGTAGCGCGACCCATGCTGTCAGGATCTCCTTCGCATGCTGTTGTGAATAGCGGACTGCCTGCAGCGCAAGATACCTTGGCCAGCCTGGGACGGGTCGATGCCTGGTCCCGCTAGAGAGAAAAAGTGTGCCGGTAACAAAAGTCAGCAGATAGGCCAGTAGCGCGCCGACGCCTGCCCAGATCCCCAGGTCGTGCAGTAGGGGAGAATCCTCCTGCAGCGCCAATATGAGCAGTGCGCCGGCGGTGGTGAGGGTGGTCAGCAGACAGGGATGGGCCAAGGCACGAATTTCAACGCCTGGGAACAGAGTATTGCGCTTGCCTGCAAGACGGGCAGTGCGATCGATCAGATGGATGGCATCGAGGGTTGCAATGGACCAGACAATGGGGATGAGTACCACCGCTATCAGTCCCGTGTTGCGCTCAAAGTGTTGCACCAGAAGCAGGATGAGGGTGCAGGAGATGCTGGCGACAAAGAGCGGAAAGAGCAAAGCGCTCAGGCTTCTGAAGAAGAGGTAGGGGATCAGTGTCACCGAGATCAGGAGCCAAGGGAGGATGTTTCTCATATCCTCGTAGGCACTCTGCCAGGATGCGACCCGAATCTGAGGTGTGCCGATGGTAGCGGCGACGGTATCTGTAAACGCTGCAGTCAATGCCGCTATTGCCTTTTCGAGTCGACGCGCTGCCTGCATGGATGAGTTGCCGGCGGTGATGCCGATGATCAGCAGGCGGGTATTCTGCCCGCCGATAGAGATTTGCATGACATCGGCAACATTGTCGATGGCACTTATCTGTTGCTTCAATCTCTCGATGCTGTTGGGTTCCGCCTGCGGCTTGATAGCGATGATCACCCGGTTCGGTTCGATGCCGAAGGTTGTCCGGATCTCTTCCAGTCTGCCTTGGTCCTGGGACGGCAGCATCTGTTCCAGGGTCGGGCGTTCATCGGGAGTGAACGAGGAGAGGTAGTAGAGACAGATCGGCACCGCCACAATGGCGATAATCCTGTCGAACCAGATCAACCCCCTAGCTGCACCCATTCCTCATCCTGATATCGGACATCCTATTGCCTGAATCAGCTTCAGGAGAGTTGCTTGATCAGCACCTTAGAATTGCGCCGATAGTTATACAGCTGCCGACGTTTTATCGGCAGGAATTTCAGCTCGGCGGTGACGAAACCCCGTTCCCGAAACCAGTGGGCGGTATGGGTGGTGAGCAGAAACAGCTGCCGGATGCCTTGGCTGCGGGCAGTGGTCTCCATCTGTTCCAGCAGCCTGTCCCCGCGCCCGCCGTCCCGGTAGTCGGGGTGCACCACGACACAGGCAAGCTCTGCCATCCCTTCCTTGGCATAGGGGTAGAGGGCGGCGCAGGCGACGGCCATGCCGTCACGCTCCATCAGGGTGAAGCGTTCGATCTCGGTCTCCAGCAGTTCCCGTGAACGCCGTACCAGAGCCCCCTCCGCTTCCAGCGGTTCAAGCAGTTCCAGCAGGCCGCCGATATCGTCGATGGTGGCGGTGCGGGTCTCCTCATAGGGTTCCGCGGTGATCAGGGTGCCTGAGCCGTCGCGGGTAAAGAGCTCCTGCAACAGCGCGCCGTCACCCCTCCGGTCGAGCAGATGGATGCGATTGACGCCGCTGCGACAGGCGGTGACCGCCGCCCGTAGATGCTGACAGATATCCTCCGGCAGCCGTTTGCGCCGTGACAGGATGGTGTCCACATCCCGTGGCACCACATTGGTGATGAGGCGTCCCCGTGAGTCGGTCAACCCTTTGCCCTCCACCAGACTGATGAGCTTGTCCGCCCCCAAGGCGATGGCCACGGATGCGGCGACATCGGCGGCGCTCAGGTTGAAAACCTCTCCGGTGGGGGAGTAGCCGATCGGGGGGATGATGGCAATCGCACCGGTCTCCAGACGCTGCTCGATGGCTGCGGAATCGACGCGGCGAACCTCTCCGGTATGACCGTAGTCGGTACCGTTTCTGACGCCGATAGGTTTTGCAGTGACGAAGTTGCCGGAGGCTGCCCGGATTTGTGCTCCGGCCATGGGAGAGTTGGAGAGTCCCATGGAGAGCAGGGCCTCGATCTCCACCCGCACCGCGCCGGCGGCCTCCTTGACGCAGGCCAGCGCCGCATCGTCGGTTACCCGCAGGCCATCGATGTAGTGCATCTTGGCGCCGCGTGCCTGCAGCCGCTCTTCGATCTGGGGGCGTGCGCCATGTACCAGCACCAGACGGATTCCCAGTCCCTGGAGAATGGCAAGATCGTGGATCAGGTTTGGAAAGCGCCTGTCCGCCACTGCCTCTCCACCGAAGCAGACGACGAAGGTGCGTCCACGATGAGCGTGGATATAGGGGGATGCGTCGCGAAACCAGGTCACGAAAGGGTCGGTTGTTTGCTTTTTGGAGACCATTTTTCTGCCTATTCCGGGTCTGGCTAACAGAAGATCACAAACAGAATCTCTTCACCAGCGACTGTATCAGTTTGATTGCAGGCTGGATATGTTCAAGAGGGAGGTATTCATCGGGTTGATGGGCCTGATCGATATGGCCGGGACCGCAGATCACTGTCTCCATGCCCATCTCGTTCAGATAGGGTCCTTCGGTGCCGAAGGCGACAGCGCCCGCCGGAAATCCGGTGAGGGACTCGACTGCCTGCACGATGGCGGCATCCTTTGGAGTCTCCATCGCCGGGATGCCGTCGAAGACGGGAACCATCTCCCAGGCCAGGCCGCTGCCCGTAAGCAGTCGTTCAAGACGAGATGATATCTCGGCCCGCGGGTCACTCAGTGCCATGCCCGGCAGCGGGCGCAGATCGAATTGAAGTTCGCACTGGCCGCAGATGCGATTTGGGTTGTCGCCGCCGTGGATATGCCCGAGATTAATAGTCGGTACCTCAACTTCGAACGCAGGATTACGATAGCGTTGCTGCAGATCGTCGCGCCACTGCAGCACCTCTCCGATGACCCGGTGCATTCCCTCAAGGGCATTGACCCCCAGCGATGGATCGCTGGAGTGACCGGAGCGGCCGGTCAGCCGAATCGACTCCATGGAGATCCCTTTGTGGGTACGAATCGGCTTTAGTCCGGTCGGCTCGCCAATCAGTGCATGACGTCCCAGCCGACGATGCAGATCGACCAGCGCCTGGGCGCCGCACATGGTGCTCTCCTCATCGGCGGTGGCGATCAGGGTCAACGGCTGTTTCAGGTTGTGCAACGGCAGTTCGCGGGTGGCCTCGATGACGACCGCAAAGAATCCCTTCATATCGGTGGTGCCGAGGCCATAGAAACGGTTGTCCCTTTCGATGAGTTGCAGGGGATCGCTGTGCCACTTCTCCTCGTCGAATGGCACAGTGTCGGTATGGCCGGACAGCACCAGACCTTCACTGCCGCTACCGGCGCTGGCCACCAGATTGAACTTGTTCTTGTGACCAGGGATCGGCACTATCTCGATCTTGAAGCCGAGCGATTCGAGCCAGCTGCTCAATACCTCTATCACCGGCTGGTTGCCCATATCCCAGGTTGGATTGACGCTGCTTACCGAAGGCGCAGCGATCAGGGTACGGGTCATCCCCATTAGATTGGGTATCTTCATACAATGATTCTGGATGGTTGCACCAGTCTCCGCAAGTGTGGTGCACGGCAAATCTACGCTAACGCCTAACCCATTGATAGTGTATTAGAGTTGCGAGTCATTTTCAGATAATCAAAGACTGCCCGCGTATTCAGTAGCAGTTTCTTCATCATTTCCGGAATGGTCTCATTGCTCTTCTTGCTTTTGAGCAGGCCGATAGCAAATCGCCGCAACCGAGTGATGTTTTCAGGCCCGAATCCAGTACGGATCTGACTACGATCCTCATCATAATTCCAGTCAATGATGTAGTGGCAGCTTTCCACACGCCAATGCCCTCGGTTGTCTGCAAGAATCTGTTCCGGGTTTGTTTGATCCGCCGGTATACTGGTGATGCCATCTAAGGTGGTGGCAGAGTGGTTTTTACTGACTTGACGGATGTCGAGATCCCAGGCGACAGCCATCTCCACGAGCTCTTCAAAGCTCGTAAATTG
>JAESPD010000189.1 GCA_016756855.1 gamma proteobacterium endosymbiont of Lamellibrachia anaximandri | reverse complement strand
GTAGGTGGTCTTGCCAGAACGGACGGCGATTCCTGTCGATACTCATGAAACCTCTCAATGGAATGATTTGAGAGATTATCCGTACGTGTCAGGGTTGATAGTAGATGGGGTTGATGGAGCGCTTACAATTAAACGCAGTGGCGAAAAACTGCTTTGTTGCTTCTATATTCTTCGCAGGAAATTCAACGTAATTTATCTTTTCATGCTTATTCATGGTGATGGGCTCACTAATTATGCTGTTCCTACCCACAAAATGCGCTAGCCTTTTATGAGTTCGTATTAATTTGCATTCAGACGATTTTTTGTGTGCGACTTTTTCCGCCGGAAATCAGCCAACGTAATATTTTAACCCACAAAGACCATTCTGAGACTGTAGGCGTAAGATTTAACCGCAGTTCAGCAAAACTTAGTGAATCTTCTATTAAAGCATCATGTAATGGACAAAATATCAGCGGCCATGATAATTGTGCCATCCCATGCGTTTTCATTTTGAGTGTTTCACGTAACTCGGTTTTACTATTGTCGAGTTCAACTACATCGTAGCCATGATAACCATCAAACCCATTGGGTCCGGTAAATCGGAATACAATACTTTTGCCAGCGACATACTCTTCTACAAAGTAACGAATCGGACCGTGACCACCATTTGCAGATACGGACAGTGGTTTATCGAATTTCATTCTAGGCCAAAGTTTATGAGGCCACAGTAAATCATTGTCTGAGGATAGCGTATCCACTAAAGCACCAATTTTGTCTGATGACGCTTGGTATGTGCGACTATGAATATTGGTTACTCTCATCACTTTCTTTGTTTACCGTTGTCTTTTGTGTAATTCACATAGAAACGATGTGTATCGATTGTTCTTTTTTCGTAACTATTCAACTCATTTTGCCATGACAAGGCATATTAGGGCCGCGGAAAAAAATAACTATCCGGTTTGGGGCTGCGGAGCTATTTTGATGAACCAGTGCTCCAGGTCAGTAGTGCGCTCCAGTCGAGACTCAATATCCAGCATGGCCCTCTTCGCCACGGT
>JAESPD010000188.1 GCA_016756855.1 gamma proteobacterium endosymbiont of Lamellibrachia anaximandri | reverse complement strand
ATAGCTGCTCATGATCTTTGATCCTTTGCATCGCATTGGATCAACAGCATAGAATCAGCAAGCTATGTTGTCAAGCTTCTATTGGTGCAAGTTTGTTAATCTGGATGGTGGGGGGGTGAGTAGTTACGATTTGCGTTCAAAGTTTCCAGAAAGCCCCTGTGGATAGCTCATCTTAGACGTTAATCGGATGGAACGGAGTCAATTGAGACTTCTTTGGAACATAACAGACAACCAAACGCCAGCCGAACCGGCACATGGGTAGTGTGCGAAAATTGCGCTCATTCGAATTGACGGCCTTATCGGGCACGACTACACTGCGTAATAACATCCGTACTAACGCAAGTAGTGCTCACTATGTTGAAAGTAAAAGTGACCCCAATTGGAAACTCTATGGGAATTGTGCTTCCAAAAGAAGCACTGAGTAAATTGAAAGCGGGTAAAGGGGATGTACTGTACTTGATAGATGGTCCGGAAGGATTGACTCTTACCCCATACCAGCAGGATTTTGAAAGCCAGATGCTGGCAGCCGAAAAGGTAATGAAACAATATCGGAATGCCCTCCATGAGTTGGCTAAATGAGCGAACCTGTATGGGTACTGCCTGGTGTTGTGCTGGCGGTCCACCAAATGCTGATTGCAGAGCATGGCGGAATATCAGGAACGCGAGATGAAGCCTTGCTGGATTCCGCACTGAACCGTCCCCTGCAAAGGCTTGCCTATAATAGTGATAGCACTATTTTTGAACTTGCTGCTTCATATGGTTATGGATTAGCTGGAAACCATCCGTTTATCGACGGAAATAAACGCGTCGCACTGTCAGTAATCGCTATTTTTCTTGAACTGAATGGATACTCTTTGGATGCTCAGGAAGCAGAAACCGTTGTGATTATTGAGCAATTGGCAGCGGGCCAATTAACCGAACTGAAGTTTCACTGAAATTCTCACCATCCTGAAAGTTGGCACTCAAGCCACCATGCGTAAGAGGAGTGAGACGAAAGTATTTTCCCGGGGATTGCGAGGTTTGGGCCAAAGCCTGAGA
>JAESPD010000187.1 GCA_016756855.1 gamma proteobacterium endosymbiont of Lamellibrachia anaximandri | reverse complement strand
TAGTTTAGCTTAGTTTAGTTTAGTTTAGTCTATTCTAGTTTAGTTTAGTCTAGCCTAGTCTAGTCTAGTCTAGTCTAGTCTAGTCTAGTCTAGTCTAGTTTAGTTTAGTTGGTCGTTGGTCGAAGGTCGAAGGGCGCTTGTCGCAAGTGTTGATCGTTGATCTTTGGTCATTGTTGTTTAGCTTAGTTTAGTTTAGTTTAGTTTAGTTTAGTTTAGTTTAGTTTAGTTTAGTTTAGTTTAGTTTAGTTTAGTTTAGTTTAATTTAATTTAGTTTAGTTGGTAGTTGGTCTTTGGTCGTCGGTCGTTGGTCGCTAGCGATTAGTCACTGGACGCAAGATTTGGTCGTTGTTCTTTTGTCATTGGTCATCGGTTATTGGTCTTTGGTCGTTGGTCGTTGGTGTTTGGTCGGTTGTCGTTGGTCGCTGGTTGTTGGTCGCAAGACTTTTCTCGTTGGTCGCAATAACTGGTCGTTGGTCGTTGGTCGTAGGACCCTGGTCGTTGGTCGTTGCTCGTAGGTCCATGGTCGTTGGTCTTTTGTTTCTGGTAGCAAGAGTTGTTCGTTGGTTGTTAGTATTTGGTCGTTGGTCGTTGGTCGTTAGTCGCTGGTCGCTGGTCGCTAGAATTTAATCGCTTGTCGCAAGAGTTGGTCGTTGGTCGTTGGTCGTTGGTCGTAGTTCCCTGTTCGTTGGTCTTTTGTTTCTGGTCGCAAGAGTAGGTTGTTGGTCGTTGTTCTTCAGTCTTTCGTCGATGGTCGTTGATCGCTAGTCGTTGGTAGCTGGTAGTTGGTCTTTGGTCGCTAGATTTTATTCGTAACAATTTAGTCGCTGGTAGCAAGAGTTGATCGTTGATCTTTGGTTAATGTTGTTTAGTTTAGCTTAGTTTAGTTTAGTTTAGTCTATTCTAGTTTAGTTTAGTCTAGCCTAGTCTAGTCTAGTCTAGTCTAGTCTAGTCTAGTCTAGTCTAGTCTAGTCTAGTCTAGTCTAGTCTAGTTTAGTTTAGTTGGTCGTTGGTCGAAGGTCGAAGGGCGCTTGTCGCAAGTGTTGATCGTTGATCTTTGGTTTAGTTTTGTTTAG
>JAESPD010000186.1 GCA_016756855.1 gamma proteobacterium endosymbiont of Lamellibrachia anaximandri | reverse complement strand
TTTTGGTTTGTAATTTGAAAGTTTCAATATGAAGTTTGTAAGTTGGAAGTTTGAACGTTGAAGTTTGAACGATGGAATTTGTAAGTTGGAAGTTTGTGATGTGAAAGTTTGTGATGTGGAAAGTTTATGTTTTGAAAGTTTATTTTATGAAAGTTTGTAAGTTGGAAGAATGTAAGTTGAAAATTTGGGTTTGTAAGTTGAAAGTTTGCAATATGAAGTTTGTAAGTTGGAAGTTTGTGATGTGAAACTTGGTGGTATGAAAAGTTTATGTTATGAAAGTTTGAAATTTGGAAGTTTGTAATGTGAAAAGTTTATGTTTTGAAAGTTTATGTTATGAAAGTTTGTAAGTTGGAAGTTTGTGAAGTGAAAATTTTATGTTTTGAAAGTTTATATTATGAATTTTTTTAAATTGGAAGTATGTAAGTTGAAAATTTTGGTTTGTAATTTGAAAGTTTCAATATGAAGTTTGTAAGTTGGAAGTTTGAACGTTGAAGTTTGAACGATGGAAGTTTGTAAGTTGGAAGTTTGTGATGTGAAACTTGGTGATATGAAAAGTTTATGTTATGAAAGTTTGTAAGTTGGAAGTTTGAAAGTTGGAAGTCTGTGATGTGAAACTTGGTGATATGAAAAGTTTATGTTATGAAAGTTTGAAATTTGGAAGTTTGTTGTTTTGAAAGTTTGTGTTATGAAAATTTGTTAGTTGGAAGTTTGTGATGTGAAAAGTTTATGTTATGAAAGTTTGTAAGTTGGAAGTTTGTGATGTGAAAATTTGGGTTTGTAAGTTGAAAGTTTGCAATATGAAGTTTGTAAGTTGGAAGTTTGTAAGTTGGAAGTTTGTGATGTGAAAAGTTCCTGTTTGGAAGTTTATGATAAGAAAATTTGAAAGTTGGAAGTTTGTGATGTGAAAAGTTTATGTTTTGAAAGTTTATGTTATGAAAGTTTGTAAGTTGGAAGTTTGTGATGTGAAAATTTTGGTTTGTAAGTTGAAAGTTTACAATATGAAGTTTGTAAGTTGGAAGTTTGAAAGTTGGAAGTTTGTGATGTGAAACTTGGTAATATGAAAAGTTTATGTTTAGAAGTTT
>JAESPD010000185.1 GCA_016756855.1 gamma proteobacterium endosymbiont of Lamellibrachia anaximandri | reverse complement strand
CCGGCCTCACCGTCGATGCCGAAACCGTCGTAGAAGTAACCGGCATCATCGACCACCAGGGTGGTGCCGCTACCGCTGCCAACAGTGGTGGTGAGGAAACGTCCGGCATCGATCATCGGGCTCGTGGCTTCGAGGGTGAAGACGTGGTTGACCTCATCCACGAACTGCGGATCCTGCTCCAGGTTGTTTACATAGAAGTTTGGTTGGGTGCTCTGTGCTTGGGCGAGCGTGATGCCGGTGCTGCCCCAGTGTCCGATCACTTTATCCCCCAGATTGCCGGAGAAGAAGTTGTTGCTGTCGAACTGATAACCCGACATGTCGTTGCGGTAGACGTGTTGGTAGGGAGCATCCGGCCTTTCGCAGTCCGTATTCCTGTTGAGGATGTTGTTGGCGAAGAGGTTGTCCTCAAAGCCCCCCACTGAAGAATCCATCGTGGTGATGCCGCCGCAGAGGTTTTTGTGGAAGACGTTGTTGTAGACCCGGTTGTGGGTGTTGAAACGAGCCTCCTGGCTGTAGTTCTGCATGCCGAGACCAGAGTTATTCGCATAGAAGACATTCTGGCGAATGATGCCGTTTTGACCCGCATATTGGATGCCGTTACCGCCGGAGGTGCTGTAGTAAGCGTTGGTTTTGGCAAAGGTATTGCCCTCCACCAGATTGTACTTGGTGGCGTCATGAAGGGTGAACTCGTGATCGAAGCCCACATTGTCACAGTCATAGATCTCGCCGATCTTCTGGATCTCGTTATCGAAATGATTATTGCGGATCACGTTGAAGTTGCCGCACTTGATCACCCAGAGCGTATGGCTTGCACGCACAAAGGTGTTGCCCTCCACCAGGTTGTGATCCGACTTGATCAGGGCAAGGTTGTCCTGTGAAGAGTCCTCGATGGTGTTGTTGAGAATCTTGTTATGTGTTGCCTCCTGAAAGAACAGGCCGGTCTTGGCGCTGGTGCTGCCGTGGTTTGCCCGCAGGAAGCTGTTGTACTGCAGGATGTTGTAATGGGCGTTGAGGGCATACATCCAGCGATAGACATCGTGAACCCGCAAGCCCTGCAGAATAAGGTAGTCGCGATTGGAGATGTCGATGGCCG
>JAESPD010000184.1 GCA_016756855.1 gamma proteobacterium endosymbiont of Lamellibrachia anaximandri | reverse complement strand
CGACGGCTTTCACCATTTGCCGGTGCCTCATTCCTCACCTTAGTCACTATTTCTTATGGGCCTCCTCGGCACATTGTCAGGGCAAGTTCAGCCGGTACATTACTGCACCGACCCGCCCCCAGCCTATTCACCTGAAAGAGCAGTTGGTGGAACAAGGACTTTCACCTTGTAAGTAGAGAGATCTTTTGACCTCGTACACGTCGCAAATAACCGGCGCATTTTTTGTGAGCGCAGCAAGCGAAAAATGCGTCCGCGTTAATTTGCCTTGTTAGCCTGTTTCTCTATGTACCTACCATCCGCGAATTTATGCAAGATACTCACAATGAATGTTTGGTATGGGATACCTTCCAACATGGCTAGCTTTTGAATTGTAGAAAGATCTCGGCTCGCAATACGGATATTTATTCTTTTATCTTTTTTGAAAGTCTCAGCAGCATATTTTTTATGCTTTTTGATTTCTTCCTTTGCATTCGGAATTGGCTGTATCTTTCCTGATTCAAATGCATCTAGGATTTCTTGCTCCTCTTGGTCTAATTTGTACTTTCCCATGACTATTCTCCAATATACCTTTTTGTAGCTCTGCGACTAGGTATAATCGTTTTTAGAAAAATGCCATCTTCTGATTCAACATACGGAACCAAATAAGCATAGTTATTTACAGCAACGACAGAAATTAGTTGGTTTGGGTAACGTTCCTGATTTGGATGTGGATATACGTCCAATTCATCACCACTTTCAATATGGAAGACGATTTCCTCGAAGGATATACCTCTATCGTTCTTTAGGATTTCGTTTTTCTCTCGGTTCCAATCGTAGCTCTTCATTTGCGAATTATAGCACAACGTATGCCTTTTGCATTCTCAGGCTAACGTCGTGCTTCAGCGGGCCAGCAAAAATGGCGTGGCTTTTGCGCCAGCAAAACGGCATGCCAGTTTTGCTGGTTCCGCTGAAAGCACCTTGTTATAACAATTATTTGATTTGTTGCTGACCATTGAAACTGCCCTGTAATTTGTTGTTTTATTTTAACTCAAGTTTCGGAGTTCAAAATGGCGAAAATCAGTTCCCGCCGCCACATCACTCGTGCTCCAATCGCATAGTAAATGTATCCAACTGAAGACTGCAGATAAAAAAC
>JAESPD010000183.1 GCA_016756855.1 gamma proteobacterium endosymbiont of Lamellibrachia anaximandri | reverse complement strand
GATGGGAATGAAAGGAGTCGCCCACTTGGAGGAAGTCCTGTGTATATCATTTCCGACCATCAACAGTGGTTCTCCTACAGGGGACTTGCACCCCATAAGTTCATGCCCATGCTGGGCGTACACAAGTAGCTCCAGCGGACAGCAAAAAGCAGCGCTCGTTCCTCGCGCTGCCTTTTGCTGCCGCTGAGCAAGGCGTTAGGCCACAAAACCAAAGAAGCAACAACTAAGAGGAAGTAATGCAAAAACGACATCGAATTCAATTCCCAAAACCAGAATCATCCGACCTCAATCAGGATGAAGCCTATTTCTACCTTCAAGGCTCCGGTGGTGAGCGAAAAATCAGATTTCATGACTATGATGAAATCTATCAAGTACAAGGATTGTACGAGCAGGTATTCTACGATCGCCTGAAATGCACATCCCCAAACAAAGTAACCTCCATACTCGAAGCATCCGTAAAACAATCAGAAGACAACTTTACCGAGCTTCGAGTTATAGATTTAGGTGCGGGCAATGGCATGATGGGTCAGGAGCTAAAGAAACATGGAGTATCACGTCTAATTGGAGTAGACATTATTCCAGAAGCGTATGATGCCACAATACGAGATAGGCCAGGATTATACGATGCATATTATGTAGAGGATTTCACCGAATTAGCGGAAGAAAAAAAAGAAGATATAGCAACGTGGCAATGTGATTGCATGGTAACAGTTGCCGCTTTAGGGTTTGGTGATATTCCTACAAAAGCATTTATCGAAGCCTTTAACATAATCCAAGGGCAAGGTTGGGTGGCTTTCAACATCAAGGAGACATTTCTTAATAATAGTGATGAAAGTGGCTTCTCGAAGATGATACGAGAGTTGATTTTCTCAAAATATCTTGACGTTTATCATATTGAGCGATATCGGCATAGGCTGTCGATAGAAGGAGAGCCGCTTTATTATTTTGCTATTGCTGGGCGTAAAAACGCTGATGTCCCGCCTGAGTTTTTAGCGTCAAAAGGCATCTTGGCCTAATCGGGTAAGGGAGGGTATCTAACCCTCCCTCCCCACACCACCCGGCATGCGGGTCCGCAGCGGGCGGTTCATCAAGCATAGTGAAACTTAATCCAATGTTCTCTAACCGAGACGAGCCCCT
>JAESPD010000182.1 GCA_016756855.1 gamma proteobacterium endosymbiont of Lamellibrachia anaximandri | reverse complement strand
ATGGCGGAAAGCACTCGGATCGGAAGTCAATCAATGGTGCATTCAAAAACAGCTAACAAGAGCATTAACCGGAAATCCAAAAGCGTCGTTGTTTTGTGCATTCCGCTGCGCTCCATTTTGCACAAAAAAACGCCACTTTCGGCTCCCGGTTATGCTAAACGTTATGCGAAAGAATCGAGAATTCACTCATGGCAACTGATTTTTCAAAGTTAAAGCGCAATCGTCATCCAATGCCTGACTTTGTTAAAAAGGCTTTAAACACTGAGAGCCTGATGGAGGATTACACTGCTCGTCCGGCTTACCAACAAAATGATTACATTGGTTGGATCAACCAAGCAAAATTAGAGGCAACAAAACAAAAGCGGTTAAAGCAAATGCTCATTGAGCTTAGACAAGGTGGTGTTTACATGAAAATGTCTCATCCAGCTTCTACCAAGAAATAATGGTTACATTTAGCTTTAATCAATCGCATAACAAGGCAAATCAACTCGGACGCAATACTCGCTGTCGCTCGCATTGCTCCGGTTATTTGCGACGTTATGCACACAAAAACAAGACGGAGAGTCACCAATGAATAATGGTTTTTTAGGTACAACAGTAATATTGCCTGTTAAAAGTGTTAGAGAAACAACTAAATTTTATGAATCCATGCTTGGTTTTGATATAACTGGTATTTGGAAGGTTTCTGACAAAGGTGCAGAGTACGGTTCTGTTAGGCGTGGGGATGTAATTATTGAGTTTGGGGAAGGAAGAAAAAAATATTCAGGTAGTGGTGTCTGTTTAATCCATGTGGATAATGCAGATGAAATATACAGTGAATTTAAGTCTAAAGGCGTTGAGGTTGTTGGCGACTTGTCAGATAGAGATTATGGAAATAGAGACTTTAGAGTTAAAGACAACAACGGAAACATACTTATTATCAGCCACTCACTAAACAATCAGAATGAGTTGTTACAAACAAATAAAGTCGCATAACAAGGCAAATGCACTCGGACAGCAAAAAGCGCCGCTCGTTCCTCGCTCTGCTTTTTGCCGCCGGTGATTTGCGACGTGTACGAGGTCAAAAGATCTCTCTACTTACAAGGTGAAAGTCCTTGTTCCACCAACTGCTCTTTCAGGTGGATAGGCTGGGGGCGGGTC
>JAESPD010000181.1 GCA_016756855.1 gamma proteobacterium endosymbiont of Lamellibrachia anaximandri | reverse complement strand
TAGCCGGTGGAGTATTCACAGGGTTCCATGTAGTTCAAGTCGACGCCCTTCATGATTTGGTGATTTTTATTGATAATACAGTTGGTTATACGTATTTAGTTTGGTAACGTTGGGACACTAGTGACTATACATATCAATAAATCAGCTCTAGGCATCTCTGGGGCGGGTTTTGACAAATTATTTTCAGCTCTTAGCCAAAAAACCTTCGCAGGTGAGTTATGAAAAGCCAAAAAGCGTTGCTCACCCCATCCCTGGGGTTCGGCCTTCGGCTCGCCGTGCCGGCGTCCAAATTTGTTCCAGACAAATTTGTCACAGGAAAACTCTAATGCCTGCCACCCACACCCCCAAACAACTCACCAGTCTGCTGCATGAGCTGTGCAAACTCCCCCAGGAGACCGAGTGGGTCGAGTTCAAACACAACAACGCCGACCCGCAGCGGCTGGGTGAATATATCTCGGCGCTAGCCAACTCGGCGGCGTTGCTGGGCAAACAATCGGCCTATCTGGTCTGGGGTGTGGCCAATGATGATCACGCCTGCATCGGCACCACCTTCAACCCAGTGACCGCACGCCATAAACAGCAGGTGTTGGAGAGCTGGCTGCTGCAAAAACTGCAACCGAAGATCCATTTCCAATTCCTGACCTTCGAAGTCGATGAGCGCGCCTTTGTGATCCTGGAGATCGCCGCCGCCAGCCATACCCCGGTGCAGTTTGACGGCGTGGAGTTTATCCGCGTCGGCTCCTATAAAAAGAAGCTCAAGGATTTCCCGGCCAAAGAGCGGGAGTTGTGGCGTACCTTCGACCGGGTTCCATTCGAGCAGCAGAAGGCGGCAGAGAATATCGGCAGTGATGAACTGCTCAAACTGTTGGATTATCCCGCCTATTTTGATCTGACCGACACCCCGTTGCCCGATAACCGAGACGGTATCCTTGCAGCGCTACAGGCCGACCGTCTGATCACCAAGAGCGACAGCGGTCAGTGGAACATCATCAACCTGGGCGCGGTACTGCTGGCCCGTGAGTTAAACCACTTTCCGCAACTGGCCCGCAAGGCGGTGCGCGTGATCCTCTACTGAGAGTAAGCAAAATAACTGATGGGTTTACCCCTGTTTTTGATCACATTATCTGATGGATAAAGAAAAACCCCCTCAAATAACTTGAAAATTATCCGAGGGGGCTG
>JAESPD010000180.1 GCA_016756855.1 gamma proteobacterium endosymbiont of Lamellibrachia anaximandri | reverse complement strand
CTCTCTCTTTCTCTCTCTCTTTCTCCCTCAAATTCTCTCTTAATTTCTCTTTCTCTTTCTCTCCCAATTTCTCTCTAAATTTCTCTCTCAATTTCACTCTAAATTTGTCTCCCAATTTCTGTCTTAATTTCACTGTCAATTTCTCTCTCAAATTCTCTTTCTCTCCCAATTTCTCTCTCTCTTTCTCTCTCAATTTCTCTCTTAATTTCTCTCTCAATTTCTCTCTCAACTTGTCTTTCAATTTCTCTCTCAATTTCTCTCTCAATTTCTCTTTTAATTTCTCTCTCAATTTCTCTCCCAATTTCTCTCTCAATTTTTCTCTCAATTTCTCTTTAAATTTCTCTATTAATTTCTCAGTCTTTCTCTCATAATTTCTCTCTCTCACTTTCTCTCTCAATTTCTCTCTCTCTTGCTCTCTATCTTTCTCTCTCAATTTCTCTCTCAAATTCTCTCTCAGTTTCTCTCACTCTTTCTCTCTCTTTCTCTCTCAATTTCTCTCTGTCTTTCTCTCACAATTTCTCTCTCTCTCTTTCTTTCTCAATTTCTCTATCTCTTTCATTCTCTCTCTTTCTCACACAATTTATCTCTCATTTTTTCTTTTTATTTCTCTATCAATTTCTCTCTGTTTCCCTCTCTCTTTCTCTCTCTCTTTCTCTCTCTTTCTCTCTCAAATTCTCTCTTAATTTCTCTTTCTCTTTCTCTCTAAATTTCTCTCTCTCAATTTATCTCTCTCTTTCTCTCACGATTTCTCTCTCTTTTTGTCTCTCAATTTCTCTCACAATATCTCTCTCTTTCTCCCTCAATTTCTCTCTGTCTTTCTCTCACAATTTTTTTCTCTCTCTCTCTTTCTCTCTCTCAATTTCTCTATCTCTTTCTCTCTCTCACTTTCTCTCACAATTTATCTCTAACTTTTTCTCTCAATTTCTCTATCAATTTCTCTCTGTTTCCCTCTCTCTTTCTCTATCTTTCTCTCTCTTTCTCTCTCTCTTTCTCTCTCTCTTTCTCCCTCAAATTCTCTCTTAATTTCTCTTTCTCTTTCTCTCCCAATTTCTCTCTAAATTTCTCTCTCAATTTCACTCTAAATTTGTCTCCCAATTTCTGTCTTAATTTCACTGTCAATTTCTCTCTCAAATTCTCTTTCTCTCCCAATTTCTCTCTCTCTTTCTCTCTCAATTCTCTCTT
>JAESPD010000018.1 GCA_016756855.1 gamma proteobacterium endosymbiont of Lamellibrachia anaximandri | reverse complement strand
GCTGCTCATGAGCTTTGATCCTTTGCATCGCATTGGATCAACAGCATAGAATCAGCAAGCTATGTTGTCAAGCTTCTATTGGTGCAAGTTTGTTAATCTGGATGGTGGGGGGGTGAGTAGTTACGAATTTTGTATATCAATCCATTCAGACATCATGAAATGGCTCAATGGCGGTGCGTGGCAGGGCCAGCTTCGTTCGATTTTGGAGCAGTCTGAAGTTCTCGGTTTCCCGAGCGTGTATCAATTGGCCCAACAGGTTCTCAGAGCACTGTTAGGGAGACAGATGGGCAGGAGATACCGCCCATAAGTAGAGTAGGGTTTATTGAGGGGCGAATGAGTGGATGGATGCACCAAAATAGAGCGTAGCTGTGTGCTATAGCGTTCGGTTCGTCGACTTTGCGTAAATAAGGATTACGCATAAACAAAGGGATAGCCCAATATTTTTCATTGTTGGCATAGCCTTTGCATTAAGGATCCGAAACAGAGCGGCGTAACTCCGCTGCAGGATCAGATGTAGAGGGTAACCATGAAAGAGAAGTTGGTACTAATCGGTAACGGCATGGCCGGTATCCGCACCCTGGAAGAGCTGTTCAAGCTCGAAGAGGCGGACAAATACGAAATCACCGTTTTCGGGGACGAACCCCATCCCAACTACAATCGCATCATGCTCTCGCCGGTATTGGCTGGCGAAAAGACCATCGACGACATTATTCTTAACAGCCATGAGTGGTACGCGGAGAACGGTATTACCCTGCACACCGGAGACCCGGTGGTGGAGATCGACCGGGTTGGACGTCAGGTCAGGAGCGCAGTCGGCAAGTCGGTGGCTTATGACCGACTGTTGATCGCCACAGGCTCCACTCCTTTCATTATTCCCGTGCCCGGCGCCGATCTGGATGGCGTTATCGGTTTCCGCGATATCAAGGACGTAGAGACCATGCTGGAGACCGCCACAAACTATAAGAAGGCGGTGGTGATCGGCGGTGGTCTGCTCGGCCTGGAAGCAGCCAACGGCCTGATGAAGAACGGCATGGATGTCACAGTAGTGCATCTGATGGACATCCTCATGGAACGCCAGCTCGACAAACCGGCGGCCAACCTGCTGAAGGCATCCCTTGAGCAGAAAGGTATGAACTTTCTGATGGAGGCGCAGACCATTGAAATCCTGGGAGAGGAGCGGGTCACCGGTGTGAAGTTAGCCGACGCCGTACAGGGATGTGCAAGTGTCGCGGGAGACAGGACGCCGGGAGCGGCCGGCTCCAATATCGATGCTGACCTGGTGGTGATGGCCGTAGGCATTCGCCCCAGTTTCGCCCTGGCGCAACAGGCGGGCATCCACTGCGAACGCGGCATCGTGGTCAACGATACCATGCAGACCTTCGACCCAAAGATCTATGCTGTGGGCGAGTGCGTACAGCATCGGGGCAACTGTTACGGTCTGGTGGCGCCTCTCTTTGAACAGGCCAAGGTCTGTGCCAACCACCTGGCTCATCTCGGTTATGGCCGCTACGAAGGTTCAGTCACCTCAACCAGGCTGAAGGTGACCGGCATCGATCTCTTCTCCGCCGGTGAGTTCAACGAGGAGGAGGGCGACGAGACCCTGGTGATGCAGGATCCGGCGCAGGGTGTCTATAAAAAGCTGGTGATCCGCGATAACCAAATCAAGGGTGCGGTGATGTACGGCGATACCATGGACGGCACCTGGTATTTCCAGCTGCTGCGTGAGGGTACCGACATCTCCGGTTTCCGCAGCACGATTCTCTTTGGTCAGCACGACCTTGGTGATGCCGGTCACGGTGACGAGGCACGGGTTGCCAATCTCTCAGACGATGCCGAGATCTGCGGCTGTAACGGTGTCTGCAAGGGCGATATCGTCAATGCCATAACCACCAAGGGACTTTTTACACTCGAAGATGTGCGGATCCACACCAAGGCATCTGCATCCTGCGGCTCCTGTACCGGTCTGGTGGAGTCGATCCTGGCCAGTACAGTGGGCGAAGGCTACTCCGCCGCGCCGAGCAAAAAGCCTATGTGCAGTTGCACCGAGCGCAGCCATGATGAAGTGATCGAGGCGATAAACAAAGAAGAACTCAAATCGATGCGGCAGTTGTTCGACTACCTCAACTGGAAGACCCCGGATGGCTGCGCCAGTTGCCGCCCCGCATTGAATTATTATCTGCTGGCGCGTTGGCCGGAGGAGTACCAAGACGATGCCCAGTCGCGCTTCATCAATGAGCGTGCCCACGGCAACATCCAGAAGGATGGTACCTACTCGGTGGTGCCACGTATGTTTGGTGGACTCTGCACACCCAAGGATCTTCGCGCCATCGCCGATGTTTGCGACAAGTTCGACGTGCCGGAGATGAAGGTCACCGGCGGTCAGCGTATTGACCTATTCGGCATCAAGAAAGAAGACCTGCCGGCGATGTGGAAGGATCTCTCTGCTGCAGGTTTTGTCTCCGGCCACGCATACGGCAAAGCGATGCGTACAGTGAAGACCTGTGCCGGCAAGACCTGGTGCCGCTTCGGCACCCAGAACTCAACCGGTCTGGGGGTGAAACTCGAGGAACTTACCTGGGGCTCCTGGATGCCGCACAAGTTCAAGCTGGCGGTCTCCGGTTGTCCGCGTAACTGCGCCGAGGCGACCATCAAGGACTTCGGCGTGGTCTGTGTCGACTCGGGTTATGAATTACATATCGGCGGTAACGGGGGTATCAAGGTGCGCGTTACCGACCTGCTCTGCAGGGTAGAGACTGAAGAAGAGGTGCTGGAATATTGCGGTGCCTTTACCCAACTCTATCGTGAAGAGGCCCACTACCTGGAGCGTACCGCCCCTTGGGTCGAGCGCGTGGGGCTGAGCCATATCAAGCAGTGCATCCTCGATGATGAGGCCGGACGCAAGGCGCTTAATGAGCGCTTCAAAATAGGTCAGCAGTACGCCCAGATCGACCCATGGAAAGCGCGGGCTGACGGTGCGCAAGCGAATGAATTCACCCCTATCGAACTGGCAGTGTGAGGAGTAAGACAATGAGTGAGTGGATTGAAGTGGTAGAGCTGACGCAGATTCCGGTTCTCGGCTCCCGAGTGATCAAGACCCGGGAGATGGATATCGCACTATTTCGGGGTTCCGATGATACGGTCTACGCCATCCGGGATGCCTGTCCGCACAAGAACGGCCCCTTGTCACAAGGCATCATGCACGGCAGCTCCGTCACCTGCCCTCTGCATAACTGGAAGATTGACCTGAACAGTGGTGAAGCGATGGGACCGGATGAGGGCTGTGCCAATGTCTTCCCGGCGCGGGTGGAGGATGGTCGGGTCTACCTGCAACTGAAACCGGTAGAAGCAGTGGCTTAACCTCTGGCTACCTTATAAAGCGTAGGAGTGCGCCTCGTCGCGATACTCACCATCTGATCGCGACGAGGCGCCGCTCCTACAACAATTGCACGAATCAGATATCAATCGACTGAGAGAGGCTCCATGTTATTCGGACGCTCTAAAAAGAACCCCATCAAGATTGCCGATAAGGGCGTGGTTGAGTGGAAGTATGCTGCTTGTGGCTACTGCTCTACCGGCTGTTCCATCGAAGTGGGGCTGAATGACGAGGGTAGGGCAGTGGCGTCCCGTGGCGTGGCCGAGGCTGATGTCAATCGTGGCAAGCTCTGTCTGAAGGGGATCTTCGAGCATGAACTGTTCGACTCCGCAGGGCGTGGTCTGAAACCCAAGATTCGAGTGCAATGGCATCAGCCGTGGGAGTCCACAGAGTGGGACACGGCTCTGGATAAGACCCACGCCGAGATCCGGCGTATCCAGGAGAAGTACGGTCGTGACGCTTTCGCCATCATCTCCACCGGGCAGATGCTTACCGAGGAGTTTTACACACTCGGCAAGCTGACCCGTGGCTTGATCGGCACCAATAACTACGACGGCAATACCACGCTGTGCATGGCCTCTGCGGTCTCTGGTTACAAGCGCTCTTTCGGTTCTGACGGCCCACCGGGTTGTTATGAAGACTTTGAGCATACCGATTGTCTGATCGCCTGGGGATCCAACCTGCCGGAGCAACACCCGATTATCTACTGGCGCATGAAAGAGGCGCAGGAGAAAAGAGGCTTCCCACTGATCGTGGTCGACCCGCGTGTCACCATGCTGGCGCAGAACGCCCACATGCATCTGCCCATCACCCCGGGAACGGACGTGGTGCTGCAGAACGCCCTGATGCATGTGATCCTCGACGAGGGTCTGGAAGATGCGTCCTACATTGCGGCCAATACCAACGGCATCGATGAACTGCGGGCCGAAGTCGCCAATTACGATCCGGTGACTGCATCAAAGATCTGCGGCATAGATGAAGACACCATCCGCCATGTGGCGCGTCTGTTTGCAGATGCAGGCGCCGCCATGCAGATCTGGACCATGGGCATCAACCAGTCGACCCATGGCTCTGACGGCGTGGTGGGTATCAACAATCTGGCACTGCTCACCGGCAACATCGGCAAGCCCGGCGGCACAAGCCTTTCGATTACCGGCCAATGTAACGCCATGGGAACCCGCGAGTGGTCCTCTTGCTCTGGTCTGCCTAACTACCGTTATCTGGAGAACCCGGAAGATCGCGAAGAGATCGCCAGTGCCTGGAACGTCGATCCCGAGTTCTTTCCCAAAAAGCGCGGCATGTTCCAGACAGATATCTATCACGCCATCGAGTCAGGCCAGATCAAAGGACTATGGCTGATCGCCACCAATCCGCTGACCTCCCTGCCCAACAGTTCGCGTGTTCGCAAGGCGATGGAGAAGCTGGAGTTCTGCGTGGTGCAGGACTGTTATGAGGATTCAGAGAGTGCCCAGTACGCCCATGTCTACCTGCCCGCCGGTACTTGGGCGGAGAAGGAGGGCGTGATGACGAATACGGAGCGGCGGATCAATCTGATAAACCCCATCAGTCGCCCTCCAGGCCAGGCCAAGCCCGATCTGTGGATCTTCAACCGCATGGCCGAACGCTTTAATCGCGACGGCAAGGTAGATTTTCCGGAACATGCTCCCGACATTTTTCTGGAGATGGGCAGGCTGTCCAAAGGTCGTTTGTCAGACATCTCCGGCATGAATCACGAGCTGATCGAAAAAAACCGTGGTATCCAGTGGCCCTACACCCAGGAACAGGTGGACAAAGGCGAGGCACCGCCCAAAGGTGGCAAGCGCCTCTATACCGAAGAGACGACATTCCGTTATGCAGACGGCAAGGCCAAGCTGATCCCGCTGCCCTTTATCGACAACAACGAGGTGCCGGATGAGAAGTTCCCCATCTGGCTCAATACCGGGCGTCTGATCGAACATTGGCACGGTCGCACCAAGACCGGCAAGATCGGCAACAACAACAAGTACAGCCCGATCCCGTTCATCGAGATCAGTCCGGATCTGTGTGCCGAGTTGGGCATACAACGTGGCGAGTATGTACGCCTGATATCACGCCGCTCCGATGCGGTGGTGATGGCCCAGCCTACCCAGCGGGTGGCGAAGAACATGGTTTTCCTGCCGTTTCATTTTCACGACTGTGCTAATCGTCTGACCCTGGGTTTGTTGGATCCGCACTCGCGTCAGCCTGCTTACAAACAGTCGGCGATACGCATCGAGCGCATTGCCGATCAGCAGGCTGCGGCCAGGTTGAGCATGGAAATGCGCAAGTTTTAAGGAATCACGTAGGTAGATTGGGTTAGCGCAGCGTAACCCGACAAATTGCCCCAAAGGTTTAGTAATGTTTCAAGTACGCGAAAACGAACCAGAATACGCGCTTCTCAATGACCCGACATGTCAGGGTCAGAATCGTTACGGCAAGTCCATTGAAACCGTAAGCGAAGACGACCCTCGTCATGGTGTCAGTCTCAACATCAACGATGACGACGGCATCGGTGAGAACCCCAACCGCAACAAGCAGCACGGTTTCTACTTTAATGCCGACAACTGTATCGCCTGTCACGCCTGCGAAGCCGCTTGCAGCGAGAAGAACGACAACCCGGCATACATCGCCTTTCGTTCAGTGGGTTTTGTGGAGGGCGGCTCCTATCCCGCCTATCAGCGCCTCAACATCTCCATGGCCTGTAACCATTGCGACGATCCGGTCTGCCTCAAAGGCTGTCCGACTCGCGCTTACACCAAGTTCACCGAGTATGGTGCCGTGTTGCAGGATCCGGACATCTGTTTTGGTTGCGGTTACTGCACTTGGGTTTGTCCCTACAATGCGCCCCAACTTGACTCGGTGAAGGGCCAGGTGACCAAGTGCAACATGTGCGTGGATCGGCTCGAAGTGGGCCTCAAGCCCGCCTGTGTCTCGGCCTGTCTGGGCAAGGCCCTGGACTTCGGTGTTATCGAAAACATCCCCGAAGGCCGCACCCAGGCGAAGACTGAGATTCCCGGCTTCCCGCGCACCGATATTACCCATCCCAATATCCGCTTCCAGCAGACCCGCACCACCCAGCGGGATATGGCGCGTGTGGATAGTACTGCGCTGAAATATCATCGTGATGACGCGGATGGCAGCTTTCGTCCAACACTAGATCCCAAGCACGGTTTCAAACGGGCGTGGAATCTGGGCAAGCTGCTAGGCTCCCACGAGAACGCCCATATCGCCTTTACCCTCAGCATTCAGATGGTGATGGGCGCCTTCGCGATGTTGACCATCGGCCCTTGGTCCGGGTTGGACGCAGTGAGTGGTTTTACTGCCAGTGATGATTTCCTGCCCGCCCTGCTGATCATGCTTCTACTCACAACTATCGGACTGTTCAAACTTAATATGCACCTGGGTAAGCCGCATCGATTTTATCGAGGTTTTTACAACCTGCGTCTCTCTCCGGTGAGTCGTGAAATCGCCGGTGTTTCAGCCTTTTTTGGCGGACTGGCGGGTTATACGCTGTTCAGCTTCTTTGACGGTATGTTTGCCACTCTCCTGCAGACCATCTTCGTCGGGCTGGGCCTGTTGGGCATGGGGTTCGGTGGGTATTTCATGTACAAGCTCTACCGCATCGAGGCCCGTCCCTTCTGGAATCACTGGCATACCGGGGCAAGCTTCATAGGTACTGGCCTGAGTCTTGGATCATTGCTGCTGGCGCTGATTGCCCTGGTATTTGGTGCCCTGACTTCCCAACTTGCACAGGTTTTGCTGATTGCAGCCACCGCAGGACTGGCACTGGAAGGATTCGGCTTGCTGGCCCATGCCCGAGACCTGAAAGCGAAAGAGAGCGAAGGTGCTGCCTCCTTCTATGAACAGACAACCACCTATGGCTGCTCTTACTGGTTAAGAAACGGTGCCTTGGCAATCGCACTGCTGCTGGCCGCGGGCGTGGCAGTAACTGGCATCTCCAGTGCCTGGGTATTCGGACCGCTGTTACTGCTGACCCTTACCAGTTCAGTCATAGGCCGGGCACTCTTCTATGTAGTGGTGATCCCCACCACCATGCCAGGCGCCTTCTTCTGGAAGAACAAAGGCTTTGTCGAGCACGCCCGTGAATCAGGACTGGCTGACATGCCGCAACTGGGTGTGGCCTATGAGCAGCATCACTCTTTCAAACTCGGTGAGTTGCTTGAGACGATTCGCTCGACATCCCTGAGTGAGAAGATCGCTCAGGTGCGACGTATCGTGACAGGGTAAGAATATGGTTTGCTCCTGTTCAAAGCGTAGGCACGATCAAGCGTAGCGGATCGGGCGATTGAGTCGGCAGAACGATAAGGATGCCGGTTCCGCTGCGCTTGAACCAGCCTACATCAATTCAAAAGTTCAGGGTTGATAATTTGTATGTCGTGATGCACATATCAAAGGCAAGCTGAATAGTTACGCGCGCTGTTTTAATATAGGGTCTGGCCTCAGACCTCTATATTATTCAGGGCACTATTCAGGTGACAGAAAATACAAAATCCAATGCCCGGTTTCTGCTCGACCTCAAGAAACACCATCCCGCCTGGCAACTATTGGTGGCCCACACCGGGCCACTGGTCATCAGTTCGCTCAAAACGCTATTTGACGACAATCTGAACGGTATTGATCTCGACGGCGCTATTCAGGTGTTGAGCGAGGTGCTGCAACTCTCCCACGAGATGGGTGAGATTGAAAGTGGTGGCGACTATCTGCTGGAGGCGCGACGTGAGATTCGCCAGTGGGTTCGGCGGGGTCTGGTGGTGGAACGTGAAGGGCGTCTGATCGCAACCGATGCCCTGGAGTCGGCCTTCCGTTTCGTGGATGGCCTGGATAACCGCATCATGACCTCCACCGCCTCGCGCCTCTCCATCGTGCAGCGTGAAATCGAAAATCTCGAATCGAGCATCAATCCCGATCCGAAGAGCCGCGAGGCGCTGATACGACATAAAATAGCCGCCCTGGAAGCTGAACTTGCCGCAGTGCAGAAGGGTGAAGTCAAAGTATTGTCGGAACAGTCCGCAATAGAGTCGATCCGCGAAGTATATAACCTCTCGATGAGCCTGCGTAACGATTTTCGCCGGGTGGAGGACTCATACCGGGAAGCTGATCAGCAGCTTCGTCAGTCGATCATCGGCGAACAGAGCCACCGGGGCAATATCGTCGACAGCCTGCTGGAGAGCCATGAGCAGCTGCTGCAGACCGATGAGGGAAAGGTATTCGACGCCTTTCAACGGCAACTGGCGCGCAAACTCGAACTGGATAATATGAAACTGCGCATTCGCTCATTGGTGAAGCGGCCCGTGGTGCATAAGGCGCTGACCAGGGAGCAGCAAACAGAGCTGAGTCGACTGATCATCCGGTTGGTGGGTGAGAGCGGTATCGTGATCCGCGCCCGGGCGCGCAGTGAACGTGACGTAAAAGGCTTCCTCAAAACCGGCCTCGCCTCCGAACACCACAGGGTCGGCCAACTGCTGAACGATATCTTTGCCCAGGCCACGACCATCGACTGGAGTCGTCAGGCCCTGCGACGAACCCCCGGCCCCCTGCCACCCATCGGGATCGCCAACAGCAGCCTGCCTGTACTGGAACGTCTGCGTTTTAAAGATCTTTCCGAAGGCATCGAACCCATGCTTGATCTGGTGGAACAGACTACCAACCTGGATGAGGTGGATGATGAATTCTGGTCAACCTTCGACGCATTGGACAGGCAGGCGCTGGTGGAGGAGACGCAAGCGTTGTTGGCTGCCGAGGGACGCAGTATGACCATCGGCGAAATCGCCGGAAAAATCCCACCAACCCACGATCTGGAGTCACTGGCGCTTTGGCTGTCCATGGCGTTGGAGGCCGATATCCCCTTCGATGACGAACAAGAACATATTGATCTGAACAACCCGGACGGCATCCGCTACCGCTTTACACTGCCGAAGGTGGAACTGAGCAGCGATGCCTTGAGTGGTATCGAATTGGAACTGTGATGAGTGAAGAACAACAGACTCCCATGGACGAAGGGACAAACGGTGAAACAATTTCCACTGACTTGCAGAAGGTCACTCCGCAATCGTTAAAAAGTGTCGTGCAGGAGCTGCTCAAATATGGTGTTTTGGAAGCAGAGCACAAACCCAATCTCTATCGTACTGCGCTGACCTCTTTTCAAGCGGTCAACACCATCCTTGAACCATTGGATCTGGCGCTGAAGATCGATGACATCCGCGGCATCGCATACCTCGCTATCGTTGAAAACTACGCAGATAGCGAAAAGGATGAGTGGAGCCACCCGTTGGTGCGCCGTCAACGGCTCAATCTGGAGCAGTCGTTGCTGGTGGCGATCCTGCGCCGGATCTATATCGCCCATGAGATGGAATCAGGTATTGGGACAAAAACGGCGCTGGCTCATCTCGATGAACTGATGCCGGAGTTGAACCAGTTTCTCGGCGAGACCGGCAGCGACAGCCGCAATGACAAACGGCTGCGCCAGTTACTGGAGCAGTTACGGGGCCACGGCCTGGTTTCGGAAGTGGATAAAAACGATCAACTCACCATCCGGCCGCTGATTGTGCATATCGCCAACCCGGAAAACCTGCAGAACCTGCTGACGGCCTTTAAACTACAGATCAAAGCGCAGCAGGAGTCCGAGGAATGAGCCGTGCCAAACAGTCCGGGCAAGGGCTGATGTTTGAGGAGCTGCAGAGCCGCACCCCCTATATCATCGAACAACTGGAGGTCTATAACTGGGGTCCGTTCAGTGGCCTTCACCGGGCCGAGATCGACCCCCACGGCAGCGCCATCATCGGCCAGACAGGCAGCGGCAAGACCACCCTGGTAGATGCCTTGATGACCCTGGTCGCCGCCCGCCCGCTCTACAATCTCGCTTCCACCGGAGGGCACGAGAGTGATCGTGACCTGGTCTCCTATATTCGCGGAGTCTCCGGCGAAGGCAACGAGAGCGGCGACAATGCGCATATTGCCAGAAGCGGCTCCACGGTTACTGCCGTCGGCGTCCGTTTTACAGACGGGGGGCAGTATGTCTCGCTTACCGGACTCTTCTGGCTCGACGGCAGCAGTTCATCCATGAGTGACCTCAAACGGCTCTGGATATTCAGTCGTAACAGTGAGCTGGGTATTGGCGACTGGCTGGAACTGCATCGCGAGGGTGGTGCCAGGGCGGTAAAACGGTTTGGCAGGGAACAGAGCAACCTCCATACCCACGACAGTAAAAAAGCCTATCTGGCCCAACTGCGGCGATTTTTCGAGGTGGGCGAGAATGCCTTCTCCCTGCTCAATCGCGCCGCCGGGCTCAAACAGCTCAACAGCATCGACGCGCTGTTTCGCGAACTGGTTCTGGAGGATAAATCGGCCTTCAAACGCGCTGCCGATGTGGTGGATGGATTTGATGTACTCAAGGAGATCCACAGCGAACTGGAGATCGCCCGCACCCAGCAACAATCCCTATTGCCGATCGAGGCGGAAGAGCGGGTTCGCTTGCGCAAGAGTGAAGAGGTCGAACGGCTTTCCCGTTTGAAACAGATTCTGCCGCTCTGGTTCGCTACCCAGGGACACAGATTATGGCAACAGAAACACGCCAGTCTCAAAGATGATCTCGCACAGAGAGAACACCTCTCGGTTGACCTGAAAAACCGCCAGCACAAACAGGAACAGGAGACTGAAGATCTGCATCGCCTCTATATCGAACAAGGCGGCGGCAACATCGAGCAGTTGGAACAGCAGATCACGATCCAGGAGAGCAATCTTCGTAACTGTCAACGTGAGGCTCACGACTATCTGCAACTGGCGAAGGCGCTTGATCTCGATGCAACCCTCTCGGAGGCCGCACTTGCCGGAAACCGGCAACGCAGTGAGGCTGTGCGTAGAGAGAACGAACCCAAGCTGGCCGAACTGGATCAGCAGCGGGATCAACAGGGTGGGTCACTCTTCTCCAAGAGAGAGCGTGAAGCGAGTCTAAAAACAGCGTTACAGGAGGCGCGCAGTCATAGCGGCTCCAACATCGACAGCCGCTATCTCAAGTTCAAACAGAATCTAACCGATGCGCTCGGTATAGATCTCAATGCTGTTGCCTATGTCGCGGAACTGGTTGAGATAAAAGAGGAGGAAAGGGCGTGGCGAGGTGCAATCGAACGTGCCATCGGCAGTCATCGTCTGCGCCTGATCGTACCGGGCGAACAGATGCAGCAGGCCCTCGCATGGGTCAACCAACGCGACAATCGCCTGCATGTGCGTCTGCTCGACGCGGCAGAGTATTCCGGCCGGGCCAGTTTCCTCAATGACGGTTTCACCCACAAACTAAACTTTGGGCAACACCCGCTGCGTGAAGCAATAAAAACCTTCCTTGCCGATATAGACCGCCACTGCGTCGATAGCAGTGAGGTGCTGCATAGAACCCCACACGCAATGACCGTTGAGGGGATGATGTCGGGTAAGCGTGGCCAGTTCGACAAGCAGGACCAACGGCGTCTCGATGCCGACTGGATGACTGGCTTCAGTAATCGTGACCGGCTGCGCGAACTGGAGCATGAACTGTCTCAAGTGGGCCAGGAAGTTGTAGAAAAAAAGAAACTGTTTACCAGGACAAAAGAGCGACATGAACAGCTTGGTCAACAGATCCAACTGCTTTCCAGATTGGAAGAGCTGCAATTCAGTGAGATCGATATAGCATCTGCCGAGACGTTGCTGCTACGCCTGCGGCAACAACTTGAGCAGTTACAGGATCCCGACTCCGACACCACGCGCGCCAAAGAGCAGTGGCAGCAGGCGAAGCAGAAACTGCACAAGTGCCAACAGAAACTGTTGGAAAGTGAGCAGCAGAAAAAAATCTTTCAGGCAGAGATGAAACGGGCGAAGGATAAAATCAGCCTGCTTTCCAAGCGGATGAGTAGTGTGCTGTCAACGGAACAACAGTCAATAGGAGACAGCCAATTTGGAATAATAGCGATTGAAGAGATTGAACTCCTGGATGAGAAAGAACGTGAAGCGAGTGCTATATCCCAGAATCAGTTGACCAAGGCTGAAGGTACACTCTCAGCCACTGAAAAAAGACTGATCTCATCGATGGGAAATGCGAAGACCAAGGATACCGGCGCACTTGCAGAAACGGGTACCGAGATTCGTGATATTCCCAGCTATCTTCAACAATTGGAACTGCTGACCAAGGAGGCGCTACCGGAAAAAGTAGAACGATTTCTGGAGTACCTCAACAAATCCTCGGATGAGGGGGTGACCCAACTACTGGCCTATATTGACAACGAAACGTCAATCATCGAGGAGCGGATAGATGAACTCAACCAGACCATGGTCAAGGTCGATTTTCAGCCCGGATGTTACCTGCAACTGCAACCGCGGCGGGTGATCCATGAGACCCTGACAGCCATCCAGAAGGCGCAACGCCATCTGCGTAGTGCCGCGTTGAAAGAGGATCAGGGAGAGTCCCACTATCGCGCCCTGGTGGAGGTGGTTCGCCTGTTACGCGATGCGGTGGAACGCCACAAGACCGTGGGCGCAAAGGCGCTGCTCGATCCACGCTATCGCCTGCAGTTCTACGTTTCGGTCATTGAACGTGACGGAGAGCGGGTGATCGAGGTTCGCACCGGATCACAGGGAGGCAGTGGTGGCGAAAAGGAGATCATAACCAGCTATATCCTCACCGCCTCATTGAGTTATGCACTCTGCCCTGATGGCATGGGTCATCCCCTGTTCGGCACGGTGGTACTCGACGAGGCCTTCTCCAAGAGTTCTCAGTCCGTCGCCGCACGTATCATCGGGGCATTACGCCAGTTCGGGCTGCATCCCCTGTTCATCACTCCCAACAAAGAGATGCGGCTGCTGCGTTCACACACACGCTCGGCGATATTGGTACACAGGCGTGGACAACGCGCCACCACCACATCTCTCAGTTGGGAAGAGCTGGATCAGCAGGCCAGGAAACGGCTGGAACGTTCCAATGAAAACGCCTGAAGATCTACGCCACAAACTCAGACGTCAATGGCAAAACGGCAAGTTGCGCGAACAACGGCTGTTGGATCATAGCGCCTGGCCTTTGACGCTGCCTATCGGAAAGCCCTCTCCTGCACAAATCAACAATGAAATCTCTGCCGTCAGAAAACACATCAATCTCTGGCGAAAAGTAACAGCAGGGGAGATCGACTGGCAGCCCGTCAACTACCGTAGCACTGCAGAAGCGGTTCAACTCCCACTGAACTGGGTATTGCAATCGGCTGACGAGTGGATAGAGGCGATGGCCGATACGACGATCCGGCAGGAATACCTGTTGGTAACCACAATCTTGGCTGACGTCGACCCGCTGTTTCACCCCCTTCTGATTCGCCAGCGGCAACAGCTGTTGTCCAGAGGTGTTGAAGAGACCATCAAGGCCTGTGAGGTAGCGCTGCAACTTGAATCAGGATGCGCCGAAGGCAAACCCTTGCGGGCGCTCTCTGTCGCTGGTTGCGACAGCAAGTTTTTCGAGCGCAATCGCACCCTGGTGGGCAAGCTGCTTGAGTTGCGATTCGGCCAGCAGGTTATAGATCGGGGTCTTGAGTTTTTCCTCAGGGCGCTCGATGAGAGCGAGCACTGGCTATTAGTCGTTCCATTGGAGGCGGGACTTCTCCCCTTCAGGCAACTCAGAGTGAGAAGCAGCGAGCTGACGCAGACACCACTTCCTGGCACTCATCTGCTGATTGTCGAGAACGAACGTTCCCTCTATCAACTGCCGTCACTGCCCGACACCATTGCCATACTCGGGGCGGGGCTTAATCTAAGCTGGATGCAAGCCGACTGGATCGGCAACAAAAATATCGCCTATTGGGGAGATATCGACACCTGGGGCCTGTCCATGCTCGCCTCAGCCCGTTCATACCAGCCAGCCCTGACGCCGGTATTGATGGATGAGGAGACCTTTGAACACTGTAACAAAGAGAAGGCTGTTGCCGAACCCGTAACGGCAGGAGAGTCCATCCCCTCCAAACTCACCGAACAGGAGAAGGCGCTATATCTCAGACTCTGCCGATCAGAGAAAGGCCGGCTGGAGCAGGAGTTTGTTCCTGATGACCTGGTGAAAAATGAGATTGCCCGTTGGCATTCACTTTCTTGAGAGATGTCAAACTACGTCCTGACCGCGCAGATACTCCTCATAGTTGCCATTAAAGGTGATCTCACCCTCGGGAGTGAGTTCGATAATGCGGGTGGCCAGTGAGGAGACTATCTCCCGGTCATGACTGACGAAGATCAGTGTGCCGGGGTAGTTCTCCAGCGCCGTGTTGAGTGACTCGATGGATTCCATATCCAGATGGTTGGTGGGCTCGTCCATCACCAGTACGTTGGGTTTCTGCATCATGATCTTGCCGAAGAGCATGCGTCCCTGTTCTCCACCAGAGATCACTTTTACAGATTTTTCGATCTCCTTCTGCGAGAAGAGCATGCGACCGAGGTAGCTGCGCACAACCTGTTCATCGTCGCCCTTCTGCTGCCACTGGCTCATCCATTCCAGCAGGTTCATATCATCTTCAAAGTCGACGGCGTGGTCCTGGGCGTAGTAGCCGATAGTGACATTCTCCGACCATTTCACCGTGCCGCTGTCTGGACTCAGGCCCCTGTGCCCGGTGCCGACCAGGGTGCGAAGCAGTGTGGTTTTTCCGATCCCGTTAGGTCCGATGATGGCGATGCGTTCACCAACCTCGACCATCAGATCCAGGCCGTTGAACAGTGGCTTTTCATCATAACCTTTGCTGAGTCCCTCAACCTCCAGGGCGAGGCGATAGAGTCTCTTCTCCTGCTCGAAGCGGATGAAAGGGTTCTGACGGCTGGAGGGCTTGATCTCATCAAGCTGGATCTTGTCGATCTGTCTGGCGCGTGAGGTGGCCTGCTTGGCCTTTGATGCGTTGGCGGAGAAGCGGCTGACAAAGGTTTGCAGTTCGGCGATCTGCGCCTTTTTCTTGGCGTTGTTGGCCAACTGACGTTCGCGAACCTGGCTGGCAGCAGTCATGTACTCATCGTAGTTGCCCGGATAGACCCGCAATTCGCCGTAATCCAGGTCGGCCATGTGGGTGCAGACGCTGTTAAGAAAGTGACGGTCGTGGGAGATGATGATCATGGTGGAGTTGCGTTCGTTGAGCACATCCTCCAGCCAGCGGATGGTATTGATGTCGAGGTTGTTGGTGGGCTCGTCGAGCAGCATGATGTCCGGCTCGGCGAACAGCGCCTGGGCCAGCAGAACGCGCAGTTTCCAGCCGGGAGCCACGGCGCTCATTGGGCCGTTGTGCTGCTCCAGCGGGATATCCAGGCCGAGCAACAACTCACCGGCACGCGACTCGGCGGTATAGCCGTCGAACTCGGCAAACTCCACCTCCAGCTCGGCCACCTGCATCCCTTCCTCTTCGCTCATCTCCGGTAGTGCGTAGATGCGGTCACGTTCCTGCTTTACCTTCCACAGCTCGGCGTGTCCCATGATCACGGTGTCGAGCACCGTAGATTCTTCATAGGCGAACTGGTCCTGGCGCAGTTTGCCCAACCGCTCGTTGGGGTCGACGGTGACGTTGCCGGCAGTCGGCTCCAGATCTCCGCCGAGGATTTTCATCAGAGTCGACTTGCCGCAACCGTTGGCGCCGATCAGTCCGTAGCGGTTGCCGCTGCCGAACTTGACCGAGATATTTTCAAACAGGGGCTTGGCCCCGAACTGCATGGTGATATTGGCTGTTGAGATCAAAATGTTTTCCGGAAAATAGTGAGATGCTTGTGGACTGCTGGACAGGCGAGAAAGTGCAAGCGAGAAGGCGTTAAGCACAAAAGCGGCGCATTATGACACAGCCTGGGGTGGGGGGTGCAACCCTGGATTGAAGTGAGTTATTACTTCGCAGCAAGAAGTCACCCTTTCCGGATGACTCCTTAGATGTAGGCCGGTTCAAGCGCAGCGGAACCGGCAATCTTGTTGATCCTGCCGATGCAATAACGCCCGATCTGCTACGCTTGATCGGGCCTACGGCTTAATAGTTCACATTCACTGCGCTGCACAGGTAGCGCATGAACGGGTCTGCCTGTTTGAAGCTGTTGGTTACGAACTGGGCAAAGGATGGGGCTATTATCTTTCCGCTATCAAAATATTTGCAGGCAATGAAATCCTTGCGTTTGAGATCATCCATCAACGCATGATCAGGGGGGAAACCCCGGGGAGGACGTTTGAGCGAATCACCCTCGAGGGTGAAATGTCTGCGGAAGGTTTTGTCATCCCTGGCGGCTTTCCACGATGCCGGATTGTCTACGATGAAATCACGGATATTCCCAAGGATGGGGTTCTCTGGATGCCAGATACCGGCGCCGACAAAGCAGAGTTCCGGTTCTATGTGAACATAAAAACCCGGTGCATGGACATCCTTTCCCAGTTCGTGCCGGAACTGAATGCCGATGTTGGTTTTGTAGGGCGTTTTGTCTTTTGAGAACCGGGTGTCCCGGTAGACCCGCATCAGAGATCCGCCGGACTTTTTTGCGATGGCGCGGAACCGTGGGGAGATCTTCTGCAGCCTGGGTTGCATATGCTCGATGAATGCCAGTGCCGGTTCACGAACTTGCTGTTCGTAAGCGGTTTTGTTTTCGCTAAACCAGGCTCTGTTATTGTTGTTTGACAGAGTCTCTAGAAAAGGGAGACAGGCCTCGGGAAATCCTTTGAAAGCACTCATGACTCCCTCCGTTCAGCGTTATCAGGTTTACTTTGATGGTAGGTCAAAAACCCAAGGATTCAATCCTATGTGCTGGCCCACTCCCGTGGCTTGAGATATTTATCATAGAGTTCGGCCTCTGGCGAACCCGGTTCAGGATGCCAGTCGTAACGCCAGCTCACCAGCGGAGGCATGGACATCAGGATCGATTCGGTTCGCCCGCCAGACTGCAGGCCAAAGAGGGTGCCGCGGTCATAGACCAGATTGAACTCGACATAACGCCCGCGCCGATAGAGTTGAAACTCCCGTTCCCTCCCACCGTAAGCAGCGGCTTTGCGGCGTGAGACGATAGGAAGATAGGCCTCCAGATAGTGGTCACCCACGCTACGCATGAAGTTAAAACTCTTTTCGAAACCCCACTCGTTCAGGTCATCGAAAAAGAGGCCGCCGATGCCTCTTGGTTCCTCTCTGTGTTTGAGATAGAAATAGTCATCGCACCACTGTTTAAATTTCGGATGAACTTGCTCGCCGAAGGGGAGGCATGCCGCCTTTGAGATGTCGTGCCAGTGGCGGCAGTCCTGCTCGTTTCCATAGTAGGGTGTCAGATCGAAACCACCACCGAACCACCAGACGGGATCGCTCCCCTCTTTTTCGGCAATGAAAAAACGTACATTTGTATGGGAGGTCGGTACATAGGGGTTGTGGGGGTGGATTACCAGGGATACACCCATCGCCTCGAATGCGCACCCAGCGAGTTCCGGCCGGTGTGCCGTGGCGGAAGGCGGCATCTTGCTGCCGGTAACATGTGAAAAGTTGACCCCTGCCTGCTCGAAGACCGCTCCGTCTCGCAGTACGCGACTGATACCGCCACCGCCGAGTTTATCGGTTTCATCCCGCTGCCAGGCATCTTGGATAAACCGGCCTTCGCCGTCCTCCTCTTCGAGTCCGGAACAGATCTGTTCCTGCAGGCTCAACAGATAGCTTTTTACAGCATTTTTATCCGGTGTGGTCATTTGGTCTTTGTCCCTGAGTGCTTGGTACATTCAGGGATGTTGTATATGAGAACGGCAGAGATCGCAATGCGTCTCTGCCGTTAATAACCGCGCGAGTTACGGTGGAAGGGGGGCGGATTTCGGTTCAGCGGTTGACGTCCAGATATCCACGCTCTATGGCAATTTCCAGCGCTTGTGCGCCCTTGACCAGCTCCTCGAAGTTCTTCCGCAGCTTTTGCAATCGTCCTATCTGATCCTGGGAGGGCATTTTATCTCCTGCAATCTCAGTGATCTCAAACAGCTCTTTCAGATAGAGTCCCCTTGCACGGGCGACCAGTTCCATGACCGGGCAGAGATCTTTCAGTGTGAGCTCAGGGATCATGGGGTTGATGGTGTTACGGTTGAGATCACGGATCGTGCGGTCGATCTCCAGCAGCATGCGGTTGTGATCAAGTGATTCTGGTGCCATGGTCTGTTACTCCTTAACGGCTGGACTTGTGTTTAACGATCAATGATCGGGAATCTATTGATTGATGCGGCAGAGAGAGAAGGAACTTTAATTTAACCAGCCGCTTGCTGAGAAGAGTTCGTGGGCGCGGAGGGACGCTGCTCCAACAATTTTTTTACTTTCCCAGAATAAGGCTCAACTCCCTGACAGAAACTCCCATTGGCGTTCACCAAATACGATTTGATCGCCATGTGTGAGTTCGACGCCTCCTGCGCGCACAGAGTTTCCGTTAACCGATGGGATTGTGTGTCCGCCAAGCTTCAGCAGATAGTAACCTTGATGACGTTTGGTAATCAGCGCAAGATCGCCGCCTGTCTCCCCGATAGTGAAGAAGGCGCGGTTAAGTTTTGCTTCCTGACCTTTCTCCGGTCCTGCCAGATAGTGGATAAAGGCCAAGCCAGGTTTTGAGGTTGGCGGATTGTTGGCCGTTTTTGCCCGTGATACGCGTTTTAGGACTGACGGTTGTATGACGACCGTCCTGTCGAGGTCGCTCTCGTTGCTCTTCTCCTGTTGTTTCTTGTATTTGAGGCGATACTTTCCGATCTCGATGACATCGCCGTTTTTCAGCATATGTTTTTTGATATCCTGGCCATTCAGCCGGGTACCATTGGTACTGCGATGATCTTCCAGATAGTACTCGGTATAGATTCGCACAAGACTGGCATGATGGCGACTGACTGACTGGTCACCAAGACAGAGGTCGTTGGTTGGATCCCGTCCCAGTTCAACGCGTCTCTGCTCCAAAGGAAACTCCTGAAGCGTTTCGTTGTTGTTTAAAACGAGAAGCTTTTCCATGATTCAACTACCCCAATACAGTAAATAAATCTTCGCATTCATAACCCGGCGGGTCTTCACTCAAGCCGCCTCATCAATGCTTACCAGCACAATCGAAACATTATCGGTACCGCCATTGTTGCAGGCGTTTTCAATCAGTTCATCGACCTGTTTAATCAAATTCTTCTCTGTGCTGAGCAATTCATCCTCTATCTTTTCGTCGGAAACGATGCTGGTCAGCCCGTCGGAGCAGAACAGGTAGATATCTCCCATCTTGAGATCGGTCTTAGCGATATCAGCCTCGACATTTGGTGCAGTACCGAATGCTTTGGAAAGAATGTTGCGTGGAACACCTGCTTCAATAGCTTCAAGCGATGAGGAGAATACTTGCTTATCGATCATATCCTCGATCAGACTGTGATCGCGGGTCAGAGAGGTCAGCTTGCCGTTACGCAGACGGTAGAGTCGGGAGTCGCCAACGTGTGCGTAGCGCAGATGATTCTCATCGAACATGCCCAATACCAGC
Source organism: gamma proteobacterium endosymbiont of Lamellibrachia anaximandri (assembly GCA_016756855.1). Classification (GTDB taxonomy): domain Bacteria; phylum Pseudomonadota; class Gammaproteobacteria; order Chromatiales; family Chromatiaceae; genus QGON01. Next base: position 40,586 of record JAESPD010000018.1, on the reverse strand, counting down.
GTGGTACCCATTCCCTGTAGTTCCGGCATCTGCTCTGCAGCCTCCAGGATGGCATTGTTGACAACTGATAGGCTCTCCTGGAGTTGGTGGTCGGATTCAGCGACTGGGTTACGTTCATCGTCAGTGAAATATTGCATCAACAGATCAACTGCCAGTTGACTGGCGATCTCACCGCCATTCGCGCCCCCCATGCCGTCGGCAACGATTACGATACCGGCAGCCTCATCTGTGCCGATCGTGTCCTGATTGCTCTTGCGTACGGGCCCCGTTTCGGAGCGATATGCCAGATCCAGTTTATGGGCCTGCACTATTTTAGTTCCCCTAATGACTATTGTTGCTCGGGAAGGTTATCGGCGGTTTTTTCAATTTATTGACCTCATTAGTTCACAATTCTGCTGATTGTGAGCCGTATCACGAAAATCAGGCAAAAAAATGGGGAGCAGAAGCTCCCCGTTGGCTGTCTCGCAAGGTGGTCGAACTATTGGTTGGTCCGTCCATTCAGGTAGGCCGACATCTTGGCCGCCGGAACATAACCGGGCAGGAGTTCCCCATCGGAAAGGAAGACCGCCGGGGTTCCTGTTACGCCGAGCACTTCGCCCAGTTTCATGTGATCCACGATTGGATTGTCACACAGCTTTTCATCGATAGGCTTACCGGCCTTGGAAAGGGTCATTGCAGCCTTCTGGTCATCGGCGCACCAGACAGAGACGGCCTTTGTATAGGAGGCGCTGCCTACACCGGCACGGGGAAACATCATATAGCGGACACGAATGCCAAGATCGTTGTATTGCGTGATCTCACTGTGCAGTTTGCGGCAGTAACCGCAGTCGATATCGGTGAACACGGTGATGGTGTGTTTGGCATCACCGGGGCCGAAAATGACCATGTTCTCCTCACCAACCTTGGTAATGGCATCCGCCTTGGCCAGGGAGATCTTAGGCGTTGAGAGATCCTCTCTTGTCGCGATCTCAAAAAGTTTACCGTTGAAGAGATACTTTCCATCACCGCTGACATAGAACAGACGTGGCCCTATCATCACTTCGTACAGACCGGGAACCACCGATTCGGTGATGTTGTCCGGAGTCTCTCCGGGGATCAGCTTGGCGATCCCATCCTGGATTTGTTTGATCGTTGCGGCATCGTTCGCAGCCAGGGTATTGCCGAAGGAGAGCAGGGCAACTAAGGTTGCTGCTGAGAGGATGCCTGCCTGTTTGCGGCGGAAATTAAAATTTTTCTTCATTAATCAATCCCGAAAATTCTGATATTGCACTGGCAGGCCGTAGTCAGCCTCCCGTAACATGGTGATGACCTGCTGCAGATCATCCCGTTTCTTGCCGGTTACCCGAACCTGTTCACCCTGGATCTGGGCCTGAACCTTGATCTTGCTTGCCTTGATCGCCTTGACCATCTTCCTGGCGGTATCGGTATCTATGCCCTGTTTAATGATGACTTGCTGGCGGGCGGCACTAAGTGTGGTTTCCGGATCCTTGATATCCATACAGGCGATATCGACTTTCCGTTTGACAAGTTTTTGCCGCAAAATATCCATCATCTGCTGTAGTTGGAACTCTTGCTCGGCGCGCAGGGTGATTTCGCTCTCATTCTGCTCGAATTTTGCGTCCACGCCTTTGAAGTCAAAGCGGGTACCGATCTCACGGTTCGCCTGATCCACGGCGTTCCTCACCTCCTGGACGTCGACTTCTGACACAATATCGAATGACGGCATTGAAAACTCCTGATTTGCCAGGTCAACCTGGAACTCCCCGGAATGTAGCACAATGTGAGGTTGGCTTCATAACCCGTAAAGTCGAGATGACAAACTATTCTCAACCTCTGGGATGATGGGTGGCGTGCAGGCTTTTCAGCCGTTCCCTCGCTACGTGGGTGTAGATCTGGGTGGTGGACAGATCGCTGTGACCGAGTAACAGTTGTACAACCCGCAGGTCCGCCCCGTGGTTCAGCAGGTGGGTGGCGAAGGCGTGTCGCAGGGTGTGTGGGGAGAGATGCTTGCTGATGCCAGCAGTGACCGCATGTTTTTTGATCAGGTACCAGAAGGCCTGACGGGTCATTCCGCTGCCACGGCGTGTGGGGAAGAGATCGGGACAGAGCCGGGCACCCAGGATCTCTTGTCGGGGGCCTTTCAGGAAACGTATCAGCCAGGATTGAGCCTCATCTCCCAGTGGCACCAGCCGCTCTTTCCCGCCTTTGCCGATGACCCTTATCACGCCTTGGGTTAGGCTGACCTGCTCCGGACGCAGGCTGATCAGTTCCGAGACCCGTAGGCCGGAGGCATAGAGGACTTCCAGCATGGTGCGGTCCCGAAACCCCTGGGCATCCGCCAGATCCGGAGCGTCGAGCAGGGCCTCGACTTCCGCTTCAGTCAGGGCGCCGGGCAGGGGGCGCCCGATCTTGGGAGCGTCGATGATGGCGCTGGGATCGTGTTCGATCCAGCCTTCACGCAGGGCATATTGATAGAACTGGCGCAGGCAGGAGAGTCTTCGTGCGGTTGATCGGGGTTTGAGACCCTGCCGGGCAAGCTCGGCCAGATAGAGCAACAGATCACTGCGTTCAGCATTCAGCAGATCGGTTTTTCGTTGCTGTAGCAGCCAGATCGAAACCTTGTTTAGATCGCTTTGATAGGCACTGAGGGTATTGCGGCTCAGTCCTCGCTCCATCCAAAGGGCGTCGGCAAAACTTTCGATGCGTCCCTGAACCTCTGCCGGTGATACCATCAGTTGCAACCGGACCAGCCTTCGTGATTCAGCAACCAGTGTTTGATCGCCAGCGGCCCACCCTCCCGCTTACCCGCAAATCCACCGATACCACCGGCGCCCACCACTCGGTGGCAGGGTATTACTACAGGACAGGGATTGGCGCGACAGGCATTGCCGACGGCACGGGGGCTACTGTTGAGTCGTTTGGCAACCTCTCCGTAAGTGCGGACCTCACCGGATGGTATCGTTTGAAGCTCAGCCCAGACTCTCTGTTGGAAATCGGTGCCATGCAGTTGCAGGGGCGGAGTGAACAGGCGCTTACCATCGACTAAATAGCGTTGAATCTGGGAAACTACGTTTCTGGTGACATCATCTGATGGGGGTTTGGGTGAAGCATTCTGGGGCAGAAAGTCTATCTGATGCAGTGTTTCACCCCGCATTACAATCCCTAACGCGCCAAATGGAACGGGGAAAATCGCCTGGAATTCTCTGTGTTGCTGACTCATCGTCTATCTTTGTCGGTGCGCGATAGATCCTATCGTCCAAGTTATTCCGCTACCTTACCTCTGCGGGGCTTTGCTGAATACCCCATAAGCGGGTTATTGCAAAAAGGAGACTCGCTGCCAGTTGTTAGTTCATTCAGCGCTGGAATAACGCAGTCGGAGGCTGTTGGATCGGTATATTTCATTACTGAAATCTTTCCACAGATCCTGTGGATAACTTTGTGGGTAAGGTGATTATGTTTGCCCCCAGCCCTTGCTGTTCCAGTATTGTTGTTAAATTGTTTAATTTCTGCACAATGCAAATAAACCTAAACTAATCAATAAGTTATATTGTATTTAATATGTATTTTCACAAGAATAAAATGTAAGCCAATAACCTGATGCCTTCGTTTCACTAATGTGCATAAAAGAGATTGACAAGTTGTTTCTCCAGTGCCTTGTGCTGGATTAGGAAAAATACCTAGTGTGAATAGGGGTATTTCACTTTTCATGAGATAATTTCATTGCCTGATTGATGCTGAAGCCGGAGAATTGCGCGGATGAAAAAAGAGAGGCCAATGGTTGAGAAAAAAAGAAAATTCTGGCGGGAAGTAAAACTGACGGAGATGAGCCCATTACAGTGGGAATCTCTCTGTGATGGTTGTGCCAAATGTTGTCTGCAGAAACTGGAAGACGAAGATACCCGTGAGATCTATTTCACCAATGTGGTCTGTGATCTACTGGATCTCGAAGGTTGCCGCTGCACCTGTTATATGGATCGATCCGTGCTGGTGCCCACCTGTGTCACCTTGACGCCGCAGGATCTGGAGGATCCCTACTGGCTTCCCGCCACTTGCGCCTATCGATTGTTGGCGGAAGGCAAGGATCTGCCTGATTGGCATCCACTGGTTTCCGGAAGGCAGGAGACGGTGGAGGAGAGTGGCAACTCGATTCTGGGTCGTGTGGTTCGCGAAGCAGAGGCGGATGATCTGGTCTATCACTTGATCGATTGGGTCGAAGTATGAGCGAAATAGCCAGCCTGACGGAGTTTCTCGAAGCCACAGGCGGAAAGCTGCGTTTCTTCGATATGGGGCGCCGTGTCAGCAAAATCCCTCACGATGATTTTCTCAAGTTCGAAAAAACTGAGCTTCCCTATCCACAGCCACTACAACAGCAGGCCTGGTTTGCCCTGGTCTTTCATGATCGTGAAAGTCAGGATGAACCCTTTATCTGGTTCCTGCGTTTCCCTTTGGACGAGCAGGGCAAACTGGTGCTGGCCGCACGGGACGATTTCATGCATCGACTGGTGGAGAGCCTGGGGGAAAATATCGAGGCAGCACGCAAAGGCGAACACCTGCAGGCAGCCCTGGAAGAGAATCCCTACGTCTTTCAGCCTAAACAGGAGCGTTTGGCTGTGCTGCATGCCAAGATTACCCTGCTGCTGAAACAGCCTGCTTCCCGCTACTATGATCATGCGGCCGACTATTTTCAGGGTAAGCTCGGCTGGGATCAGTGGTCTTTTATCGGCTATCAGGGCATTGCTGATCTGGCGGTCCGCTGTGCCGGGCCGGAGATGGCCAGGCAAATCGCCGAGGCGATTCCACATCTGCCCCCATCCCCGTTGGAGGCGCTCTGTCATTGTTTGGAAAATGAAGCGGTGCCGGTGGCGATTGCCGAAGCGCTCTGTAAAAGGGTGGGGGTGACCCTGGCAGAGGACGAACCTGATCCCCAAATAGTTACTGCTGGCATTCGTGGCATCTCCAACAGTATCTCCCTGACCTATAGGGATAAGCTGATCGACAGCGTGCTGAATCATCCGATAGCCTCTCGCAGCGACGTGCTCACGGCGATTGGGGGACGGGCCTGGGAGGCGTTGGAGGACGAGGAGCTGCGCTGCCGCTATCTTGAATGCCTGGCGGCATCTGATGAGTCGCAGGACTTTTTCAACCGGGTGCTGGCAGATCTGCTTTTTCTTCCCGGCACCCGCAGCTTCATGTTGGCCAGTCTGCGCGATCCCAAACGATCCGAGACACTGTCGGCAGCCATAGGTGAGTTTTTTTCCAGCATTCGGTCACCAGTAACCTGAAAGCTGCGTTTGAATTCCGGGAACGGAGCCAATCCGGTCCGCCAAGTGTTGTTTAACTATCCGCTATTGCATGGATTGATATCGACCCCTTGTGTGCGTTTGCGAAAACCAATGCCTATCCCCCAGTGCGACGCGTGCCCTCCAGGTATTCCGATTGTTTGGCGCTATACTGTATTAGAGAGGAGGATCACAACGCATAATTGATGTCTGGCGATGCGGCGTTTCCCTAAGCCTTACATTGCCTATCTGTGATCAAGCTGTAACCTCGTTGAAGATGGATCAAGGCCATGCGCCTGGGTATTGATTTCGGTACTTGTTATTCCAGTTCCGCGTTTCTGTTGCGGGATGACCTTGTATTGGTCAAGGAACCCCTCTCCCATACTTTTTCATTCCCATCGAGTCTCTATATAACCCAGCAGGGCGAAGTCCTGGTTGGACAAGCAGCCGAAAACCAGCGTTTGCAAGCCTTGTCTCGCTACCGAAGCGGTTTCAAGCGCGATCTGGGTCAACAGGAGCCATTCCAGCTCGGCGAACGGGCAATGCAGCCGGAGGAACTGATCGCAGAGGTTCTGAAAAAGCTCAAAACTGAAGCGGAGCAGATGAACGGTGGGGCCGCTATCACCTCAGCGGTTTTGACGGTTCCAGCGATCTACGCCGATTACAAACGCGGACTGATGGCGCGCGCCGGAATGATGGCTGGGCTTGAGGTGGCTCTGTTGGATGAGCCGGTGGCAACAGCCATCTACCACACTTGGAAAGCGGGCGCAGAACAGCGGCCCTCCGGCGGAGAGGTCGTGCTGGTCTACGATCTTGGCGGAGGTACCTTCGACGCGGCTCTGGTACGCAAGACCGAATTCGGCTATGAACTGCTTGCCCTTCCTGTCGGTCTGGAACAGTGTGGAGGGATAGACCTCGACCGCATGATTTTCGAACATCTCAAGCGAAATTGCAGTCAGGAGTTGCGCACTCTGCTCGAACAGCGGGATGAAGATGCGATGCGCCTGCGGGCCATGGTTACTGAATGGTGCAGGGGGCTCAAGCATCAACTGAGTGAAGCTCAGGAGGCGTTCGTATCTATCCCTGTTCCCGGTGCCACAGCTATGGAGCCATTCAGTCTCGACAGGGACACCTTTAACGAGATGGTCGCTAGTTTGGCAAAGGAGACGGCCCAGCTCTGCCATAAGCTTGTCGAGATGGCAGGAATTGGCTGGGAGTCGGTAGACTACCTGTTGCTGGTCGGAGGGTGCAGCCGGATACCCTATATCAAGGAGTTACTGGAAAACGAGTTTCAGTGCCGGGTTGAACGGGTGGACGACCCGGAACTGGCCATATCACGTGGTGCGGCGATCTATGCTGCTGAACTGGAGCGGCGAGACGATAATCCAGTCGTCTCAGCGAACGGTGGCTGGGGACTCTTCTCGAGCATCTCCGAGGCGATTCAAACGGTTAAGCCTGAAACCCGTATCCAGGTGGAACCCGGGATCTATAGGGAAACCCTGATCATCGATAAACCGGTGGAAATTACCGGTGCGGGTGCGGTCGATCAGATCATTGTTGAATCGGAGACTGGCCCCTGTGTTTCGATGCAGACAGAGCGTGCAACTCTGAGAGGGCTTACCCTGCGCCGTGCTGAGTCCTCGCGAAAGCGCGAGAAATCGGAGAGCAGATCCCACGATGCGCATTGCGCCGTGTCGATCTCACAAGGAAAACCCACAATGGTCGAATGCCGGGTGACATCTCAAGACGGCCCGTGCATCCTGATTAGCGGCGCACAAACCGATCCGCTGATCTGCAAGTGTCGGATCCATCATGGAAAGGAGGCAGGGATTGCGATTTCCGAAGGCGCTGCTGGAACGCTCGAGCATTGCAAAATCATTGAAAATGCAGGTCCTGGAATCTCTGTTTCTACCGGTGCCGCTCCCAAGATCGACCATTGCAATGTCCGCGGAGGAAAGAGTAACGGTATCCGTTTCAGTGACAATGGAATGGGATCGGTTGAGTATTGCGATATACGCGGAACTGAAAAACCAGGCGTTTCCGTCGATGCAGCGAGCGCTCCCACCATCTCCCACAGCAATATCCATTTTGGAAAGCAATCCGGTATGTGGATCCAGTCCAGTGATGGCTGCATCGTAGAAGGGTGTGATATCCACGATAATCAGGAGGCCGGCTTGGTGATTGGGCCGGGGGGAAACCCTGAAATCCGCTCATGCAGAATTCATGATGGTACGAAAGAGGGTGTGCTTACGGTCGGTGCTGGAAAAGGTATCTTCAAAAACTGCGATATTTTTTCCAACACAGGGCCGGGTGCATCAGTTACCGGAGGTAGTGACCCAAGATTTATCCACTGCAGGATTTACGATGGAAAAGATTCCGGTGTGATTTTCGATGCCGATGCAGTTGGCTCACTGGACCAATGTGAGATCCATTCCAACACCAATGCCAATGTCATAAGCAAAACAGGCGCGTCACCTGTTGTGCGGCGATGCACAATCCGTGGCGGGGAAGTGACCGGGATATCTGTTATCGATAGTGGCAGGGGGCAGTTCATTGAATGCAACGTATTTGCCAATGGAAAATCCGGGGTCGAGATCAAGCGTAATGGCGATCCATTGTTCAGTGGATGTAAAATCCATGACGCTATAACCTCTGAAATTATCGTATCTGACAAGGGCTTGGGAACATTCGAGAATTGCGATATCTCGAAGGCGGATGACGGGGCTTTTTGGGATATCTCCTGCATGGAGATCACCGATGGTGCCAGTCCCTCGGTCAGGGGCTGTAAACTGCACGGAAACGCCGAACGTGGGTTCCTGATAAAAACCACTGCGAAGTGTTCGATTTCGGAGTGTGAGCTCTTCGATCTCCGGTGCGGACTATATATTTCAGGTCGGGCCAGCCCTGTAATCCGAAACTGCACCTTACGCGATAACGATGTCGGGATCATCTTCGATAATCAGGCCCAGGGAATGATTGAGCGTTGCGTCATCAAAGAGAACTCAGTTAGCGGAATTCAAATTACTGAAAGAGCGCGGCCACTGATACGCGTCTGCAAGATACATGAAAACCTCGGTGTTGGCGTTTTCGTGTCGGCACAGGGGCGTACAACACTTGAGGACTGCACCATTGAAAAAAACACGGACGGATCCTGGGAGATCGAACCGCAAAGCGATGTAAGCATCGTTTGGTCGCATGACCCATATCAAAAACTACGCGAACTGTTGGCCAAGAGCGGTCGCAATGTCAAGGGCGCAAAACGCGAGACGTTCCGGTTGGTCCGTGAGATAACCGGCCATCAATGCATCGACAAAAAGAGAAAGATGCGCGGTGTTCCCTATCAGTTGCTGCGCAACTTGAACGAGGCATGGATACAAGCCGGACACCGCCCGCTGTCTCAACAAGCGTGGTTCTCTGAAGACGGAGAGATCACGACGGTAGGCTGGTTCAGTGATGAAAGCTGGATGCTGCGAAGACTCCACGAACTGGGACTCTGACTGTGCCGAAGACGCCGGGCACACCATGGGTAATCCCACGACCGACATGGGACTGAAGTATGATCGATTTCGATGACTATCTTGAATCGCTCGATGATGATTTCGAGGACACCCATGAAATTTCTGAACAGATGGAGAGTGAATATAGCGGGATCGAAGGTAACGAGTTTGCTGTTCCCGATATTCCAGACGGTGACGCATCTGAGTTTAGTCGGGTCATGGCTGCCGAAACCATTGGGGAACCTATTAACACCCTGGATGCGAACTTCCCGACAGAGAGTATTACTTACGGAGAAGGATACTGGGCCACTGAATTGTTCGATGCGAAATCATTAATCACCGCCAGCGTTCAGCCTGAAGATGTCATCGGTGATCCATGGGCTTATCTGCAGTACTGGCGAATGCAACCCGAGCCAGGATTCGGTGCGACGACCTGTCAGAATTTCATTCTGTCCGAGCAACTTGCTGAGGGAATATCGGACGAACAGCTCAGCGCCATGGCGACTGATGCGGGATGGCAGGTTGTTGGAGCCGGGACCCCGATTGCCAGTATCGGCAATCTACTCGAATTCGGCGGCTTGGAGGTCGAATACGACCAATCCGCCACCCTCGATGACTTGGCCCAACAGTTGGCGGAAGGACGAACGGTTATCGCGGCCGTGAGTACAACCAAATTGTGGGCCCCGTCCGCCGATGATGACAATCTGGGCGACTATCAAGGGATTCCCGGCCAGCAAGCCTTGGGTGCGGTTCAGGTCATCGGCATCGACCGGGCCGATGCGCAGAACCCGGTTGTCATACTAAACGATCCGGGTTTGCAAAATGGTTCTGGCATCATGATTTCAGCGGAAGCTTTTATTGACGCGTGGAACGAGAGCGGTGGTTACATGGTATCGGCGACAGGTGCAGGTGCAGGTGCAGGTGCAGGTGCAGAATCCTCACCCCTGTTGGCGGGCGGCTACAACAAATGGGGATATTGGCAGTATGACGATGGTACTTGGGAGGAAGACTTCAAATGGGGTCATTATTACAACTATTAACGAGCCAGACAGATTCACGAGTAAACAGTTGCGTGGAATGATCGGGTGGATATGCGCAAGGTACAGACCAATATTCTGGTATGGAGAGGATGATGAATGAGCTATTCGATCAGTTTGACGAATTCGAAGATGACCTCTGGGGCCCAATTGCTGACGATGCAATGGAACCCGTAGCTGATTTATCGGTCGGTTCAGCCTATCAGGCTCCCGTCGAGTGGAATGGCATCTTTACCTCCCCAAGTGAAGAGAATGATGCGTATTTGCCCGATGTTGAGCCTATGGATCAGACTGATCTATCCTCAATCCAGTCACTTGACTCTGGCGAACTGCAGCCGGAAAACACGGCGGAGTCCTTCTTTATCGAGTATCCCGTTTTTGATCCGGAGAACGCCGATCTGGAGCAAATCGTAGGCGATCCGGCCCAGGACATGGAGAACTGGCACATGCAGTCGACCCAGTCATCTTGCGCATTGGTCTCTCAGGAATTTATTCTGGATAAGGTGCTTGGGCGCGATGTCACCGAAGAGGAACTGACCAGTGTTGCAACTGATGCGGGTTGGTACACCCCCGGTGGAGGAACGCCGATGAATGAGATGGGACGCATACTCGAACATTTCGAATGCCAGGTCGACTACGACATTAATTGCACCATGGATGATCTATCGGCAAAGCTTGAGCAGGGAGAATCGATTTTAGTCGCGTTGGACTCTGATGAAATATGGAACACAGGGGCCGATCTTGACGACATGCTTTCCGAGTATTTCGGCATGCCTGGTCAGGATGCCAACCATGCGGTTCAGGTTATCGGTATCGATTACAGTGATCAGGGCAGCCCAAAGGTAATTCTGAATGATCCCGGTTCCCCAGATGGTAGTGGGGTCATGATTCCAGCCGATAAATTTATGGACGCCTGGGAAGACAGCAATCATTTCATGGTATCCAGTGGAGCATCCCAGGTGTCGGATCAGATGATCGGCAACTACTATGATCGCTATGGAACCTGGTATTACGATGATGGTACACCAGAGAGATATAACTGGGACACGGGCTATTACTAATTTGACCACCGTTTAAATTGCAATCATGAACTTATTCAGAGGGAGAATCGATCATGTCGCACTTAAGTGAACAGACTCAGGAAACTCATTCAAACAGGTCAACACAGCAGTCGGTCCGCAGGACATCCGCGCTACTGGAAAGACTCAGAAAAACCCCCTGGTTTCAGCAACTGATTCCTGCGGAAGCGGGCATAGGATGGCCGATCCCCTTGCGCAGGAACGGAAAAGTCTATATGCGAATCCCGTTTTTTGGATTCTCGCCCACGAGCGAGAAGGGAAAAACTGCCCTGTTTCCTCCTTTTGCCCTAGTCACCCTGGATTGGGCCAGCTTGGTTCCAGCTGAATATGTAAACCTGCAGTTTCGCAATCCTTGGCCTGATGTGGAGTGGGGGAAGCCTGTCGGACATTTTCCTCACGAGTCAGTTGCCTCCCTTGCCGTCGGTGAGTACAAAGAAAAGCGTAAGGAACTGCTTGAGCTATACAATGAGTTGTTCGACAAGCTGTCGCAGGGATCTGATTTCTCTGAAGAATGGAATCACAGATTTTCAACAACACTAAATATACTGATGGAGCCCTCACTGGAGCCCTACTACAGGACGCTCGGCAAAAACTTTTTTAATCACTATCTTCCGTCGAAAACGCGCTAATAGTTAGGGCAAACATTGTCTGCATTGAGGATTGAAAATAACCAAATTACGAGAGATCGCCCCATGCTTGTGTTTTCACAATACAAAAACAGCACGCTGCTGTTGATTCGCAGCGCAATCGATCTGGCGCAATCCCAAGGCCAGGATTCAATAGCCGAGGAGCTGGAAGAAGCAGCCAATCACCTGACAGAAGGGAAGATATACATCGTCGCATGCGGTGAGTTCAAGCAGGGTAAATCATCGTTCATCAATGCACTGCTCGACGAGTCCAATCTGTTTCCTGTCGACATTGACATCACCACGAATCTGGTCTCCACCATCAGTTACGGCCCCCACGAAGTGATTGAGGTGTTGGCTGGTGAAACAGGGAATATAATCTCCAAGGCGATCAGCCGCGACGAAATAGCAACATTCTCTACCGAACAGAAGAACAAGGACAATGTAAGAAATGTACGCTTGTTGACGATCATAAGTCCGAACGAATTGCTGAAAGACGGACTTGTGTTCGTGGACACGCCGGGAATTGGCGGTCTGAATGAACGACATACGGAGGTGACCCAGACGTTTATCCCGAATGCGGATGCTGCAATTTTCGTCAGCGATGCTCATGCACCACTAACCACCTCCGAGCTGAATTTTATCTCCAACATCGCGCACCACTGTCCCCATATTATTCAGGTCGTGACAAAGATCGATTCTGTTCAGGACTATGTAAAGATCGTCGAAAGCAACCGCGCCAAACTGGCCGATATGCTGGGTGACGGCAAAGAGAAGATCGCTGTTGTTCCGGTATCAAGTTTTGCAAAACTGGATTATCTTGAATCCCAGGATGAGGAGGATTTGGCGGACAGTAACTTTGATATTTTCCGCGAACAGTTGTGGAGACTGATCGGCAATAACAGGGCAGCAACATTGACGCTGCATGCATTGAACAGACTATCGCTTGCCATGGCAAGACTGAACGAGCCGCTACAGGTTGAACTGAGTGCAATCGAGCAACGCAGTAAACAAAAACTCGAAGCGCTGGAACAGCAGTACCGTGACTCGAGGAGCCGGCTGCAGGAGATGTTGGACAGCAACACCCAGTGGAGGACTATGTTGAGTGATGGACTTCAGGATATACGCATGGAGGTACTGGCGGAATTCCAAGACGGTTTCGTCGGGATAAATCGCCATAACAACGCTAGCCTGGATGATGAAGCCCTGCTGCGAAATCCACAGCAGATCGTGAGTCTGCTTGAGTTGAACATCGACTCCCTCATGACGGATCTGTGGGCGTCGCTGAACAAGCGGGCGAGTGACCTGTTTGGACAGATGGAATCGGTCACTGGATTGAGCATGGGGGTAGTTGGCCTGAATAAAGAGGGCATCCTCAAGGCAGAAATCTCTGCAGATGAAATGGGAACGCAGGACTCCGATTGGTTCGCGAAATCCCGTTCCGTGGCGCGTGGCGGGATTTTCAATATCTATGCGGGCAGTGTTGTCGGCGGCGTGTTAGGCCTCGTGGTCGGCGGTGCCCTCGGCGCAGTGACTGGAGGTGCAGGGTTCCTCCCTGGCGTCGAACTCGGGCTTATGGCGGGTGCTGCTTTGGGTGGAGTCGCCGGAATTGCGTCTGGTGCCAAGGAAGGATTGGCGCAGATCACAGAAAAGGACAGGAAAGCAAGAAAGGTCCAAATCGTAAAGATCATCAGGCCTTATCTCGAAGACAGCCAGCGGTTGTGCCAAAAGAAGCTTACCGAGGCGACTTCAAAACTCGAACGCATTATGCGGGATGAACTCGTCAATCAACTCAGAGAGGAGAAGCAACGATGCGAGCGCACGCTCACTTCGATTTCCGGTGGGGGCAAGCTGTCGCAGAAAGCGAGCGAGGAGAGATCGCTCAAGATCAAGCGGGAAATCCAAAGAATTACCCGGATTAGCACAGCAGCACGGGAATCGACGAGAACCATCCTATCTAAAATCGCAGCCGAAAGTACCCATACGGGCCGGGAAGAGGAGATGAGTCGCATCGATAATCAAGCAACGCATAATCAGAAGCCGGAAATTGCTGATAAGGGCGACTGGGCTGACGGATAGCGTGAATATCCAGCAAAATTCCAGAGAACTGTTCGAGTCAGTTCTTGCCCTGACGCAAGGCCACCCCTCCCTACAGGAACTGCATTGTGAACTGCAGTCTCATTACCAGCGGCTTCACCAGCCCATGCAGGTTGCCATTGTCGGGAAAATCAAGGCGGGTAAATCGACCATGATGAATGCGCTGCTCGGTGAGCAGATGGTGGCCACTGGCGCGGAGGAACTTACCTTCAATGTCAACTGGCTGAGATATGCTTCGGAACCGTTTCTGCTGGTCCACTACAAGGATGACCGTCCAGCCGAGGAGAAGTCCCTCGAAGAACTGGAATCGCTGACCCGACGGCGGGGTTTCGATATGGAACAATTGAAACAGATCAAGTATGTCGAAGTCGGTTACCCAAACGATATGCTGAAAAACTTCAACCTTATCGATACCCCTGGTCTTGGGTCTGCCTATCTGGATGACAGCCGCAATACCCTTGATTTTCTCGGTCTGGATGCACACAAGCTCACTGAGCGAACCGAGGCTGAGGCCTCAGGTGCGGACGCTATCCTCTATCTGTTCAGCCAGAGCATAGGCCAGTCGGACAAAAGCATTCTTGAAGAGTTTCAGGGTGCATCCATAGGAGAGGCGTCGCCGATAAACACCATCGGTGTGCTTACACGAATTGACGCCTATTGGCCGACAGAGGATAACCCGCTGGCCGGCGGACAAAATGTCATTAACCGGCTCCGCTCAGAGCATAATGAGGTCAAGGGGGTTTTTTATAATATTTTTCCGGTTTCCGGGCTGTTGGCGTTTGGTGCAAAGACACTTACCAGGGAAGAACATGGGACGCTTCTGCAATTGGCCAGGTTGCCGCAAGCGCGTTTTCAACGACTGATCCGGAACGTCAATCGCTTTGCTCAACGTGAATACGACGACATTGACGTCTCCCCACAGCGTCGGCAATCACTTTTGATGCGGCTGGGGCAATTTGGTATAGGGGAGGCATATTCAGCAATATCTGACGGCATTGGTGAAAAGGATGCTCTGTCTCAGGCGTTGGTCAGCCGGAGTGGTCTGCCCCAACTCACGGATTGTGTCATGTCTCATTTTGGCAACCGCGCTTTTTTGATCAAGCTGAGTACCGGATTGCACAAGACCGCTGCGAGTTGTTTTGTTGCAGAGAGAAGACTCTCCGGGCTGGAGCGCGGAATCGTCTCGCAGATCAGGGCAAAGTTCGAGGCCTTTGAAGCACAGCAACATGAATTCACCGAATTACGAATACTACGCAGCTATTACGATGGTGGATTGGAGATTACCCCGGATGAAGCGCAACACCTGCTGCAGATAACCGGCGAGTATGGCGCGTCTATAGGCGAAAGACTGGGGGCTGACCAGCAAGCGGACCCCGCGACTCTCCTTGCTGCCTGCCTTGAGCGAAAGAGGTATTGGTACCAAAGGGCGAATGACGTAATGGGTGCCGGCAGGGCTACGATTTCAGCTGCAAATGCACTCGCACGATCCTACGAGAGGATCGAGTACAATCTTAGTAGAGGCCCCGGATCTGCAGATCGCCAAAATTAAATCGGTCAGCCTGATCGCCGGGAGAACGCTTATTAATGATCCAAGCGAAAACCGATCTTCACGGTGACCTGCAATGGGTATCCGCATAGTGTTAACAGGCACTAGGAGCATCCGGCGATTAGTAAGTATGCATCGAGAGTGGTTATAATTTATTCAGATGGATAATCACACATGCTGACGGATCAGATTTCCCTATCAGCAACTGGTGGCGTCCCATCAAACGGGGAACAATACCGGCTTTCCCCAAATGCCTGATCATTGGGAGATGGACATGGGCAGTGTGAAAAAACGTTTTCATCCGCACCTGCAGAGCCTTGCAAGGATCTGCATCGTCCTCTGTCTTTCCCTGGGGTATCTCACCCCGACATACTCTGAAACCGCTATTCAAGACGGCGCCATCCCCATCGACCAGTTGCGTGCTGCTCAGCAAAAGGAATTGGATGCCCTGCGTGAAGGTTATCGAAATCAGGCCAATAAACCCGGCGCCGATCAGGATGCACTCTTTGACCGTTACCGATCGGATCGGAATCGCCTCCAGGAAAAATATAATCGTCTGGACACGCGTAACAAACGCGTTGATGAGATGATCAAGCAGACCGGTGCCGCCCAGACCGGAAGTAATACCAAGGATGTGCGGGCCGATGTCGATACCGCAGGCAACACGGATCAGATCGACAGGAAAATGGTCGAGGAGCTGAAGCGGCGCGGTCATGATGTCGATACCAGCAACCCCAGCAAGGTGGTCGACCATACGGATGACCATGTCTACTGGCGCAAGGAGACTGCGGCGGGGAACAAGGCCAAGGAGACCGATTTCGACTCCTTCAAGACCCCTGGCGGGCGTGATGCCACCGGCAACCTTGGGGAGGTGAGGGATGCACGGGGTGAAGGGATCGACCACTCATCCAAATATCACCACGGGCGCGCGGACGGTGACCTGAAGACCATGGGCAAGTCGGTGTCGAAGATGGACAAGGCGTCGGACCGGGTCAGGTATGACGAGACCAAAGGCGCCTTTGTCAAAGACCAGGGGGAGTTCAGACGTTCGCTGGCAGAGCATCCCGATCCCGAGATGAGGGCGCTGGCTAAGATCGACCCGAAAACCGGCAAATCCCAGGCCGATACGCTGGTCGACCAGGCAAAGGCCTTTCAGAAATATGGTGATCCGGTGACCGCAGGCATCGCTGATCTGGGCGATTCACCGGAGGTTCAGGCGCAAAAGGTGAAAGAGTGGCAAAAGAGATCCAATAAGTATATGGATGCAGCTGAGCAGAGGGCAAATCGTCGTGGGGATGTCCGGGACAAGGTGACGGAAAACGTCGAGCAGTCCTATCGCAACGCAAACAGTGCCGATCCGGCGGAAAAGGAGTGGAACAGAAACGCTGCCGATGACATTGATAACAATCGGCGGCGGGTGCGGGAGGGCAACGAGGTCGGCGATAGATTTCTCAGTGGCGAGAAACGCAGGAAGACGGCTGATGAGACCTACAGTGGCGGCTGGAAAGATCGGGGAGAGCCGGTCAAGGGCGCGATTCCTGATGATGAGCTGCAGCGGCGGCTAAACGCGGCGGAACAGAGTGCCAACGCGAAGAAGCAGGGTGGAATCGACAGTCCGGATGGCGGTGCCCCGAAGAGGGGAATTTCAAGTGACGGTGATCTGCCTGCGAGCGGAATAGGCGCAAGAAGAGGGCAGGGTATTCCAGATCCGGATCTCCCCTCTGCCGGTAGGCGGCCCTCCTGGGCAGATGGCCCGACTGACGTGGTGGTTGTGGGCAAGAGAGGCAAGGCCAAGGTGACCGCCATCGATGGCCGACTCCCCAAGTCCAAGCCAAACATCAAAGGTGCTGTCGGAGCCGGCGTGGAAGCTGGCCTGCAGATGGGTGAAGCCACGGCGCGAAAGCTGGGTGAGGTGCTGGATCGCTCCGACCAGACCGTCACCGGGAAGGACATGGCGGACATCGTCAAAGAGGGTTCGGGATATGAGCCGATGCGCAAGGCGGTGGAAGATACCCGGATGCGGCAGCGCATCAAGAAGATCGAGCTGGAAAACAAGATTCGTGATCTGGAGAAGAAACCGGGGTCGTTGACCGCTGCTGAACAGAGTGAACTGGGTCGGTTGAAACAGCAGGCCGCCAATACAGACACGACCACCTCGAATTTGCAGGATCTGGGCCAGCAGATGCTGGTCGACCCCAACAAGGAGATCATCGGCCGCCGGATGGGTGAAATGGAGGCGCAGGCCAAGGCGGAGGGACGCAAGTCGGAATTTCTGCGGGATGGCCTACCGGCCATGGGAAAGGCCGGGGCCGAAGTGGTTGGAAACGCTGTCGGAATCGGGGCGGCGGCCAATATGGCAGCCGAGATGGAGACCTTCAACGAGCGCTCCGACTGGTCGGCACAGAAAAACGCCATGGTGCAACACCTTAACGACAAAGCGCGCTGGGCGGACAAGCGAAACCGCAAGGCAACGGCGGAGCTGGAAGGCATCCTGTTTTCAGGCAACGCAGACAGCCCGGAGAATCAACAGCGCGTCGAGCAACTGCTGGGTGAGATCGCGGCAAACCAGGCAGAGATGGACAAAATCGTCGCCATCGCCAATGGCAACCTGAGTGAAGTCGATCCGAAAAAGCTCGCTACGATCCGGGGCTTGGCTGGTAGCCAACCCGATCCAGATGCCATGCGAGACTATGCCCGGCAGATGTCCGAAGGTGCAAGGCAAAAGGCGGAAGAGGAAGAGTCCTGGCTCGACAAGGAGAAAAAACGGAAGCAGGCCCGCCGTGCCGAGGAGGAAAAGCGGAGGAAGGTAGAGGAGGAGAAGGCCCGTCTGGCCGAGCAGAATAAGCAGAAAGAGACAGAGGCCGATGACGGATGGGGCAGCGCCGAGAGTGGTTACGGTGACGAGGCGCCAAAGACGGCAGCCTCCGGCGAAGAGGCACTCACTGACAAGATCACCGAGATCATGCTCACCGAGCCGGACCCTGAACGCCGAAAGGAACTCATCCGACAGGCCATCCGGAAACATGCCGGTGGTGGGCAACAGGGTGGTGCAGATGACGGTGCATGGGGCGACGGCGGATACGAACAGGCAAGCCCCGCGGAGCAGTATGTCAGTGCCATCAGGGCCGCCAATGCCGATGGCGATTTCCAGCGGGCAATGCGTCTGGCCAACCAGGCCCGAGACGCAGACCCGGAGCATGCATGGCTGAATCAGAACTACGGTACCATTCAGCTGCTTGCGGAACGTGATAAACGCTATCGGGAAGCTATCCAAAACGCGATCAGCAATCTGGAGCGCGGCAATGTCGATGAGAGCATTGATGCGCTAAAGAGGGCAATGCAGAATGCCTCGACCCGGTTGGGACAGGATCAGGATGTCCGCACCCTGCTGGAGGACGCCAAACGGATCGCCCAAATGGAGCGCGAGGAGGCCATAGAGCGGGCGCGTCGGGAAGGGGAGAGGAGTGCCTACGAGCGGGACCGCGAACGGGCGCGCTATCAACAGCGCCGGGAAGAGAACAGACGTTCAGCCCAGGCCTTGAGGGGAGCCCTGATGGGTGTCCTGGGGGCGGTCAGTCAGGCCAAGGCCGCGCGTAGCACCAGTACAACAGTAAATCCGGGTGCCTATTCCGACGACATCATCCAGCGCAAGGTGCGGGAGAACCAACGCAAGTATGGCGATTTGATGAAAAAGTACGAACAGAGCCATCGCCAAAATCTCCATACTGCGCCCAAGACACCCAGACGGCAACCCGGCAACAACGCAAATGCGGGGTGGGCAACCAAGTCGTCACAGCCCGCAGCCAAGACCAAGTCTTCGGGGTTCGATAAATGGGAAGGCGATTTCAGCAGTCAATGCGATGGCAAGGCCCCGGGTATCTACGAGTTTGGAGAATGTTTCGAACATACCGATTTTTAACCAGACAATGCGTCAGCCGTCACTTCTAAATGGTCGAATTGTCAGGGTTCGATTGTGAACCTCACTAGCCGGCTGGTACAACCGGTCTGGATACAGACCTCGCCTTTGTAAGTATAGGTGCCTGGTGTTGCCTGTGGCGGGATCTTCTGCCGGAAGCTGGTCGCATGCTTCCCGCTGCTGCGGGTTTCCTGTCGTTCTTTGGGATAACCCGGCAGAGCCTTGCTGTTGAAGACCAGGTTGCGTGATTCGGTCACCTGCACAGGCTGCCCGTCGGCCGCGTCGATGGTGTAGTCGAGTTGCAGTTTCAAGACCTCTCCGTGCCTGACACGGGATGGTGTTGCGGCTACGGTGAGGCGGGAAATCGATGGTTCAGCCATCTGTGCCGGGGCTGGTGCGACGGGCGCAACGGGAGTCAGTTCCGGCTGGGTCGGTGGTGTCGGCAGCGTAGCGGGGATCTCTGCGGTGCTCGTTTCCGTCTTGTCAAGGAACTTGATGGTTGCGTTAGTGAGCTGATCCTCGACCCAGTCCACGGTGGCTGTTTGGTTTGTCATGTCTTCATAGAATTCGCTACCCCAAGAATCTTTGTTGGGTGTGCTTATTCTGAGGATGCCTCTATTGCCTTGCTGATTTTTGAAATAGAGCGCCAGTGCATGGTGTGTCCACGGCCTGACATCGGTGAAGGTGGCAACGTCTCCTCCACGCGCCTGAAACTTGCCGAGCTTCTGCTGCTCTTTCTTATCATGTGGGGATTGGTTGTAATGGGTGGCATACCAGTGAACCGGCTTGCCTTTGTAAATAACCATTTTGGAGTGCCAATCCGTTCGAAAAACAAACTCCCGTCCGACAAAGGCGAGCCTGAGTTTGTCCATGTGCCCATTTGTCAGTTTGATCTTTGATGCGCCTGTGCCGCAGGCACTCAGCAGCAGACCGGAGAGGATAAGTGCCACGGCGTTGAGGAAGCCACGTTGAAAACCACGTCTGTCAGATAGGGTATTGGGTTGGGATACAATTCCTTTCATTTTCTGTCCTTTCGGCTTGGCTGGTGGTTATTGGGATGGATGCACAGGCGATGCTGGGGAAACTATACCATCTGTGGAACGTAACGGCAGATGGAAGAATCGTCTCCCACTCCTTCTTCAAGAAGCGAAAGATAGTGGAATAGGGTATGGCGGATGTCTTGCTTAAGGCAATAATGTTTATATGCCAAAGGCTTGAAATCACCTGCCTCGACAAACAGTAGGTCATGTTAGCGTAGCGTAACACGATAATATTGGCGCAAATTGTTGTTTTACGGCCATAAAGACGTAGTAACCCAACCTACTCAAACGTTCAAGTATTGGCGCGTTGTGCTTTAAGTGAGTGACACTCATCTCTGCCCTCTTTTTAAGTACGGATACTGCGACTCAGCACAATCTTGCCGCCAATGGCCGAAAATACACCGCTCATCAACAGGTATACCAGGCTCAACCACTGCAGATGGCTATAATCGAGTGAGGTCATCAGAGAGACCAGGCCAGCCAATGTACAGGCCACTACGGGATTGATCAGACGTGAGGAGCGGGCGACAGCGACGGTAATGGCGCCTCCCATCAGCATGGTGATGGCAAAAGCCAATGTTGCACCGCCAAGCCAGAATACCTCCTTGTATTCTGATAACCACGGGGAATGAAAGCCGTAGGCGCCAATCAGGGCCGCTACCAATACATAAATCAGTTGTATAACCAGTCCGACAATGACAGTCGAGACAAAACCAATGGCGGTGGCTTTCCAGTCCATCTCATCTCCTGTGTTATCTGGAAAAGTGCAGAGGATATTTCGACGTGATTCTCTACCACTCGTTTTCGGTTGTACCTGATCAGGATCAGTTCCTGCGGTATATATGGCCCACTTGTATTGACCAATCCAGTGGTCCTGTCACTATCTCCGATCCCAATGGGATCGATCCCTTACGTTTTCAGTGACGCTGCAAGGCGAAGGCTAAACAGGATCGTCTCAGTCATCCAGGCGAAATCCGATCTTCACGGTGACCTGCCAGTGAGACACCTTGCCGTCCAGGATATGGCCACGGGTCTCGACCACCTCGAACCAGTTCATGTTGTGGACCGACTTCCCCGCGCGTTTAATAGCATTGCGGATTGCCGCGTCGCTGCTTTTGGTGGAAGAACCCACCACTTCGATCTTTTTGTAGACATGGTCACTCATTGTGATACTCCTTGATTGGGGTTTGATTTTTCTATGTTTGTAGCTCCAGCTTCTTTTTCAGCAGATAGAGCTGTTCCAGTGCCGCTCTGGGAGAGAGATCATCGGGATCGATCTCACGCAACATATCAAGTGCGGGAGACTCTTGAGGTTCCGCTGCAAACAGAGGCAACTGGTTCTGCTGTTGGTCCGCGTGTTGCTGGGCTGCCTGTTCCAATTCCAGTAATCGCTGCCGGGCACGTTTTATCACGCCCTTGGGAACCCCCGCCAGTGCTGCGACCTGCAGTCCGTAACTCTGATTTGCCGGTCCCTCCCGCACAGCGTGCAGAAAGACGATGGAGTCGCCATGTTCCACTGCATCCAGATGTACGTTGGCGATGCCGGGATACTCATCGGGCAGGGTGGTCAGTTCAAAGTAGTGGGTGGCGAAGAGGGTGAACGCGCGGATGCGTGTTGCCAACTCGACGCCGCAGGCCCAGGCGAGGGAGAGTCCGTCGAAGGTGGAAGTGCCGCGTCCGATCTCATCCATCAACACCAGGCTCTGCTCGGAGGCGTTGTGCAGGATGTTTGCGGTCTCCTCCATCTCCACCATAAAGGTGGAACGTCCACCGGCAAGATCGTCCGACGCGCCGATGCGGGAGAATATGCGGTCGATGGGGCCTAGGCTGGCCGCCTTTGCCGGTATGAAACTGCCCGCATAGGCCAGCAGCGTGATGATTGCGATCTGCCGCATGTAGGTCGATTTGCCGCCCATGTTGGGGCCGGTGATGATCAGGATGCGGCGTTTCTCATCGAAGCGCACGTTGTTGGCAACGAAGGGTGTGCTGCTGACCTGCTCTACAACTGGGTGACGGCCATCCAGGATCTCGAGGCCAGGCTCCCGATTCAGCTCAGGCTGGCGCAGGTCGAGGGTCTCGGCCCGTTCCGCCAGATTACAGAGGACATCCAGGGCGGCGAGACCCTCAGCACAGTTTTGCAGGGGTTGGAGGTGCACTCCCAGTCGGTCCAATAGTTCATTGTAGAGTGATTTTTCCCGTGCCAGTGAACGCTCTCTGGCACTGAGTACCTGATCCTCGAACTTCTTCAGTTCCGGGGTGATGAAACGTTCTGCCCCCTTCAATGTCTGGCGGCGGACGTAATCTTCCGGCGCCTTATCCGATTGAAGACGGCTGATCTCGATGTAGTAGCCGTGTACCCGATTGTAGCTGACCTTGAGATTGCTGATGCCGGTGCGCTGCCGCTCGCGCTGTTCCAGGTCGAGCAGAAACTGGTCGGCATTTTGCGACAGGTTGCGCAGTCTGTCGAGCTCTTCATCATAACCTTCCGCCAATACACCGCCGTCGCGGATCAGCATCGGTGGCTGTTCGATGATGGCGCGTTGCAGCAGATCGTGAACCTCCGGATGTCTGCCGATCATATCCGACAGGATCCCAGGCAGGGGCGAGGTGAGCAGTGTCAACTGCTGCTGCAGCTCGGGCAGGGTTCCTAGGGCGTCCCGCAGCACACTGAGATCCCGTGGACGTGCGCTCTTCAATGCAACCCTGGCAAGGATTCGTTCGATATCGCCGATACCCTGCAGCGTCTCCTGCAGAGTGGGAAAGGCTCGGTGGGTAAGTAATTCATCGATCGCCGCGTGGCGCTCAGAGACGGCACCGGCATCCCGCAGGGGTCGGTTGATCCAGCGCCGCAGCATACGGCTGCCCATCGGCGTGGAAGTGCGATCCATGATACCTGCCAAAGTGTGTTGGGGCTGGTTCGACAGGGAGTGATCCAGTTCGAGATTGCGGCGGGTGGCGGCATCGATGATAATGGCGTCCTCACGCCGTTCGACCCGCAGGCTGCGGATGTGGGGCAGGGCGCTGTGTTGGGTCTCCTCCACATACTGCAACAGACAACCGGCAGCGCCGACTGCCAGGGGCTGATCCTGACAGCCGAAGCCGGTGAGTTCACGGGTGCCGAATTGGCGTGTCAGCAGTTGGGTGGCGGCGTCCAGATCGAAATGCCAGACAGGGCGGCGGGTGATGCCGCACTGCAGGTCGAGACTCTCCGGCAGGCAGGAGTCCTCATCCAGCAGCAGTTCTGCCGGATGCAGTCGTTCGAGTTCGCTGGTTAGCGCTTCATTTGTGTCGAGTTGCTGGACTGTGAAACGGCCGCTGCCGAGGTCAAGCACCGCGAGGCCGAAACCCTTCTCCGTTTCATAAAGCGCAGCCAGTAGGTTTTCCCGCCGTTCTTCGAGCAGGGCCTCGTCAGTCACCGTGCCGGGGGTAACGATACGTACCACCTTGCGTTCCACCGGACCTTTGCTGGTCGCTGGGTCGCCGATCTGTTCGCAGATGGCGACTGATTCCCCCAAACGCACCAGTTTGGCCAGATAGCCTTCGGCGGCGTGATAGGGGATCCCGGCCATGGGGATCGGCTTACCGGCGGACTGGCCCCGCTTGGTCAGGGTGATGTCGAGCAGGCGTGAGGCCTTCTCCGCGTCTGCGAAAAAGAGCTCGTAGAAATCTCCCATGCGATAGAACACCAGCATATTGGGGTGTTCCCCCTTGATGCGAAGATATTGCTGAATCATAGGCGTGTGTTTGGGTGCGTTTTCCGTCATTTGGAGATTGGAGCTGGGTTGGAGCCTTTAATTGTCGTGGAGAATTAAGGTTACAGGTTTCAGGACTGACTGATCCCCTCCCTGTTCCTCCCAAGGGAGGGGACCATTCTGCGAGGGCGGAGAAAAAATATGATAGTTTCCTCTTGACCCGTATATTGCTTCCGCAATAATCCTGCTGTCACCTGTCACCTGTCACCTGTCACCCAAAGCTATAATGCTTTTCCACGTCCTTGAGAATCTGCCAGGTGCACTTCATGCCGGCGGGAAAGGTCACCAGATCACCGCGTCCAAACTCCTGGGACTCACCGCCCTCCGGCGTAACTATGACCTTGCCGCGCAGGAAATAGCAGGTTTCGCTCTTGTCATAGGTCCACTCGAATGTGGAGACCTCTTTTTCCCAGGTTGGCCAGTCAAAAACACCGGTAATTTCCAACTTCATCGCAGAGGGACGGTGTTCAAAATGGATTGTGTGATGTGTCATATTCGTTAGTTGCTTTCTGCTCGTGATTTACATCGGGTGAGTCTAACCTGAATTGAGGGCTGCCGACAGGTGGCTCCTATTTATTATTTATGCCCCATTTCGTGATGATCTGATTTGATTGGTTTATGATCACCGGAAATGCCGGATCCCCATCTGGCTCGGAAGACACCATGAATGTTTTTATCCTCAATACGGGTCGCTGCGGCTCTACAACCTGGGTCGAGGCCTGTAAATACATCCGCAATTACACTGCGGCCCATGAGTCCCGGAGTCATCTTGTCGGTGAGCAGCGGCTGGCCTATCCATCCAGGCATATCGAGGCAGACAACCGCCTCTCCTGGTATCTGGGTCGACTGGATGCGATATATGGGGACGATGCGCTCTACTTACACCTGAGTCGCAATCGGGATGAGACGGCACAAAGTTTTTCCAGGCGTATCGATTTCGGCATCATGCGCGCCTATCGGGAAGGCATCCTGCTGAACATAGAGTCTGATTATAGTGCCGAAGCGCTGGCGCATGACTACATCGAAACGGTGGAGAGTAATATCGCGCTATTTCTCAAGGACAAGCACAACAAGATGAGTGTCCGGCTCGAATCGGCCAAGACTGATTTCTCTCTCTTCTGGAAAGCCATTGGTGCTGAAGGGGAACTGGAGAAAGCACTGGCTGAATTCGATGTGCGTTACAACCAGTCCAGCAGCTGAATGTTGTCGGAGCGGGGCGGCATCCGGTACCGGCAGGTCTATCGTTTGTCGATAGACAGCAGGGAGCAGCCACGCTCCGTCTCGATAAAACTGTGCTGGGCAGACGGGTAATCTGCCTGCCATCGGGCGACCAGTTCCCGTTCGTCTGTTCGCGCAGCGTCGTCCAGATAGACGGTGCAGTGGCTATTCAGCCTTTCCATCAACAACGGCAGTGCCGGATAACGTGAGTGCTTCTGGATAAAGCCCGGGGGGCCATCGATCACCAGCATATCTATCTCTGGCACGGATAGATTGGAGAGCATGTACCACTGAAATTCCCGACCACCAATATTGGTGGCTGCCAATGGTGCGTGCAGAACAGATGCCGTGTTATCCAGTCCGTAGAAGGCCAAGGCAGCTTGCGTGGCTTGTGCGTACTCTTCGCCATTTTCAAGACTCCAGACATGGCCGTTACCGTTCAACTGGCAGCAGCGTGCCAGCAGCAGTGTGCTCAAGCCACTGCTGCACTCCAACACGACCGATGGCTTCTCCCGCAGACAGTGCTCAACGATCAAGTCTAAAAAGTCAGCTCCGGCCGACCAATGTTCGGTGTAGGGTAAGCCTTGATCGAGGCCCAGACGGTCGCACAGGGGTTGATACTCATCCGGGTAAGAAAAAGTGAGTGATGCCTGGGGATGAACCATATTGTCGTCTGCACCTTTTGCGGTCATACCTGTACCAGTATTCGTTACTGCGCCACTATTCCAGATAGATGAGTGCATAGTTTACTATTAAACCGGCAATCGAATATCCTGAGATACTCCTTTTTCGGCGCATCAGCTCCAAGCAGGTTACGATATCTGTACTGTTGTGATTTAACTGCTGAACCGGTAGGGGGAAAATGACTTCTGAGAACGATCTGAAACTGGTCTCACTTGCCGGCGGTATCGGTATGCGTCTGCAACAGCAAAGTTTAACCCTGGTTCTGGCGGAATCTTGCACTGGAGGCTGGGTGGCCAAGGTGCTGACCGATATTCCGGGCAGCAGTGCCTGGTTCGACCGTGGTTTTGTTACCTACAGCAATGCAGCCAAGCAGGAGATGCTTGGTGTCGATGCATCTACCATCGGACAGTGGGGAGCTGTGAGTGAGCAGGTCGTTGCCGCCATGACGAACGGGGCGCTTACCCACAGCAGTGCGGAGGTTGCGATTGCCATCAGTGGTATTGCGGGGCCGGGCGGTGGAACCGCAGAAAAACCTGTGGGCACCGTCTGTTTCTCCTGGCAACTGCGTTCGCAGGAGCCGGTTGTGAGGCGCGAACACTTTTTCGGGGATCGGGAAGCCGTGCGTCTTCAGTCGGTGTTTTTTGCACTTGAAAAATTGCTCGAGATACTTGCGGAAAATGGCTGATCGACGACTCTTCTTTGGGCTCTGGCCGGAGCGAAAGGTGCGGGACCGACTGGTGCGGGTTGGTCGTCAGTTTGGTGAAGCGGGGGGGCGACAACACCATCCTGACGACCTGCACATGACCCTGGTCTTTTTGGGGAAAGTGACGGAGCAGCAACTGCCCTGCGTAAAATCGGTGGCGGATGCAGTCGATGTTGAGCGCTTCTCCCTGGTGCTGAATCGAATGGGTTATTGGCCCCGGCCGCGGATTCTCTGGTGTGGGCCGGAGAAGGCTCCGGATGTTTTGAATGATCTGGTCGCTGAACTCAAGCAGGGATTACAAAGCTGTGGTTATGAAGCTGAACAGCGAACCTACAAACCTCATGTCACCCTGCTGCGCAAGATGCGCGGTGGCGAGTCCGGTCTGCTTGAGCCAAGTATCGAATGGGAGGCGCGGGAGTTTGTGCTGGCGTCATCCGGTAATGGCCCCGATACACCATCCCGTTACCGGATCATCGGGCGCTGGTCGATGGGAGCGATAAACTCGACAGAATCTGGATGAATGCGTTCGTCTCACCTCGATCGCAGAGAGGGATTCAAGTTGCTGGATCCGCGGGCTCATGATTTGAGTCTGCACCTGTGTGATAATTTTTACTTCCAAAAAGTACTGTATGAATGTACAGTACTTACAGAACAACACTACAGAGGTTAATCCGGATGGACGACAATCGCACAAAAGCACTCAGCGCGGCCCTGGGGCAGATCGAGAAACAGTTTGGCAAAGGCTCTGTCATGCGTATGGGGGATGCCAGCGCTGTTCGTGACATTGGTGTGATCTCCACAGGTTCGCTCAATCTGGATATCGCACTGGGTGTGGGCGGGTTACCCAAGGGACGTGTGGTCGAGATCTACGGCCCGGAGTCCTCCGGCAAGACTACCCTGACCCTGCAGGTAGTGGCGGAGGCCCAGAAACAGAGCGGAACCTGCGCCTTTATTGATGCAGAGCACGCCCTCGATCCGGACTATGCCGAAAAACTGGGCGTCAATGTGGACGAGCTGTTGGTCTCCCAGCCCGATACCGGCGAGCAGGCGCTGGAGATCACAGACATGCTGGTACGCTCTGGCGCTGTCGACGTGGTGGTGGTGGACTCGGTGGCTGCTCTGACTCCGAAGGCTGAGATCGAAGGTGAGATGGGCGATACCCATGTTGGTCTGCAGGCCCGTTTGATGTCACAAGCCCTGCGAAAGCTTACTGCCAATATCAAGCGCACCAACTGCCTGGTGATCTTTATTAACCAGATCCGTATGAAGATCGGTGTCATGTTTGGCAGCCCGGAGACCACTACCGGCGGTAACGCCCTCAAGTTCTACTCGTCGGTACGTCTCGATATCCGTCGCATCGGCGCCATCAAGAAGGGTGACGAGATAGTCGGTAACGATACCAAGGTCAAGGTGGTGAAAAATAAGGTGGCGCCCCCTTTCAAGCAGGCAAATTTCGAGATCCTCTATGGTGAGGGTATCTCCCATGAAGGGGAGATCATCGACTTGGGGGTCAAGCAGAGCATCATTGACAAGGCAGGAGCCTGGTATAGTTATAACGGCCACCGTATTGGCCAGGGCAAGGAGAATGTACGGCAATTTTTGAAGGATAACCCGGACATTGCCGAGCATATTGAGGAGCGCATCCGCAACGAACTGCTGCCGCAAGAGCAGGAAACAAAAATTAAAGTGGTTGAGGCCAAAGCCTGAACGACCCTTCGGACAGTGGTGAGGTTGAGGCGGTAGCGGTTCGCCTGCTGGCCGCGCGAGAGCACTCCCGCCGTCAGCTGTGCAATAAACTGCGTGGGCGTGGCTTTGATAGGGACGTTATCGAAGTCGTGCTCGACGGCTTAGAGCGTACCGGGCTGCTGAGTGATGCACGATTTACTGAGTCCTACATCGAGTGGCGTGTCGGCCGTGGCAGTGGACCGGTGCGCATTCGCCGTGAACTGAGAGAGCGGGGCATTGATGGTGCCATGATTGCCGGCTTTTTGGAGGCATATTCCGGTGAGTGGCAGGAACTGTTGGAAGTAGTACACGACCGCAAATATGGTTCTGAGCCGGCTCAGGACCGTAAGGAGTTGTCGCGGCGTGCGCGCTTTCTGGAATACCGGGGTTTTCCAGGTGAGCTGATTCGACAGTTCCTGTTTGATTTTGATTGACCATTGTTGGGGTTATTTTGGGTGTCTCAGTTAGCTGAAATACCTGGGTTTAAACAACTTCAGTTCTAATAAAGTATATTAACTTATTGTTATAACATATTGATATTTATCACTATGATAAATGCATTCTGTGCTATTTCTGAGGCATGGGTTTCATCAGGATATTTTGAGGGTATGCCCTTTCGTAGGGTGCGCCGCGCGCACCATCGGCATAATGTGCGTGGTTTATCCTCGGTTGGGTGATCTGATGGATTGAGGCTGAATTGATCGGTTGTGCATAAATTTCTTCAGTGCTTGTTTCCTTGCGAGTTGCAGTCTGAATGTGCGTCGGCTTTGAGATGTTATTGAGGGGCAGAAAAAATTCATGGAAGCGGGTGTTTTGTTCTGTTTTCTGGTATCTTGAGGGGCTGTTTTTTCTGGTGATTTTGCTTGTCCGAAATGAAAAGTAGCGCTGATATCCGTAAGGCCTTCCTGGACTATTTTGCTGAACACGGCCACGAGGTGGTAGCCAGCAGTCCATTGGTACCCATGAACGACCCGACCCTGCTTTTTACCAATGCGGGTATGGTGCAGTTCAAAGATGTCTTTCTTGGGCGTGAAAAGCGCAATTATGTTCGTGCTACCAGTTCCCAGCGTTGTGTCCGTGCCGGCGGTAAACACAACGACCTGGAAAATGTCGGTTACACAGCACGTCACCACACCTTCTTCGAGATGCTGGGTAACTTCAGCTTTGGAGACTACTTCAAGCGGGATGCTATCAAATATGCCTGGGAGTTTCTTACGGTAACCCTCGGTCTGCCTGCAGAAAAGCTTTGGGTCACCATCTACGATGAGGATGAAGAGGCGGCGGACATCTGGCTCAATGAGGTGGGTATCAATTCCGCCAGTTTTACCCGTATCGGCGACAAGCCCGGCAAGCGATACGAGAGCGATAACTTCTGGTCGATGGGGGATACCGGTCCCTGTGGCCCCTGTTCGGAAATCTTCTACGACCACGGCCAGGATGTCTGGGGTGGCCCGCCCGGTACGCCGGAAGAGGATGGTGACCGCTACATCGAGATCTGGAATCTGGTGTTCATGCAGTACAACCGGGATGCCGATGGCAACATGGCCCCGCTCCCCAGGCCGTCCGTGGATACCGGCATGGGACTGGAGCGACTGGCGGCTGTGCTGCAGCACGTTCACAGCAACTATGAAATTGACCTATTCACCAGCCTGATCAAGGCTGCTGGTGAGGTCACCGGTTGCAATGACCTTGAAGAGAAATCCTTGCGAGTGATTGCCGACCATATCCGCTCCTGCGCTTTTTTGGTGGTGGATGGGGTAATGCCCTCCAACGAGGGGCGAGGCTTTGTGGTGCGCCGTATCATCCGGCGCGCTATTCGCCATGGTTATATGCTGGGTAAGGACGATCCCTTTTTCTTCCAGCTGGTCGACCCGCTGGTAAAAGAGATGGGAGAGAGCTATCCGGAACTGGTTCAGGCCGCAGGTCAGGTAAAACGTGTCCTGAAACAGGAGGAGGAGCGCTTCGCCGAGACCCTCGAACAGGGCCTGAAGATCCTTGAAGAGGTGATTGCCGGGCTCGACAGCACAGTGATCCCCGGCGAGACCGTCTTCAAGCTATACGACACTTATGGCTTCCCTGCTGATCTTACCGCCGATATTGCCCGAGAGCGGGATCTGACTCTCGATATGGATGGCTTCAGTCGTGAGATGGAAGCCCAACGGGAGCGCGCCCGGGCCGCCAGCCGGTTCGGAGTCAACCAGGAGTTCAGTCTTAGCCTGGATGCGGAGACCCTCTTCACTGGCTATGGGCAACTGGATGGCGAGGGCAATGTAGTTGCACTGGTGCGAGATGGAGAGTCCGTCGAGTCCCTCGCGCAGGGTGAATCCGGGATGGTCATTCTCGATCAGACCCCATTCTATGCTGAGTCTGGCGGACAGGTGGGAGACCAGGGTGTGCTCGAGGCCAACAGTGTCCTGTTCGAGGTGGACGATACCCGTAAGCAGGCTGGTAGTGTGTTTGCCCACATTGGTAAACTGGAGGAGGGTGAGCTGCATATTGGTGATACCGTGAACGCTCAAGTCAACGGTTTTACCCGTCAGGCGACTGCGCTTAACCATTCCGCAACACACTTGCTGCATTCTGCGCTGCATACCGTACTGGGTGAGCACGTTGCGCAGAAGGGTTCTCTGGTCGATGCGGAGAGGCTGCGCTTCGACTTCTCCCATTTTGAGCCGATCTCCCGTGAGCAGCTGCAGGAAATCGAACAGATGGTCAATGAACAGATCCGGCGTAATCACTCTGTTGATACGCAGATCATGTCCCTTGATGATGCGCGAGAGAGCGGTGCCAAGGCGCTATTTGGCGAGAAATACACCGACGAGGTTCGGGTGCTGAGCATGGGGGATTTCTCCACGGAACTGTGTGGCGGCACCCATGCCAACGCGGTGGGCGATATCGGCTTGTGCAAGATCACCTCCGAAAGTGGCATCGCCGCCGGCGTGCGACGCATCGAGGGCATCACCGGTCAGCGTGCGCTCGAATGGGTTGAAGCGGATGAGGAACGGGTTCAGCGCCTGGCCGACTTGGTCAAGTCGGGACGCGATGATATCGAAGAGAAGGTCATCAGTATCCTGGATCGCAACCGCAAGCTGGAGAAAGAGCTGGAGCAGCTCAAGGCCAAGCTGGCGAGTGCTGCCGGGAGTGATCTGGCCTCAGGTACCATCGAAGTCGGGGGGGTGAAAGTGCTCGCTGCCAAGCTTGAGGGAGCCGATCCCAAATCCCTGCGCGACACCATGGATCAGCTGAAGAACAAATTGGGTTCGGCTGTCATCGTGCTGGCGACTGTGAGTGGTGAGAAGGTCTCTCTGGTCGCTGGTGTTACGAAGGATCTGACCGGAAAGATGAAGGCTGGCGATCTAGTCAAGATGGTGGCAGAGCAGGTTGGTGGCAAAGGGGGAGGGCGTCCCGACATGGCGCAGGCCGGTGGTAATAATCCTGAAGCGCTGCCGGAAGCATTGGCGCAGGTCGAAAATTGGGTGCGTGAGAAGACTGGCGTTTAATTTCTGTGGGTTTTCAGCTGCGTGATTTTCGTGTTTAATTACGCCCTTTCCTGTTGCGGGTTGCACCCGTAACGCCAACTCCACCAAGTATACTGTTTTAGATATGGCGCTGATTGTCCAGAAATATGGCGGTACCTCTGTCGGTACAATCGAAAGAATCCAGGCAGTAGCCGGAAAGATCAAGACCAAGGCTGAACGCGGTGATCAGATTGTAGTTGTGGTCTCTGCAATGTCTGGAGAAACCAATCGCCTGATTGGTTTGGCAGACGAGATCGAAGAAGCCCCCTCGCCCCGCGAGATGGATGTGCTTGTCTCCACTGGTGAACAGGTGACCATCGCACTGCTCTGCATGGCACTGCATAAAGTCGGTTGTCAGGCCCGGTCCTATACCGGCGGCCAAGTTCAAATTCTTACGGACAAGGCACACAGCAAGGCTCGAATCAAGGATATCAATGGCGCCCGCGTGAAAGCGGATCTTGATAGCGGTCATGTGGTCGTGATTGCCGGATTTCAGGGTGTGGACGATCACGGTAATATCACGACGTTGGGCCGTGGCGGATCCGATACCACTGCAGTTGCGATGGCTGCTGCACTTAAGGCCGATGAGTGCCAGATCTACACCGATGTTGACGGCGTCTATACGACTGATCCAAGAATTGAACCCAAGGCCCGCCGATTGGATCGTATTACTTTCGAAGAGATGCTGGAGATGGCCAGTCTGGGTTCGAAGGTACTGCAGATTCGCGCGGTTGAGTTTGCTGGAAAATACAATGTACCTTTGCGGGTTCTTTCCAGCTTTGAAGAGGGTGAAGGTACCCTGATAACCTTTGAGGAAGATAACGTGGAAGCGGCAAAGATCTCTGGCATTGCATTTAATCGCGACGAGGCAAAACTGACGGTTCTCGGCGTGCCTGACCAGCCCGGTGTGGCACATAAAATACTGGGTCCGATTTCAGATGCCAATATTGAAGTCGATATGATCGTGCAGAATATTGCTGCGGATGAAGCGACAACTGACTTCACATTCACAGTCCACCAAAATGATTTCACTCAGGCCAAAGAGATTCTGCAGGGGGTAGCTGAGTCTTTGAAGGCGCAGGACGTGTTGAACGATGACTCCGTGGTCAAGATTTCATTGGTCGGTGTGGGTATGCGGTCTCACGCAGGTATTGCCAGTGAGATGTTCGAGGCACTGGCTAAAGAGGGTATCAACATACGAATGATCTCTACATCCGAAATCAAGATTTCAGTTGTGATAGATGAGAAATACCTCGAACTTGGGGTAAGAACCCTGCATGAGGCATTTGGTTTGGAGTCGGAGGGCGTTGCATAATCACTACATTCCTAAAACCTTGTTGATCTCCAACCATAAGGATCTATTAGACTTTTTTCTGGTCTAACCTATTGTTAGTATAAGTATGCCAGTTACAGCATAGTCGCTGGCTTGGTTGGTAAGCGCTGTCGGCAGTTTCGGACACATTCAGTATGGTCTGGCAGCAGGTAAGAAGGAAAACAGGGAGATTGGATTATGTTGATCTTGACTCGCCGTGTCGGCGAAACTCTTATGATTGGCGATGAAGTAACGGTTACCGTGTTGGGTGTAAAAGGTAACCAGGTTCGTATTGGTGTAAATGCTCCGCGTGATGTGACCGTGCATCGTGAAGAGATATACGAACGGATCAAACGCGAGCAGGCTGAACAGCAGGGTACTGCAGAATAGTAAAGCTGGTTCGCGGGGCGGTTTTATACCGCACAAAAAAACTTCGGCATTTGCCGAAGTTTTTTTTGTTTGTAGGAAGAGAAATCGGTACAATCCGTTTCGGTTTTGCAGGAAGCCTGAGTGGCACGTATCCGGAGAGGTGAGGGACGTTAGTCCCATACAGCGTGATCCTCTTATGGTCCCTAGGGCCACTGAACAAGCGCACGAAATTTGGAGAGATGGCCGAGCGGCTGAAGGCGCTCCCCTGCTAAGGGAGTATGGGGTTTATAGCTCCATCGAGGGTTCAAATCCCTCTCTCTCCGCCATAAAGACAAACACTGGCTAGAAAGCCGGTTTTGTGTTGACAAAAGAGCGCGAATTCAGCAAAATTCGCGCTCCAAAAAGCTACGCGCCCGTAGCTCAGCTGGATAGAGTACCTGGCTACGAACCAGGTGGTCGGAGGTTCGAATCCTTCCGGGCGCGCCATAAATGCTAGTAAAAACAAGCAGTTATCAGCCTAGCTGGTAGCTGCTTTTTTGTTTCCTCCTCCGGGTGTGCCGGATAATGTGCCGGAATTAGATTCCACTACTCTTGGTGTCGACAAAAGATCGGCATATTGAGCCAAATGCTCAGGAGCCAGATGGGCATACTTCTGAACCATCCGTATATCGCTCCAACCTCCCAGTTCCTGAAGTACATGGATCGGCGTTCCTGCCATGAAGCCCAAGTGTGTCTGAGGTCATGCCAGCGGAAGTCTGTGAAGAGATAATCCTTGTCTTCATGATGAGGGTAAGGTGAACCCTTCGTCCGTTTATCCTTCTCTATGTACTTCCTGATCCCAGCGCGATCCAGTGCCTTTCTCCACGCAGTGCTACCTGCCTTGGATACGGGTTTGCCCAAGTAGGTAAACACTCTCCTGGCGTGTTTACCTTGCTGTTGACGCAGTACCACCATGGCATCTGCATTTAAGGGCACACCGATAGATTTCCTGGCTTTGGCTTGATCCGCATGGATCCAGGCCACCCGCCGCTGAAGATCAACCTGAGACCACTCCAGTCCAGTGATGTTGGCTTCCCTAAGCCCCGTCGCCAATGCAAACCGGGTCATGGCCTCCAGATGATCGGGTAACACCAGCAGCAACCTGTCTGCTTCTTCTCTGGTTAGCCATCGGATTCTGCGTTTGGTTTCTGGCAACATCCGTATTGCTGGTGTCCGGTCTATCCACTCCCATTCCACATTCGCGCGATGAAGAATGGCACGAACCACTTCCATCATGCGGTTGACTGTCGAATTGGCCACTCCTGTGGCTTTTTTTGCGGTAGACAGGTCATCAAGCAAATCACGAGAGACTTCATCCAGGAATCGTCCACCAAGGAACCGGTCGGTCCATCGAAGGTGGCGGATGTCGTCTGACTGAGAGGTTTTGGCCGCAGTTTCATCGATCCAGCGAACAACGGCATCTTCCCAGGTTCTCCGTGGACGATCTCCAAGTTTGGATACCCTCCAGAGGTCGGCTTTCAGTCGGTCTTCGTATTCCCTTGCGAGTCGTTTGTCGGCAATTTTAGTAGATTGGCGTATCTCCTTTCCGTTTGGTGCCGTGAAGCGACACCACCAGTAATGACTTTTTGGGCGTTTGTAGAGCATGGTGTAGTACCTCCCTCATACGACGCCCGCCCGGGCTTAGAGTAACGAGAGCGAATATATTCGACAAGGTCTTCTTCGATGAAAACCCAGCTCTTCCCCGGCTTGGCACCGGAGATATCTCCCGAAATGGCTTTGTTTCTAAGGGTTTGCGGATGCATCTTGAGAAAATCAGCCGCCTGTTTGAGGTCCAGCGTGTTCACAAAGGGTTCCCTCAGTCACTGTTGGTCAGGCTGTTGCCGCAGTGACCACAGGCCGTGCGCCGGCGTCCTCTGGATTGCGCCACTAAAGGGGCATGGCAATGAGAGCATCGATGCCGGTGGTAAAGCTGGCAAGCGGGGCAGATGGTTTGCTTGCTGTCTGCCGGGGCTGGAAAGGCCATCCCACAGAACGAACACTGGCGTTCGCTCCATAATCCTGTCGTGAACAGCTGTATTGCAAAGGAGGTACGGGCCAGGTTTAGTACTGGTTCCTGTACCAACTGGGTGTAGACCTCGAAGATATCGATCAAGAGGCGGGCCGGGCTGCAGTCTGGCCGGCACAGACGTCGATGCAGCTGCCAGACCAGGGTGGCGTGAAACAGGCGTTGCTCGTTTTCGAGGAACCAGGTATCACTGAACGGCAGCTGACCGGATGGAGAAGATCGTCCCATGAGTTGCCGATAGATGCGTTTGAGGGTCTTCATCTCGAGACCCGTTAGATGGCTTGCGAGCCCAATCCTGGCACCCAGTCCTATAAGATGGATCGACTCCAGGATCTTTCTGGCATAGCCGCAGCGTTCAACAATGCAATCGCCACCGCCCTGGTTTTCTGCACAAGACGGCAGGTTCGAGGTAAACAGGGCAGGGCAGGTGGTCATGTTCATCAGATGTTTTTTTCTTCTGCCGCACCCAGGATCAGTGAGGCGTGAGCCATGACGGACTCTATCTCTTCGGGGCGCCCGTCCTTCAGGGCGATTAACAGACGTGACCACCACCAGACGTCTTGGCGTGGAGTTACCAGCGGGTGGCTGATCCGGGTAATGCGCACCAGCAGGTGCGGGGACAGATCAGGGAGGATGCTGGCTATAGCAGCTGGTATACCTAGAATTGCACTGGCCCGGTGTTGATCCGCTATAGCGAGATCGCGGGCTTGAATCAGGTACTCGAGATTCAGATGAGAGAAATCAAAGTCCATTAGTCGAAAATCTCGCCGTTTCTATTATGGCATCCATGCTAACCCGCGAAGCTATCTGTAGAGCTCTGGAAAGATGACCCGTAGAGGGCACCTTTTCAGGGCAATAGAAAGAAAACTTGTGTTATGAGCCGGATACTCCTGTGGTGGGTGTGTGAGGTGGGAAACGTTTGCTGGTCGAGCTTCTGGTCAGTCTGGAAAATCTTTGTAACCTAATGTAACGGAAGAAAAAAATTCCTTGGATATTCAATGTCCCTAGGGAGCGGCCGCCATTTTACGATACGTCGTATCAGAAAGGGCAGGGAACAGTCCATGCAGACCGTGCTGATCATTGATGACCAGGAACTCTCACGAATGATCCTCAATGAGTTCATTAGATCTATTGGCCCAGATGTAGAAGGAAAGACATTCGAGACTCTTTCTGCAGCGCTTGAATGGGCAGAGAAGAATCCCGTAGCCATGGTGTTGGTTGACTATCGGATGCCAAGCATGAACGGTATTGAGTTCACGCGTCGATTACATGATCTGCCTGACTGCCGTGTTGTGCCGGTAGTCATGATCACCGCGCTTGATGATCACGATAAAGAGATCCGGTATGAGGCGTTGAGTGCCGGAGTGGTCGACTTCCTTTTGAAACCCCTGGACCAGAAAGAGTGGCAATTCCGCTGCCGCAATATTCTCAACCTATCCAGAAGTCAGCGCCAAGATGCACTCTACAAGGATCTGACCCAGGTGCTGTTTCATATCACCAAATCCGTCAATGGCCGTAATCCCAAACGGTTGGCGAACATTAGCCGTCATATCGCCGAACAGATGGGATTGTTAACAGATGAATGCGATCTGATCGAACGGGCAGCCCCTTTGAATGATCTGGGCAATTTCCTGGTGGCTGGCCACCTGTTGTGGCGGCCATCCATTTTTTGCCAGGAAGAGCGGGAGAAAGTACAGGGCCATACGCTGGCTGGGTTCAGTTTGCTACAGCAGGGTGACTCCCCACTGTTTCAACAGGGGGCGAAGATTGCCCTGTCTCACCATGAACATTTTGATGGCAAAGGCTATCCACATGGATTTGGTGGACAGGATATCCCGCTGGAGGCAAGGATCGTATCCGTTGCTGACTTCGTCGATGCTCTGCTGTCCGATCGGCCCTACAGAAAGGCTTGGTCTGTCGACAAGATGTTGGGTTACTTGAAATCCTACCGCGGAAAGCGGTTTGATCCGGACTGTGTGGATGCCTTTTTTGAACGACTGGACAGGATTCTGCTGTCAGAAACCAGCTCCATCAGTAGATCACCCTGCCTCATCGATTGATCTTATATCAAGCTTTAAGTGTGCCTGAAATATTCCGTCGTCTCAGAGCGCAAATCGGGCAACTGGGCGATAAGCGGCTGTCTTCTGAACAGAGAAACCAGATGCGGCAAGTGCTGCAATGTTTGAAATAGACAGCCTTGGTCTGAATGTCGCGGGCGATGCCCCAGGCCTGATTGATATCGATCGGCTTGATCGATGAAGCGCGTGGGATAATCCCCTCAATAAGTTCCAGGTAGAGATCATGCGCAGCCAGCAGGGCCGTCATATTGATCTGATCGTAGATGTCAGAGCCGCCTGTTGAACGATAGAGTCCAGCAAACACGGAGGCCGTGGCTTGTGCCAACCGAGTGGAGAGGATGCCGCTGCTGGAAGGCATCTGGCCGGAAGTGGGTCGGCGGCCATGAATTTCATGATGAAGGGATCGGAGTATCTTGGGGTGGATGCCGGTGATGTGGCTCACGATAGAGAGGCGCAAACCGCGATGAATGAGTGCGACTGCCGTATCGAGGTTATGGATCGCGGCCAGTTTCATCGACTGGGTGTCTCTCCGGCGGCCATCAACAGGGTCTGGAGCTGAACCGACAGGGAAGGTGAACTTCCACGCTTGATTATCTGTCTCCAGAGAACCGAGCGAAAACGGGGTCGAAACAAAATAACGCCGGTATGTGCCATCGTGTTCAGATCATCAATGGAGAGGTGGGAAAACAGGTCCAGCAGGCCGTCATCCAGGCCGAGCACAATCGCAGCTTTTTCACGCTTGAATCTGGCGAGCTCTCGCGCCTTGATCAGCCAGAAAAGATTCAGATCCACGATGTCTTGATCGGCTGTCGGCATGCATCAACTCTATGACGTATATACGCCGTTTAACCTGCAAACAGATCGCGCATCTAAAATATGCAAATATGAATTGACAATATAAGGTAGATACAGCGTGCGAAGGGATCTGCGCAATACTCCCGTGGCTCGGGTAGCTTGAACTAAATTGAGAATAAGATTCGCCATATATTGTTTAACAGAACAGGGTTGATCCAGATTTATCCCAGTAATGCCGATACTAAGCCAGTAAAATCGAGAAATATGCTCAGTAATTTTCATAATGTGGCGTTATAATAAAGTACTTCTTTCACTAAAAATCGATTGTTTTATCGAAAAAATACTATAGTGCGTGCTTTTTTGGCCAATGAGCGTAATTGCTCCCAAGAAGCAGATAACCTATAAATTTAATGGAAACAATGGGATGAATTCTTCAACAGGCTGGGACTCGGCCCTTTTTGCGGCACGCTTGAAAGAGATAATCGGCGAAGACTCAGTCTCTCGGTTCGCAAAAAGATGCGACTTTGCTGAAAGCATGCTCCGAAAATACCTCCTGGGTGATTCTGTTCCTGGGGCCGACAAGCTGGTGCGAATAGCACAGGCTACTGGTGTCAGCCTGCGCTGGTTGGCAACGGGAGAAGGTGCCCAGAGCGATGCAGCCGGGTGGGATCGTGTAACTCCGTCCCAGTTGGCCGTTGTACTGGAGTTCGAGCGTTACGCTCGGATGCGGGCCGATACTGGTACGCGGACCGCTATCAGGATCTTTGTGAGGGAATACAACGAGGGTCTGCTCGAGATCGGCACGATTGGTGATATTACTCAAATCAAAGAAGATGAATTGATCCTGTGGCGTGATCTCGCTTGGGAGCGACGGGTGGAGAAGGCAGCCATCGATGAAAAGGGGCTGTGCATGGCGATCGAAATTGCATATGAATTGATGGAAACCTCTGGCAAAGCCATGGACCCCGAGAAGAAAGCCAGGCTGATCGTCGCCATCTATCGGCTTAATGCCACTACCGAAGGCGGGTTGGACCGCTCGATGCTGATGAATCTGTTGGTCATGATTTCATAGCCATTGTTCGTAAAGAGCCTCTGGTAAAGATATCGCGCTGGCTACAATCGAAAAGGCATCTTTATAGGTCGCCAAATTTGAATCCAAAGCCTATATTGTATATCCGATAGATATACGCTAGTGTGTGTCTATTCGATATACAGGAGATGAATCTTGGCACATTCCACCATTCGAGATGCGCCTATTAACCTCAGAGCCTTGCCAATACAGCGATCCCTGATCGATAAAGCGGCTGCCGTGCTCGGAAAAAGCCGTTCCGACTTCATGTTGGAAGTGGTCTGCCGTGAAGCGGAAAATGTACTAATGAACCAGCAGTTTTTCCATCTCGATGCAGTCGAATTCGAAGCCTTCGAAAAAGCCTTAGGGGCCCCGGTTGAGGACAATCCAGCGCTGCAAAAGTTGATGAAGACGAAAGCACCGTGGGAAGCCTGAAACCACCGGAACCGCTCACTCAGGAGCATGGGTTGGATGGCTTCAAATGTGGGCAGGCCACGTTGGATGAATGGTTGAAACGCCGTGCGTTCAAAAATGAACTCGCCGGCGCTTCGCGAACCTTTGTGGTCTGTGATGAGAATCAGAAGGTTATCGGATATTACACCCTGGCAACCGGAGCGGTCGCCAGAGGTGATACGCCGGGAAGTGTGCGACGAAATATGCCTGATCCTATCCCGGTTATGGTGCTTGGGCGGTTGGCGGTAGACAGTCAACACCAGAGCAAAAATATCGGGCGCGGCCTGCTAATTGATGCCATACGCCGAACATTGATCGTATCACGCCATGCGGGGGTGCGGGCACTGCTTGTCCACGCCCTGTCTGAAGAGGCCAAGGCATGGTACCTGAAATGCGGATTCAGAGATTCACCGCTGAGGCAGATGACGCTGATGCTGCCATTGTCAGAAGTCGAAATGACTGAACATTCTGAGGTTTGATGGTATGCGATCGCTGGGTACCATGGTCAGTATGGTCGTTCACGGCTAAGAAGGGCGTAAGGAGTTTTCGACTCAGCTCCCGGTATCGGGCACATACTGGAAGTTGGTTCGGCTCCAATAGTTTTCCTGATTACCCCTGAGGCTCAGCTATTGAGTCAGTGGGTGGCGCATACTGAACCTGAAGCCAAATGAGGAGATCGCCATGGCCAGAAATCAGGTTCAATTCCAGAAAGGGCTAAGTTTGCCACG
>JAESPD010000179.1 GCA_016756855.1 gamma proteobacterium endosymbiont of Lamellibrachia anaximandri | reverse complement strand
TTAGCCGGTGGAGTATTCACAGGGTTCCATGTAGTTCAAGTCGACGCCCTTCATGATTTGGTGATTTTTATTGATAATACAGTTGGTTATACGTATTTAGTTTGGTAACGTTGGGACACTAGTGATAGTCTGCCTGATTGGTGTAGAGAGATTGTGCCGCTGTTGGCGATTGAATCCGGATTTCGTCAAGCAGCCCTCCATGAAACTCCGCCCAACGTACGTCAGCACCTTGCCGTTGCTTGAGATCATTCGAGGCAGATGTGATCAACTGATCTATCACGTCTGGCACGGCAAGCACCATCGCATCTTTCAAATCTTCAACCGCTTTCCCGATAACCTTCTCTGACAGCACAAACACCATCTTCTCCAACAAAGCATCTGATTCTATTACATACTTTAGTTTCTCATTTACCCCGTGCTCAACGAGCATATCCGCCATACCCTCTGGCGCAGACGACCTGATAAATTCACGCAGGGTGCAGAGTGCTTCAAGCCAGGCATTGAATGGAACCAGCTCCCACGCAAAAGGAAGCTCATTTGCCAACTCGATTACCCGCTGGTAGTTGGATTCGCCGGTCTCAATCAAAAGCATCGCCATCGCATGAGGATTGCGCGCAAAACAGTCCCACAGATCCAACGTGGTCGCTGGAAGGTGCCTGAATGCCTCCAGGGTTTCAAAAATAAATTGCCAATCCTTATGGTCGTACTGCCCTGTCATTCGTTTGATACATTCATCGATGCACTCACGACGTTCCTTCTCGTCCGCTATTGCAATCGCATCTCGTAGCCTTCCATTATTAGTTGGTTCGTATCCTGGTTGCACCAAAATTGCAGGACGTACAGATGCTGCCGATTCTTTAGCTGACATCACCAACCAGGGGCCAGGAGAGAGACTTTCTGGTCTGTCCCAGTCCCCTGTACGTACGCCCTGCGTAAGACAGGGCAGCAATTCACGTCCATGTTCGATCGGGTTCAGCAGCGAGTGGGCTTCAAGTTTCAGATTATCAATAAACTCTTGCTCAACAGTTCCACGATTTCTTGCCGAACCCAAGCCAATGACCAGGCTCTCAACATTAACCCCAACGTTGCATAAAATCTATCCTGAAACTGACTACGCAGCCTTCTCGATCTCATCCAGGTAATGCAACAATTCGTTTTGCGCTGCCTGATTTGCGCTCATGGAAAGTGTCAATCGCCCCTGA
>JAESPD010000178.1 GCA_016756855.1 gamma proteobacterium endosymbiont of Lamellibrachia anaximandri | reverse complement strand
ATTCACCCTATCCGATTGATATTTCTGTGATTATTTACGCTTCATGCATGCAGGGGGAATTAAAATACTATCCCGAAAATATTAGCTACTACTTATATTTGCCGGCAAAAAACGGTGAAACTTCAGTCAACTATAGGGCCTGTTGAATATCCGCCTGTTTCAAAAACACCTCCTCACTTTCCTGTTCTGCTTGAATGGGCTCTCCAAAAAGCTGTTGAAATTCATCAACGGCAATGTAGGACCAGGCAGAGCGGTCACTGAATAACTGCTTCATCAAGGCACGATTGAGCGAATGGCCTGGCTTGTAGGCGTAGTAGTGGCCGAAAATCGGCACGCCTGCAAGCGCAAGATCACCAAAAGCGTCGAGCACCTTGTGGCGCACAAACTCGTTGTCGTAACGCAGTCCACCTTCATTGACGATGCGTTCACCATCCACAAGCACTGCATTGTTCAACGATCCTCCAAGGGCAAGTCCACGACTCCGCAGCTCATTCAATTGTTGGGCGAAGCCAAAAGTCCTTGCTCTTGCGATATCGTTTCGGAACGCCTCATTCACCAACTCCACGGAGAAAGTTTGCGCGCCGACCGCAGTACCCGGGAAATCGATGGCAATCGTAATCCTGGGCGTGGGATGCGGCATGAGGATGGCGAACTTGTCAC
The DNA here is from genome assembly GCA_016756855.1 of gamma proteobacterium endosymbiont of Lamellibrachia anaximandri. Lineage (GTDB taxonomy): Bacteria > Pseudomonadota > Gammaproteobacteria > Chromatiales > Chromatiaceae > QGON01. Next base: position 549 of record JAESPD010000178.1, on the reverse strand, counting down.
CCTTGCGCACCTCAATCGGCCGCTGCACCCATATCGCATGCCGGGGCGCACTCTGTTTCCGGGTACCGATACGCTCGATGGTGGTAGCGAAAGGTGCCGCGCTGCCGTCCATGATCGGGATTTCCGGACCGTCCACTTCAACCAAAGCGTTATCCACGCCGCAGCCGAAAAGGGCGGCCATCAGATGTTCCACCGTATCCACGGTTGTTCCCTGTTTATTCATCAGCGTCGTTGACATGATTGTGGCCTGCACGTTGTACCAGCGTGCAGGGATCAAACCGGTGCCTGGTTCAACATCTTTGCGCAGAAAGTAGATCCCACTGCTGTCCATGCTCGGTTTAAGTGTGATCTTGGCTCTTTCGCCGCTATGCAAGCCGATACCCACGAAACTGATGGGTTCCCGAAGGGTTTTCTGATATTGGATATCACTAGTGTCCCAACGTTACCAAACTAAATACGTATAACCAACTGTATTATCAATAAAAATCACCAAATCATGAAGGGCGTCGACTTGAACTACATGGAACCCTGTGAATACTCCACCGGCTA
>JAESPD010000177.1 GCA_016756855.1 gamma proteobacterium endosymbiont of Lamellibrachia anaximandri | reverse complement strand
GTGCCGGCCGATTAATCCGACCTCAGGGGCGATTGACACTTTCCATGAGCGCAAATCAGGCAGCGCAAAACGAATTGTTGCATTACCTGGATGAGATCGAGAGGGCTGCGTAGTCAGTTTCAGGATAGATTTTATGCAACGTTGGGGTAAATACTCAATTTATGAGCAAATGTTGTTGCAATGGCAACAAGGTCTGTATGTATCCAAGGTTCATCGGCCAAATGAGCCTTGAGCACAACAGAAAGTCAAAAAGCTATTTTCTTAAAGAGCGGTACTGCTTAACTGCTGTGGGCTTGTCCAACAAACGGTTCAGATCGTGGCTCGCTTCGCTCTCACAATCTAACCTTATTCGTTATAAGCGTCTTTCTTTGTGGTGCCATATTCGTAATATATGCACCTCATTGGAATATACAAAATAACGCACAATATAATTACCAGTTATTAGGTCTCGTATCATTTCTGGGTCTGGTGCCTCTTCAACGCCCAGACCTATAAGCGGGAAGGTTTTTAATTGTTTTATCTTTTTCTTGATTGTTTGAGCCACCCGCTGTGCTGCTTGAGGATTTTCTTCTTCTATAAACTCTCTCAGCCGAATCAAGTCATCAATAGCTTCAGGTGTATATCTGATTTTCATGTTTTAGGTGGCTTCAGCTCATTCGTTGTTCCCCAGCTCTCAAGCCATTCATTTACTTCGCCTTCTTCTAATAATTCACCTGATTTTACTGACTCAATAGCAACGAGTGTTTCTGCCCATCGTTGCTCTCCAATGCTTTTGCGCTCTATAAACTCTTTAATTGCTTGATTAATTAAGTAATTTTTACTTCTATCTAACTTGATTGCTAAACTTTCAAGTGGACTTTCTATTTCAGGTTGTAACCTAATACTTGTAACACCCATGACCTCACCTTTGCATGTAATATCATGTATTATATTGTAGCTCTGCTTTGCGGGTAAAGCAATTTTGGTATGAATTTGTCAGGCGTCAGTAGTTCTGTGCTTACTGCGAGCGCAGGATGTTTGTGAGCTTATAACGCCCCAAATCACCGGCAGCAAAAAGCAGAGCGCAGCGGCGCTTTTTGCTGTCCGAGTGCATTTGGCTTGTGTACGCCCAGCATGGGCATGAACTTATGGGGTGCAAGTCCCCTGTAGGAGAACCACTGTTGATGGTCGGAAATGATATACACAGGACTTCCTCCAAGTGGGCGACTCCTTTCATTCC
>JAESPD010000176.1 GCA_016756855.1 gamma proteobacterium endosymbiont of Lamellibrachia anaximandri | reverse complement strand
AGAGAGAGAAATCGAGAGATAAAGAGAGAGAGAAATTGAGAGAGAGAGAAATTGAGAGAGAAATTGAGAGAGAAAGAAAGAGAGAGAGAAATTGAGAGAGAAAGAGAGAGAGAAATTGGGAAAGAAATTGAGAGAGAAAGAGAGAGAGAAATTGAGAGAGAAAGAGAGAGAGAGAGTAAAGTGAAAGAGAAGAGAAACATAATAGAAAGAGAAACGTGACAGAGAAAGTGAGAGAAGAGAAAGAGAACAGAAAGAGAAATTGAGAGAGAAAAAGAAAAAAATTTGAGAAAGAGGAGAGAATGTTAAATTAAGACAGAATTTGATAGAGAATCAGGGAGAAAGAGAAGGTGAGAGAGAATGGAAGAGAAAGAAAAAGAGAGAGAATTAAGTGAAAGAGAAGAGAAACAGAATAGAAAGAGAAACGTGACACAGAAAATGAGAGAAGAGAAAGAGAAGAGAAAGAGAAATTGAGAGAGAAAAAGAAAAAAATTAGAGAGAAAGTGAGAGAGCAATTGAGAGAGAAACTGGGAAAAAAAATTGAGAGAGAAATTGAGAAAGAAATTGGGAGAGAAATCGAGAGATAAAGAGAGAGAGAAATTGAGAGAGAGAGAAATTGAGAGAAAAATTAAGAGATAAATTAAGAGAGAAATTGAGAGAGAAATTGAGAGATAAATTAAGAGAGAAAGAGAGAGAAATTGAGAGAGACATTGAGAGAGAAATTGTCAAAGAAATTGATACAGAAATTGGGAGAGAAAGAGAGAAAGAGAAATTGAGAGAGAAATTGAGAGAGAAAGAGAGGGAGAAAGAAAGACAGAAATTGGGGGAAAAATTTAGAGTGAAGTTGAGAGAGAAATTGAGAGAGAAATTGGGAGAGAAAGAGAAAGAAAAATTACGAGAGAATTTGAGAGAGAAAGAGAGAGAGAAAGAGAGAGAGAAACAGATAGAAATTGATAGAGAAATTGAGAGAAAAAGTGAGAGAGAAATTGTGAGAGAAAGAGAGAGAGAAAGAGATGGAGAAATTGAGAGAGAAAGAGAGAGAGAGAGAAATTGAGAGAGAAATTGAGAGAGAAATTAAGAGAGAAAGAGAGAGAAATTGAAAGAGACATTGAGAGAGAAATTGTCAAAGAAATTGATAGAGAAATTGGGAGAGAAAGAGAGAAAGAGAAATTGAGAGAGAAATTGAGAGAGAAAGAGAGGGAGAAAGAAAGACAGAAATTGGGGGAAAAATTTAGAGTGAA
>JAESPD010000175.1 GCA_016756855.1 gamma proteobacterium endosymbiont of Lamellibrachia anaximandri | reverse complement strand
GAAGAAAGTCAACGTCTTGTTGCATGGTGTCAGCACCCACACGCAGAATGGAGAGAGATAGCGGCCAAGTAAAGAAGAAAGTCAACGTCTTGTTGCATGGTGTCAGCACCCACACGCAGAATGGAGAGAGATAGCGGCCAAGTAAAGAAAAAGTCAACGTCTTGGTGCCTGGTGTCAGCACCCACACACAGAATGGAGAGGGATAGCGGCCAAGTAAAGAAGAAAGTCCACGTCTTTGTGCCTGGTGTCAGCACCTACACCCAGAATGGAGAGAGATAGCGGCTAAATAAAGAAGAAAGTCCCCGTCTTTGTGCCTGGTGTCAGCGCCCAAACGCAGAATGGAGAGAGATAGCAGCCAACTAAAGAAGAAAGTCCACGTCTTGTTGCCTGGTGTCAGCAACTACACACAGAATGGAGAGGGATAGCGGCGAAGTAAAGAAGAAAGTCAACGTCTTGGTGCCTGGTGTCATCACCCACACGCAGAATGGAGAGGGATAGCGGCTAAGTAAAGAAGAAAGTCAATGTCTTGGTGCCTGGTGTCATCACCCACACGCAGAATGGAGAGGGATAGCGGCTAAGTAAAGAAGAAAGTCAACGTCTTGGTGCCTGGTGTCATCACCCACACGCAGAATCGAGAGTGATAGCGGCCAAGTAAAGAAGAAAGTCAACGTCTTGGTGCCTGGTGTCAGCACCCATATGCAGAATGGAGAGGGATAGCGGCTAAGTAAAGAAGAAAGTCCACGTCTTAGTGCCTGGTGTCAGCACCCACACGCAGAATGGAGAGGGATAGCGGCCAAGTAAAGAAGAAAGTCAACTTCTTGGTGCCTGGTGTCAGCACCCACACACAGAATGGAGAGAGATAGCGGCCAAGTAAAGAAGAAAGTCAACGTCTTGGTGCCTGGTGTCAGCACCCATACACATAATGGAGAGAGATAGCGGCTAAGTAAAGAAGAAAGTCCACGTCTTGGTGCCTGGTGTCAGCACCCACACGCAGAATGGAGAGAGATAGCGGCCAAGTAAAGAATAAAGTCAACGTCTTGGTGCCTGGTGTCAGCACCCACACACATAATGGAGAGAGATAGCGGCTAAGTAAAGAAGAAAGTCAACGTCTTGGTGCCTGGTGTCAGCACCCACACTCAGAATGGAGAGGGATTGCGGCTAAGTAAAGAAGAAAATCAACGTCTTGGTGCCTGGTGTCAGCACCCACACGCAGAATGGAGAGAGATAGCGGCCAATTAAAAAAGAAAGTCAACGTCTT
>JAESPD010000174.1 GCA_016756855.1 gamma proteobacterium endosymbiont of Lamellibrachia anaximandri | reverse complement strand
AGAGAGAAATTAAGAGAGAAATTAACAGAGAAATTAACAGAGAAATTAACAGAGAAATTAACAGAGAAATTAACAGAGAAATTAAAACAGATATTAAGAGAGAAATTAAGAGAGAAATTAAGAGAGAAATTAAGAGAGAAATTAAGAGAGAAATTAATAGAGAAATTAAGAAAGAAATTAAGAGAGAAATTAAGAGAGAAATTAACAAAGAAATTAGCAGAGAAATTAAGAGAGAAATTAAGAGAGAAATTAAGAGAGAAATTAACAGAGAAATTAACAGAGAAATTAACAGAGAAATTAAGAGGGAAATTAAGAGAGAAATTAAGAGAGAAATTAACTGAGAAATTAAAAGAGAAATTAAGAGAGAAATTAAGAGAGAAATTAAGAGAGAAATTAACAGAGAAATTAACAGAGAAATTAACAGAGAAATTAACAGAGAAATTAACAGAGAAATTAAGAAAGAAATTAACAGAGACATTAACAGACAAATGAGCAGAGAAATTAACAGAGAAATTAACAGAGAAATTAACAGAGAAATTAAGAGGGAAATTAAGAGAGAAATTAAGAGAGAAATTAAGAAAGAAATTAAGAGAGAAATTAAGAGAGAAATTAAGAGAGAAATTAAGAGTGAAATTAAGAGAGAAATTAAGAGAGAAATTAAGAGAGATATTAAAGAGAAATTAAGAAGAAATTAAGAGAGAAATTAAGAGAGAAATTAACAGAGAAATTAACAGAGAAATTAACAGAGAAATTAACAGAGAAATTAAAACAGATATTAAGAGAGAAATTAAGAGAGAAATTAAGAGAGAAATTAAGAGAGAAATTAAGAGAGAAATTAAGAGAGAAATTAATAGAGAAATTAAGAAAGAAATTAAGAGAGAAATTAAGAGAGAAATTAACAAAGAAATTAGCAGAGAAATTAGCAGAGAAATTAAGAGAGAAATTAATAGAGAAATTAAGAAAGAAATTAAGAGAGAAATTAAGAGAGAAATTAACAAAGAAATTAGCAGAGAAATTAGCAGAGAAATTAGCAGAGAAATTAGCAGAGAAATTAGCAGAGAAATTAGCAGAGAAATTAGCAGAGAAATTAACAGAGAAATTAACAGAGAAATTAACAGAGAAATTAACCGAGAAATTAAGAGAGACATTAAGAGAGAAATTAAGAGAGAAATTAAGAGAGAAATTAAGAGAGAAATTAAGAGGGACATTAAGAGAGAAATTAAGAGAGAAATTAAGAGAGAAATTAAGAGAGAATTTAAGAGAGAACA
>JAESPD010000173.1 GCA_016756855.1 gamma proteobacterium endosymbiont of Lamellibrachia anaximandri | reverse complement strand
GACAGCAAGGGGCACTCCAGGATACATTGTAACGGGGGAGTACAGCAGAGACGTCAAGGGACACTCCAGGATACATCGTAACGGGGGAGTAAAGCAGAGACATCAAGGGGCACTCCAGGATACATCGTAACGGGGAAGTACAGCAGAGACATCAAGGAGCACTCCAGGATACATCGTAACGGGGGAGTACAGCAGAGACAGCAAGGGGCCCTCCAGGATACATTGTAGTGGGGGAGTACAGCAGAGACTTCAAGGGACATTCCAGGGTACTTCATAACGGGGGAGTACAGCAGAGACATCAAGGGACACTCCAGGATATATCGTAACGGGGGAGTACAGCAGAGACATCAAGGAGCACTCCAGGATACATCGTAACGGGGGAGTACAGCAGAGACAGAAAGGGGCACTCCAGTATATATTGTAACGGGGGAGTACAGCAGAGACGTCAAGGGACACTCCAGGGTACATCGTAACGGGGGAGTAAAGAAGAGACATCAAAGGACACTCCAGGATATATCGTAACGGGGGAGTAGAGCAGAGACTTCAAGGAGCACTCCAGGATACATCGTAACGGGGGAGTACAGCAGAGACATCAAGGGGCAGTCCAGGATACATCGTAACGGGGGAGTACTGCAGAGACAGCAAGGGCACTCCAGGATACATCGTAACGGGGGAGTACAGCAGAGACAACAAGGGACACTCCAGGATACATCATAACGGGGGAGTACAGCAGAGACATCACGGGGCACTCCAGGACACATCGTAACGGGGGAGTAAAGCAGAGACGTCAAGGGACACTCCAGGATACATCGTAACGAGAGAGTAAAGCAGAGACATCAAGGGACACTCCAGGATACATCGTAACGGGGGAGTACAGCAGAGAAAAAAAGGGACACTCCAGGATACATCGTAACGGGAGAGTACAACAGAAACTGCAAGGGACACTCCAGGATATATCGTAACGGGGGAGTACAGCAGAGACAGCAAGGGGCATTCCAGGATGCATTGTAACGGGGGAGTACAGCAGAGACGTCAAGGGACACTCCAGGATACATCGTAATGGGGGAGTAAAGCAGAGACATCAAGGGACACTCCAGGATATATCGTAAAGGGGGAGTAGAGCAGAGACATCAAGGGACAATCCAGGATACATCGTAACGGGGGAGTACAGCAGAGACAGCAAGGGGCACTCCAGGATACATCGTAACGGTGGAGTACAGCAGAGACAGCAAGGGGCACTCCAGGATACATCGTAATGGGGGAGTATAGCAGA
>JAESPD010000172.1 GCA_016756855.1 gamma proteobacterium endosymbiont of Lamellibrachia anaximandri | reverse complement strand
ATTGCCGTATCTCCAGCTACTTACAGACCATGGCGAATCAGGGATACAATCCGCTGGTCGCTATTCAGTTGGCGCTTTCTGGTCAGCTTTATGCGGATGGGGGTGAGTAGTTACAGTCTTTCTTTACACCACGCAGCTTACCTACAGGAGATTTTCTATAGCAAACGACATATTCATGATCAGTGGACAATCCCGTTAATGCTCTAGTGTCCTCACTAACTCGTGACTTCCATACAATTTGACCAATGAAGCTATCAGCACCAAATATTTCATCGCATATTTTCCGTAAACTAGTGATCTCAACATCATCTATCGAAATAAAAATAATGCCGTCATCCGTTAGAAGGTTCACTGATATTTTAAGGCGAGAATACATCATTGATGCCCAATCAGAATGAAATCGTCCGTTTGCATTTTTGTTTACAACTAAGCCCCTTCCCTCAGAATCAACTTGCTGAGAACGATACATGTATGAAGTACTATCTTCAGAAAAGTCGTCTCGATATATAAAATCATTCCCAGTGTTATATGGTGGATCGATATAGATCATCTTCACCTTGTTCAGATAGGTCTCCTGCAACAGCTTCAACGCATCCAGGTTGTCCCCCTCGATAAACAGGTTCCGGGTAGTATCGAAATCCACACTCTCTTCCCGGCAGGGGCGCAGCGTCTTGGCGACGGGGGCATTGGCGGTAAGCAGGGCCTCGCACTTACCGGGCCAGTTGAGCTGGTATCGCTCCTGGGGGCCCTCCACGATTGAAGCAGATAACTCCTGACGCAGTTGATCGAAGTCGATCGCCTGCTTCAGCTCACCTTTGTCGTTGTGAGTCTCGGTGACACAGTTGGGAAACAGCTCCGCAAGTTTGGCGATGTTCTGCGCGGTGAGGTCGGGGCTGTGCAGTTTCAGTTTATCCATGGCTTTCTCAAATAGCGTTTGTTTGTTGATGCGGTTCGCGGAGCTCACCACATCCTACGATAATCACTACGGACGTAGGATGCTGGTGAGCCTGCGAACCGCATCATTCAGGTTCACCCACGCTCCAATCGTCATGGGGTTCATCCGCCCAATCTTTCGGCAATATCCCATGCCTCACATGGCGATGAAAGCTGGAATAGGGCCAATCTTTAACCTGTTTTGCCCAACCATGTTTGACCGGATTCCAATGGATATAATCCACATGACGCTGGTAGTCCTGATCATCCCGGATCAGGTGTTCCCAATATCGACGTTGCCAGATTCCCCGTTCACCCCGTTTTATCCGGCTCTCGGAAAGGCTTTCACCA
>JAESPD010000171.1 GCA_016756855.1 gamma proteobacterium endosymbiont of Lamellibrachia anaximandri | reverse complement strand
AACCAAAAAAACAAGACATTGTCACACACGAACTGCAGACAACAAGGCACTTTCACACACAACTTGAAGAAAACAAGACACTGTCATACACAAACTGTAGAAGAAAGACACTGTCACACACAAACTTCAGAAAACAAGACATTGTCACACACAAACTGAAGACAACGAGAAACTATCACACACAAGTTGAAGAAAACAAGACACTGTCACACACAAACTGCAGACAACAAGACACTGTCACACATAACTTGAAGAAACCAAGACGCTGTCACACAAAACCTGGAGACAACAAGACATTGTCACACACAACTTGAAGAAAAGAAGACACTTTCACACACAAACTGTACAAAAATAGACAATGTCACACACAAACTGCAGACAACAAGACACTGCCACACACAACCTAGAGACAACAAGACATTGTCACACAAAAACCGCAGACAACAAGACACTGTCACACACAACCTGAACAAAACGGTGAAAAAACTAACAAAATAATGGACAAACTAACAAAATGGTGGACAAACTAACAAAATGATGGAAAAAACTAACAAAATGGTGGACAAACTAATAAAATGGTGGCCTAACTAACAAAATGGTGGACAATCTAACGAAATTGTGGACAAACTAACAAAACGATGGACAAACTAATAAAATGGTTAACAAAATAAAAAAATGGTGGACAAACTAACAAAATGATGGACAAACTAATGAAATGGTGGACAAACTAACAAAATGGTGGACAAACTAACAAAATGACGGACAAACTTACAAAATCTTGGAAAAACTAACAAAATGGTGAACAAACTAACGAAATTTTGGACAAATTAACAAAATGATGGACAAAACTAACAAAATGGTGAACAAACAAACAAAATGGTGGAAAACTAACAAAATGATGGACAAAACTCACAAAATCAAGACACTATCACAAACAACTTGAAGAAAACAAGACATTGTCACACACAACTTGAAGAAAATAAGACAATGTCACACACAACTTGAAGAAAACAAGACACTGTGACACACAAACTGCAGAAGACAAGACATTGTCACACACAAACTGCAGACAACAAGACAATGTCAAACACAACTTGAAGAAAACAAGACACTGTCATACACAAACCAAAAAAAACAAGACACTGTCACACACAAACTGCAGACAACAAGACACTGTCACACATAACTTGAAGAAACCAAGACACTGTGACACACAAACTGCAGAAAACAAGACATTGTCACACACAAACTGCAGACAACAAGACAATGTCAAACACAACTTGAAGAAAACAAGACACTGTCCTACACAAACCAAAAAAACAAGACATTGTCACACACGAACTGCAGACAACAAGGCACTTTCACACACAACTTGAAGAAAACAAGACACTGTCATACACAAACTGTAGAAGAAAGACACTGTCACACACAAACTT
>JAESPD010000170.1 GCA_016756855.1 gamma proteobacterium endosymbiont of Lamellibrachia anaximandri | reverse complement strand
ACGAGGGGACTAAGGGAAATGATTAGCTGTACTGGGCATCAAGCCGGGTGCTTAAAGAACATTGGCAGGTATCGTATACCGAATTCACCAATGCAGCGGCCATGCACTGAGGTTCTACTCTACTAGCGCGCCAAGTGAAGCTTGGTGCATCTTGCAGGGTGGGAGTTCCAGTCGGGTAAGGACTAGCCATCCACCCGTATCGAGTGTTGCGCTTGTGGCGGAGTTCGGGGAGAGTGAATTCTTTCCTGTTACTGGATAACAAACCACTGACAACCGCACGAACAAGACAAGTGAAGCGTACATAGAGAATCGTATAGGCCGTATGGCGTCCGTGCGCCTGAGAGTTGGAATCGCCTCGACATAAATAACTGTTCCGAGTGACGAGAACTGTAACTTACTCGAAGTCCAAGTGAAGCGACCGTAAGGGCAAGGCTGTGAAGACTCGGCGGGGTTCTCAATCTGTGGCATGTACGAAGAGATGTATCGAGAACTTGGGAGACCCTGATGGTTCCCGGCACTGTACTGGGTAGGGAAGCTAAACCGAAAGGTGAGACCACGAAGATCATCAGGGAGTCGGATCAGCTCATAGTAGTCTGAGATCGGGAAAGCCGGTTACCTGGCGAAGGGGCTGACAGTAGTACATAGCTTGCAAAGGAAACAACTGCCGGACATGTAGGGCTGGATAACAGTTGCCAACCTCACTGCAAGCAATAGCCATCAGTACATAGTGGTATTATTGTATTGTGCGGGAGTGAGTACTATTGAGGAGCCGGATGCGGTAATACCGCGCGTCCGGATCTACATGGGGGCGGCTCGGGTAACCGGCCGTCCTACCATTACGGCGAGTAAAACTAAAAAATAATGGCACTAGCAGAAACATCAAATTTATTAAGTAATCTATATTGGATTACTCTATTAGCGGTAATCGTATCTTCAGCATCTGGGGTGTTAAAGGCTGGTGTTAAGCAATTTGATTTATTTGGCGTAATTATTATTGCAATAACGACTGGCTTAGGTGGTGGCTCTCTACGAGATATGCTGCTTGATAGACCAGTATTTTGGATTCAAGATCAAATATTTTTTATAGCCTCACTAGCCAGTGCCGTAGCAATATTTTTTGCAGCAAGATTATTAAAAATATCACCAAAGCACTTTCTAATCGCTGACGCTGCCGGCCTAGCAACTTTCGGTGTGGCGGGCACATTGGTTTCTCTTGTTGCTGGTGCGCCTGCATTAATTGCTAGTTTTATGGGTGTTATGACAGGAGCAATGGGCGGTATATTCCGAGATGTTCTTTGCAATGAGCAACCGGTAGTATTTTCGTAAGCGCTCCATCAACCCCATCTACTATCAACCCTGACACGTACGGATAATCTCTCAAATCATTCCATTGAGAGGTTTCATGAGTATCGACAGGAATCGCCGTCCGTTCTGGCAAGACCACCTAC
>JAESPD010000017.1 GCA_016756855.1 gamma proteobacterium endosymbiont of Lamellibrachia anaximandri | reverse complement strand
TTGATTGCTGTATCATCTACCACGTTCTGACAAGAACGATCAGCACTCATTGCCTGTGCCAGAAACATCGATAGCGTCTCAGTTGGGGGAAACAGGCGTTCCCGGTGGTCAGGTAGTAATAATTCCACTTTATCCAGGAATTCCGGGCCGGTAAGCAGGTTGAAGAACTCATATGAATCGCTGTTTGCAGCGTGGGCACTGATACGTTTTTGTTGATGTATGCGGACGCGTTGGCTAGGATGCATTAAGGCTGGTTCCTGAGTTGATTGGTGTGGGTTTGGCGATTTGCATCTTATCACCTGAACCAGCCTTTTTTATTGTTATATCAATATGTTAATCCTAAAGTAAGTGCCATTCGGGTATAACGCAACATCTATCTATCTTTCATGAGTTGATAGACCAACAGAAATTTCAACCGAATGGTGGAGGGGGAGACAACATTCTTACGGATTGAACCGTGTCAGACAACTCTCTCTGCCTGACTGCACCAATTTCACGATTCTTTAGCAGGAATTGAAGCGCTGGGCGTTGCAGATAAACGCTGTGATAAGAGGCTGGCAACTCCAGGCCTATCCAACACTGCCACCGATCATTTCAGACCGATGGAATGTGCCGAATAACTATGCAATTCAGACAGTAACGGCGGTCACCATGTCATCTTTTTGCAGCTGTTCCAGACGATACCCCTGATGATAGACCGCCTTGAGTCTCCAGCCATTCTCCGGCACCAGACTCAGTTTACGCCTCAATCGGCTCATGTGGGTATCCACGGTGCGGGTCACCAGCCCCGGGCCAAATCCCCAAACCGTCTCCAGCAGGTGGTCCCGGGAGAGCAATCGACCGACATTGGAAAAGAGAATCCAGGCCAGTTGAAACTCTTTCTCGGTCAACTCGATGGATACCTCACCGCTGACAATCATCTTGGCATCCCTGATGAGTTTGAAATTGCCAATTTCAAGCACGTCATTGCGCGAGGTCTGCCCGGTTTTACGGCGTGCCAGGGCTTTCACCCTCGCCAGGGTTATTTCACGCGAGATCGGTTTTGCGAGATAGTCATCTGCTCCCCGCTCCAGTGCTTCGACAATATCCCCTTCGCTGTCCCGGTGAGTGATAAAGAGCACCGGTATGTTCCAATCCATCTCCTTTCGCACCCAGGAAAGCACCTCGATACCTGTGGCATCAGGCAGTTCCCAGTCCATAATCAACAGGTCATAGGATTCATGCCTCAACTCCCGGATATAGGCACTAGCATCTGCAAAAGCACGGCAGACATACCCTTCCGATTCCATCCATTCACGCAGCACAATGGATTGCACCGGGTCATCTTCAAGACAAGCAATTCGCACTACATTTCTCCTTGCTTATTATTTTGTCTGGACTCCTGTCGCAGAGCGGCGGCACCCCAACCAGGCACCGCCGCCCATCCACTTCGATCCTGAAGTGGCATTTTATTTCACATCAATCTCGACACGCCGGTTCTGATAACGACCGTCCTTCGTGCCATTGTCGTCCACAGGCTGAGTCTCACCCATACCTTTGGAGGTAATCTGGTCAGCCGGAACACCTTTGCTCTCCAGATAGAGCTCAGCAGATCTTGCACGACGCTCCGAAAGCACCTGGTTATATTCGGCAGAACCCGTGCTATCGGTATGTCCGATGACTTCCACTTCACTGCCACGTGAATGTGAAAGTATCTTGGCTGCGACCGCATCCAACGCCATCTTGGCTTTATCACTCAATTCAGCACTGTTGAGCTTGAAGTTCGCGTGACCGACGAGGGTAAAATCAAGACTGCACCCCATCGAATCGACTGTTTCACCTGCGGGGGTGCCAGGACATTTGTCCTTATAGTCCGCTACGCCATCACCGTCGGAGTCCAAGGCACAGCCGTTGGCATCCACGCTGGCGCCGGCAGGGGTACCCGGGCACTTGTCCTTGTAATCGGCAACGCCGTCACCGTCGGAGTCCAAAGCGCATCCAGCCGCATCAACCTTCACACCCTTCGGCGTACCGGGGCATTGATCCTTATCGTCCGTGACACCATCGCCATCGGAGTCCTTCATCAGGGCACACCCCTTCTCATCAACCTTGGTTCCTTTGGGGGTACCAGGACAGGCATCCAGGGGGTCTACGACACCATCACCATCTGCATCGCCATAGCAGGCGGGATCGATAGGAAATCCGGCGTCATAATAGTTGGATTCCCAACACTCACCATAATTGGTGTGAATGACACTCTTGCCCGGTTCGTGAATAAAGCCATCCTCAACCGCGTAGGCCGGTGCTGCCGCCACTGCGGAAAGCATGAACGGCAGTGCCGCAAGGCGCATTGTTATCTTCTTGGTCGAATCCATTTTTCTCTCCAATTTTTCTAAATTCAATAAACGTCCGCTCAGGCGGCGGCGTCTGCTTTAAACAGATGAATATCCTGTTGCGGATAGGGGATACTTATACTCTCATTGTCAAAGGTGGTTTTGATCGTTTCCAGCAGATCCGCCCGGGTAGTCCAATAATCAGAGGCCTTGACCCAGGGGCGCACGGCAAAATCGACACTGCTGTCATTCAACGTCAGCAGCATAACCGTCGGCGCCGGATTCTCCAGCACAGTTTCGTTTGCCGCAAGTATGTCGTTGATCAGGTCACGTGCCTTTTTGATATCGTCGTCGTAACCGATACCAATCACCAGATCGATACGCCGGGTCTCCCTGGCAGAGTAGTTTACAATCGTTCCGCCATAGATCTGCGCGTTGGGCATGGTGATCTCGCGGTTATCACCGGTCTTCAACATTGTATGGAAGATACGGATCTCCTCTACCACACCCATCTCGCCACCAGCCTCGATCAGATCGCCGAGCTTGAAAGGGCGAAAGACGATGAGCATGACTCCCGCCGCAAAACTGGAGAGCGAGTCCTTGAGCGCCAGACCGACAGCCAGGCCGGCTGCACCGAGAATGGCCAACGCGGAAGTGGTATTGACCCCCAACTGTTCAAGGGCGGCCAGGACGATAACTGCCAGCAGCGCGGCGTAGGCAATGTTGCTGAGAAAGCTGATCAGCATCTGATCAACCTTACCCTTGATCATCACCTTCTCCAGTCCCCGCACCAACAGGCGGGCAATCCAGCGACCGATAACGAAGACCAGCAGCGCCAGGATGATCTTGGTTCCCCAGGGGATCACATAGGCGTTAAGAATTTGTTCTACAGATATTTCCATGTTTCATTTCCCGAAATTGGTCAGATAAATTATTATTTTCCCGGCTTGATAACTTCTTCTCCCGTCAGCAGACAGAAATAACAGTATAGCCATCGCGAGGATTCGACCCCCGATAATCGATAAAACCCATCTATATAAGTACTCAAGAGCGCCAGCATAGGGGATTATCCTAAGCTGACAAAGTCACGACTTGTGAATAATTGTAAACTGGGGCGTAGCGAAAATTCACAATTCGAGAGAAAAAGCGCCTATTGGATATTGGCGGTCACCTGAGATCACCGGCCTGCCAAGAGCCGCTTGGGCCGTGTAAAATTATTCAATAACAGTCACCCTATATCAGCCATCCCAGCAAACCTAACGAGGTAGACCCAATGTCAGTACTCCTTGAATTCAGCATGTTCCCCACCGACCGGGGTGAAAGCGTCAGCACAGAGGTCAGCCGGATCATCAGGATGATTCGCGAGAGCGGAATCAACTACCGCCTGACGGCGATGGGGACCATCATTGAAACCGGTGATATTCGTGAAGCACTCGATCTTGTCGAGCAGGCCTACCGGGTGCTGGAGACGCAAGGCTGCAAACGCATCTACTCATCACTAAAATTTGATATTAGAATCGGCAAGGATAACCGACTGGAACAGAAAATACGTTCCGTGAGGGAGAAGATCGGCGAGGTTCAACAGTAGGTCGCCGGCAACCGGACACAGATGCCGCTACACAGTGCACCCTGATTTCTGGAGACTTTATCCCTGTTTGGGATATTCTATTCCCTATTTTTCCTGCCACGCGAAAAGCACACAGCCACCAACGACCGATCATGCCATCCGAACCAGCATCCGCCACACAGCTTCAATCCGCAATCGATCTCTGGACAGAGAGCTTTTCCGGCGTACTCTCCACCCAATCCAAAGGTGAACCCGGGTTTCCCTTCGGTTCGGTGGTGCCATTCTGCCTGGATGGAGAAGGCAATCCACTTCTACTGCTCTCGCACCTGGCGGAGCATACAAAAAACCTGGACGAAGTCAGCGCCTGCTGTCTTACCGTCATGGAACAGGGGAACGGAGATGTGCAGAAGCTCGCCCGCCTCTCCTGTTTGGCGCGCGCCGCACAGATCGAAACACCGGCACCCTCCCTGGTGGAACGTTATTTCCGCGACTTTCCCGACACACGTCCCTACTTCGAAACGCTGAATTTTCGCTTCTACCGACTACAGCCGGTACGTTTCTATTTTATCGGGGGTTTCGGCGCCGCACGTTGGTTCGACAAGAGCCGTTTAGTCCGCAAGTAAAACCACTAACGTGCGGAACGTAGGCATGATCAAGCGCAGCGGATCAGGCAAAAGACCCGGCATTTCAGACAGTGTCTGCCAGTTCAACACTCGAACAGATCATCAGCATCGGCTAACATAGCCCGCCCCTGCAACAATCGAAGAGCCGCGCCATCATGACCTCATCTGCCATTCTCGGCCCCCTGAGCAACCTGCATGAAATGCAGGCACAACTGGTGGAGTCTCTCACTTCTGAGGAAGCGGCTCAGCAGTACCATCCTGAACTCGGCTCCCTCAACTGGCAGTTTGGCCAAGCGGTCTATCAGGAACTCCATTGGCTGCGTCTGATCGTTGCCGGTGATGATGACCTGAGCAAGCGGGTCGCCCACCTGTTCACGCCAGGCAAGCTCAGTATCGAGGAGCAGTGCAGTCAACTGCCGCCCACCGATCACCTGCTCAACTGGGCTGCCGAGATCCGCGACGAACACCTCATGCGGCTGGCCAATCCAGCCGCTCTGCCGAATCATCCGCTGCTCGCCCATGAAAGGCTGCAGTGGTTTTTACTGCAGGAGCAGGCCAAACGCTATGAAACGATGTTGCTGCTACTGAACCAGCGCAGCCTGCAGATCGACACCAGCGGCTATCAGGTCACCCAGATACTCAAGGCTGCCGTGCCCCACTGGGAAACCAAGGAGCTGTCCCGGGGACACTACCGCGTCGGCGCCAGAGACCTCCCAACCGCCTACGACAATGAACTACCGGCCCAGGCGGTGGAACTCACCAGTTTTCGGATTGCACTGGACCCGGTCTCCAATGCCGAATTCCTCGCCTTCATGGAAGCCGAAGGCTATCAGAACCCGGAACTCTGGGATGAAACAGGCCGTTACTGGCTGGAAAAACACCCAGTCAACCATCCAGAATACTGGCGCCAGGACACAATGGGGAACTGGTACGTCATGGGTGTCAACGGTCCCAGCGACCTGCCGCCGGATGAACCGGTATCCGGCATCAATCGTCACGAGGCTCAGGCCTACGCCAACTGGATCAGCTCTTTGGGTGGGAAATTCGAAGGGGCCGTGCTGCAACACGAATACCAGTGGGAGATTGCTGTGCGAACCGGGGTGATAAAAAACCTGGGGCGTGCCTGGGAGTGGTGCAGCAATCCCTTCCACCCCTATCCCGACTTCCAGTCCTTCCCTGCAAGGGAGACCTCCGAAGCTGATTTTGACGAGCACCATTTCACCCAGCGCGGCAGCAGTCTGCACACTCAGCGCGTGCTGCACCGGCCCAGTTTGCGGGATCGCGCCCGGCCTGAGCAGCGTTTTCAACTGGTCGGTCTGCGACTGGTCTTTCCACCGCTGCACGAGTGGACCTGATGCGCCTGTTCCCGGAAAAACGACTGATCAGGAATGCATTTCTCAGCTTTTGAGGATATCGTCACAACTCCGGGTGGTCTGCCTAAAGATTCCACAATAACTGCCAACAACCCGGTTAGAGGAAATGCAACCAGAGTTCAGCAGATGGCAATCAACTCGATCGTGGGACCGGCCGTTCAGGGCATCCAGCGGGGATTCCAGGGCATGCGCCGTGTCGCCTCGGAGATCGCCAGCGTCAATCAGACAGAAAAACAGAGTCCCACCGACCTCTCCCGGGCGATGGTGGAGATGAACCAGCAGGCGCACCAAGCCAAGGCCTCGGCCCAGGTACTGAAGACAGCCGACGATACCATCGGCACCCTGTTTGATGAGCGGGCCTGATCTGTTCAACCCAGAGGGGGGAGGAATCAGCCACAAAAGGGTGTTGGATCTGTCCAAAAAAACAGTACTCTGGGCACTCACAATCCCCTATTGTTTGCACTCCCATCAGATATTACGTTTCCTCTTGATGGGTTATCTGATCCATCTGTTTCACACCTTGTCGCTGCATCAGGCTGGTTATCAGTTGAATGCTCCCTGACCATCCACCTTGAGAGCTTTGAGCAACAGGTCTACAGCGTAGTTTCCACTGCATACAATTAAATGGTGATTCTGGTAGTGCGCCATGTAAAAGAACAGGCTCATCTTTTGAGCAGCAGCAGATTTTATCTTGTCCCGGTCCCATGCTATTGGTCTCCACTCTCATAATTGAACTACGATTATCGAAAATTAAGCGTCGAAATGAAACTGTTGGTACTGAGTGATCTGCATATTGAATTCGAGGCGTTTGATATCGCCCAGTGTGATGTCGATGCGGTAATTCTTGCTGGCGACATTCATGTTAAAGACAAGGGGCTTTCGTGGGCGCAGGAGAATATCAGAGATGTACCGATTATCTATGTACTCGGCAATCATGAGTATTATGGCAAGGCCTATCCCAAGCTAATTCACGATATGGAGGAAAAATCCGCCGACACAAACGTGCGCATTCTGGAAAATAGTGTATTCACGATGAACGGAGTGAACTTTCTTGGCTGTACGCTCTGGACGGATTTTGAGCTGTTTGGTGATGCGCGCCTGAACGGATACGAGTGCCAGCAAATCATGACCGACTTTAAAAAGATTCGCCTCTCTCCCAAATTCTCAAAGCTGCGTTCGATTGATGTTACCTCGATTCATCGGCAATCGCTCCGCTGGCTGGATAACGAGTTGGCGAAGAGAGCGGGGGAATTGAATATAGTCGTAACACATCACGGGCCAAGCCCTAGATCATTGCCTGGTACAGCCATGAGTGATGTTTCAAATGCGGCCTACGTCTCGAACCTGGAAGGCTTGATTGAACAGCGTCAACCAAGCTACTGGATTCACGGACACCTTCACAACAGCTCGGATTACTCGATAGGCAACTGCCGGATAATATGTAACCCGCGTGGTTATCCTGATGAAAGGAATCCGGAGTTCAATAGGCTACTGAGCATCGATGTTTAGACTATGCACTATTTTAGCCGTGATTAGCCTAGCGCTCTCTCAACAATTACCAGCCTATTCTGGTGCGCACGTCGCACCCGACGTTCTGCTTGATGAGAAGACCAGAATAACAACGGCCCACTCAATGTTGCCGATCAGTAAAAAAGCATCGACAGATCCACTGCCGTAACATCCTTGGTCAGATCACCCACGGAGATATCATCCACCCCGGTCTCGGCAATTCCCCGGATCGTCTCCAGATTGACGCCACCCGAGGCCTCCAGCCGTACTTTGCCTGAAACAAGGGTAACCGCTTCGCGCAGCCCATCCAGGGAAAAGTTATCCAGCAGCACCCGCTCAGCACCGGCTTGCAGCGCCTCGCGCAGTTCATCCAGCGATTCCACTTCAATCTCAATACCCACCCCGCCAGGGGCCAAATCCTGAGCCGCGTCTAACGCCGCAGCGATGGAACCGGCGGCGTGAATGTGGTTCTCCTTGATCAGTATCGCGTCGTAGAGGCCGATGCGGTGGTTATCACAGCCACCGCAGGTTACCGCATACTTCTGCTGCAGCCGCAGACCAGGCAGGGTCTTGCGGGTATCAAGAATACGCACGCCGGTTCCCGCCACCTGATCAGCATAGATACGCGCCCGGGTCGCAGTTCCGGAAAGGGTTTGCAGATAGTTCAGCGCGGTGCGCTCCCCACTGAGTAGGGCGCGGCTGTTCCCCGTCAGGGTACAGAGCTGTTGATCCAGCCCCACCCGATCACCGTCTGCAACACGCCATTCGATAACAATTTCCGGATCGAGCTGGCGGAAAACCTCATCGAACCAACCTGTTCCACAGATTACGGCGGACTGCCGGCAGACCACCTCGACGCGGCTGACAGCATCCACATTGAGCAGACCGGCGGTAAGGTCTCCTGAACCGATATCTTCGTCGAGTGCATCCCGAACCTGGCGGGTGATCAACTTCGGCGAGGGAAATATCACGTCAGTTCACAGAGAGCAGTTCCACGTCGAAGACCAGGGTGGCATTCGGCGGAATCACTCCTCCCGCACCGGCAGCGCCATATCCAAGTTGTGACGGAATGGTCAATTTGCGCTTACCGCCAACCTTCATCCCGGCGACACCCTCATCCCAACCCCGGATGACCATCCCTCTGCCGAGAGAAAAACTGAAGGGTTCGTTACGATCCACTGAGGAATCAAATTTGCTGCCATCGGTGAGCCAGCCGGTATAGTGCACAGAGACAGTCTGGCCTGCGGCAGCCACTTCTCCGTCGCCTTCAACCAGATCGTCATACTTCAAGCCGGAATCGGTAATTTTTTCGCTCATGAATTAAATCTCTTTAGAGTGGATGTACCAGGGAAATAGCCGTGCAGTGAACGAACTTAATTGCAGCGGGGGAAAGTGTCAACGGAAGACGAGCTATCGGCCAAATGCTCTTGATTCGAAAACCCCGACGATCAATCGGGATCAATCGGGGTGTTGCTTCAGGTTTCGTCAGGCCGGTCCGGCAGCCGTCCCGGTATGTTTCAGTGCGTCCAACATGGCGCCGAGCGCCCGATCCATAATCGGGGCATTCGTAACGTCCAGCACCTCTGCGCTGCCGTCACGCAGATGCATGGCAAGGCCATCCACAGTCAGCTCAAGGGCCTTGACCCCTTTGCGGTTGACGAAGACAAAGACATCGGTGACATCGCTCTTCCAGGACAACTTGATCCGCTTCTTCTCTTCACCGTCGAACAGTGAGAGCCAGGTTCCAATCTCCAGCGACTCAGCCTGTTCGGTGAACTTATCGTGGACCGCGGCAACGACAGTCTCAGATTCGAAATCATCCACCAAAAGGGAAGATTGGTTGATCAACTGACTGTCGGGGAAACTGATATGCAGATCCGCAACCGTATCGACTCCGGCAGAGAGGCTTTTTCCCCGCAGACAGGCAATATGGCAATTCTGCAGCTCTTTAAAAAGCCGCGCCATTTTGTGCTGATCAAAAGAGATCGCGTTCAGTCTCTCCCGTAGGTTCCGCAGGAGTTCCGGAATATTGCGCAGCAACTCCTGTCGCTCCGCATACTCTTTTTTCGGCGCGACACTCCAAAGCAGCTTATCGACTATCTCCAGGGACTCCCTCCACTCTTCACTCTCTGGCCCCTGCCGCAGGTAGTTGAGTAGCAGTACGTCTTTCCAACCGTCGCGTAGTAGTGATATTACCGCATCGGGCAGCTGTTTCTGGAACTGCAGCCGTTTGTTCAATTCATCGGTAACGGCAGCCTTGGCTGCACGTAACTGCTCCTTGCCACGGGTTACCTGGTTGGTGCGCTGTTCTGCCACATCCGCGCCACGCTGCTCCCGTTCCCACCATTCATTGAACTCGTCGTTCAATACCGTAAAAATAGCGGGATCGTCGTCAAAATCCGTCAAAACACGCTTAACGAAACTTTCGACCGTACCAAACAGGCCGCCGGGCGAGCGGTCACCGTCATCATTCCAGCCAATCGCCGCCTGTGCCAGGTTGTTCAACAATCGTCTGGCAGGGTGCACCTTTTTGCTGAAGAAGGTCTTGTCGATGATGGCGACCTTGAGCATGGGAATCTGCAAACGGCTCAGCAGGGCCTTCATGGCATCCGGCAAACTGTGGTCGTCCAGAATAAACTCAAAGAGCATGGAGATGACGTCGATCGTATCGTTGTCTGCCTCTCCCAGCGCCCGATGGGTTCTACCCTCTTCCAACATGCGCAGATCACTGGCCAGACGCGCACGCAGGTTGCCTTCTTCCCCGCTGTTGAGGGGTACCATCACTGTATTGGATTGCTGCAGAGAAGAGAGCGCACTGAGCAGCTCGACCGTCTCCACCAGAGGCACCGAGATCGGCACCCCGCCGTCACCTACCGGCATCCGTCCCGGTACTGCAGGCCCGTCGGCAGGAGCTACGCCCCGTCGCAGGTTCAAAAGCTGCTGCAACGTCTCGAAAACCTCGGTTTGCAGACCACTCCGATCATCAGCAGCCTCGCTGGCCGTGCCGTCAGTCTGTGCTTCGCGACGGGCGCGGCTGACCGCCGGCGAGACCGGGTTGCGCCGTACCTGCGGGGTCAGCTTGGGAATGACCCCGGCCTTGCCCAGCACCAGATTCAGCTCGTCGTAGAGCCCGCCGATGTAGTGCATGACCTGCTTGTCGAACAGCTTGTAGATCACCAGCTTGACCGGTAGATCAACTCCGACATTCCGCATAGCCTCCTGGAAGGCATTGCAGACCACCCCAGGTGCAAGTGGATTGCGCTGCTCGCTCAACTCATCCAGATCACCGATCAGCTGAGCAAAACGCTGTCCCAAAGCATACAGCTCGCGGGAGTAGCGGTTCTCACTTTTGGAGATCATGTTGGTGATGGCCAGAGAGTCTTCCAACTCATCCTCGCCCAGCAGGGACATCTCGGAGTCGCGGCTCAATTCGGCAAAGGTTCGTTGAGTGACTGGTGCCTCACCCGTCTCCCAGAAACGATCAAACTTCTGCAACACCTCCCGACTGAACACACGATCAATCCGGGCTCGTTCCTTACGCAACTCACGCATCGCGTCGAAATAGGTTGTCTGCACGGAATCGTTGCCGGATTTATCGGCCAGTTCGTACATTGCGTCATCGAGCTTTTCGAACAATCCGCTCATCAGTTGGGGGAGTGTTCTGACAACGTGTTTGCGACAGGCGTCGACAATCCTGCGACCTTTCGCATCGAGAGAGACCTGCCGCTTGCGCGTTGCAGAATCACCGAAAGAGATAATGTTGTCTTGCCGCTGCATTTCGATAACTGTAATAGTGGCCCCAGCCGTTTGGCGGATTATAGCAACCCACCGATTCCATTTACTTCCAAGTCATTTAAGAGACTATGTCAACAACCTTGTTATGACTGCGAATGCCTTCACAAAACCACCTGTTCCGGTCATCCTGCAAAGAAGTGTCTCCGCCCCACCATCAAGATGCTGGGAAATTAGCACTTTATCCCTTAGCATTCAATTTGGTTCACTAATTATAGCGACATTCCTGCCGATAGCTTAACGGGCCACGCCCATCTCATGATCAAAAATCCCGATCCTGCTGGGAAATTCAGCATAAAATCGCTAATTTCTTAACAAAGCACCCTTCCTGGGTTATGGTTTGTGCAACTTTATTCCAGGGTCCCAGATTTATGCAACTGATCCGGCATCTCGCCACCTCTCTGCTGGACAGCATCCGTGACCTGCTCCCCATTATCGCAGTCATCGCTTTTTTTCAGACGCTGGTACTGCAACAGCCCATCCCCAATCTGGGCAGCCTGCTCTTCGGTACCCTGCTGGTGGTTATCGGCCTGAGCATGTTCATCCACGGACTGAAAATCGGCCTGTTCCCTCTGGGAGAGGCGATGGCTTGGGATTTCGCCAAAAAAGGCAGTGTCTCCTGGCTCCTGGCTTTCGCTTTCTCCCTCGGCTTCGGAACCACGATTGCCGAGCCCGCTTTAATCAAGATCGCGGAGGAAGCCTCAGAAGTCGCGGCAGTTGGCGGCATGATAGCGAATAATATCGAATCCATGGAGGATTACGCCAGCGGCCTGCGGTTTACTGTGGCCTTCGCTGTCGGTCTCGCAATCGTCATCGGCGTCCTGCGCATCATCAAGGGCTGGCCGGTGCAGTATCTGATCATGGGCGGCTATCTCGGCGTGGTGATTATGACCGCCTTCGCACCCCGGGAGATCATCGGTATCGCCTATGACTCCGGAGGCGTTACCACCTCCACCATCACGGTCCCTCTGGTGACCGCGCTTGGCATTGGTCTAGCGTCCAGTATCAAGGGGCGTAATCCAATGACGGACGGTTTTGGCCTGATCGCCTTTGCCTCCCTCACTCCGATGATTTTCGTGATGGGTTACGGAATACTATTGTGATAGGGGTGCTGAGCAATCTGCTGGGGGTACTCGCCCAAACGGTATTGGATGTTCTGCCCATCGCCAGCATCCTGTTCGGGTTTCAGTTCCTGGTGCTGCGTCGGCCGCTGCATAATCCGCGACAGGTCATCACGGGTTTCATTTTCGTGCTGGTCGGACTGGCGTTTTTCCTGGAAGGCCTTGATCTGGCGCTGTTCCCCCTCGGGGAACTGATGGCCAGCCAACTGACCGACCCCGATTTTCTCGGCATTACAGGGGAACACGATTTTGTACAGTGGCACCACTATTTCTGGGTCTATCTGTTTGCCGCCGCCATCGGCTTCTCCACCACCATTGCGGAGCCCTCACTGATCGCTGTCGCCATCAAGGCGAATCAGGTTTCAGGCGGCGCCATCAGCGAATGGGGGTTACGCATAGCCGTCGCCATCGGCGTTGCCGCCGGCATCGCCCTGGGCAGCTACCGAATCGTCAGCGGCACACCGCTGCACTGGTATATCATCACTGGTTATCTGGTGGTCATTGCGCAGACCTTTTTTGCCCCGAAAACCATCATCGCCCTGGCCTACGACTCTGGCGGCGTCACCACTTCCACTGTCACGGTGCCGCTGGTGGCAGCCCTGGGGCTTGGCCTGTCGAACAACATACCGGGGCGCAACCCGCTGCTGGACGGTTTTGGCCTGATCGCCTTTGCCAGTCTGTTCCCCATCATAGCAGTGATGGCGTATGCCCAGCTGGGCGAGTGGCGCAGTAGAAATAAACGATAACTTTCAACCGAGATAGAGATCATGCGTTTTAAACTCATCATTGCACTGGTGGAGGACAGCCATACAAACGTTGTTCTGGACGCGGCCCGCAAAGCCGGCGCTACCGGTTCCACCGTCATCAACCAGGCCCGGGGTGAGGGTGTGGAGCAGGCGAAGACCTTCTTCGGTCTGACCCTTGAGACCCAGCGGGACGTGGTACTGCTGTTGGTGGAAGAGCATTTAAGCCGCAGCATTCTTGAAACCATTGCCAAGGCGGGAGATTTCGACGAGCGCCCCGGCACCGGCATCGCCTTTCAGATTGACATCGAAGACGCTGTTGGGGTCAGTCATCAGATTCAGAGTTTGAGCCAAGTAGTGGAGGAAGAGCTATGACAACCCAGATCACTCGTGTAATGGACGTAATGAAGACCAGCTTTGATATGGTCGACGGCATGGACACCGTCGCCAAGGCACTGGATACCATGTCCCATGTGGAGACCAAGTGTCTGATCGTAAAAAAACGCAATGAAGATGACGAGTACGGCATGGTGCTGCTCTCCGACATCGCCCGCCAGGTGCTGGCGAAGGATCGGGCGCCTGAACGGGTCAATATCTACGAGATCATGACCAAACCGGTACTCACGGTCGCTCCTGACATGGACATCCGTTACTGCGCCCGCATGTTTGCCCGCTTCGATCTTTCCCGAGCCCCGGTGGTGTCGAACGGCAAGGTTGTCGGCATTGTCAGCCATACCGACATGGTGCTCAAGGGACTGATCAAGGAACAACTGAAGAAATGAGCCGGATGCGGGAGCTGCCGGAAGGCCTGCTCCCCGGTGCGAAGCTGCACCTCTCACCCAACCGGGACGAGCGTCCCGCCGGGTCTGGCATAGACCTGCTGGTGATCCACAACATCAGCCTGCCCCCCGGCAAGTTTGGCGGCCCCTGGATCGACGATCTGTTTCTCAATCGGCTCAGGCGCGAACAGCACCCCTATTTTGCCGATATTGCCGCACTTAGGGTCTCCAGCCATCTGCTGATCAGGCGCGATGGCGAGTCGATTCAATATGTCCCCCTGAACTGCCGCGCCTGGCACGCCGGGGAATCCTGTTATTCCGGACGGGAAAGATGCAACGACTACTCCATCGGTATCGAACTCGAAGGCACGGATGAGCAACCCTATACCGACGCTCAATACACCGCCCTGCTGGAGGTCACCCGCGAGATCATGGCTCGCTACCCTGCTATCACGGCAGACCGGATCACAGGCCATGCCGACATATCGCCGGGTCGCAAGACCGATCCAGGCCCGGCATTCGACTGGGAGAGATATCGCCGCATGTTGCGGGAGTGCAGGCAGGAGCATACGTAGCAATAGTTGCCTGCTCCCCTACGCTTGATCAGGCCTGCGGATTATCGCCCCCATTCTTCAATCACTAAAACACCCGCCCTTCACTTGCAACTTTCCCTGCCATCCCCGACACTTGCGCCATGAGTCTGATTATCATCCTAATCTGCCTGATAGCGGAACGTTTTCTGTTGCACAAACAGGCCTTGCGCCAGCCGGTTTGGTTCAACGACTACAGCGACTGGTACCATCGTCAGGAGCTACCTGTCTGGATGCGCAACGGCTTTGGGGGTGTCATCAGCCTGCTGCTGCCACCGCTACTTGCAGTCGCCCTGCTGCAGCAGCTTTTTGATGGCACTCTGGCGGGTCTGCCCGGCGCACTCTTTGCCTGCGCCATACTGCTCTACAGCCTGGGACCCGATGACCTGGACCAGCAGATCAGCAGTTTCATCAATGCCAGAGACAAAGGCGACGAACAGCATGCCAAGGGCGTTGCCCGCGACCTGCTCAACGATGAGCCGCCCCCGCACGATCCCGCCTACTCTCAGGCGGTCGCGGAGAGCATCCTCACCTTGGCCAACAACCGCATCTTCGCAGTCATCTTCTGGTTTTTGGTACTTGGCCCCATTGGCGCACTGCTCTATCGCCTCGCCTCCCGACTCCCTCTCACCCACACTGCCGCGGAAGATCTCGACTTCCTCCTCATCAGCCGGCAGCTAGTGTCGATACTCGACTGGATACCCGCCCGTATTACCGCTTTCTCCTATGCTGTCGCCGGCAGCTTTGAAGACGCCATGAACGGCTGGCGCAGCTACAATGAGAAGCGCTTTGACGAATTTAGCGACAGCGCCAGCGGCATCCTGATCTGCACCGGCAGCGGCGCCCTGCGTCTGGCCAGTGTTTTGGATCGGAATAGAGACGATACAACACACCACCTCTATCTGGTGGAAGCCGCCATGAGCCTTGTCTGGCGATCATTGATAGTCTGGGGTGTCATGCTGGGGCTCTTCACCTTTGCCGACTGGATATGAACGGACAGACCACCATCGACCTACTCAGGCACGGTGAACCCGTGGGCGGACGCCGCTACCGGGGACAGATCGACGATCCACTGAGCGACAATGGTTGGCAGGAGATGTGGCATGCCGTCTCTGGCGAGCCCCACTGGCAGCAGATCATCAGCTCCCCACTCAGCCGCTGTCTGGCGTTTGCCGAGGCATTGAGTCAAAAACTGGAGATTCCCCTGCAACAGGACGACCGACTGAAAGAGGTGGGATTCGGCAACTGGGAAGGGAAGAGCAGCGCTGAGCTACGAGCGTTAGACCCGCAGATTCTCGCCCGTTTCTATCGGGATCCACTGGGAAACCGTCCTGCCGGGGCCGAACCGCTGGAGGCATTCAGCCTAAGGGTTGTCAGCGCACTCGATGAAGCCATCGAAACCCATGCCGGCAAACACCTGTTGATCGTCACCCACGCCGGCGTAATTCGCGCCGCCCTGGCAAACACCCTCTCTGCACCGATTGAATCCCTATACCGACTCTCCATCGCCAGCGCTTCAATATCCCGCATTCAGCTCAATGAGGAGCGTCCGGCAAGCATAATGTTTCTGGGTCGGGAGACAATCTGACGTAGCTCGGATTAGGCGCGACCTACAGAAAATCTGCTCCATCGTGCTGTTATTCGTCTCCATTCACCTTGATTTGCAGACAAATTGATCTATCTCATAGCCAAAAAATCAGCATTTAATATATTTCTTATGCTCTAGGAATAAATTTCGTTATTCAGAAATAAAAGTCTATAATCAAGGCTCCTCGGAGGGAGTCAGCCATGACCTGGATACTGTTAGCCATTATTTGCGGCATCATTCTATCTCTCGGCCTGGAAGAGTTATCCGAGTCTCAGGACGACACCTGAAGCCATCAGCCTACCAGAAAGCCAAAAGACGGCCCGCTTCCACTTTGTGTTCAAAACGGCGCAGGGGATGCTTGCCCTTTTCCACGCACTCTCCACTCACCACATCGAAGGCCCACTGGTGTTTCGGACAAGTCAGCTTGGTACCCTCCAGCGAGAGATGTGGAATATCGGTCACCTGATGCGGACAGCGGCTGTCATAGACCCGTATATCCGTCTCATCCCGATAGATAAACAGGTGGCGCCCCTCCACTTCCAGCCAAGTCGTATCCTCCAGCTTTATCTCATCGAGATCCGCAATATCGTGCCACTGGGCCTCTGCCAACAGAGCCTCCGGACGAAAATCGGGGATATCCATCTCCAACAGAATATCGGTGGCCCAGACGATCTTCGCCAACCCAAGCACGGGAAACGCCATCAGCAGCGCATCGATCACCTCATTGGGGGTTGCGCCGTTGCGTAAGGCACGGGTCAGATATTGCCGAAAACCACCCTCTGTCTGTACCGCAACCTTGGTGATCACAGAAATGAGATCCCGGGTTTTTGTATCCAGATGATCACCTGACTTTTTCAGGAAGGTGAAATAGGCCGTCATCGCCTCGGGGCGGGCAGCCAACAGATAGTTCATTGCATTACTCATAAACTCACTACTCCTAAAGAATCCGTTTAAACCTGTATCCAGACAGACACTAAATTAAAATCATTTTGCGGCCCCGTGCTGACGCACATACTCGAACATCACGACAGAGGCTGCCACCGCCACATTGAGACTCTCCACCTGTCCAAATTGCGGAATCGACAGACAGCCGATCTCCGGGTAGTCGGAGACCTCGAAACTGTGTCCCCACTCCTCATGCCCCAATACGAAGGCGCATTTTCCCGGCAGGGCAATATCGATCAGTGACTCCCCACAAGCGGCATCCAGGGTCAAAATCCTGTATCCGCGTGCAGTCAGGTCACTGTAGGACGCTTCAAATTTCTCAAAAAACCGGGCGGGTACCTTTTTGAACGAGCCTTTGGCGGGCGATGGATCAAAAGGACCGATGTCAACCAGGTGAACCTCAAGCGCACCAAAAGCCTCCGCGCTACGAAAGATCTTCGCCACATTGAAACCCGCCTTCATACCATCCATCACAATGATGAAATCGTGTACACCAGGTTTGGCCAACAGGTTTCGATTGCGCTGTTTCTTGTAACGAAGCAGCGCAAGATCCCGCGACGCTCTTCGTTCCCGTTTGGACTTTCTCTGGCGTAACATGGCAATGGTTAAAAGCTCGATAAAGGCCCATGATACGGGGAACAATCAACTGAAAACAGATAGAAATTTTGTAACAATAGAACCGTCACTCAGGAGTAAACCTATGCCTACTTATGATTATTTCTGTTCAGCGAACAGCCGCACCATCGAAGTCACCCATAAAATGAGTGAGGGTATCGCAACATGGGGAGAACTCTGCAACAAGGCAGGCATCGAAACCGGCGACACACCCGCCGATGTAACGGTCAAAAAGCTGATCACCGGCGGCGCCGTCATCAGCAGCAGCGGTGGTGAACCACCTTGCAATACTGGTGGTTGTTGCCCGGGCGGCAGCTGCGGATTCTAAGTACTCTATCAACATGATGGTGCACTAATGGAAACATCCCAGGTTACCCGTGTGCGGGTCTGGAGCCGCTGGCTGAGACTCTCCCACTGGACGATTACCTTTGCTGTCACAGGTCTACTTTTCAGTGGTTGGCTGAGCAGCGCCGCTCCGGCACTGGAGACGGACGCGCAGGATCTGCATTTTCTCTGCAGCGCCCTGCTGATCCCCGCCCTGCTGCTCAGGTTCTACCTGCTCTTCTTTGGTCGCGGCACCGATCACATCACAGACTGTGAGCCCACTGCACATCGCTTGAGGCAAGCCGTGGAAGTCCTCCGCTTCTATCTCACCCTGGGACGCGCGCCTCTACCCAAGTGGTTCGCCCACAATCCACTCTGGGGCCCACTCTATCTGCTGTTGTTTTTGTTTCTGACCCTCTCGGTCGCCAGCGGACTGATGCTGCAGAAAGAGATAGCCTTCTTTGCCAACATCAGTCTTCACGATCTGCACCATATCAGCTATCTCTTTGTCGCCACCTTTGTGCCGCTACACATACTGGCGGTCTTCAGTCACGATGCGAGCAGTAGCGGATCGGATATCTCCGGCATGATCAGTGGTCATCGCACCTTTCCGGTAGAGCAGCCCAATCAGCCCGGTGCCGTTGACACTCAGACAATCACGGTGGATGAGTTACTGAAAACAATCAAAAAATGACCCGCACACCCTATTGCGGCGGGGCGTCGCTCCTACCCTCAGAGTCACAGTAATCATCGTGCTCACGGTTGGTTGAGGATTGAATCTAATACTGGCACTCGGCAGCGAGGCGGAGGATAATGGCCGGTTTATATTCTCGCCCTGGCTGTTCTTAGGGCGCACCCTCTGATCACATCAACCGGCCCCCCTCCATCATGGAAATCCAGAATCCCCTGCGTAAAACCAAGATTATTGCAACCATAGGCCCTGCCTGTGATTCTCTCGAAACCCTCGAAGCAATGATGCGGGCAGGCATGAGCGTCGCCCGTCTCAACCTCTCCCACGGCAGTTACAATGAGCACAGGGAACGACTGAAACGCATCCGCCTGACCGCTGAGAAGCTGTGCATCAATGTGGCCACCATGATCGATACTCGCGGCATAGAGATCCGCACCGGTCGTATTGAAGAGGGCTGGATCGATCTGACGGTAGGGGATCGTTTCACACTCTTCACCGATGGTCGGCTCGGCAACCAGGAGGGGGTTTCGATCACCTACAAAAAACTGTCCCAGGAGATCGGAGCGGGTACGCCAATCCTGCTCGACGATGGCAACATCGAGCTCACTGCAGAACAGGTCGACGAAGAGGAGATCCACTGCCGGGTGGTGCTTGGGGGACGACTGGGCGATACGAAGAGCGTCAATCTGCCTGAGACCGAACTCTCCCTGCGCGCCGTCAGTCCTGAGAATCGGGACGACGTGATCCGGGAGATGACCTTCGCCGCCGAGAATGAGGTCGACTATATCGCCGCCTCTTTTGTACAACATGAGGAAGACGTCACCCTGCTGCGGGAGGTGCTGGCAGACCATGGAGTCAAGATCCCCATCATCGCCAAGATCGAGAATCGTGCCGGTCTCAATAATCTGGAAGGAATCGTCGCGGCCGCTGACGGCGTAATGGTGGCCCGTGGCGACCTGGGAGTGGAACTGCCACTGGCGGATGTTCCCGGCACCCAGAAAAAGATCATCCACATGACTGTCGGCCAGGGCAAACCGGTGATCACTGCCACCGAGATGCTCGCATCGATGCAGCGCAACCCCAAACCGACCCGCGCCGAGGCCTCCGATGTCGCCAACGCCATCCTGGACGGCACCTCTGCAATCATGCTCTCCGGCGAGACCGCTGCCGGAAAATATCCGGTGCTGGCGGTGCGTACAATGGCGGAAATCGCCCTGCGTGCCGAGTCCTACCTGAAAGAGTACGGATATCTGCAGCGGGTGGCGGGCAACCGTTCAAACATCGTCACGGAGGCGGTCAGCCTTGCCTCCGCCACCATGGCGGAAGAGCTGAATGCCCGCGCCATCTTCAGCCTCACCGAGACCGGCTTTACCTCGCGCATGGTCTCCCGGCGCCGTCCCGACTGCCCGATTCTGGCGATCACCAGTTCCCGTATCGTTGCCCGCCGCCTCTCTCTCAATTGGGGCGTCTTCCCCATCTGTTTCGAGGGAGAGATCAACGATCAGGCAAAACTCGACTACGGTCTGGAACGCGCTCGTGAACTGGGCTATGTGGGGGCTGGCGACCTTATCATCGCAACCGCAGGATCAGGTCAGAAGAAAGGCGGCACCGACTCAATCCGGGTTCTCACGTTGGAGTAATTTCCATCGGAGTCGCCGCTTCCACTGCGCTTGAACCGGCCTAAGTAGCGCCCGTCCGGAAACACTGTTTTCATCACGAAGAACACGGAGAACACGAAGAAAATTCATGGTAAATCAATCTTTTACCTTCGTGTTCTTCGTGTCCTTTGTGGTTAGATGTGGGTTTCCAGATGGACACTAAGCAGGCCCGTTCAGGGCGTCAGTTCCACCACGCCGTTGACGCTCACGCGCACTGTCTGGCTACCCGCCTCGATCGCAGGCGCCGGCATGGCGTCCGCAGACATCTCCATCGCAGCCATGCGCATCATCTTGGGTCTTGGAGTGTGATCCGAGGTGTTGATAGCGATCTGCACCAGCCGGTAGCCGGGGCGCTCCCAGGCTTTGGCAACCATATCGGCCCTGGCGCGAAAATCGGCCAGTGCCTGCTGAATCAGTTCATCCTGAGATAACTTACGCTTCTCCGGCGAAACCTGGTAGCTGATCGACTCCACCGCCAGCCGCTTCTGCAACTCTCCGATCAGGTCACTGAGTGCTGCGCTGTTCCGGCTCTCCAGACGCAGCGACTGCTTCACCCGCCAACCCTGTAGGATCTGCTTGCGATAGACCGGATCAGTTCGGTAGTCCAGCGTCTGTACCTTGATATCGGCGGTCTGCTTTGCCATCTCCAAGGCCCAACTGAGGTTCTGATTCACCTCTCGGGCGAGCTTCGTGGTATTACTCCCCTCCTTCTGGGAGTAGAGCACCGCCACCAGCGTGTCATTGCCCACCTTCGTCTCTGCACTCACCGAGAGCGTAACCCGGTCGTAGGTGGGGTCCTTGTCTTCCGCCCAAGCCGGGGAGATCGACATCACCAGCAGAAAGCCGGTGAAAAATTGTTGGATGTTCAAATGCCTCATGATTTGCTCCTTGTTTTCAGCTACGGCATTCTGATTGAAAAAAAGTTCAGTCAGAACTTCACCGGTGGTGGCCGCTCTCCCAGACCAGTGGTCTCTGCAACGATATTCCGTGCTATTTCCCTTCCTTCGTCAATAGCCTGCTTCTGAGAAGTCGAGGATCCGGTTCCGCCGTCGGATTCCCCATCCTGCTTCATGTAGAGGGTCTGTGTCGGATAGGCAAACTCCACTCCCAGCCCTTGGGCCAGTCGCAAAATGTCCAGCAAAAAACGGTGCCGTTCGCGCAACTCTGTACCCCAGTCTGGGGCCTCCCAGAAGACATAAACCAGTATCTCCAGCGCACTGTCGGCATAACCATTGAAATAGACATGATAGTAATCCTTGCGCATATAGGGGTGTTGGCGCACCAGTTCACGCACCCCTTCGCAAAAGGATTCGATCTTCTCCGGCGGTGTTTCATAGGCCAGTCCCAACTTGGTGGAGAGACGGCGGTAGCGTCGTTCCCCCATATTGTCCACCTTCGCGGTGATGAACACGGAGTTGGGCACAGTAAGCACCGAGTTGTAGAAGGTGCGGATGCGAGTACTGCGAAATCCGATACGTTCAACCGCTCCCTCCTTACCGTCAACGACGATCCAGTCCCCCACCGAGAAGGTACGATCAAGTAGTATCGTGACCGAACCAAAGAGGTTCTGCACCATATCCTTGGCTGCCAAGGCAAAGGCCAAACCACCAAGACCAAGACCTGCCAGCAACCCCGAAACGTTGATATTCAGATTGTCCGCGATAAAGATCACGCCGATCACGGTGACGAATATCTTCAGGGTTCGCGGAATCAGCGGCACCAGCGCATCATCCAGGCGGGTCTCGGTCAGCATCGCCCGCTCGCTGAGCCATCCACCCACCAGATCCACCAGTCGATAGGCAACCCAGACACCAGAGAGGGCAGCAAGAAACTTGACCGCCACCAGAAGCACCAGCATCGTCGATTCAGGCAGGCCCAGCAGTGTAATACCGACCCACCAGATCGCCGCCATCGCCAGCAACCCCAAAGGCCGCAGCATATCTTCGGAGATATCACGGAAAGCCAGCCGGCGGGTTTCGCGTCGCCAGTGGCTTACCAGGCGGCGCAGTAAAAGGGATATAAGCTTGTCCGCCACCACTCCAAACAGAACGATAAAAAAGATACCCAGCCAGCGCCAGTTCTCCAACAGAAAAACCGTTTTTTTCAGCAACACCGGCATGGCGTCCTGGATTCGCAAGTGCCAGGGCAACACCGAGTCATCATCCGACAACCCTTCCACCTTGCTGCGAGTCGACACCTCCTCCCAGATTGCCGGGAGGCGGGCTATCGTCATATTGTCGAATAGCCAGCGGCCATCAGAGTAGCGCGAGATACGCAGCGCCCCTTTGGAGTAACGCTGGAAGATCCATGGCTCTCCTTCATGCCTATCGGGTATCCGCTGCAGATCGACCAGCCGGGTACGATCCATTGTCTCCAGCAGCAACCAAGCCAGATCCGCACCGCGCTCAGTGCGCACCAGGGCATTGACCGAGGTGAGATCCAGCGTCTCCAGCGCATCGCTGATCCGCTCAGCCTCCCCCCGCTTGATGTCATTCATGGCGCGCAGAAAGGTCTCCATCACCGCCCGTGGTGAACGCAGGCTGTCCGATGCGGGTTCCGTAACCTCGGGGAACGGCGCTTCCGCCTCCTCGGCTAACCCCTGTAGCGGCAACAATAAGCCGAGCAACGGCAGAATGCAGAGATATCTGATCAGAGAGGAAGTATGTAGTTTCATGGCAGACAAATTATGTTTCGACAAGAAAGAGGCGAACGGAACCGGATCACGCCGTAGGCGCAGACCGACTCACAGTTCCGCCGATTAACTTTGCAATCGCCCGATTATAAAGGCTTATTCGACAGACTACATAGGAACTCCTTCCGGACTTTCGGAGAACATACAATGCAGAAGTGTTTCAGCCGGCATCTGCCAATGGCAGCCGCAATTTTCATCACCACATTTTCAACCCAGTCAACGGCCGCAGATCAGATCTATCTCTGCGAGCTCAACGGGCTTGAGCGGCGTATCGAAATCCACTATCAACAGGAAACCGGCCATCCACCCTGCGAGGTGCGCTATTTCAAAGAGGCTGAGCAACCCGACTCGATGCAGATACTCTGGAGTGCCGACAATGAAACCGGCTACTGTGAGCAGAAGGCCGCCGGGTTCAGACAGAAACTCGAAGGTTGGGGCTGGCAGTGTGCGCCAGTCGCATCCACTGATGAGGAGCGGCTGCAACAATAGTCTTTTGCCTGATCCGCTACGCTTGATCATGCCTACGAACCCGGCATGTTGCTGGCTTTATTTGCTGGTGGCTGCACCAGCTATACTCTTTTAGGAAACCCCGCATAACCATCTGACAATCACACTGCTGACACACCAGGGAGGAAACATGTCACTCAACGACCTCATCAACGACAAACGCGTAAAACGGATTATCACCCATCCGGACAACGACGCCGCCATCTGGCGTGCCGATCTGGCGCGTTTTCTCTCTGGAGACGCCACGCTGACACGCAAATCTGCAGGGGAGGCGGGCATCAAAGCCGTGCAGAGATTGTTGATTTTCCTTGGCTATTCCACGTCATCCAACGGCGCCTTCGCGATCGATGGGGATTTCGGGCGCGGCACCAACCGGGCGGTAGCGCAGTTTCAGGTGGAAAAGCGTCTCAGCCGCACCATTAACCGCGATACCCTCTGCTATCCCTGTAGATGGAATACCGCCAGGACACTGATCAGCGCAATCCCCGACGCCAGGTTAACATCCAGCACCCTGGAAAAAATGCTCGAAACGGCAATTGCACGGGCCGATGCCGCACAGGTGATGACCGGTAACTTCGATGACGCCATCTTCCATCTCAACGCCCTGCATAAACGCGCATATCTCAATTGCCGCAAGATACTTGAGCGTTACGGCGCAATGGCAGCATCGGTCTCCGCGGCACTTGCAGATGAAACCGGCACATTGGTCAGGCCGGAATGGATCCTCTCAATCATCCGCCAGGAGACCGCCGGCATCATCCGTCCAAGATTTGAGCAGCACTATCTGTCCCGACTTAACCGGCAACATCCAGATACTGGGCTGGAAGAGCTTCGCATGCAGTCCATGAGCATGGGATTGGGCCAGGTCATGGGCGCCAACTACAAGCGTGTGGGGGCGCAAAATGCAACCGAACTCTTTACCGCTCCAGCCACTCGCCAAGTAGAGTTCGTGGCGCGATTTCTTCGATCAAAAGGAGAGGTAGTAAAGAAGACCAATCCGACAGAAAACGATTTCCGCAAAGTTGCGCGCTACTACAATGGCCCGAAGTACGCAGCGCACCACTACCACGAATCACTTGCGCGTTGGCATCGTGAGTTCCGGATGCTGATGTAAATCAAACGGAACAGGTTTCTGGTACGCTTGTGCGCTCAAAAAAGACGGACACTATTTAGTGCCCGTCCGGAAACACTGTTTTCACCACGAAGAACACGAAGAAAATTCATGGTTAATCAATCTTTTACCTTCGTGGTTTGATGTGGGTTTCCTGATGGACGCTATTTAGCACAATCTATGTAGGTCTATCGGGATTGTAGGATGCTGGTAAGCTTGCCAAAACCCTGCAGGTTATCTCCAGACCCAACACCAGAGTATTCAACAAGTGCCAACAACTCCACCCGAAGTCACAGACAAACCACAACCCGTGTCATTTATTGAAGCCTTGATCTACTGGCTCAAGCTGGGCTTTATCAGCTTTGGCGGTCCGGCGGGCCAAATCAGCATGATGCATCAGGAGTTGGTAGAGAAACGCAGATGGCTTTCCGAACATCGCTTTTTACATGCGCTGAATTACACCATGGTGCTGCCTGGCCCGGAGGCACAACAACTGGCGACCTATATCGGCTGGTTGATGCATGGTGTATGGGGAGGCATTGCTGCCGGTGTGTTATTTGTCCTGCCATCACTATTCATCCTCATTGGTCTGACATGGATCTATCTGGCTTTCGGTGATGTGCCGGCAGTGGCAGGTGTTTTGTATGGCATTAAGCCCGCAGTGACGGCAATCGTAGTTTTTGCAGCCTACCGCATCGGCTCCAGAGCCTTGAAGAACAATGTACTTCGCGCCATGGCAGTACTGGCGTTCATCGCAATTTTTGCCCTTGATGTGCCTTTTCCCTATATCGTGCTGATGGCGGGTATCATCGGTTATGTCGGTTCACATTTTGCACCGGACAAATTCAAAGCGGGCGGACATCACGGAGAATCCAAGGATTCCTACGGCCCTGCGCTTATTGATGATGACACCCCTGCTCCAGAGCATGCGCGATTTAACTGGAGCCGGTTCATCACATTCACCTTGGTCGGGATTTTCATTGGGGGTGCAGTAATGGCCATGCTGTCCACGACATATGGCTGGGATGGCACTCTCACGCAAATGGGCTGGTTCTTTACCAAAGCAGCACTGGTTACCTTTGGCGGTGCCTATGCAGTATTGCCCTATGTCTATCAAGGTGGTGTCGAACAATATGCATGGTTAAGCGGAACCCAGATGATCGATGGTCTTGCCCTAGGCGAAACCACCCCTGGCCCACTCATCATGGTTGTTGCATTTGTCGGTTTTGTTGGTGGCTGGACCAAAGAGATTTTTGGGCCTGAAATGCTTCCACTAGCCGGTGCTGCCGGCGCCGGCATTGCCACGCTCTTTACTTTTCTGCCCTCCTTTCTTTTCATCCTGCTTGGTGGACCGGCGGTTGAGGCGACCAGAGATGATGTCAAGTTCACCGCCCCCCTGACTGGTATTACCGCTGCCGTCGTAGGGGTGGTACTCAATCTGGCTGCTTTTTTTGCCTACCATGTGCTTTGGCCTCAAGGTTTTGAGGCACCGTTTGAATGGTTTTCAGCCTTGATAGGCGCAGCTGCATTCGTAGCCCTGTTTAAATATAAGGTGGGTATTGTTCAGGTTATTGGCGCCTGCGCTGCCTTGGGATTGGGTTACTCTTTGTTGCTGTAGTTAGTGCCCGTCCGAATACACTATTTTTCACCACGAAGAGCACGAAGCACACTAAGAAGCAGTATTGTTATACAATCTCTTACCTTAGTGCTCTTCGTGGTATTTGTAGTTAGATATGGACTCCCGGATGGACACCAGACAGGTTCAGCCTACTTGTAATACTGCTTGAACTCAGGCGATGGCTCCCTGGGAGTGTAGATGTAAAGCGCAATGCCATTGGGATCAACAACGCTGAATCCTCTGTCTCCCCAAGGGTGATCTTCAAGTGGCATAACAGCAGCAAGGCCAAGTCCCGTTAATCGTTGATGTTCGCTATCAACATCCTCAACTTCAAGGTTATACATGAGACCCTCACCGGAAAACAGCGGCTGATCCGGTCTCTGTGGCTTCATGAAGCACAGTTCACCCTTGCCGATTCCGACATTGATGTACCACCCTGCGTCAAAGACCACTTTTGCATTGAAGTACTGCACATAGAAATCGCGACCCGCGGTCGGATCATCTACACATATCGTGGGTGAAATCTGTTTAGCATCTGTCATATTGCCTTTCCCGAACATTGTGTCTGGTTTATCTGAAACTCCCCATTTTCTTCTGAGTCAGCTTTGATCCATGAAGCTTTTTCCCCAGTCGTGCATGACCCACAGTACGGGCTCCAGGGTTCCTCCCAACTCAGTAAGGGAATACTCCACTTTGGGAGGAACCTGGGGATAGACCTCCCTGTGCACGACGCCACCCTTTTCGAGTTCCCGCAACTGGGAAGTCAGCATTCGCTGAGTTACCTGGGGAATCAAACGCCGCAACTCACCAAAACGTTTGGTTCCGCTTAGAAGATGGTGAATGATAATGATCTTCCATTTTCCACCAATTACGTCAATCGTCGCCTCAACCGGGCAGTTGTAGCGATTCTCCAGCTGTTCCACTTTTTCCGGCATACCTTTTCAGACCCAAAGGAGACCGCCTACCTGATTATTATGTAACAGTTCAGAACTGACACTCAATGCATATTTCCCAGAGAACACTGAGACACTCTACTGACCATAACCAATCTCAAGCGCCCTCCACAATAATGTCACACCTCCTCTCTGTGGATAGAATTTTACAAGAGAGCAGGCACCCTATGCCGATTCGCTCTATAATCGGCTGGTCATGCCATTCATAAAGTCACTTATCTTCCAGATATCAGTCTCGGTAACACTGTTTCTGGCTACAGCACTCTCCCAACCCTTCCACTTTTCCGGTCGGGAAGAGTCCATGTTCTTTCTGCCGGCCGGTGTTGGGCTTGGAATTGCATGGAGATATGGCAACAAGGCATTGATAGGCGCCTTTGTCGGTCTGTTCACCTATTACACAACACTTCACAACCTGGAACTCTGGGTTGCACTCTGGACGACGACAACCTGGATCTTTTCCGTCTATTTCGCCCTCTGGGGGCTGAGACTCTTCATCCCGCAAGTACTCATGAAGGCGCCACTCAAGTCGCTGCTTACCTTCTTCGGCTTCGGTGTTGTACTGGCTCCTCTGATTCATACGCTGCTGGATCTGCCGATGGTGATTCCTGCCGGGCTTGTCGACCCTGACCAGGACATCAGGATTTTTTTCTTCCTCTACTGGCAGGGGGAAGCTTTTGGCGCTTTGTTGCTAACCCCGGTCATTTTTCTTGCCGGCCGAAATTTCAGCATGCTCTACCATGGCGACTATGCCGTCTATCCAAAGAACGGCCGCGAAAAAATCTTTTGGCTCTCCCTTTTCTGCCTGAACATTCTTTCAACCTTTCTCTGGGGAGAGACTCATCTCTATGCCGGGATTTCTGATCAACTGTTCATCCTCTTTCCTCTACTGGCCTGGAGCGCCTATCGACTGGGAGTCACCTTCTCCAGCATTGCGGTTTTTCTTACCTGTTTCGGTATATTCAGTTTCTATGCATTTGGCTTTGGCGGTACGCCCATACCTGTCACTGAGCAGGAGTACATTGCACTCTTGACCTTTATCATTACCATCTCTCTTTTGACCTACAGTGTTGCTGTCGTCACCTTGGAACGACGATTGGAGACCAGCCGTCTTAGATACGCCGCCTCCCATGATCCGTTGAGTGGCCTGCTGAATACCAGAGCACTGAAAGATCGGTTGGAATCTCTGATGAAAGGTGACACCGGTATCAAACCCGAGTTGGGATATCTGGAGATCGACCAATATGAGGAGATGCGCCGCCACTATGGCGTCTCCGGTCGCAATATGCTGATCAAACGTTTCGGCTTGCATTTGAACAAAATATTGTCATCGAGTTGCGAAATATTTCGTATAGGCGCAGGTGAATTTGCCTTTATATCAAAGAAAAAAGGCGCTCTGCCGAAAAGTGCTCATACATGGTTAAACAATCCCGAACCCTACCGGTTTGAATGGGAGAAAAAGCACTTCAGCATACTACCCAAGGCCTGCCTGTTACCCGTCACCAGCCATTTTGACTCACCACACCATCTGCTCGAACTGGCAAGCGCCCACGTCAACAGGCTGTCAAAAGGTGAGCGTGGCCTGACCAGCATCGACCCAATGGATGACGGCGTACTCAAGGATCGTGAGATTCGGGCCAAATGGATGGGTAAACTCCAGCAGGCACTTGCCGATGATCAATTCAGGCTTCTATATCAACCCATCGTTTCGCTCAATGAGAAACAGGCTGCAGTCAAGAATAACAATACCATGCAGCACGTTGAAATACTGTTACGCCTGGTAGCTGACGATGGATCTCTGGTCGAACCATGCATCTTTATGCCGTATGCCGAAGCTTTCAATCTGATGCCTGAAGTTGACCGTTGGGTCGTATCCAAAGCACTGCATCTTATTGAAAATGACCCAATACTCCGGCAGCCGGAAACAATATGCGCAATCAATCTTTCAGGACAGTCGATCAACGACATGGCTTTTCCTGAATATATCCTTGAACAGCTGAAAAACACCAATGTCGAGGCAAAGAAGATCTGCTTCGAGATCACCGAAACCGTAGCCTTGAGTGATCTCAAGCAGGCAGCCCACTTCTTCAGTCAACTCAGAGAGATGGGGTGCTCCGTCGCCCTTGATGACTTCGGCACCGGCACCGCATCATTCGAATATTTAAAGAGACTGCATGTCGACTACCTGAAGATAGACGGCTCATTTATCAGGGAAATTGAGGGCAACAAACTGGATTACGTCATCGTTACCGCCATTCGTGACGTCGCCCGTTCAACCGGCACTAAAACCATTGCCGAATATGTTGAAACGGATGGAGTGCTGGATCTGCTGATTAAACTCGGCGTTGACTATGGGCAGGGCTATATATTCGGAAAGCCAGAAGAGATAACAACATCCGAATGAACTTTGGATATACAGGGTGTGTGAGGCGCACCCTGCAGTTTATGGATCTCTGATGATTTATCTATATCTTAAACTGTGCAACCAGTTCCTTCAGTTGAACAGAGAGATGATTCAGGCTATCACTGGCGGCGGCTACCTGCTCTGAACTCTTCAGGCTCTTCTGTGCCGTTCCGGCAATTCCTTCGGCATTACGACTGATCTCTTCAGCAACTGCACTCTGTTGATGCGTGGCAGTGGCTATCTGAGTTGCCATATCAGTGATGGTATCCACCGATTGTGTAATGGATCCGAGAGATACTCCTGCCTCCTTTGCCTGCTCCACCGTCGCCTGCACACCTTGCTGACTGATTTTCATCGCCTCGACAGCCTGGCTTGAGTGCTTTTGAAGGTCTTCGATTGTCTCTTCGATTTCATGGATGGAGCTTTGGGTGCGGCCCGCCAGTGCGCGCACCTCATCCGCCACGACGGCAAATCCACGCCCTTGCTCTCCCGCCCTTGCTGCTTCAATGGCAGCGTTTAACGCCAACAGATTGGTCTGTTCCGCAATGCCCTGAATCACCTTCAAAATATTGCCGATACTCTGACTGTCGACTTCCAGTTTTAGGATGACGGATGCAGCGCCGTCCACTTGGCTCGCCACACCATTAATCGTACCCAGCGCCTGCTCAATAATCTTTCTGCCATCGTTCGAGGCTGTGTCTGCCTCACCGGCTGCCGTTGCGGTGGCTGCTGCATTTGATGCCACTTCCCGAACAGTGGCCGCCATTTCGGCAATGGCAGTTGCTATCTGCTCAATCTGGCTCTGTTGCTCAAGATTGATCGACCTGGATTCACTGGTCACCCCCTGCAGTTCCCTGGATGACCCACTCATCTGGTTGGTGGCATCCGATACCTGTCTGACACTGTTCTGAAAGCGGGAGAGCATACGGTTGACCGACTCAGCCATCTGACTGATCTCATCGTTGCCTGCATCGTCACAGCGTTCAACCAGGCTGGCATTTTTCTCAATATCGTTGATGGTAGC
The DNA here is from genome assembly GCA_016756855.1 of gamma proteobacterium endosymbiont of Lamellibrachia anaximandri. Classification (GTDB taxonomy): domain Bacteria; phylum Pseudomonadota; class Gammaproteobacteria; order Chromatiales; family Chromatiaceae; genus QGON01. Next base: position 36,877 of record JAESPD010000017.1, on the reverse strand, counting down.
GTTAAGTCTTCGAATAGGGATTGTCCCTCTGTGGGCGAAGAACCATCCAACCAAAATGGAGCCAGCCAAAGCAATTGCCAAAATAGCAATAGCGTAGTTAATAATATCCCGGCTCAGGGTCGCGGCCGATGAAAATGCTTCATCGGTCTCTATTTCGCTGATGATTGACCAGTCGAGTCCGGCAACGTTCAATGGAGCATAGGCTGAGAGCACCGGTGTTCCACGATAACCATCAAAAATACTTACACCACTCTCACCCCGGCCCGAAGCCGAGGTTGCGGGAGTATCAATCTGCTGTATCCCTGCGCTGGTGCCCTTGGCGCTGATTGCATCGGTAATCTCTTGCGCAACCCCAACATTTTCCAGCAGCGCAGGATAACTGTGTGGAGACTCCACTATGAATCGACTGATACTGCGGGCAGTCAGATCCTTACCGACCAGGTAGGTCTCACCTGTTTTGCCCTGACCGACCTCCTGCCACTTGCCGCCACTGGTCATGATGCCGTTCAGTCTGTCTACCGGCATCTGAAAGATGAGTACACCAACACGGTTCTCATCGTCAAAAACAGGAGAGGCGATAAAGGCAGCCTGGTCAGTATAGGATGGACCATAGGGCTTAAAATCGATGATGCTGACATCGTCAGGTTTTTCCGCCTTCATGGCCGACCTGAAGGCTTCCCCCAGACCGGAATCTGCATGAGGACCGGTGATCAGAGAGGTGCCGAAATCGATCTCTTTGAAGACAGAATAGACAATGTTACCGTTTTCTGGCTCCACCAGAAAAATATCGTAATAGCCGAATTTTTCCAGAAAGTCCCGCAATTTTGGGTGATAAAGACTGTGGATCTGGGCGTAAAGCGTATCATCCTCAGGATCACTCCATCTCTCTTTTTCACCCAGCGGATTGGGGTTTGCCTCGATGTACTGATACTGGATTGCAATGGCTGTTTCATCCAGCCCTTTCATATACGCATCGATAGACGGGGCTTCTCCACCATTTCGACTCTGAAACTCGGTGACAAACTCGTTCTTGTAATAGCTCAACAGCTGATTTTGGTAAAAGTCAGGCTCCTGCTCAGCAAACTCACCATGGAAATTGAGATAGGCGTCTCCTAAACCCAGCATGGCATCCACAACCATCTGATCATTGGAGAAGGTCTGAACCTGGGCGCGGATCATCCTAAAATAGTCCTCTATCTGCGCCTTTTTACTATCCCGGATAGCAAGGGTCTGCTGGGTTGCCTGCTCTTCAAGGGCGGCCCTGCCACTGGAAATGGCGAGCCATCCGATAAGCGTACTGGCGCCCAATACCGGGATTGCGGCCAATAGCGCCGCACCTATGATCACTTTCGTTTTGATTTGCATGGTTATCTCAAGGCAATTTTTCTCGTTCCTTGAGTTTCCAAATCATCCAACTGTCAAAATAGCACTGGGCATGCTTGTGCTAGATTCTGACTTTCTCATTTCACGCCAACAAAGCGTTGACGCACCACACTCTGGCCCTCAGGCGAGAGCGTCCATTCAATAAATTTTTTGATCTCACCGGTAGGCTCGCCGTGGGTGACCAGATTGAGTTCACGGGTAACCGGGTAGTTAGGATTATCCAATGCCGGCTTTTCGCCATCGACAGAGATTACGGCAATCCTTTTAATGCTCTTGAGAAAGGCCAGACTGATCTGACCAATGGCGCCCCGTTCATGAATCACCCGGGCAACAATCTTTCTGTCGGGAGAGACCACAGCACTCCCCGAATATTCGATGCCACCCATCACTTTTTCCTGGAACACATGACGAGTGGCGGAAGCGGGTTTGACGATATAGGGCTTGATCATCAGATCGTCCCCTCCCAGCGCTTTCCAGTTCTTAATCTTCCCGCTGAACACATCTCTGAGTTGCGTTTTGGAAAGCCGGGTCACCGGGTTACGAATATTGACCACCGCAGTAATAGCGTCTTTGCCGATCATCACCGCATGAACGCCCTGATCCAGCGCACTGGGATCGACCATGCGGGCGACTCCGCCAAGCTCACAGGTATCCCAGGTAGCACACTGCTCGCCACCCAGACTTTCGCTATCATCATTGACCTTGAACGAGGATCCCACGTAGACCTTGTCGGCATCGGATATGAATTTTCCGATCGTGGAAGAGCCTTCGTAGTTGATGGTACCCGCAGTAATGGAAAAGCTAGCAAGTAATCCTGTTAGTGCCACAAATGCTGTCTTCATTGTTTCCTTCCTGCGCGGGATAGCGCAATTTTTCAGATATACAGGGGGTATCGGCTATACTCATATTTCCTTTAGGGCTATTGCATCGGCAGCACTCTACCGGATGATTACCCTGGTAGAGAAAAGTTGCTTACCAACTCCACCAGTCGCTTGGCTTGGTCATCGAGGGATTGACTGGCCGCCGAGGTCTCTTCACTCAGCGCCGCATTCTGTTGCGTGCTGTCGTCCAGCTGGATGACAGCCTGGTTTACCTGCCGAATGCCCTCCGCCTGCTCTGTACTGGCAGCTGCAATCTCGGAGACCACATCGCCGACCTTTTTCATAGCGTCAATCATCTCTCTCAGGGTCTCCCCTGATTTGGTGACCAGATCAGCGCCTGTTGCCACCTTCTCTTCGCTGTCCTTGATCAGCGTCTTGATCTCCCCGGCAGCAGTGGCACTGCGCTGAGCCAGGTTTCTCACCTCGGTTGCCACCACGGCAAAGCCGCGTCCCTTCTCTCCCGCGCGCGCTGCCTCCACCGAAGCGTTGAGTGCCAGCAGATTGGTCTGGAAGGCGATCTCATCGATAACCCCAATGATGTTGGCGATCTTGCTGCTTGACTGGCTGATCTCTTCCATCGCATGGACAGTACGGGTCACCACTTCGCCACCCTGTTCTCCGACACTTCTGCCCGCAATTGCCAGTTGATTGGCGACAGAGGCATTTTCTGCATTTTGCTGCACCGTGCCGGTCAACTCCTCCATGCTGGCAGCGGTCTCTTCCAGGCTTGAGGCCTGTGTTTCTGCGCGCCGGGACATCTCCGTGCTACCGGAGGCAATCTCAGAGGTGGATTGGGTGATGGCATCGGCGGAGGAATGGATCTCCTGAACCATGTTTCTGAGCTTGTCGACCGTCCGGTTTGCCGCTTCAGCCAAACGCCCAAAAGCCCCCTCACTCTCATCACTGAGTTTACGGGTCAGATCACCATCGGAAAGAGAACCGAGGACCGCCTCCATCTCTGAAACACTCTCCGCGACAACCTGGGTAAGCTTGTTGATACCCGTGCCAAGGCTCCTCATGAATCCATGTTTGCCTTCAAGATCGATGTGCTGCTGTAGCTCTCCCTGCACCACGCCTGCGACAACATCGGCCACTTCCTCTTCAACCTGGACCTGTTCGGTGACATCACTCCACTCAGCTGCAGTACCCTGCCGTTCGCCCTCATCATCCATGACCGGACTGGTTGCAAGGTCAAAGATACGACTGCCGATGTTGATCCGGGACCGATCTGTGGTGGTCAACTGGTCAAGTAACTGGCGTTGCTGCTCCGGATGCTTGTGGAAGCGATCGATACTTGTGCCGGTGATAGCCTCGGCTGAAAAATCAGAGATCTCCGTCAGGACCTCCTTCTCAACATCATGGAACAGTTTCTGCGCAGCTCTGTTGATGTAGATGATGTTGTGATCCCTGTCCGCAACCATCACGCTGCTGGAGACATTGTCCAGCGCCGTTTGAATCCGCAGGGCCTCGTCTGCCCGGCGTTCGGCCTCTGTGATATCGAAGCCGAGCTTGATCTGCATTGCCTTCAGGCCGCGCAGCACATTGCTGATCTCATCTTCCGAGGTCGGTTCAATCCTGTTGTGATATTCACCGGAACTGATATGGCGAAAGATCTTCAGTGTCTCCTGGAGTGGGATGGCCACGCTTCTGCGCAGCAGAAAATAGCTGATGAGGATTGTGGCAAGCACGATGAACAGCGCTGCACCCACTGCAACATATACAACCTTTAACGCCTCCTCTTCATGCAAACTCAGGCCCGCATAGATCTGCTCCACTCCGATGTCGAACAGCTGAAAAAGGCCATCTATTCCCTGCACCGAGCGGTTGGAAAAATCCTCTGGAGAGACGCCGGACTCCTCACCGGTCAACACCTTGTTCGCCATGAGTTCCTGCATTGCCGGCAGGAGTCCGGAGGATGCGTACTTGTACTCACCAAAAGGTGTCGCTGTTTTCTCTTCCAGTCCGGGGGTGTTCGCTGCCGTCTCCTCCAGCAGCCTTCTGAAACGCTCATCCAGGATCGTCAAACTGTAGAAAGTATTGGTCAGTTCGGATTCACTCTCTTCATCCAACTCCCCACTTGCCTGCAGTGCCGTTACGATGGATTGAGATTGACTCAGAAAATCCGCCATCTGCGGCAGCAGTTCGATGAGCAGGACACTCCAATTCTGAGTGTTCACATTTGGATCCTGCTTCAGCCCGGAATGTTTGCCCAGCAGGCGGAACATCTGCACCAGATCAGACTGAAGTTCAGTATGTATGAAGACATTCTCGGCCGGGTCATGATCTCTATACCCTTCGCGAATCTCTTCCCAGTAACTTTCCAGTCCCTCCAGATTTTCCTCCAATTGGAAGCGATTCTGATGCTGACCCACAAGTTGCCGGATCTTGACGAGATCATCCGAAATCTGATTATCCAGCGCATCAAGGCCCTCACCGGCCCCATCATCACCGGCCAGGTACGCGGTACTTTGGCTGCGGTGGTCCGCAATGTGCAGCAGGGTCTGTTTCAGATAGGCCAGGTGTTCCGTGCCGAGCTGCTCTGTCTCCACAATTTGCAGCGCCTGCCATCTGTCCAGAATCAAAACGGAAGCAAACAGGATGACCGCAATAATAGGAATGGCCGAAACCACCATCAGCTTCTTTAAAACGCTGAAACGACGAAACAGGTTGAGCCGATCGCGCCAGGCCGAGCGGATTACACTGCCCTCTCGGAGGCTGACCTTGCCTTCCTCCCCCAGTTTGTAGACGTTTTCCGCCGCCGAAATCTGCTCGCGACTGGGTTTGTTGCGTACGGAAAGATAGCCGGCAATCTCACCCTCTTCAAAAATGGGGGTCACGTTGGCTTCCACCCAGTAGAAGTCGCCGTTTTTGCAGCGGTTTTTTACAATTCCCGTCCAGGGACGTCCTGCCTTGAGGGTCTGCCACAGATCCCCGAACGCGCCGGATGGCACATCCGGATGACGAACGATGTTGTGATTTTTCCCGATCAGCTCAGCCTCAGTGAAGCCACTGATATCGATAAAATCCTGGTTGGCAAAGGTGATGATTCCCTTCAAATCTGTCTTGGAGACGATCGTCTGACCATCTCGCATGACCCGCTCGTTATCAGTAACTGGAAGATTGACCTTCATGAGACGCTTCTTTTTAGTAAAAACCGGACAACTGAGGGGTTTAGCGTCAATGAAGGGGGAAACTTAAGATTTTCCCAATATTTGACAGCGTGTTTCGTATCACCAGATCAGCGCAACAACCAACTCTGTTTTATACTCAGGCGCTATGAGTCAAAAACATTCGCGCATTCTGCATGCAATTCTCCAGGGGCCTGCCAGCGGCAATATCCATTGGCGGGACATTGAATCATTGCTGCGACACCTTGGAGCCGACATCCAGGCGGGCCACGGCGCGCGCATGCGGATTATCCTGAATGGCGTGGAAGGCACTTTGCATCGTCCCCACCACAGCAGCACCTACAGCAAGCAGGATATCCACCACCTGCGTGACTACCTCATCGCTGCCGGCGTGGATATGTCGGCTTTGAATATTGAATAATCCGGGACAGAGGAAAAGGCGGTGCTTTGAACCAACAGCCCAGCGAAGGGCAGATAGCAGGAGGACTACATACTGAAATACCCTTGTGTGTTCCTTCGATGTGACAAAGGGGTCTCGCCCGATACACTCAGGATCTGTCGGCAGACCTCGATGGTTTTCAGCGACAAAGTGTCAGCAAGGGAGTGGCTGACAACCCCGATACCCGCTCTGGCAGAAGAGCGCCCCCTGCGTTCATCACATTTCAGAGAAGCCGCCCTTCAGAAACAGAAAAGCCACCCCGGTGGGTGGCTTTTCTGTAATATGGCGCGCCCGACAGGATTTGAACCTGTGACCCCCGCCTTCGGAGGGCGGTACTCTATCCAGCTGAGCTACGGGCGCTAAAGACCGCGTATTTTACCCGCCCCCCAAGTGTGCGTCTATGCCGGTTCGCGCTTTTCTCTTCCGGCCTGTATAATTCGCTGATTTACTAATACTGGGCTCGCGACAGCGGACCATTGATTGAATCCTTTTGTGGAGGAAGATGCCTGTGAATAAGTTTGCCGCCCCGATGAGTATTGCGCTGGCTGGAGCCATGGTCCTGGTTTCCGCAAACCAGGTAATGGCTGATGACCGTGATGATGTGCTGTCCCGGATCAAGCCGGTCGGTACAGTTGCCATTGAGGGACAGCCTGCACCGGCTGCTACCCCAGCTCCGGTCGCTGCTGCTCCTGCGGCTACACCAGCTCCTGCCCCCGCAGCTGCCCCGGCACCCGCCCCAGCAGCTGCTCCCGCACCGGCTGCCGGTGGATCTGATGGTGCCGCTCTCTATGCCGCCAAAGGCTGTGCAGGCTGTCATGGGCCAGATGGCAAAACGACCATAATGCCGATCTACCCCACGCTGGCCGGACAGAGTCCTGCCTACCTCGTAGCGCAGATGAAGGACATCAAAAACGGCGCCCGTAACAACGGCCAGTCGATTATCATGAAGGGAATCATTGCAGGTGTCTCTGATACCGAAATAGAGACCATTGCAGATTGGCTGAGCAAACAGTAAGCCTGATTTCAGCGGCTTTTTTAACCAAGAGTCCGCCCGTAGCCTCTTGGTGGTCTACACAAGGCGGAAGCCAAATCTAGCGCACAGGGGACGAAGTCAAATTTGACTCCGTCCCCCTCCCGGCTCAGGTAAGCATCGACTTGAGGTTGGCCAGATGCGCAGTGCCACGCTCCTGCTTCTCCTCTTTCGACAGCTTGCTCTTCTTCCCCTCCCACACCAGATCGTCTTCCGGCAACTCCTGCAGGAACCGGCTGGGTTCGCAACGGATGATCTCTCCGAAGCGTTTGCGTTTCGCCGCATAGGTCATGGTCAGGCTGCGCTGGGCGCGGGTGATGCCGACGTAGGCGAGACGCCGCTCCTCTTCGATATTCTCATCCTCGATGCTGGTACGGTGGGGCAGCAACTCCTCCTCCATACCGACCAGGAAGACGTGGGGAAACTCCAGCCCCTTGGCCGCGTGCAGGGTCATCAGGTGGACCTGCTCACCCACCTCCTCCTCATTCTGGCGCTCCAGCACATCCATCAGGGTCAGGTGGTTGACCATCTCCGCCAGGGTCTTCTCCTGCAACTCGCCATTCTGTAAAGCATTGAGCCACTCCAGCAGGTCGTTGACGTTGCCCATGCGCCTTTCACTCACCGCATCGCTGCTGCTGTTCTCCCGCACCCAATCCTCGTACTGAATTTCCAGGATCAGACTGCGAATCACCTTCACCGGATTTTCGTTTTCGGCGCGACGGGCAAAGTGATCGATCATCCGCGAGAAGCTTTGCAGACGTTCCAGCGGGCGACTTGAAAGCTGGGTCTGCAAGCCCAGTTCGTCGCAGGCCGCCAACATGCCGACCTCACGCTGCTGGGCGTAACCACCCAGCTTTTCCAGGGTGGAGGGACCTATCTCCCGGCGCGGAGTGTTGACGATACGCAGAAAGGCTGTGTCGTCATCCGGATTCGCCAGCAACCGCAGATAGGCCATCGCATCTTTCACCTCGGTCCGGGAGAAGAAGGAGGTTCCGCCACTAAGAAAATAGGGAATGTTGTGGGTGCGTAGCGCCTTTTCAAAGACACGTGCCTGGTAGTTGCCGCGATAGAGAATCGCGTAGTCGCCATGGCTGCAGCGGTTGCTGAATTTGTGGTGCAGGATCTCAGAAACCACCCGCTCCGCTTCATGCTCCTCACTGCGACACTCCAATACCCGCAGCGGGTCTCCCGGTCCCAGCGCGCTCCAGAGACGTTTTTCGAAGACGTGGGGATTGTTGGCGATCAGATGGTTCGCCGCCTTCAGAATGCGGCCGCTGGAGCGGTAGTTCTGCTCCAGCTTGGTGACCTTGAGGATCGGAAAGTCCGCCTTCAACTGCGCCAGGTTCTCCGGCCGGGCACCACGCCAGGCGTAGATCGACTGGTCATCGTCACCCACTACAGTAAACCTCGCCTGTACACCTACCAGCTGTTTGACCAGCTCATACTGGGCCAGGTTGGTGTCCTGATACTCGTCCACCAACAGATAGCGGATGCGGTTCTGCCACTCGTCGAGGGCATCTGGATGATCCCGAAAAAGCTGTACCGGCAGCAATATCAGGTCGTCGAAATCGACCGCATTGTAGGCCTTGAGATGGCGCTGATATTCGGCAAAGAGCCGTGCATTGCCGACTTCCAGGTCGTCTTCCGCCTGACTGAGCGCTGATTCCGGGCTGATCAGATCATTCTTCCACTCCGAGATACGCCACTGGGCACTGGAGACCACCGCCTCGTCCCCGCTGCTCTGGCGCTTCAGCAGATCCTTCAGCAGGGTGGCGCTGTCCTGGTCGTCGAAGATGGAGAAGCCGGGTTTGTAGCCGAGCCGCTTCAGCTCCCGGCGCAGGATATTCAGCCCCAAGGTATGGAAGGTGGAGATATTCAGCCCGCTGCCCGCTTTTCCGCCAAGCTGTTTGCCCACGCGCGCCTTCATCTCCCGCGCCGCCTTGTTGGTGAAGGTGACAGCAGTGATGCTGCGCGGATTATAGCCGCACTGCTCAACCAGATAGGCGATCTTGGTGGTGATTACCCGTGTCTTGCCACTACCCGCTCCGGCGAGCACCAGCAGGGGGCCATCGACATAACGAACGGCATCTCGTTGGCCGGAATTCAGGTCAGACATCTTGTTGCCAGGAAGTTTAGGAATTGAGCAGGCGCTGTGTGGTCGAGAAGAGTACGCAGAGCATTTTGCCATTGCAACCATGCAAGCATCTGTTTCGTGACCTTGATATGATGACTGCCTCCTTCCTTTCCACTATATAGATATCGGGCAAGTCATGAGCATCCAGATCAAAGACCGGCGTTCCAAGACCCGGCCACTGGCGGAAAAACAGTTGACCCGTGAATCCTGGCGGGTTTTTCAGATCATGGCCGAATTCGTGGAAGGGTTCGAGCAGTTGGGACAAATCCGGCCCTCGGTGAGTTTCTTCGGCTCCGCCCGCACCCCCCGCAGCCACCCGCACTATGCCCTGGCGGAAGAGATTGCACGACGCCTCTCCGACAGCGGTTTCTCGGTAGTCAGCGGCGGTGGCCCCGGCATCATGGAGGCTGCCAACAAAGGGGCTTTCGAGGGAAACTCAACCAGTATCGGCCTGAACATCCAGCTTCCGATGGAGCAGGTGGGCAACCCCTATCAGGATATCTCCCTCAACTTCAAACACTTTTTCTCCAGAAAGGTGATGTTCGTAAAATACGCTTCCGCCTATGTGGTCATGCCCGGCGGCTTCGGCACCCTGGATGAGATGGCGGAGATCCTGACCCTGGTGCAGACCCGCAAGACCAGGGAGATCCCGATTATCCTGGTGGATGACAAATTCTGGCAGGGTTTGCTGGACTGGTTTCGCGGTTCACTTTGTGAAGCCGGTACCATTTCACCCTCCGACCTCGATCTGGTGCAGGTCTGTAACGAGCCGCAAGAGGTGGTGGATGCTATCTTTGCGCACTATGAGAGCCGCGGCTTCGAGCCTTCAGCGGAAGAGCAGGAGATGCTGCTTGAACTCTAGTGCCCATCTATGGGTATCCGCATAATATTTACAGGCCCCAGGAGATGACAATGAATAAACTGCTGGTTCTACTCTTTGCAGGCTCGACCGTTTTTTCCTTCCAATCAATGGCCGCTGAACCCTCTGCCGCGCCTGAACCACCAGACATCCCACCGCCTGTTGTCAGTGGTGAGACCCTGGAACCGGATGTCACCATCATCAAGAAGGAAGAGGGCACCCTCTACGAATACCGGGTCAACGGTCTGCTCTATATGGTCAAGGTCGTGCCTCAACTTGGCCCACCCTACTATATGCTCGACCGGGACGGCGATGGGGAATTCGACTCACGGGGCAGTGATCCCACCAACGTCTCTGTACCTCAGTGGGTGCTGTTTCGCTGGTGAGGCTTTGGCCGTACAATCCTGATTTCCGATCACTTGCCATTTCCAGCGTAGCGGGAAATCTTGCGCTTTCACTCATTAATCACTCTGTAGCCCGAGATCTCTCCCTGCGGTCGAGATGACAATGAGACAATTTTGTAATCTATGAACAAACAACTGGCGCGACTGGCCGCCGCTATCGAAAACACCAACGACTGGCTGGGAAGACAGGTCTCCTGGCTCAGCCTGTTGATGGTATTGGTCACTTTCGCCATTGTCGTCCTGCGCTACGCCTTCGATCTGGGCTGGATCTGGCTGCAGGAGTCGGTGACCTACATGCATGCCACCCTGTTTCTGGTGGGCGCCGCCTATACCCTGAAGCATCAGGGCCACGTACGGGTCGACATCTTCTACCGCCGCTTTTCCCCACGTACCCGCGCCTGGGTAAACCTGTTCGGCAGCCTGCTACTGCTGCTGCCAGTCTGTTTCATGATCTTCCATCTGAGCGAGGGGTATGTCGTCCAGTCCTGGGAGTTGTGGGAAGGTTCCCGCGAGGCAGGTGGACTCGATGGCGTTTTCCTGCTCAAGAGCCTGATTCTGCTTTTGGCCGTGACGCTCGGCCTGCAGGGGTTGGCCCAGGCTATCCACTGTTATCTCGGACTGAATGGCCATAGGTCATTGAACGGGGATCAGAGTCCATCATGAGCGCCGAATTTCTCCCTCTGCTGCTGTTCTTGGCCGTCTGTCTGGTACTGCTGCTGGGTTATCCCGTAGCCTTCTCCCTGGGCGGCACTGCGCTGGCCTTTGCCTGGTTCGGTACATTGACCGGTCATTTCGACAATGCCTTTCTGTCGGCCCTGCCCAACAGGCTCTACGGCATCATGACCAACGAAACCCTGATTGCCGTGCCGCTGTTCATCTTCATGGGGGTGATGCTGGAACGCTCCCGCGTGGCGGAGAACCTGCTCGACACCATGGCCGCCCTGTTCGGACCCATGCGAGGCGGACTAGGCATATCTGTCACACTGGTGGGCATGCTGCTGGCCGCCAGCACCGGCATCGTCGGTGCAACAGTGGTGACCATGGGACTACTCTCCCTGCCCACCATGCTGAAACGCAACTACGACCCCGGCGTCTCCAGCGGCATTATCTGCGCCGCCGGTACATTGGGACAGATCATTCCACCCTCCATCGTCCTGGTACTGCTGGGAGACGTACTCTCCGCCGCCTATCAACAGGCGCAACTGGATATGGGCATCTTCTCACCGGACACAGTCTCTGTCGGGGATCTATTTCTCGGCGCATTGATTCCCGGCCTGATGCTCGTGGCGCTCTACCTCGCCTATCTGGGGGGTGTCGCCATCTTCAGGCCTGATGCGGTGTCGGCAATCCCTGAGGCAGAAAGGGAGCGGGATCTGCGAACCCTCTTGATCCGCGTCCTGAAGGTGCTGGTGCCGCCACTGCTGTTGATCGTGGCGGTACTGGGTTCGATTCTCGGCGGACTGGCGACCCCCACCGAGGCCGCCTCCGTCGGCGCCATGGGCGCCATGCTTCTTGCCTTCAGCCAGAAACAACTCAACCTGACCACCCTCAAGGCGGTCATGACCGGCACCACCAGGGTCACCAGCATGGTGTTCCTGATCTTCATCGGCGCCTCGCTGTTTTCGTTGGTATTCCGTGGTTTCGGCGGCGATGAGGTGGTCACCGACCTTCTGACCGGACTACCCGGCGGCGTTTTCGGCGCAATGCTGGTGGTGATGCTGGTAATGTTTCTGCTCGGCTTCATCCTGGACTTTATCGAGATCACCTTCGTGGTGGTGCCGATCATCGGCCCCATCCTGCTGGCCATGGGTCTCGACCCGGTCTGGCTGGGAGTAATGATCGCCATCAATCTGCAAACCTCTTTTCTCACCCCACCCTTCGGTTTCGCCCTCTTCTACCTCCGTGGCGTTGCCCCGCCGGAAGTCACCACCGGGGCTATCTATCGCGGCGTCGCACCATTCATCCTGATCCAATTGCTGATGCTGGGTCTGCTCTCTCTCTGGCCACAGATGGCGACTTGGCTGCCCGACATCGTCTATCAATAAAGTGCCCCGTTCCTGAAACATCAGGCCAGATCTGTCTGCAACACTTATCCGACACAGCCGTAAGGGTCATCACAATAAAGACACCAGGATGCACGAAGCCACAAGGAATAGCGGCCGTTGAAAAAGGACTTTCAACAAAAAAGCCCGCGGAGACGCGGGCTTTTTTGGGTGTTTTTTTGTTTCTGATGTCTGTAAGGCTATCAGTCTCGCATTAACCCAGCATCACTCTGCCCGCCACCGGTGAAATGGGACGCTGCAACGGCGCGGTAACGATCCTGAACAGCCGGTGTTCCGGACTCCTGAACATCACTCCCATCCCCGTTGGATTGGAGTGAATGACGACTGCCGGCACACGCCAATTCTCACCCTCCAGCGTAAATGCCAGATCGAGTTCCGAGCCGATCCCCTCGGGTACCGTCTCGATCTCCATGTGCACCCCTTCAGGTGAAATATTTCTGATCAGGGCAGGAACGCAGCCCCCTGTTTTGTATCGCAGCTCAACCTGAAAAGCAGCCACATGTCTCTCAGTCACCCTGGTTTTTTTTTGCATCTTGATATCCTTTCTGCGAAAAACACCTGCTCGTTACAGGGTTGTCGGCATCCCAACCGGATTCTTTAGAAAACTTTCTATGCAGTCAGGGCAGTAAGCAACTTCTGCAATGCCTGGCCACGATGACTGAGACTGTTCTTCACCTCAGCCGGAAGTTCTGCCGAGGTGCAGTTGTGGGTGGGAACATAGAAGACCGGGTCGTAGCCGAAGCCATTGTCACCCCTGGCCTCAAGGAGCACCCGGCCCTCCCAGGTTCCCTGACAGATGATTGGGGTGGGATCCTTTGCGTGTTGCATATAGACGAGAAGGCACTGGAAACGGGCGGTACGCGCCTCCTCCGGCACATCCTTCAGGCTCTCCAGCAGCTTCTCCAGATTTGCCTGGTCCGATGCGCCCTCCCCCGCATAGCGGGCGGAGTAGATACCCGGCGCACCCTTGAGTGCATCGACCTCGATACCCGAGTCATCAGCAATAGCAGGCAGTCCGCTCAGGCTCGACGCATGCCTGGCCTTTTTGATGGCATTTTCAACAAAGCTGAGACCGTCCTCCACTGCGTCAGGGATATCGAAGTCACGCTGCGGCACCACCTCGATCTGCCCGGCGGCAAGCAGTTGGTTGATCTCGCGCACCTTGCCGGCATTATTACTGGCAAGAACGATTCGCTCTCCGGTGTGACGGCTGGTCATGGCCTCTTTCCTGAAATTGAGTTGTGGAGTGGTGCCCCGCCACGATTTACCTGTCTACGGAGTCATCGCGGCGGGGAGTTAGACCCAAGAGATTTGGGTAGTTTCGCTGGAGCTGTGGAGTTTAGCCGCTCAAAGCGACCTGCTGAATCTCAAGCAGTTGCCGGATACCCTGATCCGCAAGATCAAGCATGGCATTCAGCTCATCGCGACTGTAGGCGTCGCCTTCGGCGGTTCCCTGTACTTCGATAAAACCGCCCTTGTCGTTCATCACCACATTCATGTCGGTCTCGGCATTGGAATCCTCTGCATAGTCCAAGTCCAATACCGGAGTGCCCTGGAAGACACCCACTGAGACAGAGGCAATCATATTCACCAGTGGATTTCTCTCCAGCAGATCCTGCTCACGCAGATAGGAGATAGCGTCCACCAACGCAACACAGGCTCCCGTAATGGAGGCAGTCCGAGTGCCTCCATCCGCCTGAATGACATCGCAGTCGATGGCAATCATACGCTCCCCAAGCGCCTCAAGGTCTACCGCCGCCCGCAGGGAGCGACCGATAAGCCGCTGGATCTCCAGTGTGCGTCCACCCTGCTTACCCCTGGCGGCTTCACGCCCCATGCGGTCAGTGGTGGAACGGGGCAACATGCCGTATTCAGCAGTCACCCAACCCCGGCCCTTGCCCTTCAGGAAACGCGGCACTCGCGCCTCCACCGAAGCGGTGCAGATGACCTTCGTATCGCCAAACTCCACCAGCACGGAGCCTTCCGCATGTTTAGTGTAACCGCGGGTAATCTTGACAGCCCGCAGTTCGCTGGGCTGACGTCCGGAAGGTCTCATTGGATGGGTTACTCCTTAGGTTTTAGGCTGTGATGAATATCGACAACGTCGCGCAACTCTTCGATGGCTTGTTTTATCTCATGCTCGTTGCGTGGCAGATGCGCTGTGCCGGCGGCATTATCCACTAAAGTCATGCCCAAGTCAGTGGGTCGGAGATCGATAGTGTCACGCCGCCAGCGTACAGCCACCGCAGTGACATTATCACTCTCCGGCATACCGTTACTCTCTGCCAGGGATGAGAGCTGGTTAACAGCTGACTGCAATGACTGATCGGCACGAAAAAATGCATCCACCATTGGACGCGCCGGCAACTTGCCCCAGAAACCATCTGAGCAGAGCAGCAGGACATCCCCCCCTTCCAGACGATGCGGCTCCCCAAGTTCCGCCACAGGACGATTGGAGATACCACCGAGACACCGGGTCACGTAGTTGCGATACCGGTGGGTATGGATCTGAGCGGCGGAGATGATGCCCTGCTGCCGCAACTGCTCCACGTAAGAGTGATCCTCGGTACGGGAGAGGATGACATTGTCACGCATAACGTAGAACCGGCTGTCGCCGACATGGGCCCAGAAGGCCTGTCCCTCCTGAATCAGGCAGAGCACTGCAGTGGTGCGTGGTTCAATATGGGGTTCCTGCTCACGACCGTAATCGAGGATGCGGCGATGTGCCATCTCCATCAATCCGCTGAGAAAAACCCGTGGACCGGTGATGGGTTTGCGGCTGGTGAGGAAGGCTCTGCGGCAGGTATCCATGAGGATCTGCGCCGCCATCTCACCACGCGGGTGGCCGCCCATGCCATCAGCCAGAGCCACCAGCATGGCATCGGGCGCCTCCAGAATCAGGCAGCGGTCCTGATTCATCCGGCGATTCCCAAGCAGGGTGCAGTGGGCGGTTTCATACTTCACGTAGAGAGACTCCCACCTTTAATGAACGAACGTCGCGACAGATCACCACCAATATCATCAAGGCTCTCTTTCAGTTTTGATTTGCTCTGCAGCGCGGTCAACAGCTCTCCGGCATTTTGCGGCCGATCTGCCTGGTTTACGGCCATCGCCCAGTCGATCGCCTCCAGCAGGTAAGCGGGATAACGGCGGCGATAGACTCGGGTTGCCGGCTTCAACTTGTCATCTGCATGACGTTCGATGGCAGAGGGTGGCGACTTGCCGTCCAGACAGGCCCGCATGCTTGCACCTATGGCATAGACATCGCTCCAGGGCCCGACATCACCTGACTGGTAATACTGCTCTACCGGGGAAAACCCACTGGTGACCACCCGTCCACTGCGACCACCGCCACTCTCTTCCACCTGATAAACCGCGCCAAAATCGAGCAACAGCGGGTTGCCGCCAGTTCGCAAATGGATATTGCTGGGTTTGATATCAAGGTGCAGCAGATTTCTGGAGTGGATGAGATCGAGGGCATCCAGGATAGGAGGGAAAACCGTCAGCATAAAACGGGTACTCAGACCGCCGCTGCGTTTTTTTATATAGCTCGCAAGATTCTTGCCGCGCTCATGATCCATCACCAGATAGCCGGTATCGTTAGCCAGGAAAAACCCCCGTACCTGCACGATGTTCGGATGCCTCAGGGAAGCAAGCACCTTGGCTTCCTGGTAGAAAAGCCGACGACTGCGGCTAAGATTATCGATCTGTTTCGGGTCGATGACCTCGACCTGAAGACCCTCCCCACGCTTGGCCAGTTTCTTTGGCAGAAACTCCTTGATGATCACCTCGTCTTGGGTATCCTCGTCTTCCCCCAGATAAATCAGGCTGAAGCCGCCGCTCGCGACCAGTTTCATGATCACGTAACAGTCGAGAACGGCGCCTGAAGGCAAACTGTCGCGGGCTTTTTCCATCAATAAATATTATTTCGGGCGTATGTCTTCTAATTATAAGACCGGTTTCAGAAAATAGTGGCTCCAACATCCCGGCGAATCGCATTATGATACACACTTCACGAAATGCTGAACCAGATTCCCAATATAGCGTTCAGGACGATTGGCCACCAACCTCAGGTTAGACAGATGATTAGCAGTATGACCGCTTTTGCGCGGGAAGAGTACCGGGGAGAACTCGGTGTAATGAGTTGGGAGATCCGCTCCATCAACCACCGCTACCTTGAAGCATTCGTGCGGCTGCCGGAGGAGTTGCGCGTCCTGGAGACTAAAGTGCGGGAGCAGCTGGCGGCCAAACTGGGGCGCGGCAAGCTTGACTGCTCTCTGAAATTCAAACCGGCCACCACGGCCGGGGCTGAACTCCACGTCAACCAGCGCCTGGTAAAACAGTTACTCGACGCCGGTAGCGAAATCGCCGACCTGCTCGGTACCCAAGCCAATCTGCGTCCTCTCGAACTGCTGCGCTGGCCCGGTGTCCTTGAGGAACATGAGCGGGACTTCACCCCGGTCACAAGGCAGGCGATGGAACTGCTGGACCTCACTCTCGACAGCCTGATGGAAAGCCGCCAACGCGAAGGCCGACGGCTCGGCGAGATTATCCGGCAGCGCCGACAGGCGATGCAGACACAGGTGGATCAGGTCCGCAAACTGATGCCGGAGGTCCTGGAAAAGGTCAAGGTGCGCATCCGCACCCGCCTGCTGGAGGTCATGGATGAGTTGGACGAAACCCGACTGGAGCAGGAGATGGCCCTGCTCGCCCAGCGGTTGGATGTAGATGAGGAGATGGATCGTCTCGACACGCATCTGGCAGAGGTTGAACGTGTACTCTCCGCCGATGAACCCGTCGGACGGCGTCTCGACTTCCTGATGCAGGAGTTGAACCGGGAGGCCAATACCCTGACCTCCAAGTCGAACGATGTGAAAATCACCCGCATCGCGGTGGAGATGAAGGTTCTCATCGAGCAGATGCGGGAACAAATCCAGAATATTGAATAGCTTTTCGTGTCATCTATAGCGGCATCGTGCAATGAGAATCAGCACACGAGTGATGAAGAGTCCTGGTCACAAACCACGTGAGTTACCTACCTGAGGATGTGGCAAGCAACGGTTCACGAAGACGATCTGATCAAGCGGTTCCGTCCGTTCTCAATAACGTCTGCAGACGCACCCTGGGGTATTCGTATCCAATCGCCTTGAACGGGATCTCGTTAATGCGTAGCAATAAGCGATCAAGATCCGCATAAGCCAGGCCACCTTCATGGGCGATGTGATGCTCAATATGAAAGGCCATATCGTTCATGGAACCCATCACACTGCGGTTATTGGTTTTTGCATAGGTGTTCTGCTGACTCCAGTCGAGCATGCGCTCTATCTGAGTCTGCTCAAACGAAACTTATGCCCTGTGGGTATGTGCTCAAAATCCGGGCGTTTGAGACCGGCCACGAAGAGCGAAAAGAGAGTCATGTCGTGGGTGAAGAGCACACACTTCCTGCGGTCGATGCGAAGCAGGTTGGCGTGCCAGCTACCAACATCGCTGATCACTTCCGGCTCGGCCGGTTTGATACGCAGCTCTTTGAGCAGCTTTTGGGTGCAACGGATAATCATAATTTAACTGGCATAATACTGGCGCCCTTGGTAACCAATGTCCTATTAAAAATGCTCGCTCAGCCTCTCTCTAATTTTTTCTCTGAACAGTTTTCCAAATAGCATGTGATTATCATGCTCGTGCCGTAACCGACCTGCAATGATACAGGGCGAGATATTCAGGCTTCGTGCCAAAGCTCTCACGGAGTCAGGATCAGTAAAATGGAGATTCGACCATGCCTCACGAGGCACCAGCGACTCCTGAGCCAGCGCATCGGCCTCGCTCTCTTTCTTATCCACGCCGACAGCGTCAAGATCGTCGATAAACCAGATTTCTGTGCCATCAAGGTGCAACGCGATATGCGCCAGCTCATGCATCAGCGTGAACCAGAAGTTATCCAGCTTGTCATAGCGGAGTGTAAGCGCAATAACGGGATTGCCATTAGCATTCATACAAACCGCCCCATCCAGATAGGTTTTAGATAGATGCTGTTCGAAAACAAGATGAATCCCGCTACGATTTAGATATTCGATGGCTAGTTGAGGGCCCTGCTCTGACCATGAAAGCTGGGTGAGTTTCTGCATCCATTCGCGATCGACGGTACCCTTCTCATAATTGGTGGGTAACTGCTCTTCCTGCGCTTTCTGCAACACACGAACTTGCCAGGCCCAGAGTGCATAAGGATCTGTCTTCTTATCGTTGGAGCGCAGGTGTGCGGTACTTCTCAGCATGGCTGGCTGCAGATCAAAGCCACCGGCTACGCTCGAAAGCAGTTTGCTTACCGTCTCGGCTGCATATTCGCGCAACTCCTGCAGAGTGCCAGTGAATCCATCAAAGTAGCCGCGCTTGCGCATGTCACTCAGCGGAAAGGCCTGCCAGTCGATCTCACTCTCATTGGCCAGTTGTTGTACCGGCTCCCTAATCAGCACTTCGGCGGGAATACCCAGGCCAGTAGAGAGCTTGCGGATCATATTGAGGCTAAGCTTGCGCTTGCCATTGAGCACTTCGCTTGCTTTGGATGCTGAACCAAAGTAAGGGACCAAGTCTTTATTCCTCAGCCCCTGTTGCTCCATGCGAAACTTGATCGCCTCAATAGGATCAGGCGTATCCATCGGAAACTGCTCCTGCTCATAGCGCTCGATCAGGAACGCCAGCACATCCAGCTCATCCCCTTCACGGCTAGCAGGAGCAGGATCAGCATCCATCAGGCTCATCAGACGCGCCAATGCCTGTTCATGACCTTGCTCTGACTTGATGACTTTGATGTGGTCCATTGCCCTCTCCCTAGAAACGCTTCTTGCTGTACTCTGCGTGGGTTCCCACCCACTCGACGACAACAATGCCGTTTTGATACCGTACTTTAACGACCAAGCGAAAATTGTTGCCCTTGATATTGAAGATGACCCGGTTATCGGCCAGAAAATCGGCGCTGCGATATCGGTCCTTGATGTCTTGAGGCGTTTTCCACTCGTTCGACTCCGTGTCGCTGAACCATGCATCCAGGGCGCTTTTGGCTGACGCATGCTTTTGAGAGAACTTCACCAGCTTGTCTCGTCCTAAGACTTTCACAGGCATCTCTCATTCCCGATATGGGAATTATAGCAAGCATTCCCATTTTGGGTACTTATTAATTTATCCGCATCGAATAACAGAAAAACACCACAACAAAACACTATCTCTTTGTTTTATATGCATTAATTAACTCACAAACTGAAACAACCTTTGAAACAAATCAATCCCACAACCCACATTCGTACAGCTGAAGCTGTTTCTCGTTGCAACGAGGGCATGTGAGTACTCCGTTCATTTCCGGTTGGATGCGGATTAAATTCCGAGAACCACAACCATTACAGCGCTTCTGTTGGGTGGTGTTGCGGGAGTTGAGCAGCTTGTAGCAATGCCGGCATTAATAGATACCATACCCCTCTCTCAACATGCCCACGCCCTCTTTCAAGGAGTGACTTTGGTAGCCGCAAGGACAGGCGCCTGCGAAGATCTCCCCCATCAGGCCTCATCCATAGAAACATTGATGATGTCGAAAACCTGCTCCAGATATTTTCTCGCTTCTTCTGTCTCTGTCGCTTTTCGAATATATGGTGGAATTGACTCAAGAAACTCCACTTTACTCGTCGGCATAAATTCCAAGAGCGCTTCGAGCATTGCTGGCCGTAGTAGCTGCTTGTTTTCGGGAGTCTCAGGAAACTCCCTGCGGATCACCTCTTGATCGAAGCGAATCAACTTGTCTTTGAGGCTCGATTCATCAAAGGCAAATAGATCAACCTGAGCTTCCTTGGCGTCAGCTTTCTCGATGATTTCCTCTATCTCATCAACCTCTGACTCAATCTCTTCCTCAACAGGCATAGCAGCGGACTTCAGATCGTGAAGCTCCCGAATAATCGGCCGCAATTCACCCTGGGGATTCTTGAACCAATCGGTTGACCAGATACGGCGAATATTCCAGCCGAGACGCTCCAGGATTGTCTGCCGAAGCCGATCCCTGTCTCGTGCGGACTTCGCAGAATGATAGGTCGCGCCATCGCACTCGACACCCATCAGGTAGCGGCCGGGGTTACCGGGATCAACTACTGCCACATCAATGAAGAATCCCGCAACGCCAACTTGAGGTATGCATTCAAAACCTTCATCACGCAGCGCGTTCATCACAGCAATCTCAAAATCACTGTCTGGGCCTCGCCCTGTCTCACGCTCAGTCTTGTGGAGAATGCCTGTCTCACAGAAACTTAAAAAGTCGCGCAAAGCCTGCACACCGCGCTTACTTGTTGCACCGGCAACAATGTCATCTGACCCCATGGAGCTGAAAATATGCATCCGCTTTTTTGAACGGGTAAACAGCACGTTGAGACGCCGCCAACCCACATCCGAGTTGATAGGGCCAAAGCGCTGGAACACCTTTCCACCGGGCTCCTGCGGCCCATATGTCATGGAGATAAAAATCACATCCCTTTCATCACCCTGTACGTTTTCAAGGTTCTTGACGAAAAGGGATTCACGGCGGATGGCATCTTTGTCCAGCCACTCCTGAAACACGGTATCGTCTTTGGCCAGCGTCTCGATTGCCCGCTCGATCTGTGTGCGCTGCTCTGCGCTCATCGCAACCACACCCAAAGACTCATCCGGGCGATGCCTGAAATGCTCTCTAACGGCTTCCGAGATGATCTTTGCCTCCTCCATATTGCGTCGGTTCACAAAACAGCCGCGTTGGACTCGGGAATACTGGATACCGTAGTTATCTGTCTCCTTATGGGGTGACGGAAACAACACCAGGTCACTGTCGTAAAAAGAATGGTTAGAGAAGGCAATCAGGCTTTCATGCTGAGAACGGTAGTGCCAGCGCAAACGCCTCGCCGGGAACATGGGCAAGGTTGCATCCAGAATACTTTCGGACTCTTCGATGCCTGTTGGATCATCTTCGTCATCCTCAACGATACGGTCAAAGAAGCTGGTAGGTGGCAACTGCTTGGGATCGCCGACCACGACAAGCTGTGCTCCACGGGCAGCCGCACCCAATGCATCCTGGGGCTTGATCTGCGATGCCTCATCCATCACTACCAAGTCAAATTTGATTTTTCCCGGCGCAAGGTACTGGGCTACAGACATTGGCCCCATCATGAAACAGGGCTTCAGTGCGACAAGCGCATTTTCTGCACGCTGCAGTAGCTGTCTGATGGGTATATGACGGGTCTTCTTGCCACACTCATGCTCCAACAGAACACGCTCCGTGCGCTCACTAACCCGAGCCGCCATGTTACCGGGTGGAATTTTCGTCTGATCAACTTTCCATGCAATCTGCTCACACTGCAGTTGCTTGAGCTTATTGTCGTAGTCGATGAACTTATCCTGTATCGCCTCCTGGGCATGGCCCGAGAAACGCCCCAGTTCGGGATCTTCCCGCAGTATCTCTCGTGCCAGCACATCGTAGATACCAGCCAGATAAGCTCTGTTTACCTGCTCAATCGGTATCACGCCTTGATCGACGCTATCCGCAAGATTGCCCATCCCCATCTCTTCGACTTGATCACGCACACGCACGTAATCAAGCCAGCTCTGTAATGTCTCCCCGTTATCCAGTGCTTTCTGGTTACGCAGGATCAGATCATCCAGCCGATCGCCCGACAGAAGCATCCACCCAGCCCTGTCCAGATCCACCAGGTCTTCAAATATCTCATAGGACTTCTGTTGTGAAACCTCCACACTGCCCAGTTGCTCTGCGTGTGAGGCCAGCGTATCAAAAGTCGGTTTTTCTGGATGCGTATAGATGTAGTTGACCAACAGATCGTGAGTGAGTGTTTCATCAATACAGCCTGCCAACGCCAGTGTATTCCTCAACTTGGAGAGGCCCGAGGCATTATCAGCCTCCAATCCAACCTGAAGACCAAGCTGTCCCTTAAACAGCTTTCTATCAAAATCAGCTTTTTGCCACTTCCCGACTCTCTGTTTCAGCAGTCCAACCTGCTCGATACGATCAGCGAGATCAGTCATGGAGAGCGAGTCATCACTGGTGAGCGGGCCGCAGGCACGAATAGCCGTTTTCACGTCGGTAAGAAGACGAGGAATCACACCCTGC
This sequence comes from gamma proteobacterium endosymbiont of Lamellibrachia anaximandri, assembly GCA_016756855.1. GTDB lineage: Bacteria > Pseudomonadota > Gammaproteobacteria > Chromatiales > Chromatiaceae > QGON01. The sequence goes on along the minus strand of JAESPD010000017.1, from coordinate 14,433 downwards.
TCCCCTACCAACAGGCTATCCTGATTACGCAGTTCAGATACCGGTGCAAACACCTCCTTCAGACTGTCAAGATCATCCAACAGATCATGCAGCTGGGTTTGCACACCGCGATCAGAGAGCGAACGCACAGCTTTGGCAATGCTCGGGGAGAGATTCAGAATCGCATCACCCAGCGCCACCTTCTGACCAAAACCGACGCCATATTCCTGGCGGATGCTTTTGTACCAGGCGCGTAGCGACTCCAGTGCAGCAATATCGGTATCGAGGCTGTTAAGGTGCTCACCGACTGTATCCTTGTAAGTCGCATTTCCTTCCAGCTTTCCTCGTTTTTCTACAAAATCGGCGAGATCATCCAACTGAGCCGAGACAGCGGAGTAATTCAGCTGGGGATTGGCAGCAAACCCCATCACCTGCCTGCGTGCAGAGCGCCATCCACCCTTGAACCAACGAAGCAGACCACCTGCCGACAAGGTTGCAGAAAGCTGCCGTATCTCATGTTCATCTGGAAGACGCTCCAGCGTGTACACGTCATGGATGTTTTGCTGCATACCCAGCAAGGTTTCAAGCTCACCTCGCAATTGTGGCAGCAGTTCATCCAGCTCTTCGTTATCGAAAAGCTCATCACGATGTTTCCAGTGAGAGGGGCTGAGGCCGGCGATTAAGCCGATCACCTTCTTGAACTCGTTAAGCCCCGACTCACTGACGCTCATAAACCCGGCTGCAGAGCCACCCATTGCTGACAGGACACCCTGCAGAGGCTCATCGAGCTGTTTCAACTGGTCTTCGATGGCCGAAAGGCGATTCAGCGCCTCGGCCAGCCCACCCAGTTCGACATGGTGGCCAACCAGCTTCTTCAGCTGCTCACTGCCTTCGAGTAGCTGATCGACAACCGAGAGATCCTGCAGAATCTCAGGATCAATGGTTTTTGCCAGTAAGGCATATTGCGCCTGAATATCCTCAAACAGCTTTAGATAGCGTTGCGTCTTCCTTAACACATCCCCTTTGAGCACTGGGATACGTTCCAGTATTTCATCACCCTTCAGTGACGGGATGCTCTGCAGCTCTCCCAGTAACGCCTGCAACGCCGTCAGCGTTTCCGCCACGTCAGAATCATCACACCCCAGTGTTTGGGCAATTTCAGCTCGCTGTGCAACCAGTTTGCGCAACGATTCCTGCCAGTCACCCAAAGAAGCCTTTACCCGCTCCAGGTCGAAAATCTGCAGATCGCCGTTGCGCACCCCGTACCAAGGGTGATTCTGCAGGGCCGTCGTATCATCAAGTTGATTGGCGACGGATTGGTAAACCTTGCCGTAGGCTTCGACCTGATCTTCATTTTGTCGCTGGACGGCGGCATCATAGTTGCTGCCGTCATAACCTTCGGGATGGATCGACTCAGGATTGATACCGATCTCATTGCGATAGCGGGTCGCTGCCATAAAGATTTCGTGCAGCGTCTTGCCTGTCTTTTTCCAGGGACGGTTGATCTTTTCAGCGTGGTTCTTAAGGGCGTCTTTCAGCTCCTCGTAGCGGGCAATATCAACATCGATATCTCTCGGTCGTCGATAGTTTCCATTCTTCTGCAGGCGATCACCGATCTCATCCAACACCTTGCGTTTCTGGGATTTGTGGCTGTGCAGCTCAAGGCAGAACTCACCCAGACCTGCGTTATCGAGGCGACTACGCACCACCTCCAGCGCGGCCAGCTTTTCAGCCACGAACAGTACCTTCTTGCCCTGAGCCATGGCCGCCGCGATGAGATTGGTTATTGTCTGTGATTTACCAGTTCCCGGCGGCCCCTCGATGACAAGATTCTTGCCGTCCACGGCATCGATCAGCGCGCTGTGCTGGGAGCTGTCGGCATCATCGATCAGCGGGTAGCTGGAGTGGATATCCTCCATCTCGTCAATCGGATGCTCCTCACCAAATCCCGTATCGACTCCTCCTTCCTCATCCCCGCCATTCTCGCCATAGCCCGAGAGAAAACGTGATACCACTTCGTGATCGACAATATTGGCATCTTCCGGCCAACGCTCCGGGTCCAGGTCCAGATACATCAGCAGCTTGCTGAAGTTGAGCAGCGCCATGGAGATAAAGCGTTTCACCCGCCAGCGGGGCTGGTTATTCTCAATCAGTTGATGGACTTTGAGGAAATAATCTTCAGGGACTGTGTTCTCATCCAGTTCCGGCAGTGCCATGGCGAAATCGGCACGCAGTTTTTCCCGTAGTGAAAGGTTGGGAATGATGTCTTCACCCGAATAGCTCAGGGTGTAATCATAGGTGCGTGTCTCCTCGTTCAACCGCCCCTTGTGAAGCCGCACCGGCACCAGAAAGAGCGGCGCAATGCGTGACTTGTCAGAGCTTGTACTGTCGTACCACTCCAGAAAACCGAAGGAGAGGTAGAGGATATTCGCCCCCATCTCCTGTATTGCCGAATCCGCCGCCTGTAGCAGCCCCTTCAGCCGCGCTTCCATCTCATAGGGGTAGAGCAGCGTCTGAATCGACTTATCGGCGTGTTTCTCCGACTCATCATCTACCGGGACCTCTGGCACCTCGTAGCTGGTGGCAAAGCCCAGGTGTTTGGCCCACTCCTCCGCAGATGGGTCATTTTTGAGTCTGACAAGCTGCTGAGTCTCTTCATCGAATTCGAGATACCCTGCCGCAATCAACTCTTCCTCTGTGGGTTCAGGAATCGCCTCAAAACGCATCTCGGTATCAGCCAGCAGCGTCTCCACCAACTGGTTGGGCAACTCATCAATGATGCGCAGGCTTGCGCTCTTGGTATGACGGAAGCTGATCAGCCGGTTACGTGCCGTGAGATCCAGCAGGCGCATGCGCAGGTTTTCGAGAGCCTTGTGGGCAGGTGACTGATCCATGACTTGATCGTCACTACTGTTATTGTCCGGCATGGCGCTGATCCTCTCCTGAGTTAAGCAGCGGCTATTTGTTGAACGATAGCTTCGGCGTATTTTGTGGCGGTGTTGTTTTTGTTGCGGATGTTGTTTTCGAGTTGATCGCAGAGGGACATGAGTTCGTCGACTTTGGTGACGATGCGCTTTTGTTCTGATAAGGCACAGATAGGTATTAACACTCTGAGAACTTTCTCAGGAGATGTATGCCTTACGGTAGTACCAGAACAACTACTTGCCAGTTCATTCCTAAGGTACGAACTATTGAAAAACCAATATAAATATTCAGAGTGAACCGCATTAGAAAATGGCGTGAGTTTCCCAAGGCGCTGGTTATGAATATAGGTATTTCCGTCGTTTGGGATAAATGCCGGACTTCCAAGCAAACCTGGAGCTTGCTCGGTCATGGGAATAATGAGATCACCAGGTTCTAGAATAAACTCTGCGTCAACGCCTTCACTATAATATTTTGTTTTACCTCCTCGCTCTCGAAAACCGCCGGTCTCATAAAAATGTCCAGGTGTGGTTAATACGTACGAGGTGGGAATTTCAGTGAAGTATTTGCTTTTAAAAGCAAATCCATGCTTTAAACTCAAAATATCGCCTATACGAGCCCATTTCCACCCTCGTGGAAGTAGAAACGGCTTTTCCTCTTCCCTAATGGCAGGCAAGACTTTCTGCTTTTTGATCGTCTTCTTTTTGATGAGCTGGGCTTTTTGTTGGGCGCTTTCTTCCAGTAGTTCGGCGACAGACTCATCATTAATTGGGTCTTGTTGAATCAGTTTCCCCTGCACAGCAAGCTGAAGAATGGTCTGGCGCAGGGCATGAACGGATTCGAGGGTGGTGTAGAGGTTGGAGAAGTTGTCACGGATGCGGTGCCAGGCGGTTTGGGTGGCAGTGGCATCGCTGGCCTCGGTGAGCGGATGGTGGACGGCGCGGATAAGGCGCTGGTGGGTTTCGTACCGGGCTTTTTTCTCGGCCTCCAGCTGGTCGCAGAGGGCCATCAGTTCATCGACCTTGGCGACGATGCGGTGTTGTTCGGCGAGTGGGGGCAGTGGAAAATATCCACTAAAGAATTGTTTATCATTGATCGCAGGGTATGCGATGCCCGTTTGTACGGATTCTACATAGTGTATAAAAGCCGGACTTCGAAGATACGAATATATGTAGCGCGCATCGATACCGCAAAATGGATGAATGATCGCAAATGCCGTGCTGGCAATTGGTTCCGGAATACACTCGTTTTCGATAACAGCAACATTGAGCAAATACGGTCGTACGGTTGAATAGATAACAGTCCCATATTTTACGATCTTCCTAGCACGTGATGGCGCTTCTTTAGCTGTGAGAACATTTGGCTCATGTATTACCCCTGCCTCCTTATTGATTGCTGAGACATCAATATAAGTAAAATTGTTATCTGGGACTTTTTGACCCCAGTTGTGCCCAATCTCGTTTATACGAACCCATCTCCAGCTACCCGGAATGATATACGGAATCTCGTCCTCGCTTATAACAGGGTAGCTTTTCCCCTTCTTAACTACACCACTGTCTACCAGTTCTTTTTTAGTTTCCCTGATGTTTTTAAGCAAAATATCAACTGGTTCATCATTTTCAACTTGCTCAACCAATCGTCCTTGCACAGCCAACTGTAGAACCAACTCCCGCAGCTTCTGAACCCCATCAGGCGCATCAACAAAATGCCCAAACTGCTGAAGAAACTCCTCGCTGGTCATGCACCACGCTCCAGTGCTTCGGAGAGTTGCGTCTTAAGCTGCTCCTGAATACTGATAATCTTGCTCTGCAAGCCCTGATACTGAGCCAACAGTTCATCGGGATCACCCGGCCCCTCATCCGCGTTATGTGGATTTTTGATATCGAGGTTGTAGTTATTGGCCTTGATCGTATCGACATCGACGCGCCACGCCTGCTCGTTCACTTCGCGCTTCTCCCACCACGCTTTCTCGGTCGCAAACTCCTCTATGCGCATGGGCTTGGTTTTGGAGTAGGACTTGTAGCCTGCCGGGTAGGGATGTTCGTAGTACCAGATCTCCCTGGTCGGCTTACCCTTGGTGAAGAAGAGCAGATTGGTCTTGATGCCGGTGTAGGGATTGAAGACACCATTGGGCAGACGGACGATAGTGTGCAGATTGCACTCCTCCAGCAGTTTCTCCTTGATGCGGGTCTTGATGCCTTCGCCAAACAGAAAACCATCGGGCAGCACCACCGCAGCACGGCCATCGGTTTTGAGACGGCGCATAATGAGCACCATAAACAGATCAGCCGTCTCGCGGGTGCTGAAGCTGCCAAAATTCTTTTCTATGCCATCCTCTTCCATGCCACCGAAGGGCGGATTGGTGATGATGACATCGACCTCATCCTGGGGACCGTAGTCACGCAGCGGCCGGGTCAGGGAGTTGTCATGAACTACCTGGTTGGGGACTTCGATGCCGTGCAGCAGCATGTTGGTGGTACAGAGCAGGTGGGGCAGCTGTTTCTTCTCCACGCCGTGGATGGCCTGCTGCAACTGCTCCCGGTCTTCGACGCTTTTCACATAATTGTCACGCAGATGTTCTATGGAACAGGCGAGAAAACCGCCGGTACCGCAAGCAGGGTCGAGTATCGATTCACCCAGCCTGGGATCAGTCATATCGACCATGAACTGGGTAACTGCGCGGGGGGTGTAGAACTCACCGGCGTTGCCGGCGCTCTGCAGATCCTTGAGGATCTTCTCGTAGATGTCGTTGAAGGTGTGGCGGTCGGCGCTGCGATTGAAGTCGATCTCGTTGAGCTTGTTGATCACCTGGCGGATGAGGGTGCCGTTCTTCATGTAGTTGTAGGCATCCTCGAAGACGCCCTGCACCACGAAACCACGCGGCGTGTTACCAATGTGACTGGTGAGGGTCTTGAGTTTGCGGAACAGGTCATCGTTGATGAAGTCGAGCAGGCTGTCTCCAGTGATGCCTCCGGGGTCGGTGGCCCAACTGCTCCAGCGCAGGTGCTCAGGGATTGGGGATTGGTAGTGGTCGTAGGTGAGCTCCAGCTCCTGCTCCTGATCGTCGAAGATCTTGAGGAAGAGCATCCAGCCGATCTGGCCGATGCGCTGGGCATCGCCGTCGACACCCGCGTCTTTGCGCATAATGTCCTGGATGGATTTGATGACGGAGGTAATACTCATGTGTTGATGGTTTCCAGTTCGCTGTGGCGGGCCAGGTTTTCAAAGTCACGGTCGTTGTGCAGTAGCGGCACCTCGTGCGCGATAGCTGTGGCGGCAATGATGCAGTCGTTGGTCTTGCGGATGGTCATCCCCTGTTTGCGCAACTGTCTGAACAGCTCGGCGGCATGAATGAATGTGGATTCGGCCAGGGGCAAAAACAGCAACGGTTTGAGGTGCCGCCTGACCTGCTGGTACTGCCTTTCGTCGCGAATGCCTTGCAGGGTCTCGGTCAGGATGATGCCGCAGATTGCGATGTCGCTGCCGTCGAGGATACTCTGTTCCAGGTGGCGCACCTGAGGCGTGTCACGGCCGGCAAAGAAGTCGATCCAGACGCTGGTATCAACCAGCATCAGGCCGGGCCTTCGTCCGGGATGTCGGTACGCATGGCCTCCAGGTCACCCTCCCAGTCTATCTTGCCCTTGAGCGCCAGCAGCTTCTTCTGCTGCTCGTGACGCACCAACTCACGCAGTGCGAAGTCAACCAGCTCACGGCGGGTCTTGAGGCCGGTGAGTTTGAGGCCGGTATCGACCAGATGAGTATTGAGGACAATGTTGGTGCGGGCGGTTTCGGAATCGGCTCTCATGATCAGTCTCCCATGCGATGCATACACACATTACATTAAATCATGTGTACAGCGCCATCTCCAGTTCCTGTATGGCGGCCTCATACCCGGATTTACCGCCGAAAAGTCTGACAATTTCCATGGGGGTGCCGAACTCATTGAGCGGTGGCACCTTGAGGATGCTGTTCTCTTCAAGATTTTCGATGCCCTGATCGGCGTACTTTTCCAGCAATGCATCCAGCACCAGCCGGGCATTATCTTCATATTTGGCGAAGTAGTTGCGCTTTCGCACCTTCTCGGCCCGCTCCTTGCGGGTGAGGGGTGGTTGGCCGTAGGCCACGTGGCAGATCAGGTCGAAGGGGTCGAGCTCCCTGCCCACCTCTTCATACAGCGCCTCCCAGAGTACGCCCTGGTTCTCCAGCTCTTCGAGGATGAGTTTCTTCTTGCCTGCTGAGGTCCAGCTCTTGAGGAACTGATCGAGTGAGCTGTAGGTCTTGGTGACGCTGTTGCGGGTATAATCCTTGAGCGATTCGGTGATGAGCTTGCCGTTGGCGTCGAGGTACTGCACACGCTCAGCAATCACATGCACGGGTACGTCGTTGATGACGTATTTAATCCGCTTGCCCGCCCCATCCTCTTCGGCATCATCCCAATCTCCTGGATCTTCGTTAACCTCATCGCCATCGAGGCTGTGCCCCAGATGTTCTTCATCAAAGTCTTCTGGCGGCACGGGGTCTTCGCCCGGACCGGGGGTGTAAATCTGCACTGGCTCGCCGTCGAAGTCAGGGTCAGCAAACAGCTCGGTGGCCTTTTTGAAGTCGATGATGGTGAAGTAGAACTTGCCGTAGGCCTCATTGATTCGGGTTCCGCGTCCGACGATCTGCTTGAACTCAGTCATGGATTTGATGCTCTGGTCGAGCACGATGAGCTTGCAGGTCTGGGCATCCACACCGGTGGTCATCAACTTGGAGGTACAGGCGATGACGGGGTATTTACTCTGCGGGTCAATGAAATTGTCGAGCTCGGCCTTGCCTTCCTGCTCATCGCCGGTGATACGCATGATGTATTTGGTGTTCTGGCTCACCAGGTCGGCATTCTCATTCACCAGGGCCTGGCGCATGCGCTCGGCGTGGTCGATGTTCTCGCAGAAGATAATGGTCTTGTCGAAGCGGTTGGTACCCTTGAGGAAACGGGTGATCTGCCGGGCTACCAGTTGGGTGCGCTGCCCCAAAATCAGCGTCTTGTCGAACTCCTTCTGGTTGTAGACTCGGTCTTCGACCTCCTGGCCATATTTGTCTTTCTTGCCCTTCTCAGGACGATAGCCGAAGAGATCTTTGTCCAGCTCCATGCGCACCACTTTGTAGGGGGCAAGAAAGCCATCTTCAATGCCCTGCTTGAGGGTGTAGCTGTAGACCGGTTCACCGAAGTAGTGGATGTTGGAGACATCCTTGGTCTCTTTTGGGGTCGCGGTCATGCCAATGTGGGTGGCCGCTGAAAAGTAGTCGAGGATCTCATGCCAGGCGGAGGCCTCAGCGGCACTGCCCCGGTGACACTCGTCGATGACGATCAGGTCGAAGAAGTCGGGAGAGAACTGCTTGTAGATGTTCTGGGCCTCTTCGGTACCGGTGACGGCCTGATAGAGGGAGAGGTAGATCTCGTAGGACTTGTCGGCCTGGCGCTTCTGGATCTTGGTCATCGCCGAGCCGAAGGGCTTGAAGTCGTTACTCTTGGTCTGATCGACAAGGATGTTGCGGTCGGCAAGAAAGAGGATGCGTTTCTTGGTTCTGGATTTCCACAGCCGCCAAATAATCTGGAAGGCAGTGTAGGTCTTACCCGTGCCGGTAGCCATGACCAGCAGGATGCGATCCTGTCCACGGGCAATGGCCTCGATGGTGCGATTGATGGCATTGACCTGATAGTAGCGAGGTGCCTTTCCGCTGCCATCCGAGTAGTAGTCCTGGGCAACCAAAACCTGGGCAGGCTCTTCTTTCAACCCCTTGTGGTCGCAGTAACGCTGCCAAAGTTCATCCGGGCTGGGGAACTCATTCAGGGTAAGTTCTGTCTCTATCTGTCCCTCGGTAACGGTACGGTCGTGGAACAGAAAGCCATCACCATTGGAACTGAAGACAAACGGCAGGTCGCCGTGCATTTCGCTGTAGTTGAGGGCCTGCTGCATGCCATCGCCCAGCGCATGATTGTTGTCCTTGGCTTCTACGACTGCGATGGGGATATTGGGCTTGTGGTAGAGGATGTAGTCGGCAAACTTGGGCTTCCCCCGTTTGTGCTTTTTACCCCGCACAAGGATCTTGCCATTGGTAATGGCGACCTCTTCGCGGATCTGGGTCTGAATATCCCACCCCGCCAGGGTGATAGCCGGGGTGATGAACTTCGTTCTGATATCAGTTTCTGAGAGGTTTTTCTTATACCCTCGGGGCATAAGTTTCGTTTGAGCAGACGAGCTGCTCAACTCAGCTTTATCGATATGGCTCATTGAACACCATCCACTGTGCGCTTACGGCCCATTCTAGCAGCTGTACTGGCCAGCTGTTTGGTAGATTGTGATTGGTTCATGAAAGCATTTTCAGGAATCGGCACCGCTCTCTCATTTCCTCTGAACGGGGGCAGCGGGATCTACGCCGCTGGAGTTGGTGGGAGGGGAATTCATTCGTCTACAGTAGGAAATGGATAAAAAGTTTGATTATTGGATATTTATGGATAAAATCGGATAAATTAAGTCATAAAATAGCTAACTATGGATTTAAGATCACTATCCATTACCCCCGAACTTCTTCGCCTCATTTCCGAAATTGACGAATTTAAAGGTTGCTGGAGTGCAAAAGAGCCCCAAAACCCTGACCGCCTACAGGTGCTGCGTCATGTAGCTACGATTGAGAGCATTGGTTCATCAACCCGTATCGAAGGATCAAAGCTTAGTGACTCAGATATTGAAGATTTACTGAGTCAGGTTGGCAAAACATCATTTCTTACCCGTGATGAACAGGAAGTAGCGGGCTATGCCGAAGTCATGGAAATGATGTTTGATAACTATGGTGATATACCCATCACCGAAAACCACATCAAGCAACTCCATAGTATTTTGCTGAGGCATTCAGAAAAGGATGCGCGGCATCGAGGCGAATACAAAAAGCACTCCAATAATGTTGAAGCCTTTGATCCTGATGGTAAACGTCTTGGGGTGGTATTTGAAACAACTACTCCATTTGATACGCCGGGGCAAATGCATGATTTACTGGAGTGGACTAGAGGAGCGTTAGAGGATAAGAGCTATCATGCTCTAATTGTTATTGCCATCTTCAATGTAGTCTTTCTGGCAATTCATCCATTTCAAGATGGTAATGGACGTCTGTCCCGTGTGCTCGTAAGTTTGTTGTTGCTTAAGGCGGGTTATAGCTATATGCAATATGCCTCTCTAGAAAGTATTGTAGAGAAAAACAAGGACGCCTATTACCTTGCTCTACAAAGAACACAAAAAACACTTAAGCAAGATAAGGCCGACTGGCTACCTTGGATGACTTTCTTCCTGCGTTCTCTAAAGCGGCAGAAAGATCATTTGGCTAAGAAGACAGAGGCACTATCTCAATATCCAGAATTGCCTCACGAAAGCATGCTGATTATGCAATATGTTGATATCCACTACCGCATTACAATCCGCGATGCTGAAAAACTGATTCAAACAGTCTCAAGGCCTACAATCAAAAATCGCCTATCTGATCTTGTTGAGCGGGGGCTGTTAGTTCGACACGGGAAGGCTCGTGGAACTTGGTATACTAAGTCTGAGTAGTATGTATGTTGCTTGCCTTCTGACTGATGGGCTGCAGTAGCTCTTCACGCGTATTCGGGGACGAACTCAGTTTTTCTCTCGTCCCCGGCTTTATGGTCTGACATGGCCACTTCGTTTCGTTATTCTGGGATTTACGATATTTCATCAAATTGAGACGGTAAATCCAACAGACTCCCAAGGGTTGAATATTTTATGTCGAAACCGGATCCAGAAAAACTGAGCTGCCTGTTCGATGAATTTGAGCGGCAGGATACGAATGATCCCGGCCTAGAGGCAGAGCTCGAACATAAAACCTATCGGTGGAGAGATGTTTATGTAGAACGCGGTGAACTCGGTCTTCTCATGGAAAGGTGGAAGAAGGTTTCCGACTTCCAGCGGGTTGAAGAGATACAGCCCCAGCTGGCAATCCTCTTGGCCAATTCCGGTTTTGGCAAAACCCGGCTCGTACATAAGTTTTATGAGGAAATAGTCAAACGGCATCAGGCTGATGGCTGCCGGTACTGGCCCCCCCTCATCGGCAGGAACAATGACACGCTTACGGTCAATCCGCCATTCGACCAGGTGGATTTGGAACAACGGTTGCCATTTCTTTGGTGGGGCATCCAGTTACCTGATCAAACCACCGAAAAGTCGACCTGCAAGCCGGTGTTGAATGACTCGGTGCGGGTACTATCCAGCCATCTGTTTTCGATGGAAATGGCGCGTCAGAAAAGGGAAGTGCGTAACGAAATAGGCCAAGAGGTGCTGAACCTTGCCTTGGTGACAATCAGCAAGCTGACCCTGATTGAAACCGCCAAAGATTATTATGAAATCGGCAAAGGCATTGCGGGGGCAATCAACAAGGCGATCGGCATCAAGAAAGAGGAGAAACAGACCCACACTGAGCGCGAGCGGCAGGAGAAAAAAGAGTTTGTAGACGAAATCGTCGAGAACCTCTCGATGCTGATGAATCCGGACAACAGCGACATGGAAAGGATACCCATGGTTCTGTTCATCGATGATGCGCAATGGATTGACTGTAAGCAAGACAACAAATCCCGGCCCAATACAGACCTGCTTGAGTTACTGGGGAAGATCATGCGGCTTGCCAGACAGGAGCATTGGCCGATCATGATCATCCTGACCCACTGGGAAGAAGACTGGAACAAACTCAGGCTTTCAGGCGATGGTGTGCCGTATCTATTGGAGTCTGGCGATAAGGCGGAAATTGTTGAAACTTATGCCAGAACTGCAAACCCGAACTATCATGGTTGGGAGGAGTGGGAGCAGTCGATCATCAGGCTGGGTCAGTTTGATTTATCCTGGATACTGAAGGCCGCATTACCGGGCGTCTATCGGGATGAAGGACAACGGATGCGCCTGATCGGGAAGGTGGTCGATGGTTTTCAGCGGGGGAAAGACGTTCTCGCGGATAATGCCCGCTATCTCGATGAGTTTCTCAAGATGCTCTATCAGCCCGCCAATCTGGAGTACCTCAGAGGGCGGAGTATCGATCAGCCACTGATCGATGACTGGGAAGAGAGGATGAGCAAAAAGCTCGGTGGGTTGGAATACGCCAGGTTGGTGCAAAGCCGGTTTGATCAGCTCAAAGGGCCGTATCGCCAGACATTATGCCTATCCTCCTACCATGGGATAGAATTTCCCGAAAAACTGACGGAAGTCATCTCCCGCTACCTATACGGCCCTAAGTATGGTTGTCCATGGACAGCGCTCGAGGATCCGGAGACCTTCATACAGCGTAACGTGAAGTACCCGAGCGGGGTGTCACGTTTTCCGGATTCGGTCTACAAAAGCATTGCCTACGAGGCACTGTCGCCTGAGCATAAGCAGAAACTCAAAGAGATCCTGCCCAGACTGCTGAGTTACTGGCTGTACTATGGTTCATTCAGTCAGGGACTGGAGGCACTGGATCTGAATTTAGCTGAAGATGAGACGCTGTGTGAAATAGCGCTCAAGGTATTGAATGACTGCAGATCAGATTCAGAAAGCCTGGCCAGGGAAATCAATGCAGATCTGGCTTCGCTTGTTGCGCTATCTCGCCTGGTTCGAATAAATCGCTATAGATACAATGAACAGCAGGCTTACCGGTATGCACTGGAATTTCATGAAAGCCTCGTGGAACCGTGGGGGCCTGGCGATATCGAGTTCGAAGATGCAATAGCAATATACAATAGCCTGAGTCTTCATCAGCAACATTCTGCCGCAATATTCATTGCGCAGAATATAAACTCTGATTGCATTGAGCTTGACAGGCTGAATGACGATCAAGAATCGAAGTCGAATCTATCCTTCTCTTATGGATTGCTTGGTGAAGTGGCCTTCGATATGCAGCAACCCAACGAGGCAAGGGCGTGGCATGAAAAGGCATTGGAGATAGACCGTTTACTGGCAGAACAGTCCCCAGACCCGAAGACATTGCACTCCCTCTCTGTCTCTTTCGAGCGGCTTGGCGATATCGCTGCCGACATGTTGCGTCTGGCTGAGGCAAAGAGATGGTATGAGCAGTCATTGGCAATACGCAGTCAGTTAGCGGAAAAGTCTTCAAGCAGGCAAGACCTTCGGAGTCTCTCTTTCGCCTATGGGAAGCTTGGGGGTCTGGCGCTTGAATTGCTGCAATTGGAAGAGGCGGATTCTTTTTATCGGAAATCGTTGGAGATACGTGAGCAACTACTGCAACGTCATTCAAACCCGGATACATTGAGAGATTTATCACTCTCACTCGAACGTTTGGGTGATGTTGCCGTTGCCATGAACGATTTCGAAAAAGCCCAACAGTTTTTTCATGACATGCTGGATATTAAAGAGATTCTTGTCGAGGAGGCGGTGACTCCCCAGGCTTTACGGGATCTTTCCATAGCCAATAAGAAACTCGGTAAGGTCGCCCGCAACATGCAGCAACCGGATGCGGCAAAAGCCTGGCATGAGAAGGCGCTGGAGATAGACCACCTGTTGACAGAGAAATATCCCGGTCCCAAAACGCTACTGGACCTCTCTATCACCTACTTGGATTTGGGTGATGTGGTGTTAGACAATCAGCAACCGGAAGATGCAAGTGACTGGTATGAGCAGTCGCTGGATATTATCAATAAACTGTTGGAAAAGTCTTCGAGTCCAAAAGTGTTATCGAACCAGGCAATCGCCTATGAGCGGTTGGGTAACGTGGCCGCCATCACACAACAACAGGAAGCAGCCAAGGCGTGGTACGAGCGGGCATTGGAGATACGCCGCCATCAATCTGAGGACGCTAAGAATCCGCAAACTCTGCGAGACTTGTCCATCATGTATGGAAAGCTGGGAGACGTGACCAGGGACATGCAGCAACCGGATGACGCGAAGGTCTGGTATGAGCAGGCAATGGAAATTTGCCGCCAGCTGGCTGAAAATTCCTCAAGTCCCCCAGCCTTGCAAGACCTGTCCAGAATGTATGAGAAGCTGGGAAATGTGGCCAGGGACATGCAGCAGCCGGAAGACGCGAAGGACTGGTATGAGCAGTCATTGGAGATACGCCGCCAGTTGGCTGAGAATTCCTCAAGCCCGCAAACCATGCGAGACTTGTCCATCATGTATGGAAAACTGGGAGACGTGACCAGGGACATGCAGCAGCCGGAAGGCGCGAAGGAATGGTATGAGCAGTCATTGGAGATACGCCGCCAGTTGGCTGAGAATTCCTCGAGCCAGGAAGCCCTGCGTGATCTATCTACGATCTATGGTAACTACTCACCCCCCCACCATCCAGATTAACAAACTTGCACCAATAGAAGCTTGACAACATAGCTTTCTGATTCTATGCTGTTGATCCAATGCGATGCAAAGGATCAAAGCTCATGAGCAGCTATTTTGGATCAAAGGCCACCTCCGGTCTATGCCAACCCATCATCGCCCTGATGCCACCGCATGACACCTACATTGAGACGCACCTGGGCGGCGGGGCCATCATGAAGCGCAA
>JAESPD010000169.1 GCA_016756855.1 gamma proteobacterium endosymbiont of Lamellibrachia anaximandri | reverse complement strand
TAGCTGCTCATGATCTTTGATCCTTTGCATCGCATTGGATCAACAGCATAGAATCAGAAAGCTATGTTGTCAAGCTTCTATTGGTGCAAGTTTGTTAATCTGGATGGTGGGGGGGTGAGTAGTTACAGAAAAATAATATATAGAACAGACGCATATGGTTACGAGCGCCCCACTAAGATCGTTACTCAGCCTCCTGCTTATCCTCCTATTGGGATTAAGTATGGCTGGCGGCATTACGATCATTACCAGCCATGAAGCCGCTGCGGATAGCTACAAAAAACCAAACCCGCCGCCCAAAAAGGTGAATAAGGCTAAAAACGCCACTACAAAAGCCAACAGTATTAGTGGCTCCGGCAAGAAATTTTCCCCCATAAAAACAAGACCAAAGACAGTAGACAAAAAGGCTAACCGAAAGCAAATTACTCTTTTAAAGAAGCGTTATTCGCCACCAAAAAATAAAAAATCAATACGTGACATCATCCGATCAAAATTTTATGCCGAAAAACAAGCAAATAAGGGCGAAATAATCTACTGGGGAAAGATAAAAGGTGACGCCAAAGCATTTACTCGAATCGTTTCAAATCGAGATGGTTTGCATATTACAGACCTATATAAAGGATCACTTTCCAGCGGATCAGGAACGGCACTACTTGTTCATACATTAAGACACCACAATATTCATGTAGGAAAAAGAATAGCTTTTACAGGCATCATAAATCCAGCAACATTAAAAGCTCACAGACTCGGAATCCGGCCAGAGAAATCGCTACTGGGTCACGTAGCCACTAATGCGATGCGCGAACTTGGACTAAAGCCTAAGCACATGAAATACGTAAAAAATGGGGACAAGTTAAATTTGGAAATCACTTTACGATAGATACTCATTATACTAATAAGATGATACTCACAAAAGAAGACATAGCACTAATAATAAAAAGCAACGACAAGTCTCCATGTGAGATAAATTTTGATCCGATGAGAGGATGTCTCATTTGGACTGATGAGATAATTTTTGGTTTATCTTCAGAAGCACATGAATACCTTCAAGATTTTTTCCGTGCACGAAATTATTTATATCATTGGCCACAAACTGGACTAGATCAATTTGACTATCTTTTTACGAAATCTAAGGCTGAAAAGATATGGGATGAGTTAGAAACAACCATCCCCACATGGAGAGGGCTACATAGAAAAACTCTTAGCGAGTCTGAGTTGAAATACTTTTTATCTGAACTTGGTAATCCTGAGCCATTATGACCAAAACGCGGACGCTCAAACCATCACGATCTTTTACTTCTTGAACAGAGGGTCGTTTCTTTCCCGAGTTAGCCTTAGGGCCGCGGAAAAAAATAACTATCCGGAATTAGCTACTTATTCATGACGATGGTTGTTAAAATTCACCCCATGATCAACCCACGGAAAAATCAAATGTAGAGGTAGTCTCTTTATGGAAAAA
>JAESPD010000168.1 GCA_016756855.1 gamma proteobacterium endosymbiont of Lamellibrachia anaximandri | reverse complement strand
ATAGCTGCTCATGATCTTTGATCCTTTGCATCGCATTGGATCAACAGCATAGAATCAGAAAGCTATGTTGTCAAGCTTCTATTGGTGCAAGTTTGTTAATCTGGATGGTGGGGGGGTGAGTAGTTACTGAATAAGGTTATTGCTGTAGAGGCAAGAGAAAATCATGTGTTGTTTGTTAGGATGAAGAATGGAAAGTCTGGTGAGTTTAATGTGTCACCATATTTAAATCGAGGAATATTTGTTGAGTTAAAAAACGAGGCCTATTTTAGGCAAGTGAAGCCTGCATTTGGTGGTATTGCCTGGCCTCATCAGCAAGATTTTAGTGCGGATACTATTGAGGTAGAAATGATAGAACAAAATGAATAACAGGCCCTTTGGTCATATGAATACCAGTCATCTAAATATCCCGCGCTCAAAGACAAAAAGCATTAACTACAACAACATACGCCAACGACCCAATGTCAAAGGCAGCATAACAAAAAACTACAGCCGACCCGCTGCTGCGGCGTTTGGTTCAAGTCCAGTGGCTCCGGCAAAGCACGCAGTGGCCAGCACGTAATTCGCCCTTTGCCCGCGGTCGGCTGAGTTAAACGTTAGCCTTCAGAAAAATGAGAATCAATCTTATCCAACAATTCCAACCCCCGAGCAAGATCACCTCTCATTGAAAGGGCACGGAAGCGGACTTCACTGTCAAATTCAGCAAGCGCCTGAGTTGAAAGTTCATCCATTAATTTATTTACGCTTACATGCCGGTATTTTGCTAACGCCTTTAAGCGGCCATGCTTGTCATCAGGTATACGAATGGTCAAAGTAGCCATGTCACTCACCTCTTAGCATTTGTTCTGGTGTGATGATGCGCAATCCAGGGAATTTCAACTCTGCATTATTCAAATCACTAATATTATTGGTAATAATGAAGGTTGCATTGCCAGCAAGAGCAAGTTCAATCAAAAAATTATCTCCTTCATCCTTAATATTTGGTCGCCATAAGTAATATATGGCTACCCAGTCGCAAACAGAGTAAAAGGCATTAAGTAACTCATTGATTTCATGGTTATTTAATGGGCACAAATCAAGAATTTGCTTCCTGCTGCTAACATCCTCATACTCTAGGAATAAGGCATTACTAATCAGAGGGTTATATGTACCTCGTAGGCAATGGCGAAGTACCTCCCTGCTTGGCCCCTGCTCACCTATTAGGGCGCTAATCAGAACACTTGTGTCCACTACTACAATATCACTCATACGTTAAATGCTAGCATATACGCCATCAAACGCAATGAAGAAAAGGCTAACAAAGCAAATTCTTGTGCCGAGCTAAACTCGGAGCCTCGGAATTCCCAGTAAGGGATGAAATTGGTTAGTGTTACCCAGTGGGTGCGTGTCGAAAGATACAAGTCCCATCTGCCTAAAGCCTGGCCGGCGGGGCAGTAGTGAAACTTGAGGGCAAACCCGGTGACGGGAG
>JAESPD010000167.1 GCA_016756855.1 gamma proteobacterium endosymbiont of Lamellibrachia anaximandri | reverse complement strand
TAATCTCAGAACTTCATCAACACCACGATCGGCAGAGAGCTCGGTCACTACACTCCCGCTGAGCGTCACCGGAAACACCATCAAATAGCGTGAACATGACCACATTGATTATCGTGATTACGCTCAAGAGGGCCATGCTGGATATTGAGTCTCGACTGGAGCGCACTACTGACCTGGAGCACTGGTTCATCAAAATAGCTCCGCAGCCCCAAACCGGATAGTTATTTTTTTCCGCGGCCCTAAACGGAGCTAACGCTCCTTGAGCCCCCTAAAGGGGGCGCCACGCCAACTACATCAGGTTTAACTGATCAACTCTGCGATCTTCAGCTTCCTGGTGTTTTATGTACTCTCGAATAACCTTTTCATCTCGACCAACCGTCGATACGAAATATCCTCTCGCCCAGAAATGTTGCCCCACATAGTTCCTTTTACAGTCTGCATACGTTCGAGCTATATGAATGGCGCTTTTTCCTTTGATGAATCCCACCACCTGCGCTACCGAGTACTTTGGAGGAATCGAAATCATCATGTGCACATGATCCGGCATTATGTGCCCCTCCTCTATCGTGCTTTCTCTCTGACCCGCCAGTTTTCGGAATATTTCTCCTAACTCCTGGCGTATCTGGCCGAATATCGCTTTCCTCCGATACTTCGGTATAAACACGATATGATACTTACACTCCCATCGAGTGTGATTTAAACTGTTTACTTGTCTCATGGTTTCTCCTGAACGTGTTGCTTGGCGGCTCACGCTTGGGAGTTCCCATGAGATTCCCGGATTTGTCAAACTGCTAATGCCTCCCCAGCAGAGCTGGGGGATCTCCTATGTTTGTTTAGCAAAAATCCATGTGACTAGGCTTTTTCAGGTAGACTGCCCGGAAACCCGCGCCGTTATAGGACTCCAGCTAAAAATGTGCCTAGAAACTGTCAAAGTCGGGGCAAATGGGTGCATGAATTTGTGCAGTGGTACAACGGAGAGCATCGCCATAGTTCGATCCAGTATGTTACTCCCAGCGAGCGCCACAATGGACAAGACAGTGAGATATTGAAGAAAAGGAAGGCGGTTTATGAGTTAGCAAAAGAGAAAAATCCACAACGGTGGTCAGGCAATATCAGGGACTGGAGTCCAGTGACTGAAGTCTGGTTGAATCCACCGAAAGAGGTGCGTGCTGAAGAGCAGAAATTGCTTAAGGTTGCGTGAGAAAAATCGGACAATTTTGTTGACAAACACCGGTCTTGAGTGTCTGACACAGAATTCTGAACGCCCTCCAACTTTCTAGCACAGTATATTATTACTCAAGTTTCGGAGTTCAAAATGGCGAAAATCAGTTCCCGCCGCCACATCACTCGTGCTCCAATCGCATAGTAAATGTATCCAACTGAAGACTGCAGATAAAAAACTCTTTTACCCGTTCGTCAATCGTCTGCATAACAGTATCAACTGAACAACCAAGTACTTTCTGCAGATCGCTCAGCGC
>JAESPD010000166.1 GCA_016756855.1 gamma proteobacterium endosymbiont of Lamellibrachia anaximandri | reverse complement strand
CGCAATCTGTCTCTCGTCCGGTGATTTGAAGGTCTACTTTTTACCTCAGATCGCGGGGTTTGTCCAGTATTAAGGGGTATCTTTATGTTTTTATTGAAAATGGGGTCTCAGCATGAATCCGCCGTGGGTCATCAAGAAGAGCGGTAGAATGGGCTCTCCAAGCATCTCCGGAAAAATGCCACCAGCGATCCACCGTGCGTGGAGATGGCTTGCCTGGAGTCATGGCCAGTTTCCGGCAAGATGAGTAGTTCCACTTGATCGTCCGGGCTGTTGGCATATATCTGCTGTGCATCCGCTAGCGGAACGCTCCCGTCTTCCTCTCCGTGTACCAGCAATATCGGACAGGTTGTCCGCTGGATGGTGTTGCAGGGTGCGATATCATCGAAACTGGCCTTGATAGTGCGCTCAATATAACGCAGGAGGAGCCAGCCGATGGGCAGGTAGGGGATATGGTGTGATCGCATCTGTCTGCGCATCAGCGTTTCTGGGTGGGCAAAGGCGGAGAGACTCACAGCACCGGCAAGACCCGGTCGGCGGGAGGCCACCAGGAGCGATGCGGCTGCCCCTACGGAATGGCCGAGGAGAAACAGCTGCTGCGGGTCAATGCGCGGTTGGTGGCCTAGCCAGTCGAGCCCGTGTTCGAGATCTTCGGCGAAGCGTGGCATGGAAGAGAAGTTGTCAGCATCGCTGTTGCCGTGGTTGCGGGCGTCCAGCAGCAGGACGGCGTAACCTTCGCGGTGGAGTAGGGAGGCGAATGGCAGCATGTGCCCGGCGTTTCCGCCCCAGCCATGTATCACGGCTACTGCGGGGCCGTTATCAAGACCTTCCGGAAGTGGAATGAACCAGGCAAACAGGCGCTTACCATTTGCTGTCTGGATGTGCGTGGTCTGGTAGGGCAGGCCCAGATCCGCCGGTTTTCGATGCTCTGGGACCCTCGGTGCGCGATAGGCGCGGCGAATCAGAAACGGCGCCAGGACACCCCCCGCCAATAAAGTGAGCACGATCAGGGTCAGGGTAGTCATTTCAGGGTGTTGTTCTCAATTTCATATGAGATCACCGCGGCAGGGCTGGTTTGGCGCATACCCTATTTCGAAGCGATTGTGTTATGTCAGGCCTCTGAGCACGAGAGATTTTAGCTGCGTTTGTCCAAATGTCTAAAGTATTTCCTTTTCGCTGCCGATGACTTGTGCATCCGTTACAAACAACAGGTACTCAGTGTCATGATGAAAAGTTCCAGCAACTGCCCTGAGCGCAATTAACCGGCCAATTCAAATCATACTTTAATGAAAATGGCTGTCGGTGGCGATTTCATCGTTTACACGTCGGCCAAACTCGAATGATCTGGCCGCCTTCGGATTAAGGTATCTGTCGCTGCCAGCCATGGAGAGCGAAGCGAAGGCTGGTAGTCCCCGGTAGCCGCGAGGCCGCACTGCTTACCCGGCGTGCCTTGCGCCAGAGGGGAAGCAAAGTAGGCATCCGAGCGCGGCGTC
>JAESPD010000165.1 GCA_016756855.1 gamma proteobacterium endosymbiont of Lamellibrachia anaximandri | reverse complement strand
ATTTTATAAGATACCAAGACGTCAGCGGCGGCTTGGTATACTCGAATATAGTACCGCTGGTCGCCGATGTCTGACGATGACAGCGGTGACATTGGTAAACGCTGCGTCCGCTAATTTCACAGTGACCAGTGTGTCCGCAGCCCGGGCAGACGAAACCGCTGGGCCAGCGCCAGTGAAACAAGGTGCTATGGCACTGCATTTCAGTGCCATATTGTTTGAGAAACCGTGGCAAACTTAGCCCTTTCTGGAATTGAACCTGATTTCTGGCCATGGCGATCTCCTCATTTGGCTTCAGGTTCAGTATGCGCCACCCACTGACTCAATAGCTGAGCCTCAGGGGTAATCAAATAATTTTTTGCTAGAAGCTTTCCATCCTTTAGACCAGCGGCCTTTGCCACATCTATATCGAGCCCCGCACGAATAACATTTGCTCCACCAGTATTTATATAATCTTTTATTCCTGCAAAAAATATTTCCATAGACCGGTTTGCATTCATTCCACCAATACCCTTGGTAATATCAAAACCAACAGAACCACCCCCTTTACGCATCAAGGCGACTGGAAGCGATGGATCATTCAACCCTGTGCAGTATTCATCCAGCATCACATAATCGCCTGCAAAATATTTATTAAGCTGAGTGAGATAAATAGTAAACTCAAATGTGTTAAGTTTGCTTAGTCCTTCAGAATCCCCATCATGAAGTGCCAATAGAGCCTTCCCTTTGCCAAAGCCTTGAGGATTAAAATAGGTATCACACCCTCTGGACTTATCATAAGGGTTATCACAAGCAGCAGCATTCCCGCCAATACCACCACCAGCCAATTCTTCAAGCATTTCAGATTTAGCGTCAACTGCCGGTGCAAAGCCGCCAGCAATAGCCAAATCATAATATGCCTCTGCGGTATCAACATCCTCTTCACCCAACAATCCAAAGCGATATATTTCAGCTAAATAGGCATAAGCTGGTGAATAATCATCTTCCGCTGCACCCGTTAACGCGGCAATAGCACCATCAAGTTCTCCCTTCTTTAATAATGCACGGCCAAGCTGAAACTTAAAGCGAGAGGTATCTGGATACTCCTTGAGGGCTTTATTACAAAATAATATAGCGGGGCCAGGAGCCAGATCATCTTCGGAAACACCTGCTGCCCACTTACCAGAATCTTCTGGGTGAGCTGCAAATTCATCACATTTATGAATGGTCTCAGCAGATTTAGTTTCAGCGCTAGGTGAAACACAGAGGAGTGTCAAAGAAAGAAGATAAGATACAACCGAAACTACATGCTTCATGGCAGACTCCGTGTTGCTTAGATTGAGAAAATGGGTAAAAGCACTAGCAGCTTGCATTATTTCACAAAATACATCACATTAAAGAAAAATGTAACTACTCACCCCCATCCGCATAAAGCTGACCAGAAAGCGCCAACTGAATAGCGACCAGCGGATTGTATCCCTGATTCGCCATGGTCTGTAAGTAGCTGGAGATACGGCAATAGGCTTCGGCAT
>JAESPD010000164.1 GCA_016756855.1 gamma proteobacterium endosymbiont of Lamellibrachia anaximandri | reverse complement strand
AGCTGCTCATGATCTTTGATCCTTTGCATCGCATTGGATCAACAGCATAGAATCAGAAAGCTATGTTGTCAAGCTTCTATTGGTGCAAGTTTGTTAATCTGGATGGTGGGGGGGTGAGTAGTTACAAAAAAATAATGAACTGGGTGGGCATATTCTATTCACTCCTGTTGAGTTAATCGGTGATACATCAGGTTTAAAATTAATGGGTTTAGCACCAATGGCGGTAATTCCTAATTTGCAAAATAAAGGCATTGGTTCTTCACTTATAAAATCTGGAATACAGCAATGCATAGATGAGGGTTATGGTGCAGTCGTTGTTCTTGGTCATCAAGACTATTACCCTAAATTCGGCTTTGTGCCATCAGTTAAGTACGGAATAAAATCAGAGTATGATGTCCCTGATGATGTGTTTATGGTGTTAGAACTAAAAGAAAATGCATTAAAAGGAAAGCAAGGTACTATTAAATATCACGAAGCATTTGGCAGCGTATAACAAGTTGCTGCACTCGGACTCCGTAAGTTGTCGCGGTTTTTGCAAAAAGACACAAAAACACACGCCAACTTACTCCGCCGGTGAGCAAGGCGTTAGCTGTAAAAACCACGATCATCTTGAATATAATTACATTGTAGTTATACTTCAATTATGGATAGTCTAAAGTTTGAATGGGATGAGGCCAAAAATGCCTCAAATCAAAAAAAGCATGGCATAAGCTTCAATGAAGCTAAATCAGTATTCAGCGATGAATTAGGCCGTTTAATCCCTGATCCTGATCATTCTGAAAATGAAGAGCGTTTTATCCTTATGGGAATAAGCCATAAAAACAAGCTCTTAACTGTTTGTCATTGCGAAAGAAAAACAAACACTATTCGTATCATTTCCGCACGTAAAGCGGATAAATATGAACGTAAACAATACGAGGGTTAAGGTTATGCGTAAGTCTTATGATTTTTCTAATTCCGTTCCAAACCCCTATGCAAAGCGCATAAAAAAACAAATCACCATACGCCTTGATGAAGGAACAATTTCATACTTCAAAGAAATGGCAGAAGAAAAAGGCATCCCTTACCAAAGCCTTATTAATCTGTATTTGAGAGACTGTGCAAATGAGCATAGGGAACTGCAAACTAAGTGGGCTTAGTGCTTAAAAAGCAGCTAACAAAAAGTTCAACCTGACGTCTTTTTCAGTGCGCGTTTTTGTGCTTCGCTACGCTCATTTTTGCACAAAAACACACACTGAAAAAACGCAGGTTAACTAGGCGTTAGCTGTGAAAATCTTTGAAAACGCACATCGTCGATCTGGCGGAGGTAAAATCGAAGTTAGTGGTATGAATGTTTGGTCAGTTCCACAGAACGATGGTGTGTGCCAATTTGGTAGTTCAGGCCAACGATGCAGGAATTGTTCAAAGTGTTGAGTGGAAATCACCCGCATCCCATTCGTAATTGCTTTTAGGTGAGTGGTTTCCACGAATAGGAGATAGAGGTACCAGAAAGGTTTTGGTGTGACAGTAACTGGAAAGGACTTCACGCTGATCAAATGGCGGAAAGCACTCGGATCGGAAGTCAATCAATGGTGCAT
>JAESPD010000163.1 GCA_016756855.1 gamma proteobacterium endosymbiont of Lamellibrachia anaximandri | reverse complement strand
GCTGCTCATGAGCTTTGATCCTTTGCATCGCATTGGATCAACAGCATAGAATCAGAAAGCTATGTTGTCAAGCTTCTATTGGTGCAAGTTTGTTAATCTGGATGGTGGGGGGGTGAGTAGTTACCTTCATTTAAACTTTCGTTCGATTCTTCCTGTGTAATTTCTCCAGACTGATTTGAGTTTTTCTTCTGCGCGGAGCGATTTTCCGTCTCAGAGTCGGTATCTCTACGGTAATTACTCGTTACACTATTGACGGAAGCCACCTTGCTTGCGGCGACGGGGGCAGACTGTTCGTTCTGGTTATCAACCACTAAAAACAATCCAAGGCTGCCAATGGCAATGCCAGCCAATGTCATACCCGCAAGCAATAACGCAATATTTGTCTTGCTCCCACTCATAATGTGACTGCCTTATACCTTATACGATTCACTCTGTCTCCAGAGCATGTTTGGCGCGGACTAAGAGGATTCGGTCAATAGAACGCTCAAGGACGGCGACCTCAGCTCCCAGATCTTCAATTTCAACCTCATATTCCGCCATTCTCTCCTTGACCATCTGTTTATCTCTTTCTTTTGCTGTTGCTAACAAGGATTCGAACTTCGCCAACTCTACCTTGAGTCCTTTTACCTCTTTAACCACGCGAGCCAGCTCTGTGCGTTTTTTACTGACAGTTCTCTCTATTTCGCGTTGTTTATGTTCAATATTTTCTACCTTTGCAGACTCAGCCTTAAGCCTGCGATCGAGGCTCGTTAACTTTTCTTCCCTGTCATAAAGTCGTGATTCCAGTAACAATGCATGCCCCTGCATACTCTTTAATTCGCGCTTACGAGATTCCAGATAAGCCTCCAGGCGCTCGTTTCCCCACCAGAGATCACCCGCAGAAACACGTGTTGGGTGAGTTTCCTTTGTGGTTGCACACCCAGTTAAAACAATGGCAACAAATACAAACAATATCAGTGGAATTCTCATCACCATCACCCTAACGACAAACTACGCAAATCCTCTTGCTGCTCTTGCAACTTTGGTGTTATGCCGTTTATCGTGTTGAGGGATACGATCAATTCATCCCGTCTTTTCACAAGCTGATCACGACGCAACCTAAAGCCCTGATTTTCCGGATCTGCTTTAATGATGGCTTCCACCTCAGTGATATCATCTTGGACAACTTTAATAGCCACCCTAGTCTTCTTGGCTAGCTTATGACTTAGAGTGATTTCACTATCCAGGCTTTTCAGCAGAATGTTAGCCTGTGCTACTACATCCTCACCTTTCTGGGCACGTTGCTGCGCCGCAACGATCTCTCGTTCACGCGATCTCGCGCTCGATTCCACTAAAGATATTTTCGACTCCAATGCTGATATTTTCTTGTCGGTTGTGTTAATTGATCGATCAATCTTGTCGTATTTCTCGGCATACTCCCCCCTATTTTCAGCCGTCTGCCCCCCTACTACGTAGCCACCAATGCCGCCCACCGCTGCACCGGCCGCTGCACCTTGCCCCTTGCTTAGGGCCGCGGAAAAAAATAACTATCCGGAATTAGCTACTTATTCATGACGATGGTTGTTAAAATTCACCCCATGATCAACCCACGGAAAAAT
>JAESPD010000162.1 GCA_016756855.1 gamma proteobacterium endosymbiont of Lamellibrachia anaximandri | reverse complement strand
CCTTGTTACCTATATATATGAACTACTTCCAACAACTCTTTCATTGCATTACGTTGTTACATATGTCTGTGAACTACTTCCAACAACTCTTTCATTGCATTAACTTGTTACCTATGTCTATGAACTACTTCCAACAACTCTTTCTTTGCATTACCTTGTTACCTATGTCTATGAACTACTTCCAACAACTCTTTCATTGCATTAACTTGTTACCTATGTCTATGAACTACTTCCAACAACTCTTTCATTGCATTAACTTGTTATCTATTTCTATGAAATACTTCCATCAACTCTTTCATTACATTACCTTGTTATATATATCTATGAACAACTTCCAACAACTCTTTCATTGAATTACCTTGTTATATATGTCTATGAACTACTTCCAACAAATCTTTCATTGCATTACCTTGTTACCTATGTATATGAACTACTTCAGCAACTCTTTCATTGCTTTACCTTGTTACTTATGTATATGAACTACTTCCAACAACTCTTTCATTGCATTACCTTGTTACATATGTCTATGAACTACTTCCAACAACTCTTTCATTGCATTACTTTGTTATCTATGCCTATGAACTACTTCCAACAACTCTTTCATTGCATTACCTTGTTACCTATGTCTATGAACTACTTCCAACAACTCTTTCATTGCATTATCTTGTTACCTATATCTATGAACTACTTCCAGCAACTCTTTCATTGTATTACGTTGTTACATGTGTCTATGAACTACTTCCAACAACTCTTTCATTGCATTACTTTGTAACCTATGTCTATTAATTACTTCAAGCAAATCTTTCATTGCATTACCTTGTTACCTATGTCTATGAACTACTTCAGCAACTCTTACATTGCATTACCTTGTTAACTATGTATATGAACAACTTCCAACATCTCTTTCATTGCAATACCTTGTAACATATGTCAATGAAATACTTCCAACAACTCTTTCATTGCATTACCTTATTACCTATGTCTATGAACTACTTCCAACAACTCTTTCATTGCATTACCTTGTTAGCTATGTCTATGAACTACTTCCAACAACACTTTCATTGCATTACCTTGTTACCTATGTCTATGAACTACTTCCATCAACTCTTTCATTGCATTACCTTGTTACCTATGCCTATGAACTACTTCCTGCAACTCTTTCACTGCATTACCTTGTTACCTATGTCTATCAACTACTTCCAGCAATTTTTTCATTACATTACCTTGTTACCTATGTCTATGAACAACTTCCAAAAACTCTTTCATTGCATTACCTTGTTACCTATGTCAATGAAATACTTCCAACAACTCTTTCATTGCATTACATTGTTACCTATGTCTATCAATTACTTCCAGCAATTTTTTCATTCCATTACCTTGTTACCTATGTCTATGAACTACTTCCAACAACTCTTTCATTGCATTACCTTGTTACCTATATCTATGAACTACTTCCAACAACTCTTTCATTGCATTACCTTGTTACCTATGTTTATGAACTACTTCCAACAACTCTTTCATTGCATTACCTTGTTATATATGTCTATGAACTACTTCCAACAAATCTTTCATTGCATTACTTTGTTACCTATGTCTATGA
>JAESPD010000161.1 GCA_016756855.1 gamma proteobacterium endosymbiont of Lamellibrachia anaximandri | reverse complement strand
GACATCATACTCTGATGATGTGTTTATGGTGTTAGAACTAAAAGAAAATGCATTAAAAGGAAAGCAAGGTACTATTAAATATCACGAAGCATTTGGCAGCGTATAACAAGTTGCTGCACTCGGACTCCGTAAGTTGTCGCGTTTTTTGCAAAAAGACACAAAAACACACGCCAACTTACTCCGCCGGTGAGCAAGGCGTTATGCCCAATAAAGAAATGGAGTTAAATTGAAAAATTTATCAATATTCTGTGCAGATGTAGGGTCAATCAAAGCAAAGAATTTTGGGTGGGCGGCTACACTTTCAAACGGTCAAGAAGAAACTGGTGACGACATAACAATTTTCTCGAAACGAATTGCAGAAGAAATAAAAAAAGGCTCTAAAGTAGCAATTGGTTTCGAGTGCCCTTTATTCGTTCCTATGAGAAATGACCACTTTAAAGTAAATTCCGCCAGAGCAGGAGAAGGCAATAGAAGTTGGAGTGCAGGAGCAGGCACTGGTGCTTTAGCTACTGGTTTAGTTGAAGTGCTTTGGGTTATGAATAGCCTTAATAAATTACTGAGTGTCACTCCTAAATCGGAGTTTAATTGGGATAAATTTAAAAACAATAACTCAATTTTCCTTTGGGAAGCTTTTGTAACTTCTAAAGCAAAAGGTACTGGGCACAGTGAAGATGCTCTGATAGCCGTAAAAATATTTAAAAAAGCATTGCCTGATTTGTGGTCAAAAAATGCAATTCAGGAAGAACATGTATTATCTCTTGTTGGTGCTGCTGCTTTAAGGGCTGGGTGGTCAGAAAATATTGGTGTATTATCTGAGCAATGTTTAGTATTAAAGGCATAACAAGGCAAATTAACATGGACATTTTTGTTCGCTGCGCTCTCAAAAATTCCAGTTATTTGCGACGTTAGACTTAAAAGGAGTAAAACCATGAAACAAACATTATTTACAGTTTTTTTAGCCTCAGTAATTATGACTGGTTGTGTGACTACACAGGGAGTACGCAGCACAAATAATGTGGCCGACATAAAGGCAGCAAAAGACTGTAATTTTTCAACTGCCCAAGGTAAAGAATTTGTCTTCAGAAAACAATCGCCATCACTACAAAAATATGGTTATCAAGCTTGGAAAAGGGCACCAGATATTAGTGGTAGTAAACTCAGTTACAAAGACTATGCAGGTAAACATGGAAAAGTTAAAACGGAAACGGTCTCTGGAAAATACAGATCGAAATGGTTCGTAGCACTTACGGATACATGTGAAACAATATATACAAGCGCAAGAGCAAGAAACGGCCAAAAACCTATAGGTGACTTAGAGAAATTTACAGGAATATATTTTACTGAATCTATTAAAAAAGCTAAATCATTAATAGGTCAAGATATCTGGACTAACGTACCATTTGGAGCAAAAAAATCCCGTGTCCTGTTTACATCAGACCCTACCTAATGTTTCCTATCAAAAAGGTAATTTAGAACAACTTCGTGTTATTAATATTGAGTAACTACTCACCCCCATCCGCATAAAGCTGACCAGAAAGCGCCAACTGAATAGCGACCAGCGGATTGTATCCCTGATTCGCCATGGTCTGTAAGTAGCTGGAGATACGGCAATAGGCTTC
>JAESPD010000160.1 GCA_016756855.1 gamma proteobacterium endosymbiont of Lamellibrachia anaximandri | reverse complement strand
TACCGACAGCGGCGTACTGGATATCGGCGGCGATACACAGCTCAGGACCACGGCAGCCAACGGCTCAGTGATCCTGGATCAGGCCAGCGATATCGACGGTGCATTGGTCGTGACCACCGATGGCGTGGGTACTACCAGCGTGACGAACCTGACTGACGCCATTAATCTTGGCGCGATCACCACTGCACAATTGACGGTTGGTGCAGCCGGAGCGATCACCGACAGCGGTTCGCTGGACATCGGCGGCGATGCACAGTTCACCACCACCGCAGCCGATGGCTCGGTGACCCTGGATCAGGTCAGCGACATCGATGGGGCCTTGATCGTAACCACTGACGGTATGGGTATCACAAGTGTGACGAACCTGGCCGATGCCATCGATCTGGGCGCGATCACTACCGGACAGCTGACAGTTGGGGGTGCGGGCGCGATGACCGACAGTGGAACGCAGACGGTGTTGGGTGCCGCCTCCTTTGTCACGCAAAACGACGTGGGAGCGGACATCACACTGGATGACGGTTCCTCCACATTCGGTTCCATCACGGTTCGTGTGCTGAACGCGGCAGGGGCGACCGCAGCGCCCGGAGTGATCACCATCACCGAATCGGGCTCAATCGACATCACCCAAGTGCAGACTGCTGGCACGGCGAACCTGACGGCGGGTACGATCAATGGGATTGGCAGCATCACCGCGAACAGCCTGGGGCTGACTGTAACCGGTGGGGGTATTGCCCTGCAGGCACTGACTCTGAGCGGAAATCTTACGGTCAGCGCTGCCGGAGCGATTACCGACAGCGGTGTACTGGATATTGGTGGCAACGTCCAGTTCACCACCACAGCAGCCAACGGCTCGGTGACCCTGGACCAGGCCAGCGATATCGACGGTGCATTGGGTGTGACTACCAACGGCACGGGCACGACCAGCGTGACAAACCTGACCGACGCCATCGATCTGGGCGCGATCACCACCGCACAACTGACGATTGGTGCAGCAGGTGCCATCACCGACAGCGGTGTGCTGGATATCGGCGGCGATGCACAGTTCACCACCACAGCAGCCGATGGCTCGGTGACCCTGGATCAGGCCAGCGACATCGATGGCACCTTGACCGTGACCACCGACGGTACGGGTACCACCAGCGTCACCAACCTGAGCGATGCCATCGATCTGGGTGCAATCACCACCGCACAGCTGACGATTGGTGCCGCCGGAGCCATCACCGACAGCGGTGTGCTGGACATCGGCGGCGATACACAGTTCACGACTACGGCAGCCAACGGCTCGGTGACCCTGGATCAGGCCAGCGACATCGATGGCACCTTGATCGTGACCACCAATGGCACGGGTACCACCAGCGTCACCAACCTGACCGACGCCATCGATCTGGGTACGATAACCACCGCACAGCTGACAATTGGTGCAGCGGGTGCCATCACCGACAGCGGCGTGCTGGACATCGGTGGTACTGCCCAGTTCACGACTACGGCAGCCAACGGCTCAGTGACCCTGGATCAGGCCAGCGACATCGATGGCACATTGGGTGTGACCACCGACGGCACGGGTACCACCAGCGTCACCAACCTGGCCGGACCCATTGATCTGGGTGCAATCACCACCGCACAGCTGACGATTGGCGCAGCAGGTGCCATCATCGA
>JAESPD010000016.1 GCA_016756855.1 gamma proteobacterium endosymbiont of Lamellibrachia anaximandri | reverse complement strand
GTTTTATCCTGAATGCGATCATTATCGCACGGGTTTTCAGAACGGTTTTTTGGTCTCTGTGTATTGATCTAAGGCGGTTATGGAAAATATACGGTACCGTGATCATTCGGCACGCAAGGAGACTACAGCAAGCTTCCTACGGTCTGTATGCGTAGCTATAAACGCGGGTACGCTGTCCCCCGCGGACTTGCAAAAAATGCAGTGAAACCCTGTCAAGCGTTATTTGTGATTTTTTTAGCTGAATAGTTACCGTTTTATTTGAGTTAATTATGAGCTTTCTGAGCTGCCTGTTCGGCAGTGAACACACGCTCGCCGGTCTCAGTGATATGAATTTCTTTCTGAGCTGCCTGTTCGGCAGTGAACCATTCTTAATGCCAAGGTTATCCCACATCTCATTTCTGAGCTGCCTGTTCGGCAGTGAACGCTTTTACCTCACTGCCCCACTGTGCGCGAGTTTTCTGAGCTGCCTGTTCGGCAGTGAACGTGGGGAGATCATCACATATACAACGCTAAGCTTTCTGAGCTGCCTGTTCGGCAGTGAACAAGTGCCGCTGCTATGGGTTCAGCCGTCCCGTTTTCTGAGCTGCCTGTTCGGCAGTGAACGCAGCAAAACGATTGATCAGTCTGCCGGAAGTTTTCTGAGCTGCCTGTTCGGCAGTGAACCCAATCCCTGACGGCGATAGGGTAAACGTGGTTTTCTGAGCTGCCTGTTCGGCAGTGAACCCGGCTGATGCGCGACTTTTGATTGTCCTGAATTTCTGAGCTGCCTGTTCGGCAGTGAACGAGCGCCGGTTGCACCCTCCGTGATAGCTATCTTTCTGAGCTGCCTGTTCGGCAGTGAACTTCTGTTTCGCGTGGGCATGGTGGCGAGAACTGTTTCTGAGCTGCCTGTTCGGCAGTGAACTAATCGCATTTGTAATCCTCTCCCTGACAACATTTCTGAGCTGCCTGTTCGGCAGTGAACGTGGGGAGATCATCACATATACAACGCTGACTTTTCTGAGCTGCCTGTTCGGCAGTGAACAAATATGACACGCTGGCACAGCACCCGTTGCGTTTCTGAGCTGCCTGTTCGGCAGTGAACGTGCCGCAACCAACCCCGAGCGTCCCCTTTGCTTTCTGAGCTGCCTGTTCGGCAGTGAACGGAGAGAAAAGCATTAACCTCAACAACAGACATTTCTGAGCTGCCTGTTCGGCAGTGAACATACAAACGGAATAACGGCGGCTGGTCTGCAATTTTCTGAGCTGCCTGTTCGGCAGTGAACGGTCTGACTGGTCAACCGTCAGTGCAGATAGATTTCTGAGCTGCCTGTTCGGCAGTGAACACCGCAACCGCTACGGCGATTGTATTGTTGCTTTTCTGAGCTGCCTGTTCGGCAGTGAACGCTCAAACGCTGATTGAGTCAGCCAAGGTTGATTTCTGAGCTGCCTGTTCGGCAGTGAACATACCAAAAGATCACCTGGTGGTGTTTCGCAATTTTCTGAGCTGCCTGTTCGGCAGTGAACGTAATTTCCCGGCGAGCTTAATCGTTTCTTTAATTTCTGAGCTGCCTGTTCGGCAGTGAACGCTTCATGTTCTCTGCTATCAATTCGCGGAACTTTCTGAGCTGCCTGTTCGGCAGTGAACAGGGATCATCGAGCAACAGGGGGATCATGGTATTTCTGAGCTGCCTGTTCGGCAGTGAACGCCACCCGCCTGGGCGATTTCATGATCTGTGATTTCTGAGCTGCCTGTTCGGCAGTGAACAACAGGTGAGGACGGTAAGGCATTTTGTTGACTTTCTGAGCTGCCTGTTCGGCAGTGAACGACTTGGTAAAGGCTTGCTCCGTGCCTTAAACTTTCTGAGCTGCCTGTTCGGCAGTGAACTTCGCAAGATGGCGCCCATGCGCTCAGGGTCTTTTCTGAGCTGCCTGTTCGGCAGTGAACACCAGTGCAAGTTCTTTCCGGTCAATGCCCCTTTTCTGAGCTGCCTGTTCGGCAGTGAACGTCAGTACCTTGACCTGCAGTTTCACGGTGATTTTCTGAGCTGCCTGTTCGGCAGTGAACTACGCAGACTGAAGGGTGACACCACCGAGATCTTTCTGAGCTGCCTGTTCGGCAGTGAACGGGGTCAGTTTCTCAGGGGGTTGAGATCCATATTTCTGAGCTGCCTGTTCGGCAGTGAACTCAAGAATTCCAAATCCCAGGAGGATGCGTTATTTCTGAGCTGCCTGTTCGGCAGTGAACGGCGGTGGGGTGGTGAATGTGATGACGCCGGTTTTCTGAGCTGCCTGTTCGGCAGTGAACGGATACGTGTTGGCATGCGGTCAACCGTTTGCTTTCTGAGCTGCCTGTTCGGCAGTGAACCGTTAACCGCATCAAATTCCCATTCATCCACGTTTCTGAGCTGCCTGTTCGGCAGTGAACTCCAGATCAGACCAGAACTCAATACGCCGACTTTTCTGAGCTGCCTGTTCGGCAGTGAACCAGAATGGATTCAATCGAGCAGCCTCTGCTGCTTTCTGAGCTGCCTGTTCGGCAGTGAACCGATGTTCCACGCATTTTTCAGCCATCGAGTATTTCTGAGCTGCCTGTTCGGCAGTGAACTCACTCGTACCTACGTAATCGAGGACATCAGCTTTCTGAGCTGCCTGTTCGGCAGTGAACTTTGCTGACAGATGCCCCTGTCGTGGTCTGTATTTCTGAGCTGCCTGTTCGGCAGTGAACATCAGAGCGGGCGCGGATAATCAAATCACGCTTTTCTGAGCTGCCTGTTCGGCAGTGAACAAACAGTCCGGTATCAAAGGAAATAAACCCATATTTCTGAGCTGCCTGTTCGGCAGTGAACCTCTCAGAGCAATGCGGGTTCAATCTCTGGGATTTCTGAGCTGCCTGTTCGGCAGTGAACCATATCCTCTTGCCATTGTCGTTCCTCAGAATTTTCTGAGCTGCCTGTTCGGCAGTGAACACATATCCTCTTGCCATTGTCGTTCCTCAGAATTTTCTGAGCTGCCTGTTCGGCAGTGAACTCGTACTCGCTACCAATCCCTGTCGGCAATAGTTTCTGAGCTGCCTGTTCGGCAGTGAACGCAGCAAAACGATTGATCAGCCTGCCGGATGTTTTCTGAGCTGCCTGTTCGGCAGTGAACGGGGACGCCTGGACGTATCTGGAGTGCACGTATTTCTGAGCTGCCTGTTCGGCAGTGAACGTGATTTTCCGTGTGTTTGACGCAATTCAGGCTTTCTGAGCTGCCTGTTCGGCAGTGAACGTCTTCATGTTTACAACAAACCACAGCGTAGATTTCTGAGCTGCCTGTTCGGCAGTGAACATGAAAAAGCCTGCTACCGGTTGCCCGGTAGTATTTCTGAGCTGCCTGTTCGGCAGTGAACTTTGTCGGAAAACTTTACACTTTCAAATAGCTTTTCTGAGCTGCCTGTTCGGCAGTGAACCTGGAGATGCAGCTGCCCAGGCGAGCGCCACATTTCTGAGCTGCCTGTTCGGCAGTGAACTACGTGGCTCTTAGATTGGTATGGGGTTGTCATTTCTGAGCTGCCAGTTCGGCAGTGAACCTTGCACGGTAAGCGCACCCGCCGCAAATGAGTTTCTGAGCTGCCTGTTCGGCAGTGAACGTCAGTCGCGCCCTCAAGCCGATGATCTTCCATTTCTGAGCTGCCTGTTCGGCAGTGAACGCTTTCGCTAGTGAAATTTTAGCAAGAGCTAATTTCTGAGCTGCCTGTTCGGCAGTGAACGAGCTACAGCACCCTCGTGCGATCCAAACTTTTTTCTGAGCTGCCTGTTCGGCAGTGAACAAAATGGCTACAGTCTACGAACTACTCAAACTTTTCTGAGCTGCCTGTTCGGCAGTGAACTTGTCAATAACACTGTGAATAAGTGTGTACAGTTTCTGAGCTGCCTGTTCGGCAGTGAACGGTATAGAGTGGTACTCTATTCGCTCGCTCAGTTTCTGAGCTGCCTGTTCGGCAGTGAACGCGTCACGCTCGGCCTTGAGCACCTCGAAAGCTTTCTGAGCTGCCTGTTCGGCAGTGAACGTACACACTTATTCACAGTGTTATTGACAAATTTTCTGAGCTGCCTGTTCGGCAGTGAACTATATTTACAAACGGAACAATGGTGGCTGGTCTTTCTGAGCTGCCTGTTCGGCAGTGAACTTTTGCTGCTGGCAATGTGGCTTATTACAACTTTTCTGAGCTGCCTGTTCGGCAGTGAACCTTGGCTTGTTGATCAGGTTGATGTTGCTATTTTTCTGAGCTGCCTGTTCGGCAGTGAACATCAAAAAACATATAAATTCATACATGATCGTGTTTCTGAGCTGCCTGTTCGGCAGTGAACAACAACCTTGCAGAGGTTCTGCGGTTATCGTTTTTCTGAGCTGCCTGTTCGGCAGTGAACTATAGATCTTATTGATAAATTCCTTATTGTTAAAGAGCTTATTGTGACATAGCCTGATTTGTCCTTTTTTTCAGGTGGGCGCTAAGTCTTTGATTATCAACCCACTCCCGTCGGGTTGAAAAAAAGGGTCAGAACCATGGCACTGTGGCTGTAGGACTAAGTCCGTAGCAACTAAACTCGCCAACTACCGATTCGTTTCGGACAGGTTGGTGTTCGATAAATAGCCGGAATTCCTGCCCAGTGCTTTGACTTTTTATCGTAACGAAGGGCAACTTTAGTTTTTTTGCCGTGCTGTCAGGTACGGCACAACGCGCTTCTGCTTCAGTGATACCTTTGCGTTTAATAAGACGCCGGCGAATACGGCCGGGGTTACTCTTAGCCTGCACCCGCCGGACTACACGATAGCCAACTTTTTTTGGTATGGGGTTGGGTCCGTGTGTAGTGATATGGTCACGCATGCCGGTGAGCCAGTTCATGGTCATTAGGCTTTGCAGATCATCCACCTTACTGTGCAGACGTAGTCGGTCGCCAAGGGCCGGTTGCTCTTGCTGCATATCAGGAAAGCTAAGTCCGATGGCATCGTTGTCCAGTTCGACCAGTGCCCGGTGCAATTTGGCAAACAGGGCGTTCATCAGCACCGAGGGAATGAATTCAGGATCGGGCAGCAGTCGGATTTCCAGATAATGGTCCATGACTCAGTCCTTTTCGCCAAACACGCCGCCACGGATAAGATTGGCCATGACGTAGTGTTGTTGTTCTGGAGCAGGAGCCTCATCTTTGAGTACCCATCGATCGAGTAAGCTGTAGAAATCCATCTTCTGCTTTGGCTGGCGGTAGGCGCGGCCTTGGGAGGTGACGGAACCATAAGGTTCCACGGCGATGGGGCCTAGCTCTTCTCCCTCTGGATTGGGGTACCAGGTGTCGATGGTGCGCAGAGCATTACCGATTTTTTGGCTGTGCATGGCGGCAACCCTATCTACCTGGTAGAGGGTTTTGCTTTTCTGACCTTTTTTGTCGCCTTTATCGAGGATAAGTTCCTGTGATGGATAGACTTCCTGGCCATCGCCCATTCGAGCATAGGCGGTGATTTCCAACAGGACAAATTCATCGCCGTCCAGCCCGTGCTTGATGACATCGGCCAGCTCGGTCAACGCATTGGCAGCTTCTGAAGGTGCGTCGAAGCTGCGCAAGGAGAGGCTTGTGGCATCAAACTTCCAATTGTTGATGGCCTCTCCCTGTTGCAGGTGTCGGATGTCAATCTCAATCTGTTCGGCACCCATGCGATTGCGCCATAAAAAACGGCCATTGGCGAGATTGTATGCATACCGTTGTGCCAGATCGGTAAAACCGAGTTCATCCTTATACTGCTGAAGTGTACCGGACAGTTTGTTCTGATAGTCGGCGTTGTTGCAGGCGGAAGGTGTGCCCGCGCCACCAAGCACTCGCAGGGTAAAGCGAACTTGTAATGTGTCTGCATCGCTAGGTAGGGTGGCAAAATCAACAGTCTGCAGGTTGGGGTTTTGAATGGATGCATCCAGTTTTGCTGGGTCCTGATCCTTGGTTTTCAGGCGGTTTGAGATGGTGCCACGTACAGATTTCTCATTGATCTTGATGGCTGGCCAGCTGCCGGCATTGGCCTGATCATCCCACCGGCCTGCGCAAAACATCGCGTCAGATGGGTCCAGTTTGCGTTCGAAGGCAAGTACGGAGGCGGTTTTTAGTTCATTCTTGGCCATGGTGCTATTTCCTTATGCGTTGTTTAGGGTGTTGGCGTATTGATTGGTGCAGCGATAGATGCCTGTTTCGATATCGGCTTCGTGCCGCCAAAGCAGTTGCTTGAGTTCTGTCAGTCGATGAGGACTGATCCATTGCCCCAATGAGTAGAGGCTTTCAACAAATCGAAAATGGGTCTGCTCATCACGGGCATTGCTGACTTCGCCGGGCAGATAGAGGGGCGAGAGCGCGGCGTAACCGACTGGAACGGGGACCAGCCAGCCAGGCTTGCTACGGGCTTTCCACAAGGTTTCACTCGGTTTTTTTGGATCAGGCCCGCTCGGCTCCATATTCAAACGGGACACGTCGATCAGTGCATCGAGCGCATTGCTGCCGGCATTTTGTACGCGCATCTCTTGTAAATGCTCCGCCAACAGGTCTTCACGTTGGATCAGTGCGAAGCCGGGTAACAGGCGGTTGCGGAGTTTTCGAAATGCGGTAATGTTGTCTGCATCGTCATCCCACCAGCCAAACCACTCAGGTTGATGGCGTTTGCCATAACGGGGAAGAATACTGCCACCGGCCAGACGCATGCCATGAATGGTGGTTAGCAGGCATTCTGTCAGCTCAGTCTGATCGTCGCTATCCAGCTCGGTGAGTACTTCGATCACCAGGCTAATCTCCATGTGGGCGCGAGCCTCTTCAACCAGTGCAGCGGTCGCTCCGCTCCGGTTGAGCGGGTTTCGTGTCAGACAAAAAACCTGATGCCGCCGGTTGGCTGGCTGCGAGATCTGCGGTTCAAAGTGATGGCAGACAATGCCGATCCCGCCGAATTCCAGATCAAATTCTTTGCTGAGTCGACGCTCCAGTGCGTGAACAAAACCGGTGAATGCGGTTGGCGACGGAAATCCCCAAGTGAATGGGCCGGAAATTGCGTTGGTATTTTGCACCTGTAAATGGGGTACAAGCAGTAGAGCAGCGGTATTACTCATGGTAGTCCAGCTCCTCTCGCAACATGCGTAATTCGGCTTTTAATACGCTACGCCACTCTGCATGTTCCGCATCGCTCATGGGGGTTTTGTCGGTATTCAGGCGGGCGTTCAACCAGTTACCCAAACGATCATAAATGGCTTCCCGCCAGTTGCTTTTGGAACGCTCTGCGGCAAATTCCTTGTCATCAAGGCCACGATATGGATCCAGCCAATAGCACTCATCAGTGTTCAGGTGGCAATCTTCATGCTGGCTCCATCCTGGCGACAAATCACGTAGCTGGGCGGCAAACTGTACGATTTCATCGACGATGGATGCGACCAGTTCCGCACGTTTGTCACGGATGTTGATGTTGTTGACTGGTTGAACCTTGACCAGAAAGCCTCGAAGTATCGTGGTCAATTTGTAGATGCGCTTGTTGCGGTTCAGCCAGCGATCAAAGACGCTTTCCATATTCAGCGGTGGGCTGATGCGTTCACTTTTCCAGCTGGGTGGGAGGGCTGCCAGAAGATAGTTTTCACCATGACGTTCACTGTTGAGCTGACTGATGTTTTGCGGTTTGGTGCCGCCAAAGTTCTGGATGGCGAAGTTTGGATATTCCCGGAAACCGTGGTCGTGGGGCTGCTTGTTCCGGCGGGCTTCGCGGGCGGTCTTGGCGGCTTCAGAAAAGCGGTCTTCGCGTATGCCACTGTAAATGCCGTGGACTAAAGCGGTGGGAAAAAGCGGCGCCAGCAGGTGATATTCACTATTACCCAAGGGCCAATAGAGTTGCTTGGCCAGTTTATGGGAGGTGGGTTCTCCTTTAGGTTCAGTGATATTGGCAAACACAGTCATCCAACCTTGCGCCACTTCAGTGTCGGCAGATAGTGCATCGACAAGGGCCGGCGCTGAATCACCGGCAAGGCGTAGCAGCGTCTTGCCATTTACCTCCAGGCGCAGGAATTTGTAGACGTCGAGCGCCGCTGCATTTCCCACTACGTCGGAGGGGGCTGAACCATTCAGGGTATGAGTGCCAATGAGATGCTCACCAGCCGCAGGATTACCCGAGCTATTCAGACTGGTGCCCTTGGCGTCCGGGTGGGTGTATTTGATGGCGTGAGTGACTTGCTGGATCTGGCTGACGCGCCGGGCAGCGTCGGCTATCCATATTTCTGGTTGATGTGCTTCCAGAAGTTTTTGATGCTTTTCGTCTTCTCCCTCCTTGAGTTTGTCGAGTTTTGGTTTCAGGCGTTCCTGCAGGAATTGGTTGATGACAGCTCGGATGCAGTCGCTATCGTCAGGTTGATTGATTGGTGCGTCCATACACACGTCCTTTTTGATTAATGGATTTATTGGAACTGATTGCTGCGTTATCATGGTCCCGTGCAAAATAGCTCGGGACCATGAGGTCAGACTCTTCTAACAAGGAGGTTGTCACGCACCTCAATATCCTCCTAACCGCATCAAACCCTGGGGTTGGGGTCTCGTCGCATACGAGATATTGCACATACTAAGGGGCGTTTCAGCGCCCCTTTTCTTTTATCCCATTTATTGTAGGGGAATAATCAAAATATTTTAACCAGGTATCTTATTAGTAGACTACTAATACATCAGATATTAGACTGTTTATGTAATAATGGTTCGCTCTACCGCATAGGTAGTTTAGAAAAGGTAGCTAATTAGTAGCATTTACTGCCGCATAGGCAGCTCTATCTTAGATAGGTAGTCCTACACTAGGGCACTTTCGCCGCCCTAGTGTCTTTTCCTTACTTAAACCGGCTGAAACCCAAACTCGGATGATAGTACCAACCCTGATCGCAGCCTTTTTCAGGTAGATCCACCACTCCAAACTTTCGGGCGCATTCCGCCGCGTCCATTCCCAGCGATTCAGCCAGCACTTCCAGTGCGACTTCATAATCGGGTTCGCCCCAGAAGTTGATGCGGGGGCCAGATTCCAACTGGATGTCGTGTTTAAGCTTATTGGTCAGTGTGGTTCCGCCCTCTCGCTCGAAACGACGAAATTCAATCTCGTCATCTTCATTCGGTAACAGGCCGTAACGCCGCCGGCCTTGGGGGTCTTTACGGAAACGTTGTTTGCGTTGCAGCTCACCGCTGAGATTTGCGCGGGTATTGCACCATGCTTGCACAGAGGTCTGGCTCGGCATGTTGTCAAACTTTTCATCCAGCATCAGGGCACGCAGACAGGCGTGTTCGAGATCAACCAGGTTTTGCTGGGGCGTGAGCGGGTCACGCTCACGAATGCGGGCGCTGGCATCAATACGGGCGAGTTGCACCGTTGTCAGCAGATCCGTTAGATGATGGTGCTCAAGCAGATATCGCTCGCCTTCGAATCCGGGGCGGTAGAAGGCGGGTTTTGTCATGCCATCCCGAAGATGGCGGACGTTGGTATCCAACAGATGAATATTGGGTGTTTCACAAATCTCATCACGATGACGGTGAACCCGACCGGCAAGCTGAATGATGGAGCGCATGGATGAGGGTTCAACAATCGCCCAGTCGTAGTCATGATCACGTCCTACTTCGGCGACTGCAGTGGCGAGAATAATGAAAATCTGATCCTGCTCTGCATATCGATCAAGCCAGCCACGTACCTCTTCATCCTGAAAAAGCGCCTCCTGGTCTTTGCGGTTGAGCAGTCGATCCAGACGTTTTTCTATGCCGGAACGCACCAACAGCGGATGCTGGGAGTGATAAATACAGAGATGGATGCGTTGATTTTTTGCCGCTCCGAGTGCATAGAGTGACTCAGCCACATTCACCAGTGGATTGATGTTGGCCATGCGGATCAGACCGAAACTGACTTGCTTGCCGGATTTTGGATCTTGATTATGGTGGTGTGAGTGCAGTCTGGGTATTTGCTCAAGCAGTGATCTGGCCAGATCCTGGCAGATCACTTCGCGGGTTTGTCCCTGGGCGATAGCCAGAGGTTGGATGATGGCCCTACGGCGCTGTCTGGCCTCGGTCAGTTTTATCAGCCTTTTTCCGACGAAGCTGTGGTGTGCTTGTTGGAAGCTGTCGTCCTTAGCGTGATCGCTGGTCTCGGCATTGTATTCATCGAACCAGGCACAGCAGATGCTGAGCGGCTGTCTTGGCTCACCCCGATTATTTTGATAGATGCGCCGCCCCTCACGATAGGCCTGAAACAGACCCTGAATCAGGGCGGGTGGCAGGGTGGCGGAGGAGAGTAAGACCTTGCTGCCGAGTAACCCAGCCCAATGTAACAAGCGGGTGAGGGCAGGCAGGTCTTCCAGGCCAAAATCATCCGGCTCATCCAGTATCAGATCCGATGTCATCAGACGCAGCATAGGGGCTATCTGGTGACCGCCACGGGTGCCTTCAGTAGCGGGGATAAGATGGTCAATGGTGCTGATAAGAATGGGGGCGTTGAGTAGCTTTTGGGCCTCGGGAGTCTTTTTCAGCCATTTGTTGAGGGGGCCGTCTTCCAGACTGCCTTCGAAGTGTACAAAATTCTGTTCGGCCAGGAGTGATTCACTGGATTCGCTGCCGGCTTGCTCCAATTTTCCCTGCTTTTGTTGGTGCTCATGCAACTGCCGAATAGCGCCGCCACCAACCAAAACAGCCATATCTTCAGCGCCCAGTCCAAGGCGCTCTCGGTAGGCATCGCCTGTTTGTAGCGTGAGGGCGCGTAACCCCAGGGCGATATTGAATCTTGCACCCTGTTGTGGATGCGCCAGTGCGTAGAGGATACGGCCATTGGCGAGAGTCTTTCCGCAGCCGGTAGAGGCCATGTTGACACCAAAAAATCCTTGGCTGGTGGCGCGAATTTGCAGACTCTTCGCCAGGTCGAAGGCTTTGTCTTGCCAGTGAAATCGCTTGTCGCGGCTGCGTTGACGAAAACCCTTGTGACGGGCAATGCGTGGCATTTGTTGTTCAAGACGTGGCAAGGTACGAACGATGCGGGATGCATTCACTTCAACTCCGATCAAGTGTTCATCCAGTCGTTGTTTAGGATTGCCTGTATCTCGGTCGGTGTTGGCGATCAGGGGGTATCCAGCATCGCCGTAACGCGGGTGATTGGGTTCACTGGAGTAGAAGTGGTCCGCGAGCATCAGCGCCATGCGGGACATGTGCATCACGTAAGGGTCATCCAGCCATTGAGTCTCACTTGTTGGGGGCCGTTTTAGGATGGCAAGCGCGACACGGCTGACGTGCTGCTGCCAGTGTTTGCTGTTGAAGGGGATGCCTTTGGTGAACTTCCAGCAGGCGGCTTTTGCCTTGGCATATCTATCGTCAGACTCGTCATCACGTTTATTTCGAGCACCACACCAAGCCGCAGGAATGCTGTCAGGTAATTTTTCCAAGATGGAGGTTTTAATGCCAGCATCAAAGTCTGGGTTTATGGGCATTCGGTGATGGGAAAGAATTAACCAACCAACTACTTTTGCCAGTCGTGGCAGTTTCTTCAAAGGCGCAGGGAGCTTTTTATCAACACCATCACGCAGCGGCTGGATTACCAGGTCTTGGTCACGCTCTGTCAGTTCAACCAAACGTTTCAGCCACGCGGCATCGTCATCCGCACCCACAAATGCCTCGAACAGGCGCAGTGAAACCCACTCATGGCGGTAAGCATCAGCTAAGGGCTTGCCTCCTTTAAGCTTCTCCTGAAACGCCTGGTTGGCCTTACCTAAATCGTGAAACAGGGCAGCAAGCGAGGTAAGCAGTCGAATATCTTCCGCGTGATGCCAGTCGTTCTCATCCTTTCTGCGCAGTACGTCACGCTCGGTAGTGTTAGTAGGAGTCCCCCCTTGATCATTGAAGCGCCGATTGTCGCCAACAACCCAGATCAACTCACTGTGGTCCTTGCCACGAATCCACAGGCAGGCAACCGAGGTGTTCTTTCTCGCCGTCTTGCGCAGCATGCGATGCAGGGTTTCCAGCCCTTGCTGGGTAATTGCGGTTTGCCAGCTCCGATCGCCGCGCCGTTCAGCGAACTGATCCAGAATGCGTCGAGTCTCCTTGAGTGCGTTTTTATTACACTGGGAGATGAGCATCACGTTCATGGTGAATCGCTCCCAACCTCAATGGCCACGGCTTTAAGCGTATCGATCATGAAATCCAGGGATTCGCTGCGCGTCAGGGATTCGATACAAGCCCGGCGAAACTCCTGCTCTTCATGACCTGCCATGGCTGAGATGAATGCCTGGGGCAGAATCACCGCATCTTTAATCAAATCCGCCGCATCGAATACCAGACCACCCCGTCTTGTCTTGCCATGCAGTACCGCCAACCCATGGGGCAATCCGAGAACCCAGGTGGCGGTGGCTCCCAATCCATAAGCCAGATAGTTGCCATGATCAAGAAATCGATTGGCCGGATCGGTGCCGGTGCCTTTCTTTGCCCGCACAAAGTCGCCATAACCTACAGTCTGTACAGCAAGCTTGAAGAGCTGTTTGGTTAACCTGGCCTCTGCGGTGAGCAGAGCCGTTACATCTGTTGCCTCTTCGATACCGTTGAGCGTCCCGTTCAGCAGTGTTTCAAGACGCGCGGGGTCGATTGAAAATCCTCTGTCCGCCAGTGCGCGATTCTTCAGCCAGTGATTTTGGAGTCGATCAATGCGGCTACGCTGAATTATCTTCGCCGCTTGAAGGCGACGCTCGTCATCAAACCAGAATTTTACCCAGGCCTGAAGGTATTCGGTGGGACGATATTCGCTTTGGGGTGAGAACCAGACAATGTCAGTGTCTCGCTCTACGCCACTAAACAGAGGCGTTCCACCTCCACCGCTGAAGCCCACCAACACGCCGGCTTTTGCCAGTTCACGCATGGCCGCCTGAGTAATAGAAGTACCCGTCCCCAATAGCACGGAGGTGGTGTTAGCGATTGGAATGTTCCAGTAGAGGGAACGCTTGCCCTCATCGGTAACATATTCGACCCGTCCTCCGTTGACCAAAACACGACAGTGTTCGAGGTAGTAGAGATTCGCTCGTTTGGAGTGGAGGATCGTTTTCAGATCTGAAGGCGAAAGGTCATCCATGAGAACCTCAATTTTTTTGGCAGGAATCATAGGGGCTCCCTTGGAGTACCCCTCTTAGAATAACGCTACAGAATAGCATTGAACACTATATTTCAATCTGATTCGTATCCAAAAGCCATTTAAGTCTGAGCCGTCAAAAAAACCCAAAAATACCAGATAAATACGCAGAAAAAACCAATAACTATCAACAAGATAAAAGCACCATACCCCTTCAACGTACCCTTGAAAAAAACCCGTTTCGGACCCATCATTAAAGTAGGACAGGGTAAATCTGAAGAGGAGGTCATTATGAACATCACACGATATGATCCCTGGCAGATGATGGACGAATGGCGTCGGGATATGGATCGACCTCTCACCTCACGCGAGCGGGATGATATATCCCATGTGGTTGGGGGAGACTGGGTTCCGGCAGTCGACATCAAGGAAGAGGATGATCGGTATGTGCTGCATGCTGATATTCCGGGTGTGGTGCCTGAAGATATTGAAGTCACCATGGAGAATGGTGTGCTGAGTATCCGGGGCGAACGAAAATTCGAGAAGACGGAGGAGAAGGAGAACTACAAGCGTGTCGAACGCGCTCGCGGTGTTTTCTATCGTCGTTTTACACTCCCGGACCACACCGACCCGGAAGGCATTAAAGCCACCGGTGACAATGGTGTGCTCGAGGTCATCATCCCCAAGACGCCCGTCACATCGCCGAAGCGGATCGAGGTGAACCATTAAATCACTCCGCCGCAAGCGGAAAGGGTGTTAAATGGTAGGAGCGGCGCCACCGCTGCGATTGCTCCGTAGACGAATAAATCGCGGCGAGGCACCGCTCCTACTTTACGGGTTCTGTTTCCAGGCTAGCGCCTGTTGGTAAAGTGCGTTCTTTTTCTCACCGGTTATCTTCGCCGCCAGTGCAGCAGCCTGCTTTAATGGCAGTTCATCCAGCAGCACCTTGAGTACCTGTTCGGTCTCCACGGTCTTCTGATCAGACTGCCCTCTCCCCGCCCCCTGCACCAGGACGACAAACTCGCCCTTCTGCTGATTGAGATCTTCCGCGACGACTTCGATCAGCTCATCGAGTCGCCCGCGCAGCAGGGTCTCATACACCTTGGTCAGCTCGCGGGCCACCACTGACTCCCGCGCCGCACCAAACACCTCGGCCATATCCTTGAGGGTGGAGAGTATCCGGTGGCTCGATTCATAGAACACCAGGGTGGCGCTCTCGGCCGCAATATCCTGAAACCAGCGTCGACGGGCGGATGATTGCCGGGGCGGAAAACCGGCAAAGAGGAAACGATCTGTGGGCAGACCCGCCACGGAGAGCGCGCATATCGCCGCGCTGACCCCAGGCACCGGCACGACACGGATGCCCAGGCGGCCCGCCTCCCGCACCAGCGAAAAACCGGGGTCACTGATCAGCGGCGTACCCGCATCTGAGACCAGCGCGAGGGATTGTCCCTCCTCCAACTGCCGCAGCAATCGCCCCATCACCTCCCGCTCATTATGTTCGTGCAGGGCCACCATTTGCGTAGAGATGCCGTAGTGTCTAAGCAGGGGGCGGGTGTGCCTTGTGTCCTCCGCCGCAATGAGATCCACCGTCTCCAACACCCTGACGGCACGCACAGAAAAATCATCGAGATTGCCGATTGGGGTGGCAACAACGTAAAGTACGCCCTTTGACAATATAGATACCTACTTAAAACGGGAGCTGGCCAGATTCCCATCCTGCACACCCGATCGAGACCATGCAAGTGATTCAACGTATTTCGCCGCTACTGCTGATCCTCTCCCTGCTGCTTCTTTTCCAGGGCTGCACCGCACCAGTCACAAAACCGGACGTCGAACTTGAAACGGATGAGGTCACCCTGCGGCGGCAGGCCGATAGCCTCATCGAGGCCAAATC
Source organism: gamma proteobacterium endosymbiont of Lamellibrachia anaximandri (assembly GCA_016756855.1). Taxonomy (GTDB): domain Bacteria; phylum Pseudomonadota; class Gammaproteobacteria; order Chromatiales; family Chromatiaceae; genus QGON01. The sequence continues at coordinate 53,123 of JAESPD010000016.1, read as the reverse complement.
GTTTGCTGCGGCCGCTGTACTGATCGAGTCACTGGCCCGCGACAGCCTTCCCCCCCAGCGTGAGGATCTGCTGCTGGAGGCGGCGGAAAACTGGGCCAAGGCAGGTAATTGGGAAAAGAGCGAATCCCTGACCAATGAGATCCGCAGCCCCGGCAGCGATGGGGAATTCATCCTGAGACTGCGTATGCTGCAAGCAGAAAGACTGTTGCAACTGGGTCAGGTCGATCAGGCACTGGACCTGATGCAACCTCCCCCAGGCCCGGAAAACACCCTCGGTCTGCGCCAGCGGTTTCACAGAAACGTCGCGGAGAGTTTTCGCCTCGTTGGCAATCTTCTGGAGAGTGCCCGGGAGCTGGGCGAACTCGATATGTTATTGCTCGACCCCGAGCGTCGCCTGAAGAATCAGGCCATGCTGATTCAGACCCTCTCCGCAATGACCGATACTGCACTGGCACTGCTGCAGCCGGATCCACCAGGCACCTTGGGCGGCTGGATGGATCTTGCCCGAATCGTCAAAAACCGTGGCGACGACCCGGCCGTTGTCGAGACACGATTGGATGCCTGGCGGGAGGAGTACCAAAACCATCCCGCTCTCCCGACACTGCTCGTCGGCTATTTCGATCAGGACAAGTCTCTGTTTGAACAGGTCAGTCACATCGCGATACTCCTGCCCCGCACCGGCCCCTACGCCAAAGTGGCTGCCGCAGCGCGTGACGGGTTCATGTCGGCCTGGTATCAGCGACCGGCCAATAACCGTCCTGCACTGCGTTTTTATGACAGCAGCGACCCCACTAAGATCATCGATACCTATCAGTTGGCGATCGACCAAGGCGCAAAAATGGCGGTTGGACCGATCAGCAAGGTGGCACTCAAGGCCCTGCTGCAAAAGGAAAACTTCGAGATCCCGCTGCTTGCCCTCAACCGGACAAACGGAGAGCCCCATCCACCCGCAAACTTTTACCAGTTTGGCCTATCACCAGAGGATGAAGCTGAGCAGGTGGCCGAACGCGCCTGGCTCGATGGTTTCGGCAACGCTTTGGTACTGACACCAACAGGAAGCTGGGGCGATCGGATCTATGAAAGTTTTCGGGAACGCTGGGAATCACTTGGCGGCCGGACAGTCGAACAGCAGTCCTACATCGCCAAGGAGAACGATTTCTCCGCTCCCATCCGAAAACTGCTCAATATCGATGAGAGCAACGCCCGCAAGCAGGCAGTGCAACAGGTACTGGGTGATTCTCTGGAATACGAGCCGAGACGCCGGGCAGATGCCGACTTCATCTTTCTCGCCGCCCGCCCGCAAAAAGCACGACAGCTACGCCCTCAACTGCAGTTCCACCATGCAGGGGATCTGCCGGTCTATGCCACCTCCCACATCTACAGCGGCAAACAGGCGCAGGAGAAAGACAAGGATATCGGCAAGATCAAGTTCGTCGACATTCCCTGGTTGCTGGAAGATGACAATCAGCAACCCCTGTCACGCAGCAGTCTGGCAAAACTTCTGCCGGGGGTGGAAGAGCGTTATACCCGACTCTACGCCATGGGCATTGACGCCTTCAATCTGCTGCCCCACCTGCAACAGCTGAGCGATCAACCGGGACTCACACAGGACGGCAAAACCGGCAACCTCTACATCGATACCTCAAACCGGCTACACCGCCAGCTCGCATGGGCTGAAATGTCTAATGGCAAAGCCAGGATAAGCGGCTTCGCTCCCCGTATGGAGGTGCCGGAAAACACGCCATCCCCTTATCAACCAATCCAGGGCTTACCTGACGAATCCACCACAATCACGCCGAACAACATGCCTCAAGAGACGACTGAGACATCCGTTACTCCAGACGGGGCTCCACAGAGTCCATGAGAAAGGCCAGCCATCTGTGCAGGGGCGATCTGGCGGAAAGCCTTGCCTGCAGTCATTTGCAACAGACCGGGCTGCAACTCATCGAGAAGAACTACCGCTGCAAGGGAGGAGAGATCGACCTCATCATGCGGGATGGGGAGAGTCTGGTATTTGTTGAGGTGCGATTTCGCAAGAGCAGCAGTTTTGGCTCGGCAGCTGAGTCGGTCACAGCCCGCAAGCAGCGCAAGCTGATCACTGCAGCCAGCCACTATCTGCAACGGCAACGCAATTCATGGCCCTGCCGCTTCGACGTGGTGGGCATCACAGGCGAACACGACCCCAACATTGAATGGATCAAGGATGCCTTCCAGAGCGCCTGATCTACAGGTAGTCTATAGAACATGGAACTGAACGACAGAATCAAACAGATTTTTGAGCAGAGCATCCAGACCAAAATCGAGGCGATGCCGCTGCTGGTCGATCCGATTGCCGGCGCCGCAGAGCTTATCGTGGCTCAGTTACTGGAGGGGGGCAAAATATTGAGCTGCGGTAACGGCGGCTCCGCCGGAGACGCGCAACACTTCTCATCCGAAATGCTCAACCGTTTCGAACGGGAGCGCCCCGGCCTGCCCGCCATCGCCCTGACCACAGACACCTCGACCCTCACATCGATCGCCAACGACTACAGTTACGAACGGGTCTTCGCACGGCAAATCGAGGCACTGGGTCAGCCTGGCGATCTACTGCTGGCGATATCCACCAGCGGCAATTCGAACAACGTCTGTGCGGCCATGGAGGCAGCCCATGAACAGGAGATGGCTGTCATCGCCCTGACCGGCAAAGAAGGGGGGGAGGCAGCGAAACTCCTGGCGCCTGGCGATGTCGAAATTCGCGTACCGTCGGGCTCAACCGCCCGCATTCAGGAAGTTCACCTACTGACTATACACTGCCTGTGTGATCTGGTGGACCAACAGCTATTGGGAAGTGAATAAAATGCAGCATTCAAAATCGATCATCCTCGCCATCGTTCTGCTCACCGGTTTGCTACTGCAAGGCTGTGCCGCTGTCATCGTCGGTGGCGCGGCCACCACAGCCAGTGTGGCCCATGATCGCCGCACTGCCGGCGTCATCGTGGAAGATCAGTCTATCGAATTAAAATCCATGGAACGGCTCGGCAACGACACCACTCTCGAAGAACACAGCAAAATCAGCATCACCAGCTATAACATGGTGGTGTTGCTCACCGGCCAGGCCGAGACAGAAGCGATCCGCGCCCGGGCGGAGCAGATGGTAAAGGGTGTCGAGCGTGTCCGCCGGGTGGTCAATGAATTGGAGATCGGTACTGCAGCCTCCATCGGAGAGCGAACCCGCGACTCCGCCCTCACCACCGAGGTAAAATTCAAACTGACCGGGGTCGACCTGCCCGATTTTGATACCTTTCGGGTTAAGGTCGTCACGGAACGCGGCGTTGTCTTTCTGATGGGACTCCTCACACAGGCCGAAGGCGATGCAGTGACCGACCTGGTCCGGCACATCAGCGGCGTTCGCCGGGTGGTGCGGGTCTTCGAGTACATCTAGATTGAACCCAGGTTGAACACCTCTTCACTGCGCAACGCCCTGGCGGAGATTGTCGGTTGCAAATCGGTATTCACCGACCCCGCCGACTGCCTGCCTTATGGCTATGACAACAGCCGCCTGCAGGCAATGCCGCAAGCGGTGGTCTTCGCCACCGAACACTCGCAGGTGGCGGCACTCGCCCGTTTCTGCCACGAGCAACGGATCAGCCTGGTTGCCAGAGGCACGGGAACCGGCACCACCGGCGCCACCGTGCCCATCGAGGGCGGCGTCCTGCTCTCCCTGGAACGCATGAATCGTATCCTGGAGATCGATCCCGACAACCGCCTGGCCAGGGTGGAGCCAGGTGTTACCAATCAGATGCTGCAGACGGCACTGGCGGAAAAGGGTTTTTTCTGGCCACCAGACCCAACCAGCGCATCGATCTGCACCATCGGCGGAAACCTTGCTTACAATTCCGCAGGTCCCCGGGCGGTAAAATATGGCACACCCCGCGAGAACACCCTCGGCCTCAGAGCCGTCCTCGGCAACGGTCAAACCATCCACACCGGAGTCAATACCACCAAGGGGGTGGTGGGTTACGACCTCACCCGCCTGCTGATCGGTTCCGAGGGTACGCTGGCTCTGATAACAGAAGCCACCCTCAAGCTGACTCCGCTGCCGGAGACCAAACGAACCCTGCAGGCCAGTTACAGGGATATTCACGCCGCCGCCCATGCGGTCTCCGCCATCATGGCACAGCCCGTCACCCCCTGTGCGCTGGAGTTCATGGACGGTGCGGCACTGGCGATGGTACGGGATTTTTCGAATCTCGAACTCGATCCCGCGGTGGGTGCCTTGTTGATGATCGAGGTGGACGGTCCCGCACACAGCATCGAGGATGAGACCGCCGCCATCTCGGAAGCGGCGTCCAATCAGGGACTGCTGGAGATACACACCGCAGAGACAACGGAGGCCGTCGCTTCACTCTGGAAGACCCGCAAGGCGCTCTCACCGGCACTGCGCAATGTGGCGCCCAAAAAAATCAATGAGGATGTGGTGGTGCCCGTCTCGCGCATCCCTGATCTGATAGGCAGCCTGGAGAGACTCTCAACCGACACCGGCATCACCATCATCAACTTTGGTCATGCCGGGAACGGCAATATCCATGTCAATCTATTGTTGGACCCGGACGACCCGGAACAGTTGTCTCTTGGCAAGCAGTGCCTGAGCCGTCTTTTCGACCTGACCCTGAGCCTCGGCGGCACCCTCTCCGGGGAACATGGCATCGGTCTGGTCAAACAGCCCTATATCGATCGCGAGATCGATCCGGTTACCCTGGAACTGATGCGTTGCATCAAACGTCAGTTCGACCCCCGGAATATTCTCAATCCGGGAAAAGTGTTCCCCAGCACCGCTTAGTTTTGTGACCCGGGTTTCAGATTCCGGCCGTTCTGCCGACTCAATGTGAAGCAGTTCCTAAATATTCCTGTGTTCGGCCGTAATCTGAAACCACAGGAGAGAGATAGAACCAGGGAGAGGCCAATCAGACTCGGTAACGACTTCGCAGAGGCAACCAACATGAACAACCTGAGACAAAAATCCTTGAGCTTGGCCCTGTTGCTTGCGATTGGCACCACCTCGACCTGTATCGTCGCAGAAGAGCGGACCCTGACTGTCGATGAAGAGGGTTTCTGCACCAGTCTCAGAATGGTAGACACCTCAACTCTGTCGAAACAGCTTCGTAACCTGCAACAGGATCTGAAAAACCAGCAAATCGCGCTTCAGCAACGCGTAGAGAAAGGTGCCTTTGGTGTCCTGGATGTCGCCATCACTATTCTTGCCCCTGGCGGCCTGGTCTACGCGGCAGTCAAGCAGCAGACCCATTTTCAGGCGAAAAATCAGCTCGCACAAGTCTCGACCGATATGAATCAACTCTCTGTCGATCTGCTGAACTTCAACGAGGTCGACGGCAGCTACCAGGTAGCCGCTCTGCAATAAGGCCGCGTTCAGCCTGTAGGCCTGATCAAGCGTAGCGGATCAGGCAATAAAAAACCGGCTTGATGCCGGTTTTTTATTGCCTGTCAGTGATTAAAGATCAATCAACCTGACGCCGCAGCGGGCACTGGGTGCGATCATACTCATCGCCCAGACCATCCCAAGCATAGTTCAAAGCGAACTGGATACGCGAGAAGAAATGATCCGGCCCAATCTCTTCAAGCAGGTGAGTACTACGGATAGTATCCATAAACTGCTTCTTCATCCGCGCCACCAGAAATTCGATATTATTCGATTTCAGACGCTCGGCAAGATGGCGCAGCACCTCTTCGCCAGTGGAGTCGATCTGGTTGATACCCTCACCATCGATTACGATGTAACGCAGGCTGGGTTTACTCGCCACCAGCTCCAGTACTTTGTCTTCAAAATATCCGGCATTGGCAAAATAGAGCGAACCATCGAAACGCAATAACTGGATATAGTCACTGGTGGGCAGCGGATGCACACTGATATCCCGCATGGTCCCATCATGATAGCGGGAGAGCACTGCCACGCGCGGGCGCATGGAACGCACGATGAAAAGTGCAATGGAGAGTATCAGACCCACCAGAATACCGATCTCCAGATGCGGCGCCATATAAAGCGTGAGCAACATGGTGACCACCGCCACCATCGCATCCTGCTTCTCAGCCTTCCAGGCATGGATGATCGGTTCAATCTTGATCAGATTGATCACTGCCAGAATGATGACAGAAGCCAGAGTCGCCTGTGGCAGATGGTAGAGCAGCGGGGTCAGGAACAGCAGTGTTATACCAACCACCAGACCCGTGACGACCGAAGAGAAACCGGTGACTGCCCCGTTGTCGATATTGACCGCGGAGCGGGAGAAGGAACCGGAAACCGGATAGCCGGAGAAGAGGCCGGAGGTGATGTTACTCAGACCCTGTCCGATCAGCTCCTGGTTGGCATCCAGCTTCTGACGAGTGCGCGCTGCCATCGCCTTGGCGATGGAGATGGCCTCCATGAAGCCGATCAGTGAAATGATCACCGCAGTGGCCATCAACTGTGTGGCTATGTCCCAGTCGATACCAGTGGGAAAAGAGAGCGGAGGTAGTCCAGCAGGGATACTGCCCACAACCTTGCCGCCCATTCCACCCTCAAAACCGAGCAACCAGGCCCCGAGGGTAGTCACCACCACAGCCGCCAGCACGTTGGGGATCTTCGGCATATATTTCTTCAGCCCGACCATAATACCGATGGCCACCACGGCAAATATCAGCGTCGCGATGTGCGTCCCATCCACGGCCGCAACAAGCACATTGTAGACTTTCTCATAGTGGTGGGGCGCACTCTCTGCGGTCACGCCGAACAGCTTGCTCAACTGGGAGGTGGCAATGATGATGGCGCCGGCATTCGTGAAGCCGACCACCACAGGGTGAGAGAGCAGATCGACCAGCACGCCAAGACGCAGCAGACCGAGCGAGATTTGAAATACACCGACGAACAGTGCCAACAGCACCGCATAGATGAGAAATCCCTCGGGATTGGCTGCGGCGATCGGCTCCAGTGCCGCCGCCGTCATCAGGGAAACCACCGCGACGGGCCCGGTTGCCAACTGCCGGGATGAGCCGAAGATGGCCGCGATCATGGGCGGAAGAAAGGAGGCGTAGAGACCGTAGTAGGCGGGCAAACCTGCCAGTTGAGCGTAGGCCATGGACTGAGGGACCAGTACCAGCGCAACCGTGACGCCCGCAAGAATATCGGCCTTCAGGATCTTACCGTCGCGCAGTTCGCCGATCCATCCGAAGAACGGCAGGAAACATTGCCGCAAGTAAGCGACTACGTCGTTTAGCCCAATCACTGTAACCCCCTGAAGAAAATAAAGTTAATTACCACTACCTAGCTGTCGAATGGGCAGCGGAATCCTACGGAAAGGAATGCCCGACACCCTGTATTCCAGCAGACCGAGCCAGCGCTGCCCATCGACAATTCGGGTAGCAGATAAGCTTATCCTAATTAACTACTTTTTACGAGGGCACACCGACTAGTTAATGCAGCGATTCAATAAATCTGCAGTAACATACGTTAAAGTGATATAAAATCCTGCCGTTACTAAAGGGCATGAAGGCAGCATCTCGACTATTATTGCCCGCTAAATGATGCCAATTAAGACACTAATAACTTCCAAGGGAGCAAGCGCTGTGCGATTCCTGTTACCATTTCTACTCTTGATTCTGCCTGGGATCGGTCTTGCGTCTGGACGTGGCGAAAACCACCTGATTCTTACCGACCACTGGGTGGGTTTCACCGCAATCGCCATCTTCGTGGTGGCCTATCTGCTGGTAATGGCGGAAGAGTTCACCCACCTGCGCAAATCCAAACCGGTGATTCTGGCTGCAGGCCTGATCTGGGCCATCGTTGCCTGGTACTATCAGCAACACGGCCTGCCCCACGCAGCGGAAGAAGCTGTACGCCACAACCTGCTGGAATACGCCGAATTGATGTTGTTCCTGCTGGTGGCGATGACCTATATCAACGCCATGGATGAACGCAACATTTTTGAAAAACTGCGCTCATGGCTGGTGGCCAAAGGTTTCGGCTTCCGGCAACTCTTCTGGATTACCGGCGCACTCGCCTTCTTCATCTCCCCGATCGCCGACAACCTGACCACTGCTCTGCTGATGTGCGCGGTGGTACTGGCAGTTGGCGGCAGCAACAACAAATTCGTACTGCTTGCCTGCATCAACATCGTGGTGGCGGCCAATGCCGGCGGCGCCTTCAGTCCCTTCGGCGACATCACCACCCTAATGGTATGGCAGAAAAACATCACCACTGCTCAGGGCACCGTCGACTTTTTCGAGTTCTTCAATCTCTTTGTCCCCTCGGTGGTCAACTGGCTGATACCAGCAGTTATCATGACCTTCGCCGTACCCAATGAAAAACCTGAAGGCGGTGGTGAAGATATCGAAATGAAACGCGGCGCCAAACGCATTATTTTTCTGTTCCTGGCCACCATCATCACTGCAGTAAGTTTCCACAATTTCATCCACATGCCCCCCGTGATCGGCATGCTGACCGGCCTGGCCTACCTGCAGTTCTTCGGTTTCTACCTGAAGAAGACCTACCACAAAGAGCTGGCCACCACCAATGGTGAAGCCTCCACCGAGCTGGAGCACGATGGGCAGATGGGTGACCCCATCGCCTTCGACATCTTCAACAAAATCGCCCGGGCAGAGTGGGACACCTTGCTCTTCTTCTATGGCGTGGTGCTCTGTGTCGGCGGCCTGGGTTTCATCGGCTACCTGGCACTGGCCTCCGATGTCATGTACACCCAGTGGGGCGTCACCATGGGCCTCAGCCCTGCGATGAATGCCACCCCGGCCAATGTGGCCGTAGGTGTACTCTCCGCCATCGTCGATAATATTCCTGTGATGTTCGCGGTACTCACCATGATGCCGGACATGTCCGAGGGTCAATGGCTGCTGGCAACCCTGACCGCCGGCGTCGGCGGCAGCATGCTCTCCATCGGCTCTGCCGCCGGCGTAGCGCTGATGGGTCAGGCCCGGGGCAAGTACACCTTCTTTGGCCACATGAAATGGATGCCGGTGATAGCCTTGGGCTACGTGGCCAGCATATTCACCCACATCTGGATCAACTCGCACCTCTTTTGACTCTGCCCTGAAGGCCCGCCAACAGGCGGGCCTTTTCCCTATCCCTTCCGTCCCAGTGGAATTACCCATTCTCCGTGGTATAGTTGGCCCCACTCAGAATTCATGTCTTGCCGGAACCTGATATTTAACGCACCCTTTTAGGACAGTTTCCGGCCAGGTCAAAACGATTGCATAGGGGAGTAATTCATGTCTAAGAAACACCCAATCGTAGCAGTTACCGGTTCTTCCGGCGCCGGCACCACTACCGTCAAGCGTGCCTTGGAGCACATCTTCTACCGCGATGGTTTCACCCCCGCCATAGTCGAGGGTGACAGCTTCCACCGCTACGACCGCGTCGAGATGCGCGAGAAGATGTCAGGCGGTATGTCCCATTTCGGTCCCGAAGCAAACCGCTTCGACAAGATCGCAGAGCTGTTCAAGACCTACGGTGAGACCGGCTCCGGTCAGAAGCGCTACTACCTGCACTCCGAAGATGAGGCCAGCGAACACAATACCCGTCTTGGCGTTGACAAGAAACCTGGCGAGTTCACCCCTTGGGAGACGATTCCTGAGGGGACTGACCTGCTGTTTTACGAAGGCCTGCACGGACTGGCAGTAAACGGTGAAGACGACGTCGCCCAGCACGTGGACCTGGGCGTGGGTGTAGTACCCATCGTCAACCTGGAGTGGATCCAGAAGATCTTCCGCGACAACGCCGAGCGTGGTTACAGCGAGGAGGCGATCGTCGACACCATCATGCGGCGCATGCCCGACTACATCAACCACATCACCCCGCAGTTCTCACGCACCGACATCAACTTCCAGCGCGTACCCACGGTTGACACATCCAACCCGTTCATCGCCCGTGACATCCCGACGCCTGACGAGAGTTTCGTGGTCATCCGTTTCAAGGATACGAAGAAGTTCGGTACCGACTTCCCCTATCTGCTCTCCATGGTCGACGGCTCTTTCATGTCACGCCGTAACAGCATCGTGGTGCCCGGTGGCAAGATGGGATTTGCCATGGAGATCATCCTGCAACCAATCATCGAACAGATGATGGATGCGCGTTAGGTCCAGCGCCTGCCTTGGAAAAAACCGCGGCGGCCTTGTGGTCACCGCGGTTTTTTTTACCGTCAATTCCCGGCAGCTAGTCGTATTCCCTGTCTTTCCAGTTTCGCAGCGCGGTAAAGACCGCTTCATCACCGCTAAGTTTTTTTCCGGCGTAACCTTCAGCGGCATTTATCACAGCCCTCACACCTGTACGCAAGAAGGGGTTGGTGGCCAGCTCGCCAGCCAACGGTGAGGGTAATGTCGGCCTGCCCGATTCCCGGCTGGCCCGGTCTGCCAGCAAACGCAATTTGATCGCCTCGCTATCCGGTTCCACCCAGGCAGCAAAACCCAGGTTATCCAGCGTGTACTCATGGGCGCAGTAGATCTGGGTCTCCACAGGCAGGCCGGCAAAACGCAGCAGTGATGCGGCCAGCGCCACGTGAGTACCATCAAAGACTCTCCCGCATCCGGCAGCGAAGAGCGTATCGCCGCAAAACAGGGCGTTTTCACCAAGATAGGAGACGTGACCGGCGGTATGACCGGGGGTATCAAGCGCCCTGAACCTCGTCGTCATGCCGGGCAGTTCAATCAGATCGCCTTCGGATACCCGCCGGTTCACGCCGGGTATCGGCTCCTTTGCAGGGCCGAATATCTCGATGTCCGGAAACCGCTGCAGCAGGCCGGGAATTCCACCGACATGATCTGAGTGGTGGTGAGTCACCAGAATTGCACCCAGTTCCAGGGATGCCTGTTCCAGATATGCCACCACTGGTTCCATTTCTCCGGGATCCACAACAACCGCTAGTGAGGTATCCGGCTCGGTTATCAGCCAGATATAGTTGTCAGCGAAACTGGGGATCGGGGTGACATCGAACATGGAGGCAGGCCGGTGTCAGGCAGACGATTTCACTGCTTTCAGCGGATTCTCCTGCAACGCCTGATTCACCGACGCCAGAATACCTGTCACATCCAGACCACATTCGCTGAGTTGTTCCTGGTGGCTCGCATGATGGATATATCGATCCGGCAGGCCAAGATTCATCACCTGTAACTTGTGTCCAATCCGGGCCAGATACTCGTTGACCGCTGAACCTGCGCCACCCTGAACTAGGTTCTCTTCCAGAGTCACCAGAATCTCATGCCGTGAGGCCAAATCGAGAATCAGCGCCTCATCCAGCGGCTTTACGAAGCGCATATTGGCAACCGTAGCATCCAGGGACTCCGCCGCCTCCAGCGCCGGCGCCAGCAGAGAACCAAAGGCCAGCAGGGCGACCCGCCGTCCATCCCGCCGAATCTCACCCTTACCCAGCGGTATAGGGTGAACAGGACGAGTGACGGCTACGCCCGGGCCGCTTCCCCGGGGATAACGAACCATCGCCGGCCCCGCGTATTCGTAGGCGGTCTGCAGCATCCTGCTGCTCTCATCTTCATCTGCCGGGGTCATAACCACCATATTCGGCACTACCCGGACGAAGCTCAGATCAAGGCTGCCGGCATGGGTCGCGCCATCCGCGCCCACCTGTCCGGCACGATCCACCGCGAACGTGACATCGAGATTCTGCAGGGAAATATCGTGCAACAACTGATCGTAGGCTCGCTGTAAAAAGGAGGAGTAGATGGCAACCACCGGCTTCACTCCCTCGCAGGCCAGGCCGGCAGCGAATGTCAGGGCATGCTGTTCCGCAATACCGACATCGAAATAGCGCTTGGGAAACCGTTGGGAGAACTCCACCAGGCCAGAGCCTTCACACATCGCGGGGGTGATGGCCACCAGCTTGCCATCTTCCGCCGCCGCGTGACAAATCCAGTCGCCGAAGACCTGGGTATAGGTCGGTCCACCTGCCTTTTTTTGCATCACACCAGTGGCGGGGTTGAACGGCGTAACCCCATGATAAAAGCAGGGATCCTGCTCAGCGGGCTTAAAGCCGCGCCCCTTCTGGGTCACCACATGCAGCAACCGCGGCCCGGACATCTTGCGCATATTGCGCAGAGTCTTAACCAGGGTTTCCAAATCATGGCCATCGATCGGGCCGATGTAGTTGAAACCCATCTCCTCAAAGAGCGTGCCGGGCATCACCATACCCTTCATATGCTCTTCCCATTTCCCCATCAATTCACCCAATTGCGGCGGCAAATGGCTGAGCGCGGACTTTCCACCCTCGCGCACCCGAGTATAAAAGTTCCCGGAGAGCAGGCGCGCCAGATGGTTACTGAAGGCACCAACCGGTTTGGAGATCGACATGTCGTTGTCGTTGAGCACCACCAGCAGGTCCTGATCCAGGGCTCCAGCATGATTCAGTGCCTCAAAGGCCATCCCGGCCTGCATTGCACTGTCCCCGATCACTGCGACGATTTTGCGGGACTCACCCCTCTGCTTCGCCGCAACCGCCATCCCAAGCGCAGCGCCGATAGAGGTGCTCGAATGCCCTGTACCGAAAACGTCATATTCGCTCTCGGTACGTTTGGGAAAGCCGGATAGACCGCCTTTCTGGCGCAGTGTGTGCATGCGCTCGCGGCGTCCGGTAAGAATCTTATGGGGGTAGGCCTGATGTCCGACATCCCAGATCAACCGGTCTGCCGGGGTATCAAACACATAGTGCAGTGCGATGGTCAGTTCCACCACACCCAGCCCCGCAGCCAGATGCCCACCTGTCTGGGAGACAGTTTCAATCAGAAACCGACGTAGTTCGGTTGCCAGTTGCGGCAATTGGGAGGACTCTAAACGTCTCAGGTCCGCAGGCAGATCGACCTGTTCCAGCAAGCCGTAGCCGCCGGAAGGGGCTGCGTCGCCTGTTTGCTGGTTTTCGATTTCAGACATTTAGCGCCAATTCCAAAAGTAGCTGTTCAGATCAAACCCCATCAGGACGCAACCGACTGCCAACCCTACGATTTGGAATGATAGTGTAACTGGTTAGTTTAACGTATCACGGCCCAAGGCGCATTTCATACTGCCTCACGACGTATGTTTTTTGCCTCAGCCAGGACGAAATCCCGGAAGGCAACGGCAGCTGGCGACAACCGTTTGCCTTTCCGATAGACCATATACCACTTGCGAAGAATCGGAAATTGTTCGACATCAAGGACCACCAAACGCCCCGTCTCCACCTCGAGCTCGATAGTGTGCTCTGAAGCCACACTGAGTCCCATGCCTGCCCGCACCGCCTGTTTGATCGCCTCGTTGCGGGTCATCTGCATGCCGCCCTTGAGTTCGAGACCATGCTCATTGAAGAACCGTTCCATCGCAAGACGAGTGCCGGAACCGTTCTCTCGCATAACGAAGGTCTCATCCTGAAGGCGGGAGAGGGGAATCCCCGGCACCCCATCCAGAGGATGGCCTGGCGGCGCTATCACCACCAGAGGATTTTCCATGAACGCTTCCGATTCGAGCTCCAGCCTCTCAGGAGGATGTCCCATCAACACAATGTCGGTCTCATTGGCCTCCAGCAAAGCCATCAGCTGCCTTCGATTGGTCACGTCCAGGCGCAGATCTATGCCCGGATAGCGCTGATGAAAGGCCGCCAGAAGCCGCGGCGCAAAGTAGTTGACGGTACTGGCAACTGCAATATCGAGCTGCCCGGTATCAACACCTTTCAGCGCCGCCAGCACCTCCTCCATCTCTTCGAACATTCCAAAGATGGCGCGGGTGTATTGATAGACCTCCCGTCCGGCATCGGTAAGCTGGATTTTTTTTCCCGTCTGCTCAAACAACGGCAGTCCGACCGTCTCCTCCAACTGCTTCACCTGCATCGAGACCGCAGGCTGACTGAGATGCAATTCATCCGCCGCCCGGGTGTAACTCAATCGTCGGGCAACCGCTTCGAACACAGACAACTGCCTAAGCGTCACATGCATAATGGTGTCTCATCTGTTTGTAAACCACCTGCCACAACCACAAAGCAAACCCCCATTCTTCATAGTTTACGGGGTGTTAAGTCACGATATGGCGCAATTCACAGCAATTTATCACCTATACTTTAATCAAGTAACCGGGGCGCATCCAACACCATGAACCTACGATCACCATGAGCCATGCCGGAAAGCTGCGTAACACCATTGGCCTGTTGGACAGCGACTGCCAGCTGATAAAATTACACCAACACAACCTTCGTGCCTCTCTCGACCACTGTCGCGTGGACTTTTACAAATGGTTCAGGGAGCACCTCGGCTGGACAGAGAAAAATGGCGGACCTTTTCTGGACGGCGTCTGCGAATCCTATATCGGCGGCAGCTACGATGAAACCTTCTGCTCATTGCAATACAACCAGGCGATCCGCTGGCACAAAAAAGGCATGAGTTCTGAGCACACGCTGGCCGCACAGAGCACCTTGAGACATCTGTTTATCGATATCGCCCAGAAACAGGGCCAGACAGACCTGGCAAAAGCCCTCTGCCGCGTCATCGACCTCACCCAATCCGTGCAATCGATGGTCTTTCATCTGGCTCATACTCTCGACCGGTTACGCCGAGTCGCTGAGTTTGATCTAGCCAGAATACAGCAGCCCTGCTCTACAGACCATGGTGACATCTCGCCAAGTGGCCTGAAAAAGGCCTACATCGATCACTACCAATGGAAACTGCGTGCCTACGCTCTGGCACTGGGCGAACCACTGGACAATGAGAAACTGCCCATGACCTCTGACACCTGCGCCCTGGGCAAGTGGTTACAAACAGGTGGAATCAATCAGATCCCGAAAAATGAGCAGGACGCATTTTTGGCTGCTCACGAGCGTCTGCATCGACTGGGGGTTCGCATCCTGAACGAAGCTAAAGCCAGGCGCCCCTTCAACATCACTGACTACCTGATGGATATGGAGGCCGCCTCGGAGGATATCATCAGCGTTCTAGGTCACCGCATCGACTGCCAGTTGCGGCAGCTGGCCGCCGAAGACAGCCTCACCCATCTCGGCAACCGGCGCCTCTTCGAACGGGATCTGGAAAAGCGGGTGGCCCATGCCAAACGGTCCAAGGAGGGGCTTGGACTGCTCTTTATCGATATCGACAGATTCAAGAACATCAACGACCGCTACGGCCACGCAGTCGGCGACGAGGTCATCCAGGGAACAGCCCGCAGAATCGTCGAAGTCCTGCGCACAGCAGACAACATCTACCGCTGGGGTGGGGAGGAGTTTGCGGCTCTGGTTGCCGT
Organism: gamma proteobacterium endosymbiont of Lamellibrachia anaximandri; assembly: GCA_016756855.1. Lineage (GTDB taxonomy): Bacteria > Pseudomonadota > Gammaproteobacteria > Chromatiales > Chromatiaceae > QGON01. The sequence continues at coordinate 37,879 of JAESPD010000016.1, read as the reverse complement.
CGACAGCAGGAAAGAGCTGATAACGGCTGCCGAGCGATTGCGGGAGAGTTTTACCGAAACCGATCACTTCACAACCCAGGGACTGGTCAATATCACCATCAGCATAGGCGGAAGTTACACATCGCCAGCAGAGAAATCCGCACCCAGCACCCTTTTCTCCTCAGCAGACCGAAGCATGCACCAGGCAAAGAGAGCCGGGCGCAACCGGGTCGTGATTGCCGGCTGAATCCTGTTCGATTCCTGTCGCCACATCAGGCAAAAAGTCGCCTGTCGACCAATCCATAAATAATTACTTATGAGTCGGATTAATATTTCTGATTTCACTTATGAATGATTCCACTATAAATTGCCTCCCACATTCCGGGGTTGTCCTCAATAAATATTGAGCTAACCGCACCGGAAACCCAGTTTCTTCACGTTCGAAACATTTAGGAGCGAACTATGGCGTTATTAGACCAAACAGGCCGTTACTCAGACCTGACTCTGAACGAAGACACTCTGCTTGCCGATGGCAACCACGTCCTGGTTGCTTACACCATGGTACCTGCTGAAGGTTACGGTTACCTGGAAGCAGCTGCTCACTTTGCAGCTGAGTCCTCTACCGGCACCAACGTAGAAGTATCCACCACCGACGACTTCACCAAGGGTGTTGACGCGCTGGTCTACTTCATCGATGAAGCCGAAGGCATCATGAAGATCGCCTACCCGAATGATCTTTTCGACCGTAACATCACTGACGGCCGCACCATGCTGGTCTCTTTCCTGACCCTGGCTATCGGTAACAACCAGGGCATGGGCGACATCAAGAACGCTCAGATGCAAGATTTCTACATGCCTCCCCGCATGCTGCAGCTGTTTGACGGCCCTGCAAAAGACATCACTGACATGTGGCGTATTCTGGGCCGTCCGGTCGAGAACGGTGGTTACATTGCTGGTACCATCATCAAGCCCAAGCTGGGTCTGCGCCCTGAGCCTTTCGCGGAAGCGGCTTACCAGTTCTGGCTTGGTGGCGACTTCATCAAGAACGATGAGCCCCAGGGCAACCAGGTTTTCTGCCCAGCCAAGAAGGTTTACCCACTCGTTTATGATGCAATGAAGCGTGCTCAGGATGAGACTGGCGAAGCCAAGCTCTTCTCTGCCAACATCACCGCTGATGACCACTACGAGATGTGTGCCCGTGCTGACTTCATCCTCGAGACCTTCGGTCCCGATGCTGACAAGGTTGCCTTCCTGGTTGACGGCTACGTTGGTGGCCCCGGCATGGTTACCACCGCGCGTCGTCAGTACGCTAGCCAGTACCTGCACTACCATCGTGCCGGTCACGGCGCTGTAACCTCACCTTCTTCCAAGCGTGGTTACACCGCTTTTGTTCTGGCCAAGATGTCACGTCTGCAGGGTGCTTCCGGTATCCACGTAGGCACCATGGGCTACGGCAAGATGGAAGGTGATGCATCTGATAAAGTCATCGCCTACATGATTGAGCGCGATGAGTGTCAGGGACCTTTCTACCATCAGAAATGGTACGGCATGAAGCCCACCACTCCAATCATCTCCGGCGGCATGAACGCACTGCGTCTGCCAGGCTTCTTCGAGAACCTGGGTCACGGCAACGTCATCAACACCTCTGGTGGTGGTTCTTACGGTCACATCGACTCTCCTGCTGCAGGTGCCACCTCACTGCGTCAGGCCTACGAGTGCTGGAAAGAGGGTGCAGACCCCATCGAGTACGCGAAAGAGCACAAAGAGTTCGCGCGTGCCTTCGAGTCCTTCGAGCATGATGCCGATGCCATCTTCCCAGGATGGCGCGACAAACTGGGCGTACACAAGTAATCGAACGATTACTGTACAAACAGTACGAAAAAGCCCCGCTTCGGCGGGGCTTTTTTTGGTTTCAGGTTTCACCTGAAGCTGTATACTACCCTCCCTCAACCACCCCGGCCCCACCATTGAACGACGACCACAAAAGCAACCAACGCATCCTCCGGTCGGGAGAACGTGCCGAGCACTATTTCGCTGAGGGTTACTGCTGTTCCGAGGCAATCTTGCTCGCCATGGCCGATATTTATCCCAACAGCGCCAACATTGAGGTTGCCGGCCTTGCCAGCGGCTTATGCGGCGGCATGGGCAACAAAAAAGCCACCTGCGGCGTCTTCACTGGTGGTGCGACAGCATTTGGGCTGGTAGCGGGAAAATCGCCGCAGAAGGGCGGTAACAGACAGATCAAGGAACTGGCCTCTCGCTACCATGAGATATTGGAACAGGAGGCTGGAGGACAGATCTGCGAAGAGATACTCAAACAGATGGGGGTTCGCAATTTGAACAAGCGTCTGTGTAAAAAGCTGACCCGTCGCGGCAGCGAACTACTGGTTAGACTGATCGAGCAGAGCAGATTGTCGGCATAAAAACATCACCCAGGACCATTCGGCACGACATAGAAGAGTATGGAAAAAAAGTGGAATATACTGCCACCCAGGACGAACAGGTGCCAGACGGCATGGTGGTAAGCCAAACGCTTCCATACATAGAAGATAACACCCAGCGAATAACAGAGCCCACCGGCCAACAACAGAAGCAGTCCACCGGTACCGACAGACTCCAGCATCGGCTGAATAGCGATGACGACCAGCCAGCCCAACCCGAGATAGAGGCTGATGGAAAGACGCTTATAGCGTTTGCGGGCGATCAATTCGAGTGCCATGCCGGCCAGCGCGATACCCCAGACAAGTCCAAAAAGCGTCCAGCCCCATGGACCCCGCAGATTGACTAGGGTAAATGGCGTGTAGGTACCCGCGATAAGCAGAAAGATGGAGGCATGATCCAACTGCCTTAGCAGTTGCTTCGCCCTCGGCAAGGGGATACCGTGATAGAGCGTCGAGGCGGTGTAGCAGAGGATCAGAGTAACACCATAGATAGTACTGCTGATGATGTGCCAGGCGTCGCCATAGAGCGAAGAGAAAGTCACCAGGATGACAAGCCCCGCAATACTGAGAGGAATGCCCACACCATGAGTCACTGCATGGGCTATCTCTTCGCCCAAGCTGTAACGCGCAGTCAGGGTCTCTGTTGGCATTTTCAGGCCTCTTCAATGAAGTATTATTTCTGATCGGCCAAAGCAGCCAGCATCTGCCAGGGAACAGACCACAGGCTCCCCGATCCAGAATGGGACCCACCACAAGATGTGTCAAGTCGATGAAAAACTGAGCCCCTAAGATGACAAGTGTAGTCGGCTCTGTGCAATACGCAGGTTTAAATGGAAAACTGTTGCCTTCCCTCAATCATTGAGCGGATTTTCCGCTTGGTTGCAGCTCCGAAAATCGGTAGGGTATATTATTATTTTGCGGTGTGTAATCTGCACCAGACGACTAATCGAGATGGACGTAGGATATGAGCGAAATTGACCAGTATCTCATCAAAGAAGAACCCTATTATCAGTCCCAGGCCGATGAGGTAGCGCTCTACGAAGCTGCCTATGCAGCGCGCCTGCCGGTGATGGTCAAAGGCCCCACCGGCTGCGGAAAGTCCCGCTTTATCGAATATATGGCTTGGAAGATGGGCAAACCCTTGATCACAGTGGCCTGCAACGAGGATATGACCGCCTCGGACCTGGTGGGACGTTACCTGCTCGATGCCGACGGCACCCGCTGGCTGGACGGACCACTCACAGTTGCTGCCCGCATCGGCGCCATCTGCTATCTTGACGAGGTGGTCGAAGCGCGTCAGGACACTACGGTGGTGATCCACCCGCTGACCGACCATCGCCGCACCCTGCCCCTGGACAAGAAGGGCGAGGTGGTCACCGCACACCCCGATTTCCAGCTGGTAATCTCCTACAATCCCGGCTACCAATCACTGATGAAGGATCTCAAACAGTCAACCAAGCAGCGTTTCTCAGCCCTTGATTTTGACTATGCTTCCGCTTCCCTGGAGTCAGGTATCGTGGCCAAGGAGACCGGCATTGACGAGACAATTGCCGGAAAACTGGTCACCATCGGCGGGACTGCCCGCAATCTGAAAGGCCATGGCCTGGACGAGGGCATCTCCACCCGTCTGCTGGTCTACGCCGCGCAACTAATCAACGGAGGCATAGATCCGGTAGCTGCCTGCCGCATGGCTTTGGTACGACCGATTACAGACGACGCCGATATCGTCGCCACTCTGGACCATGCCATCGACGCCGTTTTCGGCTGATTATTTGGGGTTTAATCCGAAAAACACGCAAATAACGCAACTCTAAGACATATCTATTTGCCACCACATCACCAAGTGCTTGGGCAAATAACTCACAAGTGTCTTTTTCTTTTGTAATCATTGGCGTTTTTTGCGGACTGAAATATCTAAACCACCCGGTAACAGGTGAGTCATGTCAATAAATTCAGATCAGCTCGAACAATATCGGGATCAGCTCGCATGCGGTTTCGAGCAGTTGGATCCGATATTCGGTGACTGCATGGAAGAGGCGCTCGTCCTTCTCTCCGAGCAGGGCGTTGATGACTATTTGAAAGGCGCCTCCATGGCCTGCAAGATCGGTCGCGGGGTGGAGCCGGTCATCATCTACCTCGAAGAGATGCCACAGTTGGCTGTCCATGTGGGTGAGGCCGCCTTATCCCTGGTCTCCAAGACCGTCTGGCGCATCTCCCGCAGTCCAAACGGCAAAGCAATCCTGCCTTTTCTCCAGGTACTGCCCGAGGCCAGCCGCCGGCTCGGCAGCCTTGAGCTGTTTGAGAAATACGTCGAGCTGATCATGGATACCATGGACAGAACCACTGGCTCCGTCCACGGCTTTCACACCACCATCCCCAGCCCTTCGCTCCCCGATCTGCTGAAGAAGATGCCCTATCTGCTTAGCCAGCTATCCTGCAACGGGTTGAGAAACTGGATCGACTACGGTGTTCGCAACTACACCAAGAATCCACAGCGTCAGATCGACTACTTCAGCCTGCAGTCCGCCGACAGCCGCGCCATTCTGCAACGCGAGCGTCACGGTACGCTCTTCTACGATAACGAACGCAAACTCGACTACTACATGCAGGCTTTGTGGGAGATCAAAGAGCAGCTGGTACCCTACTCCGAAGGTTTCGACGAACTGCGCAAACCCATGCCCTATTACGATCCACTTGGGGTCCGTGTACCCGATGTCTACGACGACTTCAACGGCGTCAGCGGCATCGACCGCTATCGTGCCCTGCTTGCCCACGTCGCCGCTCACAAGATCTGGACACGGCAGATCGTGGCAGATAACTTCAGCCCCTTCCAACGGGTCGCCATCGAGATGTTCGAGGACTCACGGGTAGAGATGCTGGCGATGCGACACTACCCCGGTCTGCGGAGACTCTGGATGGCGCTACACCCCGAGCCCATCGAAGACGACTGCCACCCTGAAGAGGAGTCCTGCATCCGCCACCGTCTGGCGATGTTCTCCTACGCTCTGCTCAACCCTGACCACGGCTATCAGAACCCCGATCTGCTTGAGTTCGTACAGCGTTTTCACGAAATCATGGCTGAGAGCGAATCAAATACCAAGGAGATCTCCGGTCTGGCCATCTCCTACATTGCCCGTACCCGCCGTCAAGCCGATCTCGCCGCCAAGGTCTACTTCAAAGATACAGAAGTCAGTTACCGGGACGACAACCGCCACATGTGGATCTTTATCGAAGAGGGCGATGAAGAGGAGATGTTTGACGCCGAATCGAAGCGCAAAAAATCAGAGGAGAAACTCGAAGGCCTGCCGCCCCGCCACTACCCGGAGTGGGACTACAAGGCCAAGACCTACAACCCCGACTACGTCAGCCTCTACGAGAGCCTGCATCCCGGTGGCAGCGCTGCCGAGATTGACGCCCTGCTAGCCAAACACAGCAGCCTGGCCAAACATCTGAAACGGCTGCTCGAAATGCTCAAACCTCAACAACTGGTACGCATCCGCTATCAGGAAGAGGGCAGTGAACTCGACCTGGATGTCGCCATTCGCTCACTCATCGACTTCAAGAGCGGCGCTCAACCCGACCCCCGCATCAACATGAGCCACCGCACCGACGGCCGTGATCTGGCGGTAATGCTGCTCATCGACCTTTCGGAATCTGTCGATCAGATCCCTCCCGGCTGCGACCAGTCGATTCTGCAGTTGAGCAAAGAGGCTGTCACCCTGCTCGGCTGGGCTATCGAACAACTGGGGGACGCCTTCGCCATCGCCGGGTTCTCATCCAATACCCGACACGAGGTCCGCTACCAGCACATCAAGGGCTACGGAGAGCACTGGGACGACGCCGTAAAGGGCCGTCTCTCCGCCATGCAGGCCGGTTGGTCCACCCGCATGGGCGCGGCCATACGTCACGCCAGCCACTACCTCGGCGCACGCCAGGCCGACAAAAAACTGATGTTGGTACTGACCGACGGCGAACCCTCGGATATTGACACACATGACGACCGGCAGCTCATCGAAGACAGCCGCAAGGCTGTAGTCGAAGCGGATCAGGAAGGCATCTACACCTACTGCATCAACCTCGACCCAAAAGCCGACGAGTATGTGAAAGACATCTTCGGCAACCAGTACACCGTCATCGACCGTGTCGAGCGACTACCGGAACAGCTCCCAAAACTCTTCATGGCGCTGACGAAGTAAAGGTTTCAGCCCGTAGGCCCGATCAAGCGCAGCGGATCGGGCATTCAGGCTCTGATGAACGATTAAGGTTGCCGGTTCCGCTACGCTTGAACCAACTTACAACACTTGGGAGTTCCAAACGGGCGCCACCCATTGCCATCAAATTTCGGAACTCCCTGTCACCTGTCACCTGTGCACTTATCCCAACCCACAATAGCGTGTATAATTTTTCGCTCGCCTGAACAACTTCAAACCGAGTGGTCATCCGATCCGCATGAAACAGACTGACGACCTTCGCATCAAAGCGATCATAGAACTGAGCTCCCCTGCCCAGGTGCATGAAGAGCTTCCCATCAGCGATTCGGCCGCTGATACTGTTTATGCTGCAAGGCAGGCGGTCCACCGCATTCTGCACGATGAGGATGATCGACTGCTGGTAATCATCGGTCCCTGCTCGGCCCACGACCCGGAAGCCGCACTGGATTACGCCAAACGTCTGCAGCCGGTGCGTGAAGCACTGAAAGATGAGCTTGAGATCATCATGCGCGTCTACTTTGAAAAGCCACGCACAACCGTCGGCTGGAAGGGGTTGATAAACGACCCGGATATCGATGACAGTTTTGAAATCAATAAAGGCCTGCGACTGGCCAGGAAACTGCTGCTCGACATCAATAATCTCGGCGTTCCTGCCGGCACCGAATATCTTGACCTGATCAGCCCGCAATATATTGCAGACCTGATCAGCTGGGGCGCAATCGGCGCCCGCACCACTGAAAGCCAGGCACATCGTGAACTGGCCTCAGGACTCTCCTGCCCGGTGGGTTTTAAAAATGCCACCAACGGCAGCATGAGGGTCGCTCTCGATGCCATCCGTTCATCCTCCCGACCGCACCATTTTCTTTCAGTCACGAAAGAGGGACGTTCCGCTATTTTCTCGACTCGCGGCAACGATGATTGCCACATCATTCTACGCGGAGGAAGCCGGCCCAATTACGACTCCGAAAGCATCAATATTGCCGCAGATGAGATGGAAGCCACCGGCCAGCAACCACGCATGATGGTCGATTTCAGCCATGCCAACAGCCGCAAGCAGCATAAACGCCAGCTGCTGGTTGGCCTGGATATCGCCAGCCAGATCAGCCGCGGTGATACACGTATCATGGGCGCCATGATTGAAAGTTTCCTTGTCGCCGGCAGACAAGACCGCGAGGGGGCCAAGCCACTGACCTATGGCCAAAGCATCACCGATGCCTGCATCAGCTGGGACGACAGCACACCACTACTTGAGGAGTTGGCCAGCGCTGTTCGTGCAAGACGGAAGAAACACTAAGTTATCGACAATAGAAACCGGTATCTGCCGACAAAACGTGCGCCAGCACAAATTCCCAGACCAATCCAGTTGACCCCTCATTTACTTGGCAGTAATCTCGAGTGGGAAAAATCATTCCGCTTAACTGCAGGATAATCGTGCATGCCTGATCCAGCGATCGAAATACTCATCATCGGTAACGCCATGACTGAGGTGGAGAGTTACATCTCATCCCTGCGCAACTCGGGTGTAACGGTTCACGCCAATCGTCTGAATCAGGACGATCGGCGAATTACCAAGGAGATCCGCTCCGCTTCATCACTCGACATGGTGATCTATACCGCCGAATCAGGTGATATCGGCGTCGAGCATCTGATGTCGCTACTCCAGGAGTGTGACGTTTCTGTCCCGGTAATCGCCTTATGCGAGGCAGGTAATGAGGATTTCATCGTCAACGCCATGAAACAAGGCGTTAAGGATGTCGTTACGCGCAAAAACAGCGAACATCTCACCCTGGTAGTCAAACGGGAATTCAGCACCCTGCTCACGAAACGCAAACTCGGCAAAACCAAAAATCAGTTGAAAGAGGCAGAATCACGTTGCCACACACTGATCCAGAGCTCACGTGAAGCCATTGCCTATATCCATGAGGGCATGCATGTCGAGGCAAACCCGGCTTATCTCCAGATGTTCGGTCAGGTTGAACAAGAGGAGATCGAGGGTCTACCGATCCTCGATATGATTGCCCCGCCAGAACATAAGAAATTCAAAAAAATTCTACGCTCCCTTTCCGCAGATCATGAACAGACCGCTGAGATAGAGGTCAGTTGCCTGCGTGACAATGAAAAGGAGTTCTGCGCCCAACTCAGTTTTTCCCCTGCCAGTATCGATGGCGAACCCTGCACCCAACTGGTTATTCGTGACCAAACGAACGACAGGCAGCTAGAAGATAAACTGCGGCTGCTAAGCACCCAGGACTCACATACCGGGCTCTACAATCGACAACATTTTCTCAGTATATTGGAGGAAACCACTCGTCAGCAGCAGGATCAGGATTCACCGACTCACAGCCTGCTCTATATTACGCTGGACAATTTTCAGGAGATTCGCAACAGTGCCGGAATTGCTGCAAGTGACAGCGTGCTCAATGAGGTCGCAGACATCCTGACCAGCCTGACCCATACTGACGATCTGCTTGCCCGCTTCGGCGACCACACACTTACTCTGCTAACGCCGCTGACAGACAGACAGGAAGTGGAATCACTCGCCGTTCGCATTTGCAACGAAATCGATGCACGCGAATACACCGAGACAGCAAGTTACATCAGCCCAACCAGCAGCGTTGGCATCGCCTTTTCATCAGCGGAGATACCCGGCGGCCAGGAATTCCTCAACCTCGCCTACCATGCATGCGAAAATGCGCGACAGCAGGGTGGGAATCAGTTTTCTGTCGCCATCGCAGCGACTCAGCAGGAAGAAGAGGATGAAGCCGGCAATGAGACGGATCTCAGCCACCTGATCCAATACGCTCTTGAAAACGATCAGTTCAAACTGGTCTACCAACCCATTATCAGCTTACAGGGAGATACCAGGGAAAACTACGCAGTACTGGTGCGCCTCATCGATCACAACAATGAGGAAATTCAGCCCAACTATTTTCTCAAGCAAACCGATGAGATGGGAAAGATGGCTGCAGTGGACAGATGGGTTATCCGGCATGCCATTGCCGAACTCTCCGCACAGAGGAAGAAAGGACGCAAGATCAACTTCTTCATCAACATCTCCGGCACGACACTGGAAGACGATACCCTGCTGTTATGGATCTGTGACTGCCTGCGTGAATTTGAGGCCAAGGGACCCTGGGTCATTTTCCAGATAAGCGACAGCGATGCTCGCGCTCATCTGCAACAGGTGCAGAAACTGACTGAAGGCCTGCAGAAGATCAAATGCCAACTCTCCATTGACCACTTTGGGCTCACACCCAAACCGGAAACACTGCTACGCAACCTGCCGATCAACTACATTCAGTTCGATCCAAAATTTCTTGATGACCTGGCAGGCAATCAGGAAAAGCAGGATGCCCTCAATGAAGCAAACAGGATTGGTCAGTCCTACAACGTCAAAACCGTCGCCACAGGCATTGAAGATGCTAACAGTCTGGCGATACTCTGGTCCATTGGGGTGAACTATATAAGGGGGTATTTTCTGCAGGAACCCTCCCCTACCATCAGCTATGATTTCAACCAATCCTGACAGCTGAAAAATCAAAGCATTTCAGGCTACCTGACGGACAACAAAAAGCCCCGCAGGGCGTCCCGGCAGGGCTTTTCAGCTAAGACCAGCAAAACTTACCACGGCATAAACGAGTTCCACTTTGTCATGGGTCTGGAAACATCCCGTATATTACGATTCATCGAACGCATGTCGTGCGACATGTAGTAGGTTGACTCGGTCATGGACTTCATCGATTCACTCATGGTATCCATACTTGACAGGATAGGCTCCAAGGTCCTTACATCCTGAGCCATCGAATCAACACTGACAGCCATGGTGCGCACATTTGCGGTCAACTGACCCACACTGTCAGTCATACTCTGCACATTGCTTGCCATGATACTCATGCTGGAATCGACACTGAGAGCAAGAAAATGGACATCTTTGGCCAAACTGAAGATCAGATAGAATCCATAGGCGGCAAGTAAAATAAAAGCAAAGAGTGACGGGTAAACAATCAATTCCCAGCGCCTTGCACTGGTTTCAAAGGCCATGGAAAGCCTATCCATGCCGTATTGCTCACGCTTATTCTCGTCGGCTTCGGCAGTTTTTTCAGCCACAGCCTTCTCTTTTTCAGTCATCAATACAATACCTTACTCACATATGAGTAGCTACTGAGTCTAGCATAGACCAGACTTATCACAACAATGCGTAAAGTATATATTAATACTCTAATATATTCCAGGTGACTGACTTCTCCTGTTCATTTTTTCTCGACCAAATCTCCCATCAACCTGCTGAAAAAAAAGCCCGGCAGAGCCGGGCTTGTTGAGCATTTAGAACCTTGATCTTAAAACTCGCCGGTAGCGCCCCGGTTCATAATATCAAGAATATACTCCTTTACCTGTACAGCTTCCCGCTTCAACTCAGGAGGCAAAGGTTCGCCGCCATAGATCATCAGGTCCATATTCAGTGCAACCAGCCAGAGCTTTCCCGCCTGATCTTCGATCAGTGTGACACGACAAGGCAAGTAGGCCGAATAGGCATCGGAATAGTCAAGCATAATCGCTGCAGTCAGAGAGTTGCAGAAAAGAAAGATCTTGACGAATCGGTAACTCTCCCCTTTTTTCGCTTCGATATCCTTGGAAAGCGGCAGTTCACCCACATGCGACATATTATGTTCGTTAGCCACGAACTTCATGGTCTCTTCGACCTCTTCTGCCGTTAGCCCCTCTTCAACCGGAATTTTCCAGATCGATGCCTCTGCCGCATTTTTGGTCTCCAAAAGCTTCTCGACCATCTCCATATAGGCCTTTCCCGCCCCTGGATCGAAACCTGACAAGACATCGCTGTACTTGCCATACAGCGTTCCAATCCCAAGCACTGCGACCAGACCGATCAGCGCCAATATATTTCTGATAAATCCCATCTCTCTCTCCACCAATCTCATCTGATGCCCATAGAGTCTGCATCATTATAGTTATATTAACGTGCTGAAATCACGTCACTTTTTTCGAGTGTTCATCGAAACAGAACATTTACTACAAAGCTGCACAAAGCAGCCGGCGAAAGAAAATATTGTTAATCATCCTCTGGCCTTAGTGCACTTTATATTCTTTGTGGTTGGATATGACTTTCCAAACGGACACTAATTATTGTCAATGGCTAACCGATGTAGTGTGGGTAGACAGCTACGGTCAATGCATTGAATTCCCGAGTCCCTTTACCCCGTGGATCAAGCTCAAAGACAGCAAGCCCTTCACTGAATGAGCGCCGAAAAACCGTACGCTGACACAGTCTCTGCTTAACAAAGGTGATGTCTGAAAGTGAGATCAGTGCAGCAGCAGCCTCATCTGACTCACGAATCGCCCTGTGAGTGTCCGCACGATTGATAAATGCTAAAAGCTCAGGGTTCTTGCCTTCAATGTTATCATCGACAAAACGGATAAACCTCTGGGTCGACCAGATATCCGCCTGTGAGGGGGGAACCGGAATCACAACCCTGTCTGCCAGCGTCAAAGCCCGCTTCATCGATTCTATATCTGCGGTGCCAACATCGATAAGCACCTCATCAAATTCCTTGAAGCGTTTTTTATGGTTCAATCCCGATGCATCCACAACCTGGATTTTGGGCTCATAACCCTCTTCCACCCGGACATCCAAAACATCCGTTAAGGTCGCTTGCGGATCTGCGTCAACCACCAACACCTTTGCATTTGCCAATGCCAACCACACAGCCAGGTTGAAGGTTACCGTACTCTTTCCGGACCCCCCCTTTAGACTACCTATTACTGTTATCATGCACTCCCCTTTTTCAAGCCTGTGGTGTAAGCATTTGCCTTCACCAACAGTCTCGATTTCACTCCATCAGTGGAAAATGGTCAATATAATCTACCTGACTCATTGTTGGTGATGAATCAAATCCGTCCACAGCATATGGGCTTCCCTCAATTTGATACCAGTCCTGATCTACGACCTGGTAGGCGCCAGGGTAACGCGTCACATTTGCGCGTCCACTGACTCCCGTGTTACCAGCATGCGGCTCTCGCCACTCCTGGAATGACGACGGGTAGGGGTTGCGGTTGAAAGCCTGCCTCCCGGTCGAAATCGAACGGGTATAGTCTCTCTGCGGATAGCGACTCCTCAGGACAGGGGGTTCAATCCTGCGATTGGGCAGCACGGGCATCCTTGCGCCCGGTTGACCGGCAGCACTATTCACCGGTCGAAAAGCGTAGCGTTGGTATGGCTGATACCTATCCAATTTGCGGGGGACAGTACTTTTCGCGGTAACAGTGGCACGCTTATTTACCGCGGGCCTGTACTGCGGAGTGGCAGCAGGCAGAATTCTTTGCGCCATCATACGATGGTCCCTCTGCTCCGGCGAAATATTCATCGGCCGGAACCTGGGTTGAGGCATATGCTGCCTGACCTGTGGCCGATATCCCATTGGAGCGCGTGGCGGCTGAAATGCCATGCGTGGAAGCTGGGGATTATTTGGTCGATAGGCTTCCTGCAGCGGCCGAAAGCGATATCCCGCAACATTGACCGGGGCGGGAACGGGGCGTTGATTGTAAGCCACCTGCGGACGATACTGGTGCGCATAGCGGACTGGCGCAGGGTTTACTACATATTGTCCAGCATAACGGGGCTGATGATTCACATAGACAGAGGGAGCAAATCCCCGACCCTGATAAGGCTGATGCGGTGGACGCCACTGGTTTGCCGGAAAGGGATATCCAGGTACGGGACCGCCAAACGCCATACGCGGGGTATTTGCCTGTCGCAAGGGTCTAAAGCGATACCCCTGGTAATAGTTTGCCGGCATCTGAGGGTAAGCACGCACGCGCTCGTAACCACCGAAAAATCCTGCCTGACGATTCCAATCGGGACGATAGCGACCCTGCTGATATTGCTGTTGCCTGGAGACCTGGCCCCACTGCGGCGCATAACGGCCAGCTTGCCATGCAGTCGGCGCAGCCTGATATCCTGCTGAGGACGGATAAAAGGCCCAAGCCGATGCCCCAGGAAGCGCCAGTAAAAAAAGCGCGCCTAGGGAAAAAAAACGCAAACCTTTGGAATTCATCTATTTTCCACCTGTTTCAATATGCAGGAATTAATCAATAAAGCGAGACACGTTCCGCGTCTCAATCACTACGCACAGTTTAACTGCAAACTGTCTTCTGAAAAACCGTTTGCCCCTCATTTTGGTGGAATTTTAACGATATTCAGATAAAGAAAAGGACCAATCCACGCTATCTAGTCGACCTGTTTGAATCCAGAGGCCTAAAGCTGTTTGTATAGTCTCTTGTCTGAGAGGGTGACCAGCGGTTGTTACTATCCGAAAATCGTCTATCCGGGCGATACTTCATCATACGGTTGGCGCCCTCCCACACAATGGGAGCTGGCCTATTCGGCTTTGTTTCTACTGGATCCCCTCTAAAACGGTATCTGTTTTCCCTCTTCTGTGCTTGCTGTCCTGTCGGTGAAACCGGATTCAGACCATGTAGCCGTAATTGCTCGTCAGGTTCGATGGTTCGAAATCGAAATGCACCCATCTGTGGTGAGATAGGGCGCATCTCCTCGACAGGGCGATAGGTCCCTCGCGGAAGACTTGAGGGATTCACTAGGTTTGGAGGAAGGAGGGCAGGCTCAGCATTGTGCTCCAATGCCTTCGGCGTCTGGTATGCAGGCAAGCCATACCCTTCCTGAGTCAATGGCCGCCAATGAAAAGAGCGGGCACCATCGGTAGCTGTCGAATTGGAAGTAGAAGCTCCGTCGAGCGGCCGAAAACCATAACTTCGAGTATCGCTTACGGCTTCTGTCATGCTTAATAAACACGCCAACGACCAACTCAAAGACAACCAGCCTATCCGAAGCAAAGTGATCACCTATTATTCATGCAGATGCTAACAATAAAAGCCGACAAGCGGAAGAATGTCCAGAAACTTAGATATTAGCAGCAGCAACACCGGCTTAAACCGGCCCTCAAAACGTCAAGGGGACAGAAAACCGGGAATTCTGCCCCCCTTATTTGCGACTCAATCACTAATCAGAAAACCCCACCCATTATTTCAGACGAATCCCCCGGCGTGCTGTTTTCTTACGCAGAGGAAGCGTTCTGACCTTGGGTGAGACGGATGTAGCGGCCTTTTTAGCTGTCTTTGCTGCACCGTTGCCGTTACCTTTTGCTTTAGCCGGGGTAGTGCTGGTTTTCTTTGCGCTGGCAGCGACTTTTTTCTTGGTCGCAACTTTTTTCAGCGCCGATGGGCGCTTTTTCGCCCGCTTCGGGGCTGCTTTTGGAACAACCTTCGCTGCCACCGGTTTAGTGGTGGTTTCAAGTGAGTCTGCAGGCAATTTCTCTACAGCCTCTGTTTGGTCACTTTTCGTCACGTCGATAGCGGCATCAGGCTCATTAGCCGCAACCATACTGACTTCAGCTGTTTCCACACTCTCTTTGACGGGTGAAGCGGGCTTGGTAGCGACCTGTTCAGCCACCTTCTCAGGCGCCTTTTCTACAGTCTCCAGCTCCTTCTCAGCAGGCTTTTCTGCTGCGACTTCAGCGGGGGAGTCGCTGTCGGGAACCGGCTTGTCGGACACTTGCGGTTCGGCTGCCTGGAAACTTTCAGCCACAGGAGCCGCTGCTACCGGGGCCGGAACAGTCCCTGCCGGAGCGGGTGAGAACGCACCACCCCCACCGGATGCTGGACCACCTGTCCCACCGGAAGTGGGGGATGAGGGTGGGCTTCCTCCTCGTTTGGAAGATTTTTTAAACAGCTCTGCCAGCAGTAGAAAAATGCCCCTGATCAAATAGAAAACCATCATCAGTGCAGCAGCCACCTTACCCCAAACCGCCACCCACAGCGGCGTTTTCGCCGGAGCAGCTTCAGGCGTCACCGGCTCCGCTGGGGCCGTGGCTGTAGCACCTGCAGTCTCCAGCGCGGGCATCTCCACTCCCGCCGGGGCGGTGGCAGCAGCAACTTCGATCAAATCCTTACTGGCATTGATACAACCCAATGGAATGACGATCAGAGTCAATACCGTGGAGACCAGTACACCGGATGCCAGGGAAATCGCCATGCCCTGAAAAATCGGGTCGAAGAAGATCACCGAGGAGCCGCATACCAAGGCAAACGCGGTTATCATGATCGGACGGGTTCTCGTCTTACACGACTGAATTACCGCCTCAACAACCGTGCTGCCGTGTTGGATCTCATGGATAGCGAAGTCGACCAGCAAGATAGAGTTGCGCACGATGATACCGGCCAGCGCAATCCAGCCGATCATAGAGGTTGCCGTGAACTCTCCACCCCATCCTGCCTGGAAGAAAAGCATGTGTGCAGGAATAATACCCAACAGGGTCAAAGGGATTGGCGCCATGATCAGCGCAGGGATACGGAAGTTGCCAAACTCCCACACCACCAGAATATAGATCATGATGAGCGCCACCATAAAGGCTGCACCCATATCTCTGAATGTCTCAAAAGTGACGGTCCATTCCCCCGCCCACTCAATCGCAGAGGTGGCATCATCCCCAGGCGGGCCCAACCAGAACGTATCCAGTGCAACGCCATCAGGCGCAACATAGCGCTCCTGTTCCAGCAAATCCTGAACTTGAAACATGCCATATACCGGCGCCGCCATCTTGCCGCCAACATCAGCAACGACATACTCCACGTCACGCAGGTCCTTGTGGAAGATTATCTCCTCTTCGCGCACCTGCTCGAAGCGGCCCAACTCCCTGAGCGGCACTGCGATTCCGGTGGTCGACATGATGGGAATATCCCCCAGCCGGGTGATCTCAGAACGTTCCGCCAACGGCACCTGGATAATGATATTGATCGGCTCATGCCCCGCCCGCTGCTTGACATCACCCAGCGGCGAACCGCCCAGAGACATACTCAGATTGCGGTTGATGGTATCCACAGAGATACCACGCCTGACCGATTTTTCCGCATCCACGGTAAAGCGCCAATACTGATAGGGATCGCGCATGTAGTTATCCACATCACGCAGGCTCTCAGCCTTCTTGAAGATCTCAGTCAGATCACTGGCCACCTGGCGGCGGACTTCGGAACTCGGGCCATGAACCTCGGCTACCACGGACTGCAGTACCGGCGGTCCCGGTGGCATCTCCACCACCGCATACTTGGCACCGGTGCCCTTCACCAACTTCTTGAGATCTTCACGGGCCTGGGTGGCTATTTCATGACTACTGCGGTCACGCTTCGATTTATGCAGCAGCTGTACCTGCACTTCAGCCTGCCAGGGGCTTTTACGCAGATAGTAGTGACGCACCATGCCATTGAAATCGAAGGGCTTCGAGGTTCCTGCGTAGACCTGCACCGCAGTCACTTCGGAGTATTGGCGGATCTTACCCGCCATCTGATGCGCCAGATTGGCGGTCACCGGCAAAGCAGTCCCCTCGGGCATGTCGAGGACAACAGCAAATTCAGGCTTGTTGTCCAGCGGCAGCATCTTTACCGCCACCAGATTGAAATAGAAGAGGGAGCAGGCGAGAGCAAAGGTTCCCCACATCACCAGCTTGAAGAGACGCGCCTTTGCGGGTTTCTCTATCATCGGAATAAGAACCCGCCGGAACATACCTTCCAGCTTCTCCGCTTCCTTGTGCTCCCTTTTACCCGCCGTCTCCAGATAGTTCATGGATGGCCGCAGCCAATGGGACATTGTCAGGTAGGGGGTAAAAACGAATGCCGCAAATACTGAGATCAGCATCGCCGAGGATCCAAGGGCCGGAATCGGCTCCATATAGGGCCCCATCATGCCGGAGACGAACCCCATCGGCAGCAGCGCCGCGATAACCGTGAAGGTGGCGAGGATCGTTGGGTTACCCACCTCGCGCACTGCATCGACTGCGGTATCGACGTCGGTCTTGCCCTCTTCCAGCCAGCGGCGGTAGATATTCTCAACCACCACGATGGCGTCATCCACCAGGATGCCGATGGAGAAGATCAGCGCGAAGAGACTCACCCTGTCGATCGTATAACCCATCAGCCAGGCACTGAAGATGGTCATCAACAACACCACGGGAATAACCAGCACCACCACGATCGCGGGTCTGAAGGCACGGAACGCAAACAATACCAACAGAAAGACAAAACCCGTCGCCACGAACAATTTAAAGATCAGATCACTGACCTTGTCATCCGCACTCTTACCGTAGTCACGGGTAACGCTCACTTCCACATTGTCGGGGATCAGTGAGCCCTTGATGTTGTTCACCCGCTCAATGATCGAATTTGCAACTGTGACCCCATTGGAGCCCTCTTTTTTCGCCACCGCAACGGTGACTGCGGGTACGCCATCAGCCTTGATATCGATCTCGCTAGCGGCCCCCGTATAGTAGGCGACCAGATGTTTCGCATCCTCCGGCCCCTGCTTTACCCGCGCGATATCGTGCACATAAACCGGCACGTCGTTGTGGGTGCAGACGACCAGGCGATTGATGTCATCCACGGATCTGAGAAATGAGCCGGTCACCACGGTAAAGTGGGTATCGCCCGCCTCTACGCCGCCGGCCTGCTGTTCACTGTTGGCGGTCTTGATGGTGTTAGCCACCTGGTCGAGACTGATACCGAAACCCGCCAGCCGCTCCGGAAAGACCTCAATCGTCACCTGCTCCCGACGGCCACCCACCACAAAGCCGTTACCGGTATTCGGCAGCTCCTTAATCGCCTGCAACACATCGTGAGCCAACATGCGCAACTGGCCGTCATCCACATCCGGCGCGCCGTCTCCATCCACATCCTTGGACCAGAGCGTCAAATTGACCGCAGGCACATCATCGATCCCCTTGGCCTTCACCAGCGGCGGCATCACGCCGGGAGGAATCAGATCCATGTTGGAATCGATCTTATCATTGACCTTAACCAACGACGGCCCCATATTCTCGCCCACATCGAACTCTATGGTGACGACACCGCCTCCCCGTTGAGCTGCCGAATAGACGTGCTTTACACCCGGAATCTCCGACATGATCCGTTCCAGCGGGGCTATAGCCAGACCGGACACCTGTTCCGCAGCCGCTCCGGGATACTGAACGAAGATGTCCACCATCGGCACGGAGATCTGCGGATCCTCCTGACGGGGCGTGACGACGAGACCGAGCAGTCCCATCAACATCATTGCCAGGAAGAAGAGGGGTGAGAGAGGCGACTCAATGAAGAATCTGGCGGTTCTGCCTGCCAGACCCAGATGCGCGTCGTTGTTGGGATCCATTGAATGGAGCTGATCGAGATTATTGTCGTTCTGACTCATGTGCGGTCTCAAAGTATCTGCAACTGCAGGACCCGATGATCTTGCAAGGGTTCAGGGCAAAAACCCGGGGAGGCACGCCTCCCCTCGATTCAAATGTCTTTAAAAAGTTATGATAGACGACTGAGGAGACGCCGCCTATCTGGACGGCGAGGTCCAACCGGCACTGATGCCGACACCGGGATTACGCGCTACCCGTTCGCCAGCCTTGAGACCGGACAGGACAGTGGTATAGCCGCCGGGAAGCTGCTCACCAACCCGGATCAGCCGCAATTGATGCTTGCCTTCGTCACCGAGCACATAGACACCGGGGAGACTGCCGTTGTAACGAATTGCGCTACTGGGGATAACCGGGTTGCTGCGTGCCGGGGCATTGAAATCCGGCACCATCACCTTGGCATACATTCCGGGCGCAGAGACGCCCTGGGGCAGATCAAACTTGATGGTCACGGTGTGACGTTGCGCATCAGCCATGGGAAAGATCTGCGCGACCCGCACCGGAATCTCCTGATCGCCAATATCCAGCTCCGCCCGCAGCATCATGCCTTCGCTCAGGCCAGGACGCAGACGGCCCGGGACATCCACAACAATCTGCAGATACTCCACATCGGCAAATTTCAACAGGGGCTGGCCGGGTTGAACAGTGTCCCCCACCTCGATAAACTTTTTCATGATCACGCCGCTAAACGGCGCCAAACTCTTGGCATCCCGAAGCTTGGCATCAATCGCCCTGATCTCGGACTGCACGCGAACGATCGTATTTCGCGCCGACTGGACGCGAGTCTGGGACGAGTAGATATCGGCGCCGCGCTCAACATCGCGGTCGCGTTCACCCATCATATCTTCCATGGGACTGGTGAACATTTGATCAAACAGGTTGGGTACACCCATGCCGCCCATCGAAGATTTGGTTTTGGGCGACCAGAGTTCGCGATTGTACTGCACACCGGCATTTCTCAACTGGACATCGGCATTGGCCAGCTGCGCCATTGCAGCCTGGCGCTTGGCACGCAGCTCGCTCTCATCCAGCTCCACCAGCAGATCGCTATCCTTGAAGGCATCACCTTCGATACCTGCGAGAAACTTGACCCGGCCCGGCAACTGCGCCGACAGGGTCACCTCTTTGTATGGCACCACGGTGCCACCAAGAGAGACATGCGGCACGCCCTGCGACTGCTGTACAACAAAGTAGTCGCCGCCACTCACTGGCGCCTGCGCCAGTGCACTGACCGATACCGCCATTGCAGATGCAATCCCGACGCTCAAAATCAACGCCTTTAGTCTGTCACCCATAGTTCCGTACTATCCAATGCTTGAAATGAAATTGTGGAATAATCGCCTGATGCAACTGCCATCCTCTATGCCATGAGGGAGCAGAGCGATGAAAAACCATCCAATTATCAGGCACGCCCCATCACTGAGAAACTCTTGATGAATGGCTTCGCCATGCGCGGATCCTTGATCATGGCGGAGTAGTCTCCAACCACGAACTTCATCTTGCGCGAGGTAAATGCCATACCGAGGCCCATCATACCGGGGGGTTTGGACATCCATTTGCGCCACTGCTCATCAGAGGCACGGATATCCCAATTCATCTCCTGGCCATCGAAGGCAGCAGCAGCTGTCGCCTTGCCGTTTTCCACGACGAGCACGCCCTTGGGCGCTGTTTCACCATCAAATCCATATCCGATCACACTGTTGAAGCCTATCTGGGCCAGAGCATCTGACAACTCAGGTTCAGCATTCCAGTGTTCCATGAAACTCTTCATCCACTCATCGGAAAACAGATCGGCCATGTCGCCTCCTCAGGCTTGCATTCAGTTGATTTTTTCGGGACAAACCTCTGCCAGAGGGAGTGTCTCGGAACCTATCAGTATCCACGAAGCAGATTACCAATGCAAATAAACAGCTCTCAAAAAAGCCTGTCATATAGATACTTTAGTAATTACCCAATTTCCTAAATATATAGTTATCAACGACCTAGAAACAACAACCAGAGAATGTTCGATTTTCGGGAAAATTAAACTCAAAATAGGCCTGTTGCCACCCTGTTTCACGCGCTAGTATTTACCGCATAAAGAACAAAAAAAGCGCCCGCTTGCAATGTTAGGAGTCAAACTGAAGATGCACCCCGCCGGACAGATTATAGAGTCGCGTTTAGCACATCTTGAATCCCACCTCGAACAGGAAAACCCGGTTCTGTTGAAAACCGTGCAGAGCTTCCGCATGCTCGACGGCATCGCCTTCAGGCTTGGGTTGCTGGAGGGTGACAACTCCTTTGCAACTCAGATCCCCTGGTGGCCCCTTATCTCGATCCTCGGCACCTTCTCGGCAGGCAAATCGACCTTCATCAACCACTATATCGAGCACAAGATGCAACGCTCCGGCAACCAGGCCGTGGACGACAAGTTCACCGTGCTCTGCTACAGCCGGGAAGAGACGGCGCACGCCCTGCCCGGCGTGGCACTGGATTCCGATCCCCGTTTTCCTTTCTATCAGATGTCCAACGAGATCGAGAAGGTTGCGGTCGGCGAAGGCGCCCGTATCGACGCCTATCTGCAGTTGAAGACCTGTCCCAGCCAAAAACTGAAAGGCAAGATACTCATCGACTCCCCTGGATTCGATGCCGACGCGCAACGCACCTCCACACTGCGCATCACCGACCACATCATCGATCTCTCCGACCTGGTACTTGTCTTCTTTGATGCCAGACACCCGGAACCCGGCGCAATGCAGGATACGCTCAGCCATCTGATAGAACACACCATCAAACGCCCCGACTCGGGAAAATTTCTCTATATCCTGAATCAGATCGATACCACAGCCAGGGAGAACAACCCGGAAGATGTCATTGCCGCATGGCAGCGTGCATTGGGTGAACGCGGACTCACCGCTGGACGTTTCTACGCCATTTACAATCCGGATGCCGCAGTGCCCATCGAAGACGAGGCTCTGCGTCAACGTTATGAATCAAAACGGGATGAAGACCTCAAGGAGATTCACGGTCGCATGGAAGAGGTCGAGATCGAACGCGCCTATCGCATCGTTGGCGCCCTGGAAAAGACCGCGCGGGATATCCAGGAGCGAACCATCCCAATGATTATCCGCACCCTCGAAACCTGGCGTAGACGGGTTCTCTGGGGCGACGGCATTGTCATGGGCGGCCTGCTGCTGCTTCTGCTGGGATTCACCATCAACGCCGGATACTGGCAGGGACTCAGTTTCGCCCCAGCCTGGCTTGATACCACTCCCGGCAGCATTCAACCCTGGTTGATGATAATCGGACTGCTGATAGTGCTGACCCTGATCCATTTCGGCGTCAGATCGCTGGCGGCAAAGACGCTACTGGGTTCACTGAGGAAACAGGCCGACAAGGCCGATTTAAAGGGTAATGCGGTTGGCAGCTTCCTGCGCAGCGTCAAACCCTGGCGCAGCATTTTCAGGCGCAATCCCGCCGGTTGGGGCCGCAAGACCCGTAAGCAGCTAAAAAATGTATTGCAGGAGACAGATCTCTACGTGCAGACCCTCAACGATCAGTTCACCAACCCTTCCGGTTCAGCGCAAATCACCATGGACGAGGCGTCTCCCTCCTTCGCCGATGAACCTGCCGCCAAACAGGCTGCAGCCACTATCGAGAACACTTGAGAAGGGCGCAGGTGCGATGCACCGCCGCAAAATTGATGGCATGATCGCGGCGGGGCACCGCTCCTGCGGTGAAAGGGTTGCGCTTAACCGTGTTCGCTCCCGTCAAACACCTTGCGCCGGTTGCGGCCTTCCCGTTTGCACTGGTACATGGCGCGGTCGGCTTCAGTGTAGAGCTGATCCACCAACTCACTCTCTGACCTCTCTTCCTGGTCTTCCGGGGTCAGACGAGTGATACCGATACAGGCGGTAATCTCCAGATTCGTTGCCTCCTCATCTTTCAGTTCGATCCTGAGCAGCCGTTCCTGAATCCTTTGCGCGATCAGTTCGGTACCCTCCACACCCGTATTGGGCAGAAGAACCACAAACTCTTCGCCGCCCAATCTGGCCACGATATCCCCGCTTCTGATCTCATCCTTGAGAACATCCGCAATCATGCAGAGCACCCGATCGCCAGTGGCGTGCCCCCAGTTGTCATTGACCCGTTTGAAAAAATCCACATCCATCAGCATCAGACTGCAAGGCAGCTCATAACGCTTCGCCCGCGAGACCAGCGCCTCCGCCTGGTCGAAGAAGTAGCGCCGATTCGGCAGCCCGGTCAACTCATCTACCGACGAGAGCTGCTCATATTTCTGCTTGAGCCCCTCTGCCTCCTGCAACGCAGTACGCAGTTCATGGGTACGCTGATCCACCAGGAATTCAAGGTCGTGCAGCATTCGGTGATTGTGCAGCATCTGCCCCAAGGAACTACAAAACAGGCTAAGGGTGTGTTGTTGCCAAGGTTCAAAATATTCGGGCAGGGGATGTGAGGCATTCAGAACACCCAGCACATCATCGGCCATCTTTATCGGCACACAGATCAGTGAACCGGGCAGGTCTCCGCCAGGCAAGGGGTTGGGTTTGAAACTGGCATTTTGCGCGCAGTCACGACAATATTGTAGCTGCCCTGTCTGCAAAGCAATGCCCATAATCCCCTCACCGGCAACAAACCGCATGTATTTTCGCCGGGTCTTTAAATCGGCTTTTCCACCCGCAACCATGCCGTGGGATTCGTTGATACTGGTACCCGCCACACAGCGCAGCTCACTACCTTCCAGCCGGAATATGGAACAGTTCTCAAGATTCTGATATCTGACCAGCTCTCCCAGCGCTTTCTCGATAACCTGTTCTTCCGTCAGGCCATCAAGTTCAAGCTGAGTGAGAGCCCTGAGCGCGGACAGAGAGTCCAGCAGGCTGAAAAATCTTTCACGTAAATCCATTGATGTATGATTGAAGGACAAATCCATACGATGCCTCTATCCCGCCAACATTCTCGCGAGTGTCCGAATTTCATCCTCTTTTTCTGAAAATTCGACTTCCAATGACTCTAGCACCTCAGCCGGGATTCCCAAACCCTGTTGTAGCAACATATCCTCTTTTAGCGATATTTGGTTACCACTCAACGAACCTTTGATCCAGCGCAGAGCAGCTCCGACAAGTAATATCTCACTCCGTTCTCCCGTCGATCGGAAATCATCGGGATAGATTTGGTAATTAATTACACGCACGACCAATTCGGGGAGATGCCATCGATCCGCCAGCCAGCTGCCCGCCTCACCGCTGGTGATTCCGATCAGCTCCTGCTCGAGCTGTACCATCTCCCCTTCCGGTTCGAGCTGCTGTCGCTGCAGCACCTGGGAATACTCCTGCGGAAAACTGTTTACCAGTACCAAGACCCCTAAATCGACTAACAGACCACCCAGGTAGACACCATCCGCGTCAGGCCGCTCTCCCGGTGCCATCTTCATCGCCAGTCGCCGGGCAAGCGCGGCCCCTCCCAAAGCGGAATACCAGTACTTCTCCAGCTCGAAACCCGGACACCTGGAGGTATCGAAAGCCCCACACATTGCAATGCTCAGCGCGAGACTTTTCACCATATTCAGCCCCAGCACACGGATGATCGCCTCCTTGACGGTATTGACCGGCTGCGGTTGGGCGAAATAGGCCGCATTCGCCAGCCCAAGGATCCGCGCTGCCAGCCCTGGATCCTGGCCAATAATCCGGGAAAGTTCATCGATATCAACATCCGGATCGGACACTATGCCGAGCAAACTGCTTGCCGTACCCGAAAGAGGCGGCAGGTGTTTGATCTGTATGATTTTTTGTTTTGCGGCCTGTGCTATAGCCATTTTTTCAAATCCGCGATAGTTTCAGATACCCATCTAATCGGCACACAGTTCTTTTTCTTTAGGCCGCAGGACAACATAAACCCACAATACAACTTTAAGTCTTGATGATAAATCACGGGAAACTGCTCCACAAGAACAAACAGGCTTGCTGTATCGAAGGAGCTGCCTTTCGTTGTATCATTGGTGCATTACTGAAGTATCCTGATGGCACCGTGTTTTTCAGTAACCAGCCACTGCTCCCTCGCGCGCATCAGCCTACGTCCAGACACCAGAACCGGAAAGAAATCATCCAAATAACATCGCATCAAAATCAGGTCATGAGTTCACAACAACGATCCACTCTCAACTTACCAACCATAGACGTTCCGCCCCACCCAGAGTGGCCATCCCTTTCGGGCAGTGAAAAAACGGCACTCAAGACACGCATTAAAAAGCTGCTGGAACAACAGAATGCCGTACTGGTCGCCCACTATTACACCAATGCGGATCTGCAGGCGCTGGCGGAGGAGAGTGGCGGTTGCGTAGCTGATTCACTGGAGATGGCCCGCTTCGGCGCCGCTCATGACGCACAAACCCTGGTCGTCTGCGGCGTGCGATTCATGGGAGAGACCGCCAAGATTCTCAGCCCGGAAAAACGAGTTATCATGCCCGATCTCGGCGCAACCTGTTCATTGGATGAAGGCTGCCCGGCAGACCAGTTCAGCGATTTCTGTGACCAACACCCCAACCATACGGTGGTGGTCTACGCCAATACCAGCGCAGAGGTAAAGGCCCGCTCCGACTGGGTGGTCACCTCCGGCATCGCTCTGCCGATCGTCAAATATCTGGCAGAGAGGGGCGAGAAGATACTTTGGGCGCCGGACAGGCATCTGGGTAACTATGTCCAAGGCGTCAGCGGTGCGGAGATGCTGTTCTGGCCCGGCTCCTGCGTGGTACATGAAGAGTTCAAATCAGTGGCCCTGGAGCGGATCAAACGGCTGCACCCGGATGCTGCAGTGCTGGTGCATCCTGAATCACCACAAAATATCGTCGACCAGGCTGATGTCATTGGCTCCACCACCGCTCTGATCAAGGCAGTCTCGGAGATGAAGAACAAGGAGTTCATCGTCGCCACCGATGGTGGCATCTTCTATAAAATGCAGCAGATAGCCCCGGACAAAGTGCTTATAGAAGCGCCCACCGCCGGTGAAGGCGCAACCTGCATCAGTTGTGCCCACTGCCCCTGGATGGGCATGAACGCGTTGCAAAATCTTGCTGAGGTGCTGGAGAGCGGCGCCAATGAGGTTCATATCGACCCCGCAATACAGGAACGGGCGGTGGTACCGATCCAGCGCATGTTGGACTTTGCCAGGACACATGGCATCGGCATGAAGGAAAAGGGCAACGCCTGAGAGCCCAGAAGGTGTAGGCCCGATCAAGCGCAGCGGATCGGGCGCTTCGGACTGACAGTACCCACGATCGCCGGTTCCGCTACGCTTGAACCGGCCTGCATTAGATAGATATTTCCAACCCCGGCATTCAAGATCACCGGAACCATCGCTGGTTCCGGTGACATATTCCCAACTCAGAGCTTGTTCTCCGACCATGCGATCAGCTTGGGCGCCTTAAGATCCTCCGGCAGCATCTTGAACTTCTTCACCAATCCTGGCCAGAGCAGATTGTAGTAGAGTTCAGCCCGCACGGAATCGACACCTTTTGCCGGCACCTGATAGCCCAGCACCCGTGTTTCATAGGGTTTCAGACGGGTATTCTTACCAACAGCCGATGCCTTGGGTGGCGGAGCAGGATGCCCGGCTTCATCGGTCATGGTGTAGACAAAAAAGGCCTTTGGATCCTCTTTGGCAGGGTGCTTCTGGAAGTTCTTCCAGAGTACTTCACCATCTTTGGAGAGCGCGGTCACCTTCACATAAATATTGCGGAACGGCGCGCCAGTCGGCACGTTGTGTGGCTGCAGGTTCTCCAGTTCCACATTTACCGCCAACTGGTCACCCTGCTTCTCTGTCTGCACTTCAAACCGAACAGCCCGGCGCAGCATCGCGGTGTTATGTCCACCACCCATCGAGTGATCGGCAATACCATCACTCATCGGCATGTGGCAGGACTGGCAGGTCTCGCGGCTCTTGCCCTCCAGATACTCATCACCAGTCTGACAGAGTGAAACGCCCTTGGGGTTGTTGCGCTTGTCGTGACAA
The DNA here is from genome assembly GCA_016756855.1 of gamma proteobacterium endosymbiont of Lamellibrachia anaximandri. Classification (GTDB taxonomy): domain Bacteria; phylum Pseudomonadota; class Gammaproteobacteria; order Chromatiales; family Chromatiaceae; genus QGON01. The sequence continues at coordinate 10,987 of JAESPD010000016.1, read as the reverse complement.
CCGAGACAGGCCTGAGATGTCTTCATCGCAGCATTGCCTTCCAGCGGCAGGTCGATCTCCTTCATATCCTCTTCGGACATATAGGGTTTGCCCCTGTTATCCCGGCCAAGATGAGGATTCAGCTCACCTTCATCATCTGCGATAAAACGCACCTTGTCGGCCTTCGCACCCTGCTCATGCAGGAAGCCGTTGGGTCCCTGAAGCGCATCGGAGTGATCCCAAGCCTTCGCGCCCAGCTTCATCTTGCCGTTGGCGCCATTGATTCCCTTGTAGTTTTTCAACGTATGGCAGGCAACGCAGTTGACCCCTTCGCTGTAGGCTGGCGATGCATCGAGTTTTGTTGTCTTGTCCAGCGCGGCGTTGGGAGAGTGGCATTGCAGGCAGACCGGGTATTTGCCCGAGGCCTTGTGTTTGACACCCTCTTTCGTCGGATCACCCACCACCTGCCGGTAGAACGCACCATGGATCGGATCTTTCAGTGCCGTGCTCTGCGCGTGCATGGAGCCTTTCCACTGTTTGTAGATCTTTTTATGACACTCTTTGCAGGTTTCAGATTTGACCAGATGCATCGGCACCTCGTTGCCATCCAACGTGGCGGCAACGAGAGATGTCTGAAAAAACGTACCGCACAGAAGTCCGGCAAGGGAGATAATTGAAATATGCGTATTTTTGTTGCGGATCATGAGCCCTCCTAGTCCACAAATTGAAGTTTTTATCGAGCCGAGAATCCTACGCCAATCCCTTTTCCACACGGATGACAATTCTCAAGCTCGGGGTTGTAGATGAAAACCGGTGGAGTACACTGGCGGGATTATCAGGAGGATCAGCCATGAGCTTCGATACCTACGACGTCTATTTCGCCGGCAGGATCATCGAGGGCAAAGACCCCGCTGAAATACGCAGCAAGGTCGGTGCCCTATTCAAACTGGAAGGTGAAAAACTGGAGCGGCTCTTCTCCGGCCAGCCTGTGGCCATCAAAAAGGGCATCGACATGGATCAAGCGGTGAAATACCGGGTCGCCTTCAGGGATGCAGGCGCGCTGGTGGAGATCCGACCGGTCGAACAGCCCAGGCAGGCAGCACCATCAACAAAACCCCAAACAGCAACAGCACCTCCCACTGCACCGGATTACGGTCTCTCACCTGCCAATAGCGGCAGCCTGATCGACTGCGCGGTGAAAGTGAAACCCCAGGCCATTCCCGATATCAGCGCCATCCACCTGGATGCACCGGGAACGCTGATTGATGAAACTGAGCCTCCACCTCCCGCCAACATCAATACCGGGGAACTCTCCGTCAGTCAGCCACGGGAGGGAAGTCTGGAGGATTGCCAAATCCCGACCTCCGCAGCACCGTTACCGGATATCAGCCACCTCAAGATCGACGAGTCTGCAAAAAACGATCATAAGTAGTGCACGGCCAAAAACAATAATTCTCGCAAAGGCGCAAAGAACACCAAAAGCATGAAGGTATGGAATTGATTAACCGTGAATTTTCTTCGTGCGCTTCGTGGTAAAAACAGTGTTTCCAGATGGACACTAAGTAGTGTTCTGGGCAGACACCACACCTGCTCAAAAGTAAAATGCTTCCAGTTGTTCGAAAGCATTGGTGGCAGGTGTGAATCCACCGAGCGACTCTCCACCGGACTCACCCGATTCCAGTACGGCCTCAAGGTAGCCGAAGGCCCGTTCCGCATAAAATCGCAACGGCACCCGTTGATCGTCCGCACTCAACCAGATATAGGTTATCTGACCGGCATCATTTTCAGCCGCGTCATATGAGAAGATCTGCAGCTTGAGCAGCGCACTCTCCTCCACTTTTCCCCCGATCGATTCCGATGTCACCACCACCCGGTAGTTTTTCAACTGCTTGCCGGTGAACACCGGCAGATCCAGCACCTGCCCCGGCTGCAGGTCCAAAACCCGCAGCCGCTGCATCATCGAGAAATGATCGAACATCTCGCCGCTGCCGATACCCTGTTGATGAGACTCCTCCAGCACTGCCGGCCAGACCTTTAAGTCTGCAAATTTTTTCAGTAATTCCAACGGTGGTCCCTTGCCGCCGCCCGAGGCAGTCGCCTTCACTTCATATCTGTGCCCAATACCCTTGTCGCGATCGAACCAGATCATCTCGTCGCTGTTCTCATCTGCCTGCAGGGACTCAGTCACCAGGAGTGCATTCTCCCCATCCGGCTCATACCAGCTGCGGTATTGGTAGCGCACTGGAAACAGTATCTCCGCCTTACGGTAGGGCTCCGTGGTCACTTTGAGAGTAGCCACCTTCGCAACGCGTCCTGCAACCTTCACGGTATCTACGGCTACACGCAAATCAGCTCTGGCAATATCCAGGTGGATAAAACCGGAAAATATCCCCTGATAGGAGATCTTGTAGGTCAGCTGTTCAGGGAACGATGCCCCGGCCGCTTGTATCTCCCCCCCGCCGGCCAACCCAAGAGACAGTAGATAGAGAGCAAAAAAAAGTTTAGTTCTCAAGACAACTCTGTACATAGCGCACCTTTCACCAGATATTTTGAGCCAACCATACTTTCCATCAAGCATAAATTGGCACGTTTCTCGCAGCTTAGGTGATAAAACATGAATATATACTGAATACGTCAAACTTTCGACGCAACAGGAGATGAAACATGGTCAACCCCATCAATGGCGACAAACCGGTTACCCTCTCAACCGGGTCTTCACCACACTCAAACCGTACCGCAGCAAAAGGCCAGGAGGAAGCTGGAGAGACACCTGTAAAAGCCCAGGGTGCGGAGCCAGCGGCGACCGATGTACAGATTGATGGGGCACGCCAGCTTTTTGAGCTGGAACAGAACCGACCGGAAGGGGCACTCGAAACACCCGAGCAGGCACGTTCACTGTTGGATCAGGTGCTGGAACGTCTGGGCACGACACCGCAAACGGTGATGCAGGCACAGACAGGCAATGCATCAGCAACCCTGGCAAATCTCCTGTCAGCCCCCCAGTAACTGAGCTGTTCTATCCTCTTCGAGATCACCCTTCAGACGGGTGATCTCGAGCGCCGGGCCAATTACCACAAGCATATCCCCGGCATCCAGTTTATGGTCGACGCCGCTGGTGCTGAAGATAAGGCTGTCACTCATCTCGACATCCACCACGCCCATCAGAACCACATTATAGCGCCCTCCCAAATCCAGAGCGCTGAGAGGATTGCCTGAGAGACAGGAGTCCGATGGTATCTCGATCTCGGCAATGTCGAGGTGTTTGCCGAAGACTGTGTGTTCGAGCATATCAACGATCATCGGCCGGGCGATCAACTCATGCACCTTGCGCCCACTGATCTCGTAGGGATCTATGACCTTGCTGGCGCCGGCCGCAAACAATTTCTGCCCGGACTGGGGAGACTCTGATACACAGATGATCTTCAGATCGGGATCAAGGGCACGGGCCGACAGGGTGAGAAAGACGTTTTTCGCCTCTTCGGGAAACAGGCAGAAGATAACCTTGACCCACTCCCCGATACCGACTTGGCGGAGCTTGTCATCGTCAGTGTAATCGAGCACCGCCGCATCGAAGCCCTTGGCCAATACCTCTGCCACCCGGTCCAGGTCGCTGCTGTACAGATAGACAGGCAGTTTCCTGCCGATCAACTGCTCGGCAACCTCCTGCCCCATGGGACCACAACCGAAGATCAGGGTGTCACTGCGTCCCATCAGTGCTCCTTCAACGTGATAATTACAGATTCAGTGAGTTTGTCAGCGTTCATGGCAAGGAGCACTCAAAGTGTCCCCCGTTCCAGACAGTCACGAAAATGGACCACGCTGTATTCGTGGCCAAACATCACCACCAGATCCCCAGCCTGCAACTCAAAATCCGGGGTTGGATTGAAATGGAAACAGCGGTCCTCGATCTCATAGGTACCGGATGAACCATCGGCCGGACAACCGCCCTCCCTTACCACGCCAAAGGGGATCAGCTTACGTTGACGAAAGCCGATATCAGCCATGCACCGCCCATCCAATACGGAACCGCTACGCACCCGCACCGCTTCTATCCCGACATCGTTCTGTCCGGTCAACATGCCGTAAATCGCCTCAAAAGCGACCGGCTGGCCTACATACTCCGCTGCAATCAATCCTACGATCTCATAGGGGGCAACCGTATGATCGGCCCCAGCCAAACGCAGTTTGGTCACATTCTCCCGATGGTTGGCGCGGGAGATAATTTCAATCTCCGGATTCATCTGGCGGGCTGAGAGGGTGATATAGACATTCGCCACATCATCACCTGTGAGACAGAGTAATCTTTTCGCCTGAGTTGTAATACCCAGACTCTCCAGCAGAGCACTGTCCGCCGCGTCGCCCAGAGCCGCCAGATACCCCTTCTGCTTGGCCAGGCGGACGTTGTTCTCCAGCGGATCAACCAGCACGAACTGCCGCTGGTCGAGGGCAAGCTGATCAGCCACCACCTGCCCCACGCGACCGTAACCACAGACAATGAGATCGATATGCTTGCGCTCCACCTCGGAAAAAACCCGTTGCGCACGGATCTCGTGCATCTTCTCGCTAAAGGCGGAGACAATGATCGAGGTAAAAAACGAGATCACCCCCAGTCCGGCAATGATGAGAATAATCGTCACCACCCGACCTTCGGTGGTATGCGGCGTGATATCACCGTACCCCACAGTGGACATGGTCACCAATGCCCAATAGATACTCTCAAAAAAGCTGCCGACCCCTTTTCCGTCTGCCACATCCGTCTCGAAAAAAAAGAGTGCGGTGGCGGCCGTAAAGGTGATGAAGGCCATGAAGATGAACAGCGTGAAAAGCTCGATCCGTTTCTCATTCAGTACCTTGACGAATTCGCTGATACTGCGGGTATAACGGAACAGCTTAAATAGCCGGAAGAGTAGAAAGATGCGCAAAAAACGCAGGGGACGGTAGGTCGGGATGATCGCCAGCAGGTCGATGATCGCAAGGGGTTGCGTCATATATTCCCATTTTTTGGCCAACACTTCGCGCAGCGCCGGCCACGCATGGAAGGGCTGATTGATAAACTCAGCCCGTTCATAGTGGCTGAGAATCACCTTATGGCTGTCATTATAAATCCAGAAGCGCAGCAAATATTCAATGATGAAGATGGTGACCGCAACCCACTCGAAGAGATCATCAAACAGCCCCATATCATGACGCACATCGTAGATCAGCACCCAGACGCTGCTCACCACCAGCAGGATCATGAAAACATCGAAATAGGGACGGATCCGCGCCTTGGGGTTCTCCAGCAGATCATAGAAAAAATTCTTGGCGCGCCGGTAGCGAACCGAATCTTTCAACTTGTAACTGGTTTGGATCAGCCGGTGTGTATTGTCCATCTTATGCCGGTAGGGTGAAATGGATGTCGGATAACAGCGACATGATAACGCTTATCGGCAAAAACTGGCGGCTCTACACTATTCGACCCTGGATTCAGCGCCTGTCTCAATCCGTTCAACCGCAGCAACGTTGACAGAGCGGCCATCCAGCGTAACGAATTCTCTGGCTTCCACATCGCCCCTTCGGGCCTCGTAACTCACCGTATCCCCGGTCTGGGAATTGATGACACGCACCGTGACAATCCGATACTCATCCCGCCACTGCAGGTAGAGAAAAACTCCACTCGCCAATATCATGAATACAATCAGGCCATAGGCGGCCAGCCGGGGGGTAGGATTCGATTCCTTGCGCTGCGGCGCAGCGACCCGCTTGGGCTGTTCGGTTGCCGTCACCTCAGCACGCCGCGAGCGCTGCCGTATCACCAGCCAGGCGATGCCGATCACGCCAAGGGTAAAGAGAATCTTTGTAATCATGGGGCGAAACAGTATCACGCCCGCCGCTCATCTGGCTATTAACGCTATTAACAGGTTGCAGGATCATCAGCTATCGATTTAACATCGTCATATGCAACGATTCCTCCTTATCGCCATCTCAGCTTACGCGCTTTTGCTCATCGCCTGCAGCGCACAGGAACCTCCAACCGTCAATCTCTACCGTGCGGTGCACGTTGGTGATATCGACCAGATAGAGCGAAACCTCTACTGGGACGCTGATGTGAATGCCCCAGGCCCGGATGGCCGCTCCGCACTTCACGTGGCCGCAGAGAAGGGCCGACTGGTGGTGATCAAGATACTGTTAAAGAACGGCGCTGCCATTGATCAGCTGGATGCCGCAGGACAGACGTCCCTGGGGACGGCATTACTGGCAAGACGCACCCTGGCGGCCGCCTATCTGGCAAAGCAGGGCGCCCGCCTCGATGCCAACAATTTATTGTTGAAGACAGCCGCTGCCGGCAGCCTGGACCGCGATGTACTCGATTTTCTCCTCAAACAGGGCGCTGACATCAATACGGTGGATGACGAGGGCAACAACGCACTGCACATTGCGGCATCGAAAGATCAACGCATTGCCGCCAAACACCTTATCACCGGGGGCATAGATCTGAACGCGATCAACGCTGCCGGCCAAACCCCGCTCGGAATAGCCCAACAGACCGGCTCGAAAGACATCTCCGATATGCTGAAAAGATTTGGCGTTGTCACCGCTCCATAGATAAAGGCTTTGGGGAGATAGCTCACGCCACATGAAATATCCCGGCAAGCCATGTATATTCCGCCAATCACACATAACCGATTCGAAGTGAAACAGCTATGGCATCGACTCCCGAAGAACTCACCGTCAACTACACCGAAGACGGCATCGACATCGTCAAGGAACTGGACAAGGTAATACTCACCAAGGGTGCCTGGACCACCATCATCTTCCGTTTCCAGGAGTGGAACCGGGGCAAAGAGGAGTATGGCCAGGAAAAATACACCATCCGCCGCTTTCAGAAGCGCAATGGGGAGTATCAGGCGAAGTCCAAGTTCAACATCTCCAGCAAGGACCAGGCGAAGGCTGTGATCGCAGCCCTGCAGGGATGGATTGAGGACGACTGAGGAGTCGCCGCTCCGAAGTGTAGGCCGGTTCAAGCGTAGCGGAACCGGCAAACACCGCATGCCGCCTGGCGGCCGGAAATCGCCTGATCCGCTGCGCTTGATCAGGCCTACTCTTTAGCGGTCTCAGCCCGCCAGCCTCTCTGCCCAGGCCAGCAGTTCAGGGATGATTCTGCGCCTCTCCAGCGGCAGGGATTCATCCAACTCCATCTCGTCCAAGCGCGCCAGGTAGTCGTCCATCGACAACCCTGCCCCCTCTCCCGGATCAAACAGCCTGGCCTGCCGATACTCCTCCCAGCGCTCCCGCTCTTCCTCTGAAAGTGTCTCCGGCCAGTTGCGGGCACGGTAACGAAACAGCATCTCGGGCAACCGTTGATCGTCGAAAACCTCGGGGAAACTGCTCAGATCTCCAGGAACAGTGGTCCTGATCCGGTCCATGCGACGGCGATCATCCGCACTGAAAAAGCCGCCGCCATAGAGATTCTGATCGGGATCCGACACCTTATCGAAGGTGGTCATTTGGTGGATGCGGCTAAGTTTTTCCTTCAACCCGTCTGCCGCCAGTAGGGTTTCCCGATACTGTTCTCCCTGCCTGACATCGATCCCCCAACGTTCGGCAGCCGCTTCAGACAGGGTATTCATCGGCACCACCACCGGACATTTGTTGAGATGCACCGTCTTCAGGGGCATCCGCTCCACCCCCTCAGGCAGGTCTGCCGCAGGGGTAAAAAGGCGCTGGTGGATCTCATCCTCACTCAGGGTGAGCAGTGGGGTCGGGTCATAACGGAGATCGAATACGATCACGCCGTTAGAATTGGTCGGGTGGGCTGACAGGGGCATCACCATCGCGATACAGCCATGTTCGGCAGGATACATCGATGAGACATGCAGCACCGGCTTGCGCGCCTGCAGATTGAGCATCTCCTCCACTGCCTGTTTCTTGCGCAGCTTGAAGATATAGTCGTAGAGTCGCGGTTGTTTCTCTTTCACCAGCCGGGCCATGGCAATGGTGGCATGCACATCCGAGAGCGCATCGTGGGCCGATTGGTGGGAGATACCATTGGCGGCGGTCAGATGCTCCAGACGAAAACTGGGTTTGCCGTCCGGGTGCCGGGGCCACTCGATCCCTTCAGGACGTAGCGCATGGGTCAACCTGACCATGTCGATGATGTCCCAGCGGGAGTTGCCATTCTGCCATTCACGGGCATAGGGATCGAAAAAGTTACGGTAGAACCCGTATCGGGTAACTTCGTCATCGAAACGAATCGTGTTGTATCCCACTCCACAAGTGCCGGGACGGGCCATCTCCTGGTGAATGCGTCCCATGAATTCTGCCTCGACAACCCCCTCAGCCAAGGCCTTCTGCGGGGTGATACCGGTCACCATGCAGGCCTCCGGCTGGGGCAGCATGTCATCGGCGGGTTTGCAGTAGATGACCAGCGGCTCCCCCACCGGGTTCAGCGCCTCATCCGTGCGCAGCCCCGCAAACTGGGCGGGCCGATCCCAGCGGGGATTGGCGCCCCAAGTCTCGTAGTCGTGCCAAAAGAAGGAGAATGTCATGAAAGGTAATGCTCTATCGATGTAATTATCACGGGTTCAGCCGATCATCCCAAGCAAAGACAGGGAGGATAAAGGGAAAAGATTATCTGACCCAAAGTCCACTTAAGCAACATAAAGATCGTCTCTTTCGGGGAAACATGTGAGTAAACCCTGATTTTCTTAAAGATTTAAAAAGAGGGGCCGATAGATGTGTTCAGTAGCGGGTTTCGAACCATGGATGACCCACTCTATGACTTGGGTGTTGACTTGATTCGTTGACCCGATACCCAGTTTTTTCAAGGGCTTACAGGAGCTGTAATGAACACACCATTTCTTCCTCATTTTCGTAAAACTGCTATTTCTCTGCTGGTCACTTGCATATTTGGCTTCTCTGCTGCTCAGGCGGCTGAGATCAAGGTGGGCATGTCAGCCGCTCTGAGTGGCCCTGCCCAAGCCTTGGGCCAAGACATGAAAACAGGCGTTGAAGCATATTTCAAACAAGTCAATAAAAAAGGAATCAATGGCAATACCCTGAAACTGGTTGCCCTGGATGATGGCTATGAGCCTGCCAAGGCCGCCCCAAACATGCACAAACTTATCGATGAAGAGAAGGTGGTGGCAGTGATGGGGAATGTTGGAACACCCACTGCGATCGTCAGCGTGCCGATCTCCAATGAGAAAAAGACGCTCTTGTTTGGCGCCTTCACCGGGGCTGGTGTTCTGCGCCAATCCCCACCTGACCGCTATATCATCAATTATCGGGCAAGCTATGCGGAAGAGACTGCGGCGATGGTCGATGGTCTTCTCTCCTCTGGAATCAAAGCCGAAGAGATCGCCTTTTTTACCCAAAATGACGGTTATGGTGATGCAGGTTACAAAGGCGCAATGAAGGCTCTGAAGGCCAAAGGCGTTGCAAGTCCTGAAAAACTGACACACGGCCGCTACACCCGTAACACGCTGAATGTAGAAGAGGGTCTGGGAACTATCCTTGATGCTGAGGTTGAGCCCAAGGCAATCATCATGGTGGGAGCCTATGGACCCTGCGCCAAGTTTATAAAAATGGCCAAGGAAGACCTGCCGGACGCCAAGTTCCTGAACGTCTCATTTGTCGGCAGCACAGCGCTGGCCAAGGCACTGGGCGACAAGGGTGACGGCGTCATCGTGACTCAGGTGGTACCACACTTCAATACCGACCATGCCACGGTGAAAGAGTATCGGGATGCTCTCAAAGCCTATGATGCCAATGCCAAGCCTGGTTTTGTTTCACTGGAGGGTTACCTGGTAGCCAAGCTGTTTGCGGAAGGCATGGAAAATGCCGGTTCCAATCCCAGCAGAGAGAGCATCGTAGATGGACTGGAGTCTCTGGCCGCCCCTAAGATTGATATCGGCAGCAAGGTTGGTTTCAGCAAGACGGAGCATCAAGCAAGCCACAAGTTATGGCCGACCATGATCAAGCAGGGACAGTTTATCGCCTTCAACTGGTCTGAAATCTGAACCTGAAGCGGGAGAGGTGGGGGTGGCTACCTCTCCCGCTACTGTTTTGGGTTGCTCGCTGTATTAAGGAAATAACGATGAAAAAAAACAACATAACAATCAAGGGACTTCTAGTAGTCTGGGTGCTTATTGCTGTAACAACTGTTTTGATAATGGTTCTTACCTCTTTAGTCTCCTATCAAAGCGTTTCTAAAAACCAGCAGGTAGTCACCGATAAAGCCAAGCCACTTCAGCTAGCTAACAGCGAGATCAAGAGTGCCATTACAGGTGTCATTGGACGTCAGTTAAGGGTTATCAGCAGCGATTCCTCAGAGAAACTGGCGGGCATGCTGGATCGTGATTCATTGGAATCGATGTTCACTTCTGCAATGAGCAGCGCACGGCAGGCTGCAGGGGACGATAGCAGCGTAATAGAGCCTCTCGCTGCACTTGAAGAAGCGTATAGCGTTTTTATAAGTGCAGACACCGTTCTATTTGAAAATAAGAAAACCATCCTGCAAATCAATAACGAACAGAAGAACTACGCTGAAAAGATGGATTCATCGATTCAGGAGATCCAAAAGATTGCCGAAGGCATTGCGGGAAAAATCAACTTCGCCAATAAACGGGCCAAACGACGTATTCGCAAACTCTACAAAAAGATACAGGATCTTCAGGATATAGAGGACGTGGAAGAGCCGGAAGCAACAATTGCATTCCAATTTCGTGACCAGGTTGGCGAGCAACTATTGAGTCGTACAGCCAACCTGCAGCAGGTGAGCGCAAACATCCAAACCGGTGTCGCCATTATGGGAAGCTTGGGGCGGCAATTTATGTTGGAAAGCAGTCCCGACATCCTGACCAGCATCAAAGACAATCAACTTACCCAGTTAATCCAGTCAACCAAGAGGAGAGTAGACCAAGGGACTCTCACCCTCAGCCTCTCGCAGAACGGTACGTGAACGTCTCCGCTCATACCGCTCCCATCAAGCAAACGCACCTTTCATCCCCTCACGCCAGTGAACAAA
>JAESPD010000159.1 GCA_016756855.1 gamma proteobacterium endosymbiont of Lamellibrachia anaximandri | reverse complement strand
ATGCCGAAGCCTATTGCCGTATCTCCAGCTACTTACAGACCATGGCGAATCAGGGATACAATCCGCTGGTCGCTATTCAGTTGGCGCTTTCTGGTCAGCTTTATGCGGATGGGGGTGAGTAGTTACCGCAAATCTATAGACTGATCAATCGTGATTTTTGCCCTTCGTGTGAGTGTTTTCAATCTCTTTGGCCGAGGAGGAGAGGCGCCCGGACAGGATCTATATTCTGGTGATTGTACTCATCGTATCGCCGACGCAATTTGGCACAGCAGGATGACAATTACTACATCAGGAAAAAAGGTGGATAAAGAAACACTATTGATCACAGGCGGCGCCGGTTTCATCGGATCGGCAGTTATCCGTTATCTGATAGAAGAGACCGGGCACACGGTTGTCAATGTTGACAAGCTGACCTATGCGGGAAATCTCGATTCGCTAGTGCCGGTTGCAGATGATTCGCGGTATCATTTTGAGTTGGCGGATATCTGCGATCCAGAGGCCATGCGCGATATTTTTCTGCGCTACCAGCCATCAGCCATCATGCACCTTGCCGCGGAATCCCATGTGGATCGCTCTATTGACGGACCCTCGGAGTTCATTCAGACCAATGTGGTTGGTACTTGCAACCTCCTTGAAGTGGCTCGTAACTATTGGTCAGAACTCAGTGAAGAACAACAGGTAAGCTTCCGTTTCCACCATGTCTCTACCGATGAGGTCTATGGAAGCTTGGGAGAAACCGGCCTATTTACCGAAGAGTCCCGATACGAACCCAATTCACCCTATTCAGCCAGCAAGGCCTCATCTGATCACCTGGTACGTGCCTGGCATGAGACCTATGGCCTGCCGGTGGTGATCACCAACTGCTCCAATAACTACGGCCCCTATCAGTTTCCTGAAAAGCTTATACCCTTGGTGATCCTTAATGCCCTGGATGGCAAGGCTCTGCCAATTTACGGCAAGGGTGATCAGATCAGAGACTGGCTCTATGTCGATGATCATGCCAAAGCGCTCTACCGCGTACTCTCTCAAGGGAAAGTGGGCGAGATCTACAACATCGGCGGACACAATGAAAAAACCAACCTCGAAGTGGTTCACACGCTCTGTGCCCACCTCGATGAGCTGGCTCCCAACCGCCATGGGATAGATACCTACGTTGATCTCATTACCTATGTTGAAGACCGCCCAGGACACGATCAGCGTTATGCCATCGATTCCAGTAAGATTAAGAGAGAACTTGACTGGGTTCCAGAAGAAACCTTTGAAAGCGGTATGCTGAAAACCGTTAAATGGTATCTTGATAATCTGGAATGGTGCCGAAGAGTGCAGGACGGCAGCTACCGCAGAGAACGACTGGGCCTGAATAGTTCCGTAAATTAATGTAACTATTCACCACGAAGAACACGGAGAGCACGAAGATGGAGTTTGATCAGCTGTCAAAACAAGTGATTGGTTGCGCGATCGAAGTACATCGGGAACTTGGGCCAGGCTTGCAGGAATCCACCTACGAAAAATGTTTGGCACATGAACTAAGAGGACACAATATTGAATGTGTTAATCACTCAAGTTTCGGAGTTCAAAATGGCGAAAATCAGTTCCCGCCGCCACATCACTCGTGCTCCAATCGCATAGTAAATGTATCCAACTGAAGACTGCAGATAAAAAACTCTTTTACCCGTTCGT
>JAESPD010000158.1 GCA_016756855.1 gamma proteobacterium endosymbiont of Lamellibrachia anaximandri | reverse complement strand
TAGCTGCTCATGATCTTTGATCCTTTGCATCGCATTGGATCAACAGCATAGAATCAGAAAGCTATGTTGTCAAGCTTCTATTGGTGCAAGTTTGTTAATCTGGATGGTGGGGGGGTGAGTAGTTACAATATTGATTCAACTGCATACGGCCATACATTTGGTGCTGTTCCTTTTTATCTTGTCGTTAAGACAGGATCAGGAAAAGTAGGTTTAATTCCATATTCATCAAAGCATTTTTATGAATCAAATCCAATTAACTCTAGTTGGAATAAAACGATTGTTGATCTAATAAAAAGTCAAAAAATACAAAGAGGAATGACAAGCGAACAAACACTACTATCATGGGGAAAGCCACAAAAAAACAATAGGTCTGTTGGTTCCTATGGTGTGCATGAACAATGGGTTTATGGAAATGGTCAATATCTGTATTTTGAAAATAATGTATTGACAAGTTTTCAAACATCAAAGTAAAAAGTCTAACAAATAGCTCCAGCGGACAATTTAAAGCGTCACTTGTTTTGCGAAAAAAGCACGCAAAAACGTGCCACTTTAAATTGCCGCTGAGCAAGGCGTTAGGTGCAACAAAACATGAGAGGTTTGAATAATGGGTCCTGAATATTATTGGATGGGTGGAATGTGGATATTCCCATTTATTGGCATTATTGTAATGCTTGTAGTTGTTTACCTTATTTTCGGTCGTGGCACTTTTAGGCCGCCATGGCATGATTCAAAACAATCTGGCGATTCACAATCTGCTTTGGATATACTGAAAGAACGATATGCCAAAGGTGAAATCACGAAGGAAGAATTTCAACAAATGAAAAGAGAGATCATGTAATGAAAGAAGCAATAGATGCTGATAAATCTAATTTGGTAGAACAGGAGAAACACTGGGAAACCATGCTCTCAAGCAAGCCAGATATGTTTGGTGAATCACAGAGCACCTCGGCTTCAGAAGCGGCAAAGGCATTTAAGAAAGAAGGAGTGAGTAACATTTTAGAGCTTGGCGGTGGTCAAGGTCGCGACACAATATTCTTTGCTAAAAATGGTTTCCATGTTCATGTATTAGATTATTCGCAGTCAGGTATTGAAAACATAAAACAAAAAGCTGAAACGAAAATGCTTTCTCAGCATATAACAGCAACATGTCACGACATAAGAAACCCATTACCCTTTGAAAATGATTCACTCGATGCCTGTTATTCTCATATGCTTTATTGCATGGCACTAACCACCAATGAGCTTGAATTCCTATCAAATGAAATTAGAAGAGTACTGAAACCAGGCGGACTAAATATTTATACAGTTAGACACACAGGAGATGCTGATTTTGGCACAGGCATCCATCGAGGCGAAGACTTGTATGAAGTTGGAGGATTTATAGTACATTTTTTCTCAAAAGATAAAATCAGACATTTAGCTCAAGGATATAGAATTGTTGGAATTGATGAGTTTGAAGAAGGTGCGCTTCCGAGAAAATTATTTCGAGTTACTCTAAAAAAGAAGGCGAATAGCACCTAACAAGGCAAATGCACTCGGACGGCAAAAAGCGCCGCTCCTTCGTCGCTCTGCTTTTTGCCGCCGGTGATTTGCGACGTGTACGAGGTCAAAAGATCTCTCTACTTACAAGGTGAAAGTCCTTGTTCCACCAACTGCTCTTTCAGGTGGATAGGCTGGGGGCGGGTCGG
>JAESPD010000157.1 GCA_016756855.1 gamma proteobacterium endosymbiont of Lamellibrachia anaximandri | reverse complement strand
CAGCGCACAGACAATGGGCTTCATAGTTCTAGGTCATGTTCGGCGGCAACGATGACCGAGAATCACCTCGACGTCGCTCCTGAAAAAGGTCAAGGATATCAGGTAGTACGAATTATCGGGAAGGACAAGCTCTGAAAGGGTTTTATAGATAATCTCCCTCAGACAGTTGGGCCGCCAAGTGAGAGGGGGAAAAGACCAGATGCATTAGACCAAAGCTGAGGAAAGCTCATATCATCGCTATGGGCTCCATCTATCGCATGCTCCCAGACCAGCTCTTGCATGTACCGGAGAATAGCCTGGCAATTGCTGCTTTCTTCGTTGCAGAATTCGACGCCAATATGGGTGGCACGAAGATTGGCTAAGTCCTGGCTGCGGTCTACGATAGTGGCGTGCGCGAAGGGACCCACCCGGACCTGTTGCTGATTACCAACAGCGAGGTTTGGTAGTACCAAATGATGGTGAAGAACGCTCGCCGTTCGTGCCATCGCATATTTACCGTGGGAAGTGGAAGTGCGGTCTCAGGGCATTTATACGCAAGTTGGCAGAGCTTACTGGCGGTGGTTGAGAGCTGGTCTCTGCTCGTGAAAGAATGGCGCATTGAATAACCATTCGCGAAACTATCAGTATGAGTTGCTAGTCACTCACCGTCCACCTCATGCTTAAGCTCCCCTGCCCAGAACAACATGGTATCCTTGATCGCATTACCAAGTGGAACAGAGGCTGCCTCCACCAGGTCATCAGGCAGGTACGCCTTAAGACTCTTCAATCCGCCCGATCTTGCAACAGCAAGAAAGCGCATGCCAGTTTCAGTGTCCTGCTTAACGTAGGCATAGTACTGTGAAAACATCATGGCGTAGTCAACCCTGATCTCAAAGTTGCGTGTACTGTTACGGTCACCTTTAAAATGGTTTTCAATCGATACTACGTTTTTATTCACGGTTCTTACCTCGGCTCATTCATTAGTAGGAAACAAGATATTCCCGGGAAGTCAGGTCACAGAGTGAATCATGGTGACACCTCGCCCCTTTCTTGTCGAGAATTGGCCGCCATCAGGCCTGACCGAAACCACAGGTGGCAACAGGTTCGCTTGACTGCCAACATGATTCCGCATCAGCGGCACCACTGCCTGGCACACCTCTTGTTATGGTTGGCTACTCACTGTCACCGCCATTCCAAGTGGACGAATAATCAAGGGCCCTCGCTATTGGTGATGGCAACCAACTTTCTCCCCAACTGGGCGGCGATACTGACACTTTGGTGTTCAATTCTTGTAATTCCAAGGATTGCACGGTCTTTGGGAATTACCACCTTGCTTTTTGCTCAGATTAATCGATGGCACGGAGCTTGTTTAGAACGAGGTATAAAATCTTGTACGGCTAGTAGAGTAGAACCTCAGTGCATGGCCGCTGCATTGGTGAATTCGGTATACGATACCTGCCAATGTTCTTTAAGCACCCGGCTTGATGCCCAGTACAGCTAATCATTTCCCTTAGTCCCCTCGTCAAACCGTAAGTCGGGTTCTCCCCGTTACGGCTTACCGATGACCTTCCCCACGGGCTTATCAGTAACCTTTGTCGTTGAAGTATAATCGTCAGGCGAACTGGAATAAACCCAGTCGGACCAGCAGGTTCCCGTGGAGTCTCCGCGACCCCCTCATCTCATCACTATACTTCCGTTACAGGAAGATTCGTAATCGCTC
>JAESPD010000156.1 GCA_016756855.1 gamma proteobacterium endosymbiont of Lamellibrachia anaximandri | reverse complement strand
CTTAGCAGAATCAAGCAGACAGCCCCCTCGGATAATTTTCAAGTTATTTGAGGGGGTTTTTCTTTATCCATCAGATAATGTGATCAAAAACAGGGGTAAACCCATCAGTTATTTTGCTTACTCTAACTGGAGCGAAGGGGTTACATCGTCCAGCTTGAAGAGAGAAAACAACCGGAAACGGGAGGATTGGATTGACGCAAGCAAAGCCGTTCAGTATTACCAAGCGACAAGTTTGGGAAGCGTACAAGCGAGTAAAGGCCAATAAAGGAGCTGCCGGAGTCGATGGTCAGACGATAGAAGTGTTTGAGGGTGATCTGAAAGGAAACCTCTACAAGCTCTGGAACCGACTGGCATCGGGCAGCTACATGCCACCTGCTGTCCTGAGGGTAGAGATACCCAAAGGCGATGGGGGGATCAGGCCGTTGGGAATACCTACAGTAGCCGACCGAATAGCCCAGATGGTAGTCAAGCAACATTGGGAGCCGGCGTTAGAGAAACACTTTCACTGGGACTCGTATGGTTATCGTCCAGGGAAATCGGCGCATGATGCAGTGGGAGCAGTGCGTAAACGGTGTTGGCGAAATGACTGGATTCTTGATTTGGATATCAAGGGCTTTTTCGACAATATAAGTCATGAGCTGATGCTAAAGGCAGTGGCAAAACATACAGAAGAGAACTGGGTGAACCTCTATATTGAGAGGTGGTTAAAAGCGCTGATCGAAACAAGAGAAGGAACCCAGACGCTTCCAGATAAAGGGACACCCCAGGGCGGAGTAATAAGCCCCCTGTTGGCGAATCTTTTTCTGCATTACGCATTTGATAAATGGATGGAGAGGGAATTTCCAGGAATCCCATTTGCCAGATACGCCGATGATGCTGTGTGTCACTGCAAAAGCGAAGCGCAAGCTGAAATGTTAAAGCAAGAGCTGAATAAAAGGATGGAGGAAGTAGGGCTAGAGTTGCACCCGGAAAAGACAAAGATTGTCTACTGTAAGGATGACGACCGGAAGCAAACGTATCCCCGAACAAGCTTTGATTTTCTGGGCTACACATATAGAGCTCGTCGATCAAAGAACAGGTATGGGAAGCACTTTATTAACTTCACCCCTGCGATCAGCAACAAAGCAGGTAAAGCGATACGGCAAGAGATGCGCCGATGGAAGCTGCACCTTCGTAGTGATAAGAGTCTGGAAGACCTAGCATGGATGTTTAACTCAAAGATCCAGGGTTGGATTAATTACTACGGATGCTACTACAAATCAGCAATGTACCCAACATTACGCAGCCTAGACCATCGATTAGCCCAATGGGCAACGAGGAAATACAAACGCCTGAGAGGTCATCGGCGTAGAGCAGCACAATGGTTAGCCCGCATAGCGGGAAAGCAGAAGTGGCTGTTTGCGCACTGGAGGCTGATGGGTGGAACGGTTGGACGATAGGAGCCGGATGAGCGGAGACGTTCACGTCCGGTTCTGTGAGAGCCTGAGGGGGCGGTTCCCTTGGGCTCCTCGACTCACACTCTGTGTGAGATCGACATCAGGCGGACATCGCGTGATGCAATGGCTGAAGCGATTTCTGAGCACCAGGCTGAAACTGGTGGTCAACGAGGAGAAGAGCAAGGTGGTGAAAACCAATGAGCTGCAGTACGGGTCTCGACTTTGCCGGTATCTACTATTTTGACGGCCAGGGTTTCATGGTACGCAAGGATATGAAGGTACGTAGCGCCCTCGCCCTGGATGGA
>JAESPD010000155.1 GCA_016756855.1 gamma proteobacterium endosymbiont of Lamellibrachia anaximandri | reverse complement strand
AGCCGCTGATTGTCTGCAAAAAGCACGTCACCAGCTATTCAGCTTGATTTTCAAGCAGGATAAAACCGGTTGAATGATTTGGGTTGTTTCAGACTCATTTGTTAATTGGAAAATACTGTCTGAAGGGCACCTCGATTAATTCGTTCTGAGCAGCCCAGATTCCCCAAACGTTATGGATGACACGATTATCATCGAGTCATCACCAGATTCTTCATTATTTTGTTCAGATTACGCTATTTATGGCGTAATCCTGACCCATTCCTACCCCTATCCAGCACATTGGACAGATTGATCCCTGAGCAGATATTTCAATCGTCGCATATTGTAGGTCAGATTCATCATTCCAATTTTGACAGCAGCTCGTGCAAACCCTTTGGTTCTAACCAGTACGCCACCCTGGGTGTTGCTTTGATCACCAAACACATGCTCAACCCTGACTCTTGTTTTGGATCTGGCATGATTAGAGGCTTGCTCTCTTTTATTCAATGCTCTGGCTCGGGTTCCTTTGTGATGAATACGGCTGTTGTAGCCTTTTTCTTCCAGTCGCTCTTCCTGTTCCGCGGAGCGATAGGCTGAATCAGCCCAAACAGATCGACCGCTGTTTTCTTCGTCCAGTATTTCGTCGAATACCTGACTGTCATGGACGGCTGCATGCGTTACCGCATAACGACGCTAACGTTTAGCATAACCGGGAGCCGAAAGTGGCGTTATTTTGTGCAAAATGGAGCGAAGCGGAATACACAAACCAAACGACGATTTTGACTGTCCGAGTGCATTTGTTTTGTTATGCGCATTTACAGTTGATCTTCATCTTCTGGTTCTATATCAGGAACTTTTGACATAGCATCAATAAAAGATCTTTCGTTTCCTTGCTTGGCTCTTTGGCGGAGATACTTTTCCGTTAATAGCGCTGACAATTTCTCTCCAACTGCGGAAGAGATAAATTGATTAATTGAAATTCCTTCATTCTTTGCTAGCAATTTGACTTCTTCATGCAAAGAATTAGGTAACCTTAAACTGAGAGTGCTCATTTTAAATACCTCTCTCTATCATAAATTCTTGTGGTGTAACGGCTTTGATGCCAAATTTATGAATGCCTCTAAAATCCTTTTTATTAAATGTGATGATATATTCACTCTGAGATTCCACTGCAACCTCAAGAACAAGATCATCATTTGGGTCTTTAAGACAGGGGCGCCATAAATAAAATATTTCTCGGATACTCGATTTGCTTAAAAGGTAGTCAAGTACTGTATTGATATCGTTATCAGTTAGGCCGGCAACCATCCCGGATCTTTTTGTTACTGACTCATATTCGACAAATAAAGGTACGGAAATATTCGGCTGGTACGCACCATTGATTAGTGAAATCAATAACTTGTGTGATGCACCTTTCTTAGACCTCAAGGCAGCAACAAGGACATTTGTATCAATAACTACTTTTACAGGCTTCATGTGATGGTATTATAGACAATACCAGAGTGTGTGCAAGGTTCTTTTTTCGCATAACGTTTAGCATAACCGGGAGCCGAAAGTGGCGTTATTTTGTGCAAAATGGAGCTCAGCGGAATGCACAAAACAACGACGCTTTTGGATTTCCGGTTAATGCTCTTGTGTACGCCCAGCATGGGCATGAACTTAGGGCCGCGGAAAAAAATAACTATCCGGTTTGGGGCTGCGGAGCTATTTTGATGAACCAGTGCTCCAGGTCAGTAGTGCGCTCCAGTCGAGACTCAATATCCAGCATGG
>JAESPD010000154.1 GCA_016756855.1 gamma proteobacterium endosymbiont of Lamellibrachia anaximandri | reverse complement strand
ATCATTATTGCTGTTGTCGCTGTATCGGCAGTCTGGGTTTACCTTGATGCCACTAAAAACAAAATCGGTAAAATTCCTGACGGGAAAGGCATGTTCAATATGTCGGCTGGAGCATGGGGCGTCGTCACACTGCTGCTTTGGATAATTGGACTTCCAGCATACCTAATTAAAAGAGGGGATTTGATCGAAAAAGCAAAAGAAAACCCAATTGAGGTAAAAGGTCGTGGAGGTAAAGCCGCTGCTCTTTCAATTATTGGTGGTCTTTGGGTTCTTATGTCAGTTGGTGGCGTAGCACTTTCCGCCTTGCCTGGCTGTGATAGCACAGAAACAAAATCTCTCGTTGGCCAAATTATCAATGGTTTACCTCTTGTTAAAGCATCAGGAGCACAATTTGTTTCTGTTAAAAATGCTACAGAGCAAGGTTACAACCAAGAGGCAGAAATCCGCTCTTGCAGTGGCACACTTGTTACAACTGCCGGCGAAGACAATCTTCAATACTCCATCAAGTGGCAAAACAAGGATAAAGGCGAATTTTATGTTGAAGCACAGATTCAATAAATATGCTTAATGCCTTAAAACAATAAAGGGTGTGTTGTGAAAATCACAACACACCCTAAAGCAAGAGAGATAAAATAATGTCATTTATAAATGCACAGATCACTATGGAATTGGGTAAGGAATATATTTTTACACTCCAGTCTGATTCTTCAAAAGCAATTATCATTAATGGTTCACAACAAACAGATCAAGGAGATGTACTAGAAATTTCTGTTGATGGAAAAGTTGATAAATATTCTCAACTTCAAGATGCGCTTGGTGAGCCGTATACTCGAATAGAAAAAGCCTAACAATCAGTTCAAGGCGTTCGCTTCGCTCACTAGGACAGCTAGTACTCCGCGGCTTTTTGCGCATGGCTTCGCCATTATTGCGCAAACACCGCTCCATACTAGCTGCCCCTTAACTAGGCGTTAGATGCCTGAAATAAGCATATCTACAGCATCCAGGATTTTGTATCGTTGGCTCTCTAAAGAAGCCACTTCAGATTTTAAAATAGATTTAGGAACGGATGTCATTTGGTGAGAAAGTAAAACAAAATTAATGCCGTCAACTTCAATAACTGGGCAAAGCTTTTTAACATCAGTATTATTTAAAACAGCATGAGGAGATAGAGGAATAACAACTCTTGAATTTAAATCAGCAAGGAGAGTATTCTGGATGTCAATAAAATACGGATACGTTTCATTTGAAGAATCATCTTCATTCCGGTAAAGCATAAATTGGCTCATCAGAATTTCCTATATGAATCAGAAAACAAACCATTGTTTGCTGCTAAATCATTGAGTGAATCAAGGGCATTTTTATTTGATTTGAGCCAGTTTTCACGCTCAGTTGCACGCAATTCACTTTCTAGAGCTTGCTCAAGTGTTGCAGATAAATTGATTTTCAATCTCCTTGCTTTTGATAATAAGTCACTGTTTATACTTAGGTTAGTGGCTTTTTTTGAGGCATTCTCATCGTAAAGGCTTAACATAAAGGGGCATCCTATAGTATCAATGCGCATATGGTGTGCGTATTTATAGTGTAGCAATCGATAATGCATCTAACAATAGCATTCACTCAGACAGTCAAAGCTACGCGCCTTTTTGTGCACTCGCTACCGCTCGATTGTTGCACAAAAACACGCTACGCTTTGCCTGCTGGTGATGCTAGGCGTTATACGCAAAAAAGGAGGATGCATGAGTATTCGAGCAGAAGAAAAATCTGATATTGACGGTATCTGGAAAGTCAATACAGAAGCATTTGAAACAAAAGAAG
>JAESPD010000153.1 GCA_016756855.1 gamma proteobacterium endosymbiont of Lamellibrachia anaximandri | reverse complement strand
CTAATCTCAGAACTTCATCAACACCACGATCGGCAGAGAGCTCGGTCACTACACTCCCGCTGAGCGTCACCGGAAACACCATCAAATAGCGTGAACATGACCACATTGATTATCGTGATTACGCTCAGTTGTGGAGTCAATGTACTGTTCTATGGTCCACCTGGTACAGGTAAGTCTGAATTAGCACGGGTCATTGCCAAGAGCCTGAGTTCTACCCTGTATGAAGTAAGTTCAACAGATGAAAATGGCGCTCCCCTAGGCGGGTCACACCGATTGCGGGCCTATCAGTTGGCTCAGCATTGTTTGTCACGCAGAACCAAAGCTTTGGTGCTATTGGACGAAGCCGAGGATGTCTTCGATGATCACAATCCTTACGCTCGAGGTTTTCAGAACGAGGTGGATCGCAAGAAAGGTTATATGAACCGACTATTGGAATCGAATCCAGTGCCTGCATTTTGGGTCACGAACAACATCAGTGCGATTGACCCCGCCTTTCGTCGTCGTTTCGACTTTGCCCTTGAGTTGCCAATTCCACCCCGTGGTGTTCGACGCCGAATCGCTGAATATCACTTGGGTAAAATGCCTGTGCGTGGCGAGTGGCTAGACGCCTTGGCACGTCATGATCAGATAAGTCCGGCCATTTTGGGGCGGGCAGCTAAGGTAGCAGAAATCATAAGCGAGAAGAATTCAACTAAGTTAGAAAGTCAACTCATACGAGTGATTGGGGCACAACTCAAGGCTACGGGTCGAAAAGATAAGCTCGAAATACAGCCACAGACAATGATGACTGCCTACCAACCAGAATTGCTGAACCCAGATCGCCAGCTTGAAACCATTGTGAAAGGGTTAATACGCTTCAAATCAGGTCGATTATGCCTTTACGGTCCCCCGGGAACGGGTAAAAGTGCATTTGCAGAATATCTGGCAGAACAAATGGAACAGCCCTTGCTGCTCAAGCGGGCCTCAGCTCTTCTTGGTTCCTTCGTAGGCGAGACTGAGACAAACATAACAAATATGTTTCGCGAGGCTGAGATTGATCAGGCAGTACTACTTCTGGACGAGGCGGATAGTTTTCTTCGAGATAGACGGGGTGCACAGCATAGCTGGGAGATCACTCAAGTCAACGAATTGTTAACCCAGATGGAGGCGTTTCAGGGAGTGTTCATAAGTACCACAAATCTTGTAGATGAATTGGATACAGCTGCTGCACGTCGGTTTGACTATAAGGTTAAATTTTCTGCCTTGACGCCTGAGCAACGCTGGGTACTCTTTCGCCAGGTAATAAACGAACAAGGACTCGAAACAGTGAACAAAACTGACTGGATGCCAAAACTAAAGACATTGGCCGGTCTCACTCCGGGTAATTTTGCGACCGCTATCCGTCAAAGCAGGATTGAGGCTAGCAGACTATCGGCAATCGATCTTTTTAAGAGATTAAATGCAGAACTGGCATTCAATGAGCACGAACAACATCGTCCTATTGGGTATATGGCAGCTATTTGAACGCCTGAGATAGCGATAATTATGATTTCTAGTATCTATGAAACAGATGACATCAAATACCGGGATTATATTATTATGTATATTCTCAAATATTTTGCAGACTCGTTATTATCTGAGGAAGAGCAGTTACTTCTTCATCCTACACTCCTTAGAGAAATATTCTATAGTAATGATTATAAGATTTCCGATTCATTGAGGGGTGATCATTTTGGGAATATGTGCATTAGGCATGATGCCGATGACATAGAGTTAAGGGCCGCGGAAAAAAATAACTATCCGGTTTGGGGCTGCGGAGCTATTTTGATGAACCAGTGCTCCAGGTCAGTAGTGCGCTCCAGTCGAGACTCAATATC
>JAESPD010000152.1 GCA_016756855.1 gamma proteobacterium endosymbiont of Lamellibrachia anaximandri | reverse complement strand
CCGCAATCTGTCTCTCGTCCGGTGATTTGAAGGTCTACTTTTTACCTCAGATCGCGGGGTTTGTCCAGTATTAAGGGGTATCTTTATGTTTTTATTGAAAATGGGGTCTCAGCATGAATCCGCCGTGAAGTGTGGTGCGATAAAGTTGTTCCGATGTAATCATCCAGTAACTGTTTGATTCGCTCCATATCAGCGCAAAAATGTAGGATGCTGGTGAGCTTGCGAACCGCATCATTCGCAATCGATGCGGTTCGTCCCTCACTACATCCTACAAAAAGCAGTCGGCATTGAAGCCTTTTCGCGGAGATCTGAGTAGTAATCATAATTCTTGTCATCTCGAACGGAATGAGAGATCTCTCTCAGCCCATTACAAAACCGGAAAAACGCAATGCTGATGAAGGACTGGCGAAATGCCGATGATTATGGGTTCACTGAAGGCTTGAGCGGAGCCCAATGGGCCTGGGAGTTTCTGCGGCGTAATCCCGATTACCGCAGGGAGTGGAAGATCTTCAATGCGACATGGCAACTGCTGGAGACAGCCTACGGCAGACCGCCGAACCGGGATTTCTGTGCCTGGAAGCTGGATCCCAGATCCTGGGTGGCGGCCAGTGAATGCAGTGAGAGCGACTGCCGCATTGAAGGTGACAAGGTACTGATTGAATGCGCTATGGGTGCGCGTTGGGGCTTCTACAAATTCCCCCCCGACCCGGCGGATGACGATCCCGTGGGCGAAGAGAGACTGGCCTGGCGGGAATTCAGCGTGCCGCCTGTTCTGCTTGAAACACCTGTTGATGAATGGCGGGCAGAAGAGGCGGCGATACTTTTCGACCTGGCGATTCCGCTACGGTCACAGTTGGCCCAGGCCAAGCGTAGGTTACAGATAGAACAGAGCAGGCGCATAAAGGCAGGCAAAATAGCGGCACCGAAGGTGTCGGCTCAGCGGGTTCACTGGCGTCTGTGGATTCGTCTGCTCGATGCGGTGGAGTCAGGCGCGGAAAACGCGATGATGGCACAGCAGTTGGATCTGGAAGACTTGGAAGAACTTGCAGAAGCGCTTTCGGCTGCAAACAGTATGCTGAATGGAGCATACAGGCGCTGTTTGCTGTATAGCGGGTGAGGGAAGGAAAGCGTGGTGGTATTGTCAAGGTGACGCTTTTTGCCACAATGAACTTTATTTCTGTATGATGAAAAAGGCTATGTCGTATTTGCCTAGTTTAATCGTTATGACAAGGGAAACGCCATGGAAATAAAATTCGATAATTTTCCAAAGGAGTTACACGACAGCGACTGGTACTCCCCGCAGAAGTTATCCTATAAACGACCGTTTCTTGTTCGCCTGGTCGAGACATCCATTCCTCCTGCCTTCCGCTCCTCACGCGAATTTCTTGGGGCTGAACGAATTTCAATCCCTTTCGCAGCAGATCTCTATCTGTGGGTCTTCAATTGGAGCGGTATTGAGGATGCCGAAGATGCGATCGCCTTTGTCTGGGATACACCAAGACATACCTTTCTGGTTGATTTTCGTACAGAGACTTTCTTCAATGCGATCAGGGAGACCTATACGGAGAAGATAGATTTAAAAAAATATGCATTAGCCTATCTTGCACTCTATTTTACAACCGGAGCAGTCAGGAGAAAAAAACAGAGCTTCGCATTAAGCCTGGATGATGTGCCACGTCCGGAGAATATTGAGCAAGAGCGTTGGGATGATGTGCTGGAGAAGGTATCAGGTAAAGGTGAGCCAGTAATTCTGGATCGTGAGAGAGAAGCGTTATACCAAGTATCCTTGGGTTATAACTCAAGTTTCGGAGTTCAAATATAGCAAATAATATCGTCTAACCTACTGAATACAAAAGTAAGTAGGCCTCACGCATGGTAAAATGTTTGTGTTCAAAGACAAACAACAAAACCACCCGGAGGC
>JAESPD010000151.1 GCA_016756855.1 gamma proteobacterium endosymbiont of Lamellibrachia anaximandri | reverse complement strand
CCCTTGGCAGAATGCATTTGTTGAACGCATGATTGGCAGCATCCGGCGGGAATGCCTGGATCATATCGTCGTGTTGAACGACCGGCATTTGAAACGAATCCTGACGAGTTATTTCAACTATTTTCACTGTTGGCGCACGCAACTGTCGCTGGGGATGGATAGTCCTGAATCACGATCAGTGCAGCCGCCAGAACTTGGAAAGGTTGTGCAATTTTCGGAAGTCGGTAGTTTACATCACCATTATGAACGGGTGGCGGCGTGATAGTGTGTGATATGAGTTTTCGGGAAGGGCAACTCGCGACGTATTGATCCGATGAGCCGTTCAACGAATGGGTTTTGCCAGACACCGTCATGTCTGTGTTACGAGTTTTCAGGAAACACAGTCAGATCAGGCTGCATATCAGAAGGCGCGTGAGATTGTTTGAATTGGCAGGAACAGACTTGATGGATCTTCTTGAAGGGGAACGACACCGAAATTTCGCTTGTAATAGTCGGCGGCCTCAGCATTTTTTGCATCAATAAACATCCCAATAATACCGGCGTGCTCTCTGATGGCAAGCGTTCGCCGCATTGCATCTACAACCAATAGCTTTCCGAGGCCAGTTCGCTGGTTATCCGAAGCGATGGCGAGACGTGCCATTCTAGTGGCCGGTAGTGGGTTAGGGTAGTTTCTTAGGCGTTGGTCTGGTATCTGAGAGGGTATGACCTCACAGACGGTTAGAGTGAAATAGCCCAGCATCCTATGCGGCGTTTCATCATCAATCAGCACAAATGTGCGCGAAATATCACGCTCAGCATGCTGGCGGGCCATATTCCGCAGAAAAAGGGTGAGGGCTTCATTGCCGCAATCAAATCCTTTTCGGTCATGCTGCTTTGAGAGCCGCTCAATCTTTAGCATGCAGTGGCGACTGTTTATAGGCGGTGACTGCTGACTTGAGCTTATCGCTTGGTTCCGGTGGGCTATCCAGAAGATCAAGAAACAGGGCGGTATCCCGCGCACTCAGGCGTACAAGGGTTTCTTGCTCGATGAGTTTCTGCGCCGCATGGTAGGCGGCCTGGGCCATAAACTGGTTGGCTGTTGCGCCAACGAGATGCGCCGCCACATCAATCATCTCTTTGACCTGGGGGGCGACGCGAGCCGAGATGCGAGCCTCTTTCCGGTCTTCTGGGAGCGGGGCCAACAGGTGATCTGCTGTACGGTTCATAATTTGGCTAAAGCAATTTTCAGGAAATATTCTGATTTAACTATAGCAAATATATTGTAATGGCGCCAAATTGGCACCATTAGCCCCTGATACCAATAGATAATCATGGACCGTGATATCGTCTGAGGTGTGCCGGATAATGTGCGAAAGTGAGCCTCAATGAGGCTCATTTACACTCATTTTCGCACACTTTTGGGTCGGGCGGGCGTCATAAGTTATTGATAAATAAGGATTGTTAAAATGCCGGCGAGACTACGAACCAGGTGGACGGAGGTTCGAATCCTTCCGGGCGCGCCATAAATGTTAGTAAAAACAAGCAGTTATCAGCCTAGCTGGTAGCTGCTTTTTTGTTTCCTCCTCCGGGTGTGCCGGAAAATGTGCGGAAATTATATTCCTCTGCTCTTGCTGTTCCTGGCGAATTGTACTCAGGCTAGTTTCTGCTGGCGTATCTCGGTTTAGAGTCCCCGATAGGGGATCCGTAAACCCCTCGCCTTTAGGCGACGGATAGGTCAGTTGGGCTATGCTTCAGAGATGGAAGATTACAAACGAGGCAGCCATACGGTCTGGGATTGCAAATACCATCTGGTGTGGACTACGAAGTATCGATACCGGGTTCTGGAAGGGGATGTGGGGTTGCGATGCCGTGAATTGCTGCGTGAGATTGCGGTGAGCAAGGAAATGATCATCTATGCGGGTTCAATTAATCGGGACCATGTACATATGT
>JAESPD010000150.1 GCA_016756855.1 gamma proteobacterium endosymbiont of Lamellibrachia anaximandri | reverse complement strand
ATTCACAGGGTTCCATGTAGTTCAAGTCGACGCCCTTCATGATTTGGTGATTTTTATTGATAATACAGTTGGTTATACGTATTTAGTTTGGTAACGTTGGGACACTAGTGACTTTAATTATGTTTCAAGTTAACAAAAAAATAGTTCTCCAGATAACACTGCTGGTGCTGCTGGTTTTGATTTCTGCCTTTGCTTATATGCACTACGAGGTTTCAGAAGAGATGCGATATGTCACTTCTGAAAAATGTCAGGAGTGTCACAGTAATGAGTACAATTCGTGGCGTGAAAACACACTCCACCCCTATATGTTTCTCCCGGTCAGTTCTCCTGATGCCAAAATTTTGGGTGACTTTGAGAGTGGAGACCCTGCTGTCACCTTTAAAAAAGAGGATATTGAGTTTGTTCTCGGCAGCAAATGGGAGCAGGTTTACGCTCGTATGATTGACGGTGAATATTACCCGTTTCCAGCCAAGTGGTATGTCATGCAGAATCGCTGGGTTCCATATAAAGTCAATGACTGGCATGAGACTCCGATGTCATATAAATGCAATGGTTGCCACACCACAGGATTTGACCCGAACACCCTTGAGTTTGCAGAATTCGGCATTGGGTGTGAGGCCTGTCATGGCCCCGGTAGCCGCCATGTGCAGCATGAAACCACTGAACATACAAAGCCCTGCAATATCTGTCATGAGGAAGAGAGTTCTGAAGATGAGGACGAGGAGGCTGGAGATATCATTAGCTCTGTATCCCCTTCTGTTTGTGGCCAATGCCATAATCGCGGCAGGACTGCGAGCGGAGATGTCATCAAGGGAACTCAGTTCAACTTCCCTACCGGATTCAAACCCGGTGATGACCTGAGCAAAACCACTTTTGATCCATCTACCCCTGAGAACGATAAAAAGGGAAAAAACTGGTGGGGTAACGGACTCTCTAAAAACCGTCATCAGGAATTCAGTGACTGGAATAAATCAAAACATTCCAAAGCGCTGACTAAATTGCTCGAAAGTCACGGGGATGAAGAGAGCAAGCGTGGGCCACTGACCGAAGAGTGCCTGCAATGCCACTCCACTGATTATCGTCATGCCGATGACAACGACAAGCCTGATCTGAACAGTGCCCGTTTTGGTGTTACCTGTGTTTCCTGCCACGAGCCGCATGGTCACGATAAAAAACAGCCCGGCTTTGGAGATGGTGCTACTGTCTGTGGCAATTGCCATGTAATGTCAATGGCGCAAAATAATGAACGTCATTTTCCCTGTCCTTCAGAGCAGGTTGGCTGCCCCAGTTGCCATATGCCTCGTATCGTAAAAACTGGTGGCTTCTTTAGCTTACGCAGCCACGCTTTTAAAGTGGTCAAACCTAAATCATCAAAAGGAAACAAGATGCCCAACTCCTGCCAGAATGCAGGATGTCATTCAGATAGAAACCTGGACTGGGCAATTAATGCCTACGATGATTTTTATGGCAAAGAAAAATTAAGCAATCCATGAGCACATGATAAAAGTCCCATTTTACCGACGGCTAAATTTTCGTATTGTCGTTCTGTTCTCAACAGTACTCTTCTTCGGTTTACTGATGGGGCTCTTCGGCGCTCGCTATGTTGCTGAACAGGACTTTCGTGAGTTGCTGATCCGTCAGTTCCAGACTGCCGGCAACATGGCGGGAAATTCATTTGCTCAAATCGGTCAAATGGGTCTAAATGGTGCCAATCACTTTTTATTGCATCCAGGCCTGCATGCTGCCATCGATGCGCAGGACTCTATCTCTATCAGAACTGAGATGGATGCACTGGTAAAAGAAACCAGTGCCGACATTACCGTATTACTGGACTCTCATGGGCGGGTGATCTACCATTCGGAAGACCCGCAACAGGTTGGTAAATCCCGCATGTCTCATCTCATAGTGCGTGAGGCTATTCTTGATGGGGAAGCCAGTATCTCCATCCTGCAGGAGTTGGATAACTTTATAATCTAGTAACTACTCACCCCCATCCGCATAAAGCTGACCAGAAAGCGCCAACTGAATAGCGACCAGCGGATTGTATCCCTGATTCGCCATGGTCTGTAAGTAGCTGGAGATACGGCAATAGGCTTCGGCATA
>JAESPD010000015.1 GCA_016756855.1 gamma proteobacterium endosymbiont of Lamellibrachia anaximandri | reverse complement strand
ATTGCCGTATCTCCAGCTACTTACAGACCATGGCGAATCAGGGATACAATCCGCTGGTCGCTATTCAGTTGGCGCTTTCTGGTCAGCTTTATGCGGATGGGGGTGAGTAGTTACCTCAGGTCATCCTTTTTGTGTCGGTGAGCTAACGAAGTTAGTACTGATGAATCCAGACCACCTGATAAATAGGCTCCGACAGGGACGTCTGAACGTAATCTCAATCTAATCGCATCATCAAGCAGATCTTCAAGTTGTTCGGCCAGATCATGCTCGGATTTACTATAATGCGTGTCCGTAAACTCCCACTCCCAGTATTGGGAGTGAGCAACCTTTCCATCCTGAAATGCCACCATCTTTCCAGGTTCTACCTCATAAATTTCTTCGAATATCGTTTCCTGACCCACGGAACTCCAGAACGTCATTATCTGGTCCAAGGCATGAATATTTATCCTCGGGGAAGAGTCGAGCGCTGGAAGTATTGCTTTTATTTCTGAGGCAAAAATCAGATTGTTATCAACATATGTATAGAAGAGAGGAACGATCCCTACCCGATCCCGTACAAGAATCAGTTTCTGCTTATTTTTATCCCACAAAGCGATGGAAAACTGTCCATTAAGATATCGTACGAAATCATCGCCATAGTCTTCATATAGATGGACTATCACTTCAGTATCGGAGTGGGATGAAAAGTGATGTCCCGCCTTTACAAGGTCTGAGCGTAATTCAATGTAATTGAAAATCTCACCGTTAAAAACAACGTGGACCGACTTGTCTTCGTTTGCTATTGGCTGGTGGCCACTATCCAGATCAATAATGCTAAGACGTGCATGCCCCAGGCAGATACCGGAATCAAAAAAATAACCTTCATCATCAGGACCGCGATGAGTGATTTGGGAAATCATGCAACGTACCCGTCCAAGATTTCCTGCACCATTTACCGATTTAGCAGCAATGCCCGCAATACCACACACAACCTTTTTTCAGGCAATAAAACGATAATCAATAACTATTAATTATCTGTTGCCTGCTCCGTATCTATGAATCCTATTATTTTTTGCGGCAGACAAGTTCTTTACTTTACTTTACGCGGGAAGAACCAGGATTTATGAGAAATTAATTACTGGGGCTTTTATTCAGGGATATTCGTACAGCAGATCATTAGAGAGGAATTCGGATAGTGATAATCCGGCAGGATCAGGGAGTGACTGTTATTGATGATCAGGTGCAGAGGAAGAGAAGCTGAGCAGGTCACCACACTGAGGAACTGGCCGGATTGATCTAACCGACAGAACCTGTCTGCCGACCGTTATGTGAATCCTTATGCTTTGAACTGAGCTTGGATTTGACCCGGGCGATCAGTTTGGGCTCAGTGACAACTTCAAAGAAGTGGCGTCCAAGCGGCTCGGGGCCTGCCGTAACATCACCTTGCCAGAGCAACACCGGCGCTTCACGCACCACCAGCCAGTGTGTCGTGCCATGGCGATCCAGATAGCGGCCGACATGATAGTAGTGTGAATCTCCTTCACGATCCCGTAACCTTACTTTGTGCAGCGCCAACTCAGATTTAAGCTTAAAAAATGCTGGAGAATCAAGCTCGATACCATTGACGTTATAGCGTAGCAGTCTGCCCGCTTCGCTATCCTGCCCAGGTTCTGTCATCACTTCCACCCGGTGGCCTTTATGTCTCGCCCACTGCAGATTGCGCTTCAACTCAGCCGAGCAGGAAGAGAGCCGGTCAGCCTGGTTAATCGCCGGGGAGATCATAATCTTGCGACGCTCATCGTAGAGGTAGGCAGGCGCATCATCACTGAAGGCGATGCCCAATCCCAGTTCGAGTTCCGGCAGGTTATGCATGCGATTCTGTGTGTTCTGTGTGTCCATCACAGAAAGGATCTTGCGCGCCATACCGCAGGCATTTGCCACACTCATCCACTGGGGAGATGCACCTTCATATTCGAGAATGGTCAGGATCAACGCATCCCCCTCGACAAATACCTTCTGTGCACCGAAATCACCCAACAGCTTGGTAATCGGCCCAAAAAAGTTCATGCTGAAATGGGTGGCCGGGTTGAGTCTCTTGGTCAGCAACTGTTTGGTAATCTCAGTGGAGCCGCGTAGGTCCGCCTTCATAACCACATGCGCCTGGATCTTCTGTTCATCCGGCTCAATCTCGGTACGCAACGGGTAGTCGTAGGGACTTCCGTTATCTTTCGAAAGCTTGATATCTTCTGGAGAGGAGAGCAGTTTCAGCCGTGCCATTGCCCGATTCACGAAATAGGCCAGCTTGAGGTCGCGTCGAAAACCAAGGAAATCCCTAATATAGCGAACCACATACTCCTGCTGTTTGGCCGTGGACATACGCCGAATATGGTTGGCTACCATGTCCAGCGCCTTGACCATATCATTGCTGCTCTCACTCTGAGGCAGCGCGCTGAGCCGGCGCACCAGTTTCCGTTTTGGTATGACACCAGCCAGATACTGGTAGACCTCTTTGACGGGTATGCGCCCTTCCAACTGCCTATAGAGGCGTGGCGCCCGGTAGGAGGCAACGGCTCGGCGCGTAATATCGGCCCTGAGACAACGCCGAAACAACTCACTCGCAAGCCGTTGCTGGAATTCCGGCCAATTTTTGTCATGCCATGGCGCATTGGGCTGAGGCGTTTTATTCATAGACCCGAAAAGCCAATTTCCGCCTACGGGTTGAATGAGGCGTTCAATATTGTCGGGAACATCCAGCCAGGATGTTCGCGACACCATGAATTCCTCATCCTGCAGCGACTGTTCAAGCAGGCGTTGCCCTTCCAGAAAGCCGGAGATCCCCTCTCCGGTATCCCGCTCCTTAATCCGAAGCCCCTGGGGAATATTACGCTCAGATAACTCATCAGCCGCAACAGCCCACTCGGGCAGATAATCCTGAAACAGATCACAGACTATCTGATTGGTAAGAGCAAAAAAGTTCTGTTCGCCATTATCCATGCAGAGCAATGGATAGTGGTTCATGAAATACTCTTCGGAGGTCAGGCTCGGAAGGTGCAATAGAGGATTGAAGAGTGCCAGCTTGGGAACCATCCAGGAGGCACCGAGTACCGACTTGCGCATCTTGCGCAAACTGGTCGATTCCTGCCGCTGAACCACCTTGAATAGACGCCGCAGGGTTCGATAGGTGACCCCCGGTTCGAGCTTTGCGAGCGCCACGGCCCGCTCATGCAGCTCCAGTGATCGCCCTGCCAGCTGAGGTGAAAAATTGCTGGAATCCTGCTGCAGTTGATGCCGCAGACGTTTAATCTCCTGGCCAGGCAACTCCAGCAGGAGTTTCAATAACGACATATGCAACAGTTGAATGACTTCAGTCGCCGCTGCACGGTCATGCACACGCTCTACGACCACTTCCATCAAACCACTGTAGGTATCTCTGAAAGCGTCAAAATCTTTGCTGGAGGCCTCCGGTCCTACCTCGCCCCAATTGTTCCGGGCAAGATCCTCATTGACTATACGCCTGACCAGTTCACTGGCCGTGGCGCTGATCTTCGGGCTCAGGAAGATGTCGATGTGGGTGTTATCTATGCCGATCTGAAATCTTTCCAGCGGCAAATCCGGGCGCGTAAGCTTCCTTAAAGGCGACAGGAACTCTGCACGCCCAGGCTGCCAATGAAACAGCTTTTTCAGTCGTTTACCCATACCCACCAAGCTGTTTTTAATACTAAGCGGATGTTACACCAATTCCATATAAATGTTACGCAAATGTTGAATAGTTCAGAACATTGCGCCCTGACAGACAGGCAACTCCAGGTACTGATCTGCTATTTTCGCCCTATCTATGTCGACAACAAGTAGGGAATCCCCGCAGAGATATGATCTGGATTCCTGATTACACAGTAAAAGTTCTCATTATTGGAGGATTGGTGGTGATCTATCAACCTGATAATTACGGGTTCAGCGCGCCAACATGGTTGCTACCAGGCGATCTTCGAGTTCGACACGAATCGCCAGCTCTTCTCCCAGAGAAGACAGGTCTTTTGACAGCTTGCTGAGTTCCAACTCATGGTCCGAAAGGTCATATTTATCGTTGAAGTTCACTGCAGCTTCTGTAGCCTCGACAAAACCGGGGTAGATCTCTTCAGCCACCATGATCACACGACTACGTCTCTCAGAACCGTCACTGATATGACCGAAGACTTCGAAATGACCAAAAGCGGTGTAATCCACCAGAACCTGGCAAAAAGTCTGCAGAAGTTTTTCCAATGACTCTGTCCGCGAATAGGGTTCGAGTCCGGCTACCTGACAAAAAAGCACCAGCATCTCCTGACGCTCGTCGAGCAGTTTGTCGATCATTCCCTGAGTGCCGGTTCTACGCTCTCCACCAGATCGTTTTGCGTGTTCATTGAATCTACTCTCTCCCCTCGCCCAAGCAAATTTGAGTCTCGGTATTTATTGTCGTCTTATTTTCAACCATTCAGGCATATCATCTGTTGATAACCCTGCTACCATTTGCGGTATCGGGATCACAGAAAGCAGCTGCGGCAGTCAATTGACTGCTCTACGCATAGCTAACCACCATTCGCCTTTCCTGACAAGAGCGGTACGGCCACTCAACCCCCGTCCAAGAATGAGATGACCTGATGTTAAACCACAGACAAAAGATGTTTAGATTCAGCAAACAATTATTATTACTCATTCTCTGCTCCCCGCTCGTGATTGCGGGCGGGAACTCCACATCAAACACCATGGCACGAGCAATGCTGTCGATGATGGATGCGATGGGAAAGATTGCCAATCAGTCTCAGGGCAGCAACCAGAATGACGGGGGCAACTGGTCCTCCGGCAACAACTTTCAGCCCTTCAACAGCTGGCAGAATATGACCCCCGCACCCTGGTCTCTCTACACCATGCCGGGGAGTGCGATTCCAGGTCAGCAGATGATGCCGGGAATGGCTACACCAGCTATGCCATCTGTTACGCAACAGCCGATGCAGGGCATGATGTCGCAGGCCCCCGCTCTGGCCAAATCCGGACAGGAACAGATGCAGAACCTAGGAAACCAGGTCACTGGAGGTGCAGCACCTGCCACGTCCAACGTTCAGCCTTACCCGCAAACCGCACCAACTGCCGCCACTCAGCTGCTCAATATGCCCCAGTCTCCATTGGATGGAGTCTGGAAAGGACAGGGTGGAAAGGTACTGATTCTTGCATACGGTCATTTCCGAATCTATGCCGACCGCGATCACTACTTTGATGGACAGTACAGACTCGGCCAGAAGCAACTCCTGATTCACGACCCCAAGTCGAACAAAACCCGTGCCTATGAGTTCGCCCACGACCAGGGACGCCTGGTGCTAAAAGGCACTCAGAATCAACTCCTGCTCTTTCGCAAAATGCCGATTCAGCTACCCAGTCCCTCCGCGATACAATCGAGACAGTTGCTACCCCAACAGTAACCGTATACCCATCAACAGTAAGAAAATCGCAAACACCCGTTTTAAAATCGCTGCCGGCAGCCGATGCGCCAATGCCGCACCAAATGGTGCTGTCAGCACACTGGTCATTACGATAATCAGGCCAACCGGCCAATAGAGATAACCGGTACTCCCTGCCGGCAGCCCTTCCACTGCCCAACCCGTTATCGCAAAACTGGCAGCACCGGCGAGAGCAATCGGCAGACCGCAGGCGCTCGATGTTGCCACAGCCTTGCGCATCTCCACCCCGCCGGCGTGCAGCAAAGGCACAGTCATTGTGCCGCCGCCAATGCCGACGATCGCCGACACCAAGCCGATAGCACTGCCTGTCAGAGTCATCAGCCACGCCTGTGTCAGGCGGTATGCCGAGCTGCTGTTGCCGAGAAAAAACATCCGCAGCGCCACCAGGACGGCAAAGGTACCAAAGACCCACTGCAGCATAATCGCATCCATCGCGCCGACGGCGATCCCTCCAAGCCAACTGCCCACCAGTATGCCCGGGGTCAATCGCAAGACATAGCCCCAGAGCACAGCACCACGTTTCTGGTGGGCGCGAATAGCAGCAAGTGAGGTAAAAACTATCGTTGAGAGTGAGGTCCCCACAGCGATGTGAACCACCAGATCCGCCTCGACTCCCACCAGGGGCAATCCCCATATCAGTGCAGGCACCACCACCAAGCCGCCTCCCACACCAAACAGACCGGCAACTATACCCACAATGCCACCCAGAATAAGGAAGAGCAGTGTCGGATAGAGTCCAAATGTCAGGGTTAGATTCTCCATCGGCACCTTGATTTTACTCTGCTGCGGGGAATTTCATGGATAGCAAATAGAACAGGATAGTTGAACCACTATCGGTTCGGGTCCATTATTCACCAACTACAATTATAAAAACGCTGGAGAGAGTGTGATGGCGGATGTTCGTGTCTGTATCCTCGGCGGAAGCGGATTTATTGGACAACATCTGGTGGGGCGGCTGAGCAAAGAGGGTACCGCCTGCAGAATAGTTACCCGCCATCCCGAACGTTTCTCTCATCTCAAGATCCACCCTGGTTGCGAACTCGCCAATACCGACATCTTTAACCGGACTGCATTGGCAGGACAGTTTGTGGGTTGCGATGCGGTGATCAATCTCATCGGCATACTCAACGAAGACAGTCACACGGGCAGCTTCCGAAAAATTCATGTTGAGCTGGTGGATACTCTTGTCGATGCCTGCCGTGACGCAGGGGTCCCCAGACTGTTGCACATGAGCGCATTAAACGCCAGCGAGGCAAACGGCACCAGCCAATACCTCCGCACGAAAGGCGAGGGAGAAAACCGTGCCCACACTCACGGCAGTGCCTCTATGCAGGTCACCAGTTTTCGTCCCTCGGTCATCTTCGGCCCTGGAGACAGCTTCTTCAATCGCTTCGCCCAGCTACTGCGCTTCACACCCGGCATATTTCCCCTCGCCTGCCCTGAAACCCGCTTCGCACCCGTTTATGTTGGCGACGTGGCTGAAGCATTCAGCCGGGCTTTGAAAAATCGTCATACCTTTGGCAAACATTTCGATCTCTGCGGGCCACGCAGTTTCTCTCTGCGGGAGTTGGTTCTCTATACCGCGCAGATGCTTAATCTGAAACGGCGAGTCGTCGGTTTGGGTGATCGCTCCTCCCAACTGCAAGCCCGCCTTCTGGAACACCTCCCCGGTAAACCTTTCTCGCAGGACAACTACCTCTCCCTGCAAACAGATAGCACCTGTGAAGAGAATGGCTTTCCCGACCTGGGTATCAAACCCAAGGATATCGATGAAATCGTGCCGCTCTATCTGGGTGGGAAAAAATATCGTGGCCGCTTTCAGCGCTATCGTTCAACTCCAGCCCGTTAAGGTAAGCGAAAAACATCTCAGGGCCTGTCGACAATCTCCTCCCGTTCCACTTATAACTGAACCACCCAAGCTGAAAAAAATATCGGTGATATGAACCCTGTTCACAGTTAGAGGGAAAACCCTGGGAAATAGTTGATATATTAAAGCCTCATGATATTCTTATGTGTAAGTCATGGATTTGATAACTCGGATGATCATGCAGTTTCGATTACTTTTAGCCCTTCTCTCTCTGTTGGCCTTTTCCGTCTCCAACGCAACAGAACTCAAGAGCACCACAGACTGGGAGGCAGTATCTGAGCAGGCCGCCAAGACCGGCAGTCCGATTTTGGTGGTATTCACTGCCGATGGCTGTGGCTACTGCGGGTTAATCAAAGAGCAGGTATTGAAACCGATGCTCGCTGATCCAGAAGCCGCTAAAAAGGCCACAATTCTGGAATACAACATCAGCAATGGCGGCAAAATCACCGATTTTGACGGTAGCCGAATCCGC
This sequence comes from gamma proteobacterium endosymbiont of Lamellibrachia anaximandri, assembly GCA_016756855.1. Lineage (GTDB taxonomy): Bacteria > Pseudomonadota > Gammaproteobacteria > Chromatiales > Chromatiaceae > QGON01. Next base: position 62,437 of record JAESPD010000015.1, on the reverse strand, counting down.
AGCCGCCAGTTCACCAGTCGCTACAAGATTTTCGCCACCCCAACGGTGGTAATTCTCGATCCCAATGGTAATCCTCTGACAGCACCCATTACTGGCTTCAACGGCAAGGAGAACTACGAAGACCTTCTCGACAGCGCACTCAGAGACTCCCGGACAGCCATGCAGAAGATCGAGCTGCCATCAGGTGCCATCGCCCGAAACCGCTAAACCGGTCGACTTGGCGTCTTTTCCATACTAAGAGTATGGTTTAGTCATTTCATCGCTGACAGATAATCTCCACAAGTGCATCCTACGGGACGATTAGAGCAGATTTCTTTATACTGCGATCCTCCCACTGACAGCTTGGAGATATCGTGCGAAACCTGATAATCGGCTGCCTTGCCGGCTTCTTTCTGCTGCTCTCTTGCCCGGCATTCTCCACCGAGGGAATCCGCATCCCCATCACCACCGATCTACAAAAGGATGGCAGGCTCTCCATCCAGCGGCAACTCCCCATACTCCTGATGGTTTCTCAGGATCACTGTCCATTCTGCGACCTGATGAAACAGGAAATATTGCATCCAATGTTGTTGAGCGGGGAGTATGAAGAGAAGGTCATCATGCGCGAAATCCTTATCGATCTGGGCCAGGACGTCACGAACTTCAAGGGCCAACGCGAGGATGCCGCCCATCTTGCCCATGGATACGATGTCCATTTAAGCCCGACGCTGCTGTTTCTCAATGGGGAGGGCGCAGAGGTGCGCAAACGCATGATCGGCATCAACACGGTGGAGATGTTCTCCTTCTACCTCGATGCTGCGATTGACGAGGCTTTGACCCAGCTAAAGCCCAGGGAAACTGCAACATCGGTGGCCCAACCCTAGGATCTGCTAGAGTCGGTCACACAAGTCCCTCAGGCTAAAGCCGCTGAGACGCTGCCCGGCATTCATACCCAACCCCAGCACCTTGAATCTTTCGCCCATCTCCGAAGGCAGGGTCAAGCGTTTCACTCCCTGCACCAGTTCCATGTGACTGACCAGATCATTGGGATCCGAACACGCCAGAAGGCTGTCCAGTCCACTGGCCATCAGAAAGTGCGCCTGGGTGGTATACCCCAATAGCTCAAACCCTGCTGCGACACCCGACTCTGCGACTGCGGTAAAATCAACATGGGTGGTAATATCCTGCAGACCGACCCAGCGAAACGGATCGGGGTGAGCGCGGTGGCGATAGTGGCACATCAGGGTACCGCTGGTGCGTTGCGGATGAAAGAATTCGCCGCGCGGGTAGCCATAGTCCACCAGCAGAACAGCACCGCGCTCCATCATTGTTCCCAAGGCCTTCATCCAACCATGCAGACGCAGATTGACCTCGGAGACATAACCCTCCGTCAACTCCCCGTTGGTCGACTGGATCCGCTCAATACTTGAGCCTAGCTCCGGGCTGACAGCCGTCTCGAAATGCTCCACAAATCCCGCTTCATCCCAGGCGACGAAACTCTCCTCCACACACCCTGAGCCGATGCGAAAACGGTGTACCGGCATGGCATCGAGCAGCTCGTTGGCCACTACCAGCCCAGAGAAAGCATCCGGCAGATGCTCCAGCCACTCGACCCGCGCCAACAGTTCCGGCACCCGCCGGGTTATGGTCTCCCGTTGACGCGCCTGTAACTCCGGGCTGACCTCCATGATCAGATAGCGCTGCGGTAGCGCATCGAGCCGTTCAAGCTCGGCCAGCATATCGGCGGCCATTAGACCGGAACCGGCACCGAACTCCAGAATCGCCCCCCCATTTATCTCCGCCAGCAGCTGCTGTGCGGAACAGGCCAGACAGCGGGCGAACAGAGGCGAGATCTCTGGCGCAGTGATAAAATCCCCCGCCTCGCCAAACTTGCGGCTGCCCGCCACATAATAGCCCAACCCCGGCGCATAGAGCGCCAGCTCCATGAATCGATCGAAGGGGATTGCACCGCCCGTCTGATCCATTTCTTCACGAATCCTGCGCTCCAACTGTTCACTGACAGCCAGTGCGTCAACATCCGGGGACGGCAGGCTATTGGGGGATAAGTGGTGCGGTGACTGCATAGTGTTAACAGGCCCTGGGGTAATACGATAGAGTAGTGGCGCATTCAACCACGGAGTACGAGCGTGACGCAAAAAACGATCACCACGCCACTCAGCGGCAGGTGCGCACTGATCACAGGTGGCGCCCACCGTATCGGAGCCCAAGTCGCCCGCACCCTCCATCGGGAAGAGATGAACCTGGTTCTGCACTACCGCAACTCATCCCAAGCCGCTGAAAGACTAAAGGCGGAGCTTGAAACCAAGCGCCCCGGATCAGTCGCCCTCGCGCAGGCAGATCTGCACGAAACCACAGATCTGCCACTGTTGATTGAAGCTGCCGAGACTCACTTCGGCCGACTCGACCTGCTGGTCAACAACGCCTCCTGTTTCTACCCGACCCCGCTGGAGAGGGCCACCGAGACCGACTGGGAGGATCTTATCGGCAGCAACCTCAAAGCCCCTTTCTTTCTCTCCCAGGCTGCTGCCCCTCTGCTGAAGGCATCTGGCGGTTGCATCGTCAATCTGGTGGATATCCACGCAGAACGGCCACTCAAGGCCCATCCGATCTACTCCATCGCCAAGGCGGGTAACGCTATGCTGGTAAAATCCCTGGCCCGCGAATTGGGACCCGAGATCCGGGTCAACGGCATTGCGCCCGGCGCCATCCTCTGGCCGGAGCAGGGACTGGACGCCGTAGAAAAGGAGGTGATCCTCAACCGCACGGCCCTGAAGCGCCCCGGCAGCCCTGAGGATATTGCCCAAACCCTGCTGTTTCTGGTGCGGGATGCCCACTACATCACCGGCCAGATTATCCCCGTCGATGGTGGCCGAACGTTGCAGCAGTAACCGCACCATCAACTAGACTTCAAACAGCAAAATTGTTTCCCCGGTCCAGGAGTTTCCAAAATGACAGAAGTCCCATGTGGCCTATCTTTTCGTCAGAGCATCGATCACATGGTCGACCGGGCACTGCAAATCCTCGATCTGCCACCAGGGGTCGACAACGCCATCAAGAGTTGCACCTCGGTACTCCAGGTCAGCTTCCCGGTAAAGATCCGTGACCGTATTGAGGTGTTCACCGGCTGGCGCGCAGTGCACAGCATCCATCGTCTGCCATCGAAAGGCGGCATACGTTTTGCCGAGAACGTGGATCAGATGGAAGTGGAGGCTCTGGCAGCATTGATGACCTATAAGTGCGCCATCGTGGATGTCCCCTTCGGCGGTTCCAAAGGGGGACTGCACATCAATCCCGAAAACTATACCCGGGACGAGCTACAGATCATCACCCGCCGCTTTGCCCGGGAACTCGCCAGCAAAGGTTTCCTCAATCCAGCCACCAACGTACCCGCTCCCGATGTCGGCACCGGCCAGCGGGAGATGGCCTGGATTGCAGATACCTACAAACACCTCTACCCGGAAGACATCAACTATGTGGCCTGCGTCACCGGCAAGCCGGTCGCCCACGGCGGTTTACAGGGTCGTACCGAGGCCACAGGGCGTGGTGTGCAGTTCGCACTGCGAGAGTTTTTCAGACATCGGGAGGAGCTCAATGAGGCTGGACTGGATGGCGATCTTGAGGGGAAACGCATCATCGTCCAGGGCTTCGGTAATGTGGGTTACCACGCAGCCAAGCTTCTTGCCGAGGAGGATGGCGCCAAGATCATCGCCATCATCAAACACGACGGAGCGCTCATCAACCCTGACGGCATCCACATCGAGGAGGCCTTCTACCATAAATGTTCCCATGGCGGCTTCCAGGGCTTTGCCGGAGCAGAGTTTCAGGAGGATGGCGCCAAGGTGATGGAGATGGAGTGCGACATACTGATCCCGGCCGCTGTCGAAGCCGCCATCACCGAAGACAACGCCCCAAATATCCAGGCGAAACTGATCGCCGAGGCCGCCAATGGTCCGATCACCTTCGAGGCAGACCGTATCCTGCGCAGCCGTGGCATCACAATCCTGCCGGATGCCTATGTCAACGCCGGCGGCGTCGTGGTCTCCTATTTCGAATGGATTCGGAACCTCACACATATTCGTTTCGGCCGCCTTGAACGCCGTTACGATGAGAGCCGCGGGCGTCATATCCTGCAAGCGCTGGAAGAGACCAGCGGCCGGACTGTTCCGAAGTGGATCAGAAGTGAGTTGGAAAAGGGAGCCAATGAGGAGGATCTGGTGTGTTCGGGTCTGGATGACAGTATGCGCCAGGCACTGCAGGAGATCATAGACATCCGCTGTCGTAAAGAGGAGATCGATGACTACCGCACTGCGGCCTATTATATCGCGGTAAGCAAGCTGGCTCGCTCTTATCAGGATCTTGGCGTGTATTAGAGGGTTTCCGGGCGTATGATGCCGGTGAGCTTGCGGACCGCATCCTGCATGTCTGACCTGCGTGCCTACGGTGCTGACCAGTGGAACGGACCCTGAATCCTATTTTTTCCGATCCTGGCGTTTGACGTGTCTCTTCAGTCGCTGGCGCTTCTGTATCTGTCGACTGGTCAGCTTGTTCTTCTTACCCTCATAGGGGTTGTCACCTGAGCGGAACTCGATGCGTATCGGCGTTCCGACCAACTTCATCGCTTCGCGAAAACGGCCCACCAGATAGCGTTTGTAGGGATTCGGCACATGCTGGGTCTGATTGCCGTGAATCACGATAATCGGCGGATTCTTTCCACCCTGATGGGCGTAGCGCATCTTGATGCGCCGTCCATGCACAGATGGCGGTTGATGCTCCTGTACCAGCAGCTCCAGCAACCGGGTCAGTTCAGGTGTCGCCATGTCCCGCATGGCATTTTCATAGGCCTGATCCACCAGTTGGTAGAGGTCACCCACACCTGAGCCGTGCAGGGCGGAGACGAAATGCAGCCGCGCAAAACCGAGAAACGGCAGCTTTCGGCCAATCTCCTCTTTCATATGTAAACGCTGCTCAGGCGTAAGACCGTCCCATTTGTTTACCACCAGCACGAGTGCGCGGCCACTCTCCAGCACATGGCCCGCCAGAGTGGCGTCCTGCTCTCCCACGCCCTGATGAGCATCGAGTACCATCAGCACCACATTGGCCTGCTCAATGGCCTGCAGTGTTTTGACGATACTGAATTTTTCGATCGCTTCGTGGATACGCGTACGCCGCCGCACACCCGCCGTGTCGATGAGCGTATAGGGACGTTCGTCGTGGATAAAAGGGATGAAGATGCTGTCCCGGGTGGTGCCCGGCTGGTCGAAGGTCACCACCCGCTCCTCTCCCAGCAAGCGGTTGACCAGCGTCGATTTGCCCACATTGGGGCGCCCAACCACTGCAATCTGCGTCCCTTTAGGCTCCTCATCCGGCGCCTCCACCGGCGGCAGGGTATCGAGTACCTGGTTGATCAGGGTATTCACACCCTGGCCGTGAACTGCGGCAATCGCAGAGGGGTCACCCAATCCCAGGGAGAAGAAGTCGGCAGCGGCCATCTCCACCTCCAAACCCTCACTCTTATTCACCACCGGGGTAATCGGCTTGCCAGTGCGGCGCAGCTCAGCGGCAATCATCTCGTCACCGCCGGTACAGCCCTCTCTGGCATCCAGCAGAAAGAGGATATGGTCCGCCTCGCCAATGGCCTGGCGCACCTGCTGCTCCATCAGGAACTCAACCCCCCCTTCATCACCACTGATGCCGCCGGTGTCGACGATCACATAGGGGCTGTCTCCCATCTTTCCGGTGCCATATTTACGATCACGGGTGAGACCGGGCTGATCCGCCACCAGCGCGTCCCGGCTGCGGGTGAGGCGATTGAAAAGCGTGGACTTGCCCACATTGGGGCGACCGACAAGTGCTATGACAGGAAGCATGGCTTCGGTTCAGGGGGTTTCGGTTTCGGGCAGACGCATGCGCAATGCAGTCAGCTTTCCACTGTCGTCAAAGACATAGACGATGCCATCCACCACCAGGGGTTTAGCGCGAATACCCTCGCTGCCCACACGAATGCGTGCAATCATGCGGCCATCCTCCTGAGAGAACCAGTGCAGATAACCGTCGTAATCTCCGGCTACCAGATAGTTGCCGATAATAGCGGGGGCCGACAACTTTCTTGCGTGAAGTGCCTTCTGTTGCCACAGGGTCGCGCCGTTGCCCGCTTCGAGGGCCCAGATAGCGTCTTCGTCGTCAGTGACATAGAGCTGTCTCCAATCCGCATCCAGACCAGCGTGCACCGAGATATCCCTTCTCCATAGCACCACGCCGCTGCTTTCGGAAACCGCCGCAACCTGCCCCTGAAAACTGGCAGCATAGACGACACCCTCGACCACCACCGGATCGGAGTCGATATCCACTATCCGCTCCAGTTCAGTGCGCCCGTGCGCAGTGGCAACCGTTGCCTCCCAATTGGCAGTGCCACCATCCAGAGAGAGTCCGGCAAGCTTGCCGTTGGAGAAGCCGATGAATACCTGGTCTTCATTGATGATGGGGGCGCTGTTGCCACGCAGGGTGAGAACAGGTTCGGAATGGTCAAAGGTCCAACGGTTGGCACCTGTATCAGCCGACAGCCCGGCCGCCCGGCCATCGACGGTGCGAACCACCACAACGCCCCGGGACGCAGCAGGAACCGAGAGCACCTCACTACTCACCCGACGACGCCACTTCTCACTGCCGTCAGCTGCGCCCAGCGCCACCAGTTCTGCCTCAGCAGTACCCAGTAGCACCAGACCATTGCCCACACCCGGACCTCCGCTCACCGGCAGCCTGGTCTCCACATCCCACAGCCGCTTGCCACTGAGACGGTCAACCGCCACCACCCGGCCTTTCGGGTCTGCGATAAAGAGTTGCTCTCCAGCAACTGCCGGGGCGATCTCGAGAAACTTGCCGTCGGTGCCTCCCACCTTGAGTTGCCATAGCGTTTCAAGTTCCAGAGCCGCAGTGAAATCCACAAGTTCCGCCGGTGGATCAGCATTATCTTTGGCGGAAAAGAGACTGCTGCAACCCGACAGCAGCAAGAGCAGAAAGAACCCGAACCAGACGCGCTTCATAACGACCTCAGGGTGTTTCCACTGCCAGATCGTCAAGTTTCATCTGCACCAGCGCGCTGCTACCCACCCCACTGGCAAGGGCAAGACTATAGGCGGCACGGGCGCTGTTATTATCCTGACGGGCCATTGCTATGTCGCCCCGCAGTGCGGCAAATTCACCCGCGTAGGACCCGCTGTCGGCCTTCGCCCGAGCGGCAGCACCATCCAGGTCGCCCTCACTCAACAGAATGCGCGCCAGCCGTAACTGTGCGATCTGTTTCAGACCAGGTTCTGAGGCGTTGTCGATAGCCCATTCCAACTGTGAGCGGGCTGCCGGAGAGTCCCCTGCCTCAAGTTTGATACGCGCCTGAGCCAACGCTGCGAAAACCGCATAGTTCGAGGATTCGTACTCCAGGCGCAATAGCTCCGCCTGCTTGCTGGCAGAATCACTGTCACCACTTTCTACAGCTGTGATCATCTGGTTGAAAGCGACTGAGGCGTCTCCACCAACCCGCTCTTTATAATCGCCCCAGGACTGCCAACCAAATACGGCACCCAATCCAATCACCACGCCGGCGACTACGGATTTACCGTTCTCCTGCCACCACTTTTTTAACGCTTCGACCTGCTCTTCTTCAGTCTGGTAAACGCTCATCCGGTTTCCTTTGTTCAGTCAATATTATTTAAAACTCTGTGAACCTACGCTGTCAGACTGGCAATAATGCCCGCCAGTTCACTCAATTTCACCTGCTGCTGTTCGCCTTCGCCACGTAGCGGCTTAAGACCCACCTCTCCATTACCCAGTTCATCATCCCCAAAGATCAGGGCGTAACGGGCATTGCTCTTGTCCGCCTTCTTGAACTGGCTCTTAAAACCACCACCACCGCAGTTTACAATCAACCTCAGGCCAGGCAGCTCATCCCGCAGACGTTCAGCCAGTTGCATACCTTCACGCTGCGCGGCTTCACCCATCATCACCAGATAGAGATCCACTGACGGCAGACGTTTGGCCGTCTCGCTCTCTTCCAGCAGCGCAATCAGCCGCTCCAGGCCCATGGCGAAACCTACTGCCGGTGTGGGGCGCCCCCCAAGCTGTTTAACCAGCCCATCATAGCGTCCACCGGCACAAACCGTACCCTGGGCACCGAGCCGCGTGGTAACCCACTCGAACACTGTGCGGGCGTAGTAATCCAACCCTCGCACCAGACGCGGATTGATGACATAAGCCACCCCTGCGGCATCCAGACCCGCGCAAAGGGTTTCAAAGTGAGCGTGCGAAGCGTCGCGAAGATGATCCATCAGGGTCGGCGCATCGCTCACCACTGCTGCCATATCCGGGTTCTTGGTATCCAGAATCCGCAGCGGATTGCTTTCAAGCCGACGTCGGCTGTCTGCGTCCAGTTCGTCGATACGACTACGAAAATAGTCTACCAGCAGAATCTTGTAGGCAGTGCGTTCTTCCGCAGTGCCCAGAGTATTGAGCTGCAGCTCCAATCCATCCAGGCCCAGCTCACGCCAGATGCGATGGGTAATGAGTATCTGTTCCAGATCGACATCGGGTCCTTCGAGACCGAAGCTCTCCACGCCGATTTGATGAAACTGCCGATAGCGTCCCTTCTGGGGGCGCTCATGACGAAACATGGGGCCACGATACCAGAGTCGCTGCACCTGATTGAACAGCAGGCCGTTCTCCAGACCGGCGCGAACACAACCAGCAGTGCCCTCCGGACGCAGGGTCAGGCTATCCCCGTTGCGGTCATCGAAGGTATACATCTCCTTCTCGACGATGTCAGTCACCTCGCCGATAGAGCGCTTGAAGAGCTCGGTCAACTCCACGATGGGCATGCGTATCTCGCCGTACCCATAGCGGTTTAGGACCGAACGCACGGTATCTTCGAGAAACTGCCACAGAGGTGTCTGTTCAGGCAGGATATCTTTCATCCCGCGGATTGCCTGGATGTTTTTTGCCATCGGCTGGAACTACTGGTAATCGTTCTAAGTGGAACGGTTAAAACCGCGTAGACTAACACGGATGAAGCAGACTGGCACACTGCAGGGGAGAAATCACATAACCCAAACTACAAATTTGACGGATCGAAACTGAAGCGGGCCACATTCGCCCGGGCATGGCGCTTAAGGCCATATGCGACCCCATCAACGGTTATGCTGACACCCGATGCATTGCCCAGCACTACCGTGTAGGGGGCGGGACCTTTATCAAGCAATCGCGTGGTACCCGCAGCAATCTCGCCAAAAATTCGCGCCTTGCCGTTGGCATCACGCACTTCTGCCCAACATCGCTCAGAAAATTCGAACACAACTTTTGGGGCTGCGGGTGCTGGTGCCGGGATTTCCACTGGCGCTGGAGGCGGCTCGTCAACGCTCGCAACGGCATCCGCTTCGCTCTCCTCCAACGGAATAGGGATGGAATCCTGCACCACCGCCTGATCCGCGACCACTACCGCCTCTGACTCGGCGACTTCAGCCTCACTCGGCGCCCCCTCTTCCAGAGAGGCTGTAACAACCTCTTGAGATTCCACTGGCGCCTGGTCTTCCTGCGCAGGGAGAGGGCTAAGTGTTAACACGTCGGTATCATTCTGCATTTCCGGCAATGACTCGATGACAGGTGCCACCTCTACAGGTGTATCAACGGGATCACCACCCAGCCTCAGGTCAAGCTGACCCTGCCACCAAATGCCCAGCAACGCCAACAGAGAGATCACAATAAGCCAAGTCATCATGCGTACAGCACCATGACTGCTGCGCACCTCTTTCCCCACTGTCGCCACCTTGCCGTGGGGAAAGCCATGACTCTGCTGAGCGGGAGATAGGGCCAGAAAAGCTTCCAGTATCTCCCCCTCCGGCAACTTCAATAACCGTGCGTAGTTGCGCAGATAACCCTGGACGAAAACGGCGCCGGGCAGGGTATCGAAATCATCCCACTCCAACGCTTCAATGGTTCCTTCACTGAGATGAAGCTGGGCGGCAACTTTCGACTGATCCAAGCCCAGAGACTGACGTGTTTTACGCAGACGCGCCCCGGGACCCTCAATGGGCTCTACTGCCTCTTCCGACTCAGCTTCACTATTGGTAAGCACACTCATTATCGTTCTAGTTTGTTGAGGAGCTGAACCTCAGGGGCGTCCGGAAACTTGTCCCTGAGCAGCTTTTTATATGCAGCGGCCTGCTCCCGACCACCCAATGCATGTTCGATCCGCACCCCAAGCCACAATGATCCTGCAGTTGGCTGAGCTGCTGAATTGTAACGTTCTAGATAACCCCGTGCCGACAGATAGTTCCCCTGCTCCAGGCTGGTTTCCGCCATTTGGTAGAGCGCCAGCGGATAGTCTTCTTTGCTTGAGAGCGCCCGCCGGTAATAGGATTCTGCCAGTGTCTTATCGTCAGCCCGTTCGGCGCAGAGACCTGCATTTGTCAATGCAACCCACGGAGTGGGATAGAGCGGATTACTCACCGCACGCTCAAACTCATCCTTCGCTTCTTGATAGCGTTTCTGTTTGCAAAAGAAACTGCCGCGGGCGTTATGGATATAAGGGTTTTTCGGCTGCAGTTTTACAGCTGTAGCGTAGTGCGTTTCAGCCAATTGAGTCTCGCCTAAACGTTCGTAGAAAATGGCAATTACATTGTGGATCTCGGCATTGTCGGGATCAACAGCAAGCCCCTTCTTCAACTTCTTCAGCGCAATCGCCGGTTGACCATCCTGCATATAAGCAATGCCCATCTGTAGATATATATCGGCTGGACTCTCCTGCGTGCTCCTTCCCAGATCCCCAATATTATCCTGTTCCTGCCTGGTCCCCTGACCGGCGCAAGCACTCAACAACAGCACCACTGACAACACACTCAAAAGGGGTAGCACACCAATACCTTTCATGAGGAGTTTACCTGCAAAGGCTGTGATTGCCTGCGTTTGAGATCTCGGCGACTGCGATCCCGCACCTTACCCACTAGTTGGCCGCAGGCAGCATCGATGTCGCCACCACGGGTCTTGCGGGTCATGGCAATAATACCCGAGCGTTTCAGCTTTTGACGAAAGGCTTCAACACGTTCCGGCGGCGAAGTTTTATAGTCGCTGCCGGGAAACGGGTTGAACGGAATCAGGTTGACCTTGGAGGGTGTTCCTTCAAGCAGGCGGATCAGCGCCTTGGCATGTTTGATGCTGTCATTGATCCCATCAAGCATCACATATTCCCAGGTCACCTTACGCCGCTTATCACCTTCAATAAAGTCACGGCAGGCGGGAATCAGCTCTTCAAGGGGATATTTCCGGTTGATCGGCACCAATTCATCACGTAGCGCATTATCCGGTGCGTGCAGAGAGACGGCGAGGCTGATATCACTCACCTCCTTCAGCTTCCGCAGGGCAGGCACGATCCCGGAAGTACTGATGGTCACACGGTATTTGGAGAGCATGTAAGCCAGATCGTCCTGCATGATGTCCATCGCGGTAACCACAGGATCGAAGTTGGCCAGTGGCTCGCCCATGCCCATCATCACCACGTTGGTGGGGGAGTGACCCAGCTCCCGGGCCGCCACCCAGACCTGACCGATAATCTCAGCCACGCTCAGGTTGCGGTTGAACCCCTGCTGCGCGGTGGAGCAGAAGGAGCAGTCCAGAGCACAACCCACCTGCGAGGAGACACAGATGGTGCTGCGCCCATCATCTGGGATATAAACGGTCTCGATGCGCTGGCCATCCTCAAGCTCCAGTACCCACTTGCGGGTGCCGTCCCAGGATGGCTGTTCGAAAACCAGTTGTGGCAGACGCACCTCGGCCACGGCTTCCAGCTGTTCTCTCAGCCGCTTGGAGATATCGGTCATAGCCGTAAAATCAACCACACCGTGTTTGTGAATCCACTTGAACACATTGCGGCCATGAAAGGCCTTTGAGCCCAGGTCGACAAAAAAAGTCTCCATCGACTTAAGGTCGAGTTCCAGCAGATTGGTTTTTTGCACCGCTTCCAAATGTTGTTCCGTAGCTGATTATTTGTGAAAAAATCGGGAGTTATCAACCGTCGAGTTTAACCGGAGCTGGAGAATCAGGCAATTTGCTCCATCCACCTGTGCAGACAAAGTGTGATACAGCGACAGCAGATACGAAAAAAACGTTAAATGACCGAAACGATCACAGCAGCACCCAGCCCCACCGTGAGAAAACCCACCACCCCTTTCAGGCCGTTATGCGCCCATGTGAGAGAACGGGATGAGAGACGCAAGGGCAGGCCGATCACCAGCGCCAAAAGCCCCATCCCGGCTATTGAACCGAAACCAAAAACCAGGATATAGAGCAGACCTTCAACAGGAGACACCACCGTCTCAAGCGCCAGCAGGATCAGCGCAGCGGAACCCGCCATACCATGCATCATGCCGACAAAGAGTGCACGCAGGGGAAACCGCTCGGAGTGTTTGTGCAAATGAGGGTCCGCATCATGCGCACCACCTCCCTGATGAGAGTGGGCATGAAAATGGGTCAGTTCTCCGTGACTATGGGCGTGAAAGTGCACTCGCTCACTGATCAGACGACGCAAAACATCAGCACCCAGTAGTATCAGCATCACGCCCACCGTCAGTTCCAGGGTACGAGCCAGAGACTCCGGCATGATCAGGTCGAATACCAACACCACTCCAGCAAAAAGAAACAGCGTCAAGGCGTGTCCCAGGCCCCAGACAACACCCTGTCTGGCTGTCTGTGCGAGGGTGCGGTTTTGAGTTGCCAGGGACGCGACTGCGGCAACATGATCTGCTTCCATCGCATGCTGCAGGCCTATCAGAAACCCCAGTAACAGAACTCCCAGCATCTAACTGCCTCCCCTGCCTGCACAAAATCGACAATAGAGCGACAACACCCCATACAGATCTCAGCTGTTACACAGCACAGGCAATCGTCCAGGAGGCCGTGATTTCAAAGACTTCCTGGATCCTAGTATATACGGTACAACGTTTTTAGGTGCGCCTGAAACGGTTCGAAATCTCCAGCCCCTGGCGCAGAACACCGACACCCAATCCTTCTATCGCCAAATGCTGTTCCCGCAGATCAACCCTGATGGGCTCGAAATCGGCATTCTCCGGCAACAGGACCACCAGATGCCGATGCAGAGCATCACGATGAAACCGTTTTACTGTCACCTCATCATCCAGACGCGCCACCACGATCTGGCCGTTGTGCGCCTCAGAAGTTCGATGTACTGCGAGCAGGTCACCATCCATGATTCCCACATCCCGCATACTCGTACCCGACACCCTCAGCAAATAGTCTGCCGGTGGATGAAAAAGCGCCGGAGAGAAAGGGTAACGCTCTTCTATATGCTCTTCTGCAAGAATCGGACTGCCTGCCGCCACACGGCCAACCACGGGCATGCCTTCATCCGGCTCGTCAGGCAACAGTACCCGAATCCCGCGGGAACGACCCTTCAGCAGTTCAATGGCCCCCTTTTTCGCAAGTGCCCGCAGATGCTCCTCAGCAGCATTCACCGAGCGAAAACCCAGCGCCTCCGCAATCTCCGCGCGGGTTGGTGGAAAACCTGTCGCCTCCAGGTGAGAGCGAACCAACTCAAGAACCTCTGTCTGTCTTGGCGTCAACTTCATCGGGCTTGACCTGTGGTTATTTTCATACTGTCATTATATACAGTATCTATTATGGCGCAAGAGAAGGATAGTCTGGACAGGGATTTTGAGAATTATAACCACCTGAGCTTTTACAAAATGGAATCTCCCACTCAAACAGAACCAGACCAACGCAACCATAAACCTGTCGACATAAAACAGCTGGTCAGCCTGTTGCTGCTCTTCTGCCTCCCTCTTGGCCTCTTTGCGGCGGATGGCACTTCCATACTCGAAACCGTCACCCGGCAATTCTCCGGTGACCTTGATGAGATGCGCACGCGTGCCGCTATTCGTGTACTGGTCAGTCACAATCGCACCGGTTTTTTTCTCCACAACGGTAACCGCAAAGGGTTTGAAGCCGAATTGCTGGAGAAATATAAAGAACACCTCAACAAAGACAATAAGCGAAACCAGATCAATATCGCCCTGGTATTTATCCCTGTTCCTTTCGATCAGTTGCTGCCTGCTCTACTCTCAGGCAAAGGAGACATCGCCGCAGCCGGGCTGACCATTACGCCGGATCGGGAAAAAACGGTCGCATTTACCAAACCCTATCTGCCCGACGTGCAGGAGATCATCGTGGCCGCTAAATCCGCTGCGCCCATAACGTCCCACAATGACTTGGCGGGAAAGACCCTGCATGTACTGAAAGGCAGCAGCTATGCAACACATCTGAAACAGATCAATCACCGATTCAGCAAAGAGAATCGGCTACCGATCAAGGTCATCGAAGTAAGTGAATATCTGCAGACCGAAGATCTGCTTGAAATGGTCAACGCCGGGGTCGTCGACTACACGGTCGCCGACGACCACATCGCCAAGATCTGGTCACAGGTGCTGAAAAATATTCAGCTATATCCAGGACACCCTATCCATTCCGGCAGCCAGCTTGCCTGGGCGGTGAGAAAGAACAATCCCAAACTACTGCAGAGTCTGAATGGCTATATCGGGAAGATCAAAAAGGGCAGTCTGCTCGGTAACATGATGTTCAAGCGTTACTATGAAAAGACCCGATGGATCAAAAACCCCCTGGAACCCAATGAACATGACCGTCTGAATCAAGTCAGTAGCCTCTTAAAAAAATATGCCGAACAGTATGATTTCGACTGGCTGGTCATTGCCGCTCAGGCTTATCAGGAGTCAGGACTCGATCAGCGCAAGCGTAACCCCTCCGGGGCCATCGGTATCATGCAGATACGCAAGGCGACAGCCGCCGACAAACATGCTGCCATTTCGGACATCGAGAAGCTGGAGAACAATATTCACGCCGGTGTTAAATACTTGGCCTGGCTACGCAAACACTACTTCAGCGATCCCTCCATCTCACCGCAGGACAGCGTTTTTTTCAGCCTCGCCGCCTACAATGCCGGCCCGGCAAAAGTACGCAAAATGCGCGCAAAAGCCGAAAAAATGGGGCTGGACAGGAACCGTTGGTTCCTCAATGTTGAGCACGCGGCACTCAGGATCGTAGGGCAGGAGACCGTGCGCTATACACGTAACATCGTCAAATACTATACGGCATATCGATTGGCATTCGACCTGCATGAGGCGACCAAAAAGGCAAAGAAGTAGGAGAGGGGCGCTCTGTCAGAGCATCAGGTTTCCAACCAGAAGGTCACAGGACCCTCATTGGTCAACTCCACCTGCATCTCGGCACCAAAGCGACCACACGCCACATCCTCGTGAGTCTCCCGTGCACGGCCGAGCAGGTAGCGAAATAGGGCCTCACCCATTGCAGGGGGTGCCGCACTGGAAAATCCGGGTCGTTTCCCTTTGTGCGTATCAGCCGCCAGGGTGAACTGAGGCACCAGCAAGAGACCGCCGCCTATATCACACAACCCCAGATTCATGCGTCCGTTTTCATCAGGGAATACCCGGTAACCGAGCAGACGCTCCAATAGCCTGTCGGCCTTGGCCTCGTTATCGTCCCTCTGCACCCCGACCAGCACCAGCAGCCCACGACCGATCTCTCCGATCACCTCCTGCTCTACCCTCACACTTCCATTTGACACTCGCTGCAGCAGTCCGATCATTTCTCTCTCCGGAAAAAGCCGTGGGTCTCGTTGCTTTCGATTCTAAGAATAGATACATGCTATGAAACCGAGAGTTTACCCTGACAACTCCCAGGGAAACACAGCACATTTCACCTGCAACAGTCACAATGTTCAGAAAATTCCTACAAGAGATGAGGTCATTGCCCACACAAAATCTCACTGCTTTGTGTAAATCTGTACCTGTCGCCGGCAAGGATGCAGATGGAACGACGATATGCGCAGGAACGGCGCAGCTACGGAAAGAACACCTTTGCCAACCACAATCAGGCGACTAAAGCCCCGACAGCATGGAATGCCGCCGGGGTTTTTCTTTTCTGCAAAATCCCCACACGCTTACGTCAACTCCGCGCTAAAGAAAACAAATTCCCCGTCGATAACAGGGTAATCGGTACCCTCAAACCATGTACCGGTCAAAGCAGACAAAACAGTCTGGGTTAGTCATCAGGAAGTAGGGAGTCCTTTACCATGAATCCCAAATACCCATATCCATGGATTGCACTGGGCGCCTTGCTTGCAGGCATTGTGAGCCAAGCCTTAATCGATAACAGCTGGGCCTGGCTGGGTTTCCAGGGAATTGCACTCAGTGCAATAGTCGCAGGCCTTATCCGCCGCCATTTCCAGCAACAACGTCAATCCGAAGCCATCAACAAGGCTGCCGCAACCCGAAACCAGCAGAGCGCGGAGTATGAAAGCCTGTTTGATCAGGCCATGCTGGAGGTCAACACCCAGTTTCAGGCGGTGCATTCCGACCTTAACCATGTCGCCAATCTGGTGAACGATGCCATCAACCGCCTATCCAATAACTTCGCCACGATCCACGACGAAAGCAACCGTCAGAAGCAGACCTTGAGCAGCCTGGTCGATCAGTTGGTTCAATCCATTAAATCAGAAGAGACGAACCAACAGATCGCCGGCATCGAAAGCTTTGCACACGAAACTGAAAAGATTGTGGACAATTTTGCCACCACCATTCGCGGTGTCACAGAAGCCAACAAAACCATCGTCGACCGCTTTACCAATATCAATGGGGATGTAGATGGGGCGGTCAGTCTGCTCAAGGAAGTGGACGACATCAGCGCACAAACCAATCTCTTGGCGCTAAATGCAGCAATCGAGGCCGCCCGGGCCGGTGACGCCGGGCGTGGTTTTGCCGTGGTTGCAGATGAAGTGCGAAACCTTTCACAGCGCACCACCAACTTCAACAACCAGATTAAGGAAAAATTAACAGCGATGCAGGATGACATCCACAGTATCCGTTCCATCGTGGAAAAATCAGCCTCTACCGATATTTCTACCATCGATGCATCCCAAGCAGCGTTGAGCCAAATGTGGGATGACATGGAATCGATCAATCGGGTCGTGCGCAACAATACGTCGCAAATTGCAGCCATCACGCAGAAAACCCAACAACAAGTAGCTGCGGGATTCACCTCACTCCAGGTAGACGACATGAGTCGGCAGATTCTGCAGCACTCACACCTTCGGCTCGAGCGACTCACAGAAGTAACCACCCAGATCAGCGGCATCCTGCTGCACCATCAGGAGGGCGAACCACCCCTGACAGAACTCTCATCGGTACTGCAACAGATCCAGCAGGATTTCGACAGACTCAAGAAAAAATCAGTGCAAACCAACGAAATGTCGAGCGGTGATGTAGACCTCTTCTGAATCCAGACCGTTGACTGATTTCAGCCGCCCCGGGCCACTTTCTTCCGCTCGTGCTCCTTGAGATGCTTTTTGCGCAGGCGAATAGCACTGGGGGTAATCTCCACCAGCTCATCCTCCTCAATGAACTCAAGCGCCTGTTCCAGGGTAAACTTCAACGGCGGTGTAAGCATGATCGCATCATCCTTGCCTGAGGCACGAACATTGGTGAGCTGCTTGCCTTTCAGCGGATTGACAACAAGATCGTTGGCCCGCGCATGTATACCCACCAGCTGGCCCTCATAGACCTCATCCCCCGGCGAAGCGAACATCTTGCCCCGTTCCTGCAGGTTGAACAGGGCAAATCCCAGCACCTTGCCCTGACCGTTGGAGATCAGCACACCGTTCTTACGTGGCGCGATACCACCGTGCTGAGCAGGCCCATAATGGTCGAATACGTGATACATCAGACCGGTGCCTGAGGTGCTGGTCATAAACTCGGTCTGAAAGCCGATCAGGCCACGGGAAGGGATGACATAGTCAAGACGCACACGCCCCTGACCATCAGGCACCATATCCTTAAGCTCACCTTTGCGGGCACCCAAAGCCTCCATGATGGTGCCCTGATGCAGCTCCTCCACATCAACGGTCAACTGCTCATAAGGTTCGCAAACCTCACCATCGACCTCACGAAAGATAACCTCGGGACGGGAGACCGCCAGCTCAAACCCCTCCCTGCGCATGGCCTCAAGCAGCACCGAGAGGTGCAGTTCGCCACGACCGGAGACCTTGAACTTCTCAGGATCGGTACCTTCCTCCACCCGCAGGGCCACGTTGTGGATCAGCTCCCGCTCCAGCCGCTCTTTGAGCTGGCGGGAGGTCAGATATTTACCCTCCTTGCCGGCAAAGGGAGAGGCGTTGACCTGGAAGGTCATGGAGACGGTAGGTTCATCCACGCTCAGAGGGGGCAGGTGTTCCACACTCTCAGGATCGCAGAGGGTATCGGAGACATTTGGCGCATCCATGCCCGTAATGGCAATGATATCGCCGGCCGTCGCCTCCTTGACCTCGTGCCGCTCAAGCCCCAGGTATCCATACACGATCCCGACCTTGGCCTTGTGCTCCTCGCCGTCATACTTGACCACAACCACCTGCTGGTTGGGGCGGATGGTCCCCCGTGCGACGCGGCCCACTGCAATAGCGCCCACGTAGCTGTTGTAGTCAAGATTGGAGATCTGCATCTGCAAAGGACCATCAGGGTCCACATCGGGCACCGGACAATGCGTAACTATAGCCTCGAACAGTGACGTCATGTCGCCTTCGCTTACGTCTTCCTCAAGACCGGCATAGCCGTTGATGGCTGAGGCGTAGATGATCGGGAAGTCGAGTTGCTCATCAGTAGCGCCCAGGCGGTCGAAGAGTTCGAACACCTGATCGATAACCCACTCGGGACGGGCGCCAGGTCTGTCTATCTTGTTGACCACCACGATGGGGCGCAAACCGTGATCGAAGGCCTTCTGGGTAACGAAACGGGTCTGCGGCATCGGTCCTTCCTGAGCATCCACCAGCAGCAGGACAGAATCGACCATCGAGAGCACCCGCTCCACCTCGCCTCCGAAGTCGGCATGGCCTGGAGTATCGACGATATTGATACGGTAGTCGTTCCAGCGGATCGCAGTATTCTTGGAGAGGATGGTAATGCCACGCTCCTTCTCCTGGTCATTCGAATCCATCACCCGCTCGACTTCACCGAAGCGCTCCCCCAGGGTTCCTGACTGTTTCAGCAGTTCGTCCACCAGCGTGGTCTTGCCGTGGTCAACATGTGCGATGATGGCGATATTTCTGAGCTTCTCGATCACTGATTTACAGTCCGGTCCAAAAAAAGAGCGGGGATTATACCCAAAACCCTGTCCCTCTACGCCTCAATATTTCAGATTTCTGATGTTTTTCGGAAAACAGGCTCTCCCCTGAGAGATATCTCCTCTACAAAGTTAAATCAACACGTTAGCGAATATTCATCAGAATATTGCTTGAAAGCAGCAGTAAACCCACTTTGAAAAACGACTTCCCACTTATTCACATCATCTGTGGATAACTTTGTTGAAAAAATCAGGACATCACCCTGAAACCCGCATAAACATTGACTTGTCTTCAGATTGTAAAAAAAACAAACGATCTACTAAACAACTGAATATAAAGGATAAAATTAATACATGATTTTTTACACTTTGACCTATTGACAAATACCCCGCCACAGGAACTTCAATAGGCGCCGTGTGAATAAATCACCATGTAACATGCTGAAAAAACGATTTTTCCGCTAAGTTCAATCATAATTCTCAGGGTGTTGGCAAAAAACGCAATCCGGAATCTGCAAAACCCGGACAGCTGGACAAAATCATCTACAGACAATTAATAAAATTCTAATAATCAAATAACTCACAACACTTCTACTGCTTGCACTTTATCCGAATTGGCGACAGGATGGCGCTGATTACAAGATTGTCATCAACGCATCAGGCGCCCACCAAGCGCACTGTGAGGCGTGGTGGACAGATAACGACCCATTATAAAAGTAGCTGTAGTATGAATCCTTCCGACCTCGACCCCCTCCGCGAACATCTGGCCTCCCGTATCATCGGGCAGCAGAACTTCATCGACGCGATGTTGATCTGCCTGCTCAGTGACGGACATCTATTGGTGGAGGGCCTGCCGGGCCTGGCCAAGACAACGGCGGTCAAAGCGTTGGCCGAGGCGATCGAGGGTGACTTCCACCGTATCCAGTTCACCCCCGATCTGTTGCCCTCCGACCTTATCGGCACCGACATCTATCGCCACGAAAAGGGAGAGTTCGAGTTTCGCCAGGGGCCGATCTTCCACAATATTCTGCTTGGCGACGAGATCAATCGTGCCCCCGCCAAGGTCCAGTCCGCCCTGCTCGAGGCGATGGCGGAACACCAGATAACCGTCGGCCAGACGACTTATGCGCTGCCACAACTCTTCATGGTGCTGGCCACCCAGAACCCGATTGAGCAGGAAGGCACCTACAATCTGCCTGAGGCCCAGCTCGACCGCTTCCTGATGCAGGCAAACGTGGAATATCCGAGTCGCGAAGAGGAGCTGCTGATTCTGGCGCTGGACAGCAGCCAGATGACGGAAGCTCCCAAACCCCCGTCAAAGCAGCTCTCCCAGCGCGATCTGTTCGCAATCCGCCAGGAAGCGGCGGAACTCTACCTTGACCCAAAACTGAACAACTACATCGTGGATCTTGTGCAGGCCACCCGCAACCCCAAGGCCTACGATGCCGACCTGGCCCGCTGGTGCCGGTTTGGCGCTTCTCCCCGTGCAAGTATTGCGCTGGCCCGTTGCGCCCGCGCACGGGCCTGGCTCGACGGCAAGGATTTCGTCGCCCCACACCATATTCAGGCTGTGGCACCGCCGATTCTGCGTCACCGCATCCTGCTGACCTTTGAAGCCGAAGCGGAGGGCATCACCACAGACGACTTCCTGGCGCGTCTGCTGGACATGGTCGCAATCCCTTAATCCCGCCGGTTGTCAGAGGAAGCGTCTCGCCATGAGTCTCTACCCCCATATCGACGACCTGCTGGAACTGCGGCATCAGGCCCATACCCTTGGTCTGGCTTCGCACCACTTGGTCAACTCCAGTTTCAGCGGTCTCTACTCATCAGTGTTCCGTGGCACCGGTCTCGATTTCGAGGAGGTGCGCGAATACCGGGAGGGCGACGATATCCGCAATATGGAGTGGAACGTCACCGCCCGCACCAATGTTCCCCACCTCAAGATCTTCCGCGAGGAGCGGGAGCGCAGCGTGGTGCTCTGTGTGGACAAGGGACCACACATGAGCTTCGGTACCCGAGGTACCTTCAAATCGATTCAGGCCGCCAAGGCTGCGGCCCTGCTCGGCTGGGCAGCCTCGCGGCTCAATGATCGGGTGGGTGGCATGCTGTTTGGCGACGCCGGGATCGGCATGCAGTATATCCGTCCCACCAAAGGCCGGCGAGCCCTCTGGCGCCTGCTGCACTCCCTCACCACCGAAGGCAGCCAGGAGAAACGTCAGATCGACTGCCTCTCCGAAGCATTGCAGAAGGCAGACCGGGGCACCCCCACCGGATCGCTGATCTTCGTGATTGCCGATATGAATCGGGAAATCGCCGGTCTGGAGCAGACACTGGGACGCCTCTGCCAACACCACACACTGGTATTGATCCCGGTAGACGATCCCGCAGAAAGCGAAATCCCTGACATGGGCAGGGTCACCTTTGCGGGACCGGATGGGGAGCTGATAGAGATAGATACCCGTGATCAAAAGGCCCGTAACCGCTACCGGGAAACCTGGCAGCAGCGCCGCAGCACACTCGAGGCACTCTGCAATCGCCTCGGTGTACCCTTGATGCCCGTCAGTACCGACGAAGAGATCCACATCACCCTGACCCGCGCACTTGCCCGTCACTTCGGCGCGCGCTAGTTTCGATATGGACTCACTGCGCGACATCCACACAATCGACCCCGCCTCCTGGTGGCCCCTGGCCATCGGCTGGTGGCTCTCCGCGTTGGGCATAGTACTCTTAGTACTTTTCTTCATGTGGCTGCTGCGTCAACGCAGGCTCTATCCCCTTGGACGCTGGCAGAAAGATGCCCGCCGTCGGCTCCTGCAACTGAAACGCCGACTCAAATCCCAGGCCACCAAGGAGGTGGCTGGGGAACTCTCTGAACTATTACGCCGCATCGCCATCGCCCGCTGCGGCCGGCCCCATGCAGCGGCTCTGACCGGAGAGACCTGGTTGCTGTGGCTGAAGAAGAATGACAAATCCGGCTTCGACTGGCAGCAGAATGGCAAACTGCTGCTGCAACTCCCCTACGCCCCACCGGGACTCGATACCGATCGTGCCGCCCTTGGCCGCCTGATCGACGCCGCCGTCCGCTGGGTCAGCAGTGAGGAGGCCTGTCATGTTTGAATTTCACTGGCCCTGGATGGCGTTGTTGCTGATCCTGCCGTTCCTGATACGACTATTCTGGCAGCGCCCGAAGAGTGAGGAACAGGCGTTGACCGAGGGGCACCAAACCACCCTGCTCCACCCTTCGCTGGGGCATCTTCAGGAAGCCTTTCAGACCCGCCGTCCCGGCACTCCCATCATCGCCCTGCTCTACCGGATCCTGCTCACCCTGCTCTGGATCTCCCTGGTGCTCGCACTGATGCGCCCCCAGTGGCTCGAACCCTACACGGAGAATCGCACTGCCGGTTACGATCTGATGCTGGCAGTGGACGCCTCCCACTCCATGGACGCCCTCGACTTCACCGTCAAAGGCAAGCAGGTAAGCCGCATGCAGGTGGTGAAAGGCGTCGTAGGCAAATTCATCGACGGCCGTCAGGGAGACCGCATCGGCTTGATTATCTTCGGCAGTCAGGCCTATGTATTGTCACCTCTGAGCTTCGACCGCAGGGCGGTAAACAGCCTGCTCAGCGATGTGATTCCCACTATCGCCGGCAATGGTACGGCCATGGGTGATGCCCTCGGACTGGGCGTCAAGAAGCTGCGCGATCGCCCCGAAGGCTCGCGGGTGCTGTTGCTGATCGCCGACGGCGAGAACACTGCAGGCACCATCCCCCCGCTGAAAGCGGCACAGTTGGCAGCTCGGGAAGGTATCCGTATCTACAGCATCGGTGTTGGCAGTGATCGCGAAGAGGTACCGATCATGGAGAACGGGCGGCTGATCTATCGCAGCGACCTCGGCTTCAACGAAGAGGTGATGCGGCAGATTGCGGAAACCTCCGGCGGCGCCTACTTCCGGGGTACTGACACTGCGGCCCTGGAGAAGATCTACCAGCGTATCGACGAGCTGGAGAAGACAGAAGCGGAGTCCCGCACCATCTTCATTCCACAACCGCTCTACCATTGGCCCCTCGGCATCGGACTTATCTGCCTGCTGGTCATGGGACTCTTTCCGGAGGGTCGCAAACGCACCTTGAAGGGAGGCGGCTATGCCTGATGCAGCCTTCCATTTTGCCCGCCCGGAGTGGCTCTTCGCCCTGCTTGGACTACTGCCCGTACTCGGCTGGCTGATCTTCAGCGTCACCCGTCCCAGCAAGGGGCCAATCCATCTCTACGCCGATGAGCACCTGCTGCCCCACCTCACCGGCGTACGGGAGCTTGAGGTCAATGAACGCTGGGGACGTTTCATCCGCTGGGCACTGTTGTGGATTCTTGCGGTGATCGCCATGGCCGGTCCCCGCTGGGACTACACTGACGTGGAGGCATTTACCCCCGGCAGCGACCTGATCATTCTAATGGACATCTCCCGCTCCATGGAGGTGGCCGACGTGCAACCCTCCCGTCTTGGCCGTGCCCGTCAGGAGATCCAGGATCTGGTACAGCTCAACCGGGAGGTCCGCATCGGCCTGATCGCCTTCGCTTCAGTCTCCCACATCGTCTCACCCATTACGGAAGACGGCCAGAGCATCCTCAACGCCCTGCCCGCTCTCTCCACCGACTTGACCCGGTTGCAGGGCAGCCGTCTGCATACTGCTCTGGACAGGGCAGAACAGCTGCTCAAAGGTCAACCCAGCGAGGGCGGCCGCTCGATTCTGTTGATCAGCGACGGCGACTTCGATGAGCCCGACCTGTCCAATCGAGCCAAAGCCCTGGCGGCAGACGGCATCCGTCTGCATGTGCTCGGCATCGGCACCAGTGGCGGCGGTCCGGTACCCGCACCTACCGGTCTTAGCGACCTGATGCGCGACCGCGCAGGCAAGATTATCGAATCCCGGCTCAACGAGCCCTTGCTCAAACAGCTGGCGTCAACCGGCAACGGCCACTATCTACAAGCTAATTTTCGCGATGATGACAGCCGCACCCTTCTCAACCTCGCTGCCTCCGACGCTGCAGAGGCGGTAGCCACCGATGAGAAGACCAGGATCTGGAACGAGCGATTTTACTGGATGCTGATTCCACCTGTGCTGCTGTTGCTGCCCACCTTTCGGCGCCAGCAAGGGGAGGGGGGTCTATGAACAGACGCCTCATCCCACTCCTCCCCCTCCTGCTTCTGATTTGCGCCCCCTCTCAAGCCGAGTGGTTCCGCAACAGCGAACAGATCGCCGAGGATGCCTATCAGCAGGGGCACTATGAAGAGGCGGCAAAGGATTTCAGCGACCCCTATCGCCGTGGTGTAGCCCAATACCGGGCGGGCGACTATACAGCGGCGGCCGAAAGTTTTGCCGCTGTGGAGCGGGACGAGGTAGAACAGGATGCGCGCTACAACCTGGGCAATGCGCGCTTCAGGTTAGAGGACTATCCAGGCGCTGTCGAAGCCTACGAGTCGGTATTGGCAGATGACCCCAACCATGAGGATGCCGGTTACAACCTGGCGCTTACACGTACCCTGATGACCAAGGAGCAGCTCGAAGAGGATGAGTTGACCGAAGAAGAGAAGGCGGAGCAGAAAAAAAAGAAACAGGAAAAGAAAGAACAGCAAGGAGAGCAGGAGTCCGAAGAGCAGAAGGAATCCGACGAACAAGAGTCCGAGGAGCAGAAGGAATCCGGCGAACAGGAGTCCGAGGAGCAGAAGGAATCCGGCGAGCAGGAGTCCGAGGAGCAGAAGGAATCCGGCGAGCAGGAGTCCGAGGAGCAGAAGGAATCCGGCGAACAGGAGTCCGAGGAGCAGAAGGAATCCGGCGAACAAGAGTCCGAGGAGCAGAAGGAATCCGGCGAGCAGGAGTCCGAGGAGCAGAAGGAATCCGGCGAACAGGAGTCCGAGGAACAACAGGAGGGCTCTTCAGGCGAACAGCAGCAGGAGTCCCAATCCGGCGAGCAGAGCGAAGAGGAGCAGCAGGGCGAGGGAGAGTCCGAAAGCGAGCAGGAGAGCGGAGAGCAGCGGGATCAACAACAGAGCGGCTCCTCAAGCGAAGAGTCCGAAGAGCAGGAAGGCGAGCAGCAGGGAGAGCAGGATCAGGAGGGTTCATCCGAGGACGAGCAGCAGGGCCAGCAGTCCGGAGAGCAAAAGGACGAGAGCGAACAACAGGATGAAGCGGGTCAGGAGAAGGATGACCCGGAGCAGCAGGGTGAAGCTGGCGAAGAAGAGTCAGAGGAGCCCAAGGCCGGCGAGCAACAGCAGGACGAAGGTGAAGGCGGCGAACAGGAAGACCGCACTGACCAGGCCGGGAAGTCCGAACAGGAGCAGTCCGAAGCAAAGGATGCAGAGGCCAACCAGCAGGATGAACCGCAAGAAGATACTGCAGGTAAAGAGCCATCACCCGAGGAAAAGTCTGCTAGCCTTGGAGAATCACCGGATAAAGATTCAGCAGAGCGGGATCAGCCCACCGCAGGCAGACTGGGTGAGGAGAAGCAAGATCCGGAAACGCTGCCGCAGGGCCAACCAACCCCTGAAGCCGTCGATCAGGTCGACCAGATGGGTGATATGTCGACCCCTGATGCTGACCAACAGCAGGGCGGCGGCCCCGGTGACGACAGCCAATCCCGCATGAGTGGAGGCATGGCACTGATGGAGCAGTGGTTGGAACAGGTCGAAGGCGACCCGGCTCAGCTGATGCAAAAGCAGTTCAAACTCCAGGAGTATGACTATCTGCGCAGCAAAGGCGGCCGCGATTTTGAGACGCGTCCCTGGTAGCCCGCAAGATTGAGTCTGGGTCGGAATCGAACAAATACGACTCCGACACTAAATGAATAAAAGATCAAATAAATACTGGAAACCACCGAGGTTCTCAGAGGATGGTTAAACGATTGCACGCTTTTCCAAGCATTTTGCTATTGCTGCTGTTGGCGGCCAATGCCGTAGCGGCGCCCGGCGGCTACCCTGGGTATATGCCCTGGCAACCACCAGTCAACCAGTGGAACTATGCGCCTCCGGACCAGCGCGGTAAGGGCACCCCTTCACCGGAACTTCCCCCTCCAACCGTGCAGCCCCCCTCGTACGGACCTGGTGGCTGGCCGGGCATGCAGCGCCCGGGATATAGCCAAACACCGTACTACGGCCAACAGTCCCGCCCGCCCCGCCTGGAGATCAAACTCTCGGGCAGAGCCCCCTATCTGCAGGAGAACCTGTTACTCCATCTCAACATCATCAGTGACGGCAACCTTAAAACCGCCACACCACAACTGCCGCAAACCGACGCGCTCATTTTTCAGAAGATCGAGGGCCCCACGGCCAGCTCCCGCACCCATAAAGGAAATCAGGAGATCGTCACCGGATTTATCTACCAAGTGACGCCACTGCGTCCCGGAAAGATCGATATTCCGCCGCTTCACGTTACTGGAACACTTGAATCTGTGAGTGGATACGGCAGCGCTCCCAAGGCTTTCGATGCGACCAGTGATAAGCCACTGAGACTCAATGTCAAAGATGCCGATCCTTCCATCAATCCCTGGCTGCCGCTCGAACAGTTGACCCTGAAAACGAAACTGCCGGAGAACACCCGCTTCGCTGCCGGGCAACCAACCAGCCTGACGATTGAAATCAAGGCCATCGGCGCGTCCGGTGATCTCCTGCCCAGTCTCGAACGTCAGCTGCAAAGCCCTGACTTTCGGGTTTACCGGGAGAATACTCGCACCCAAACCAATCTCAGCAAGAGTGGCAAAAAGATTCGGGGAAGCCGTATCGAAACCTTCACGCTGGTCCCCCAGCATGGCGGTGACCTGCAACTGCCCGAGTTGCGTATACCCTGGTGGAATATCAGGACAGGCATGCCACAGCATGCCTCCGAACCCGTCAAACCCTTGGCTGTCAGCGGCAGTGGTTTAAGGGGGGAAGGGCTTTTCGGCCTGACCAAACCGAGCACATTTTTTCCGGCCGGCTCCCCCGCCGCTTTCTGGATCCCACTGGCCGTGGCACTGGGTGTTATCTTCGGTTACTGGCTGGCGATCTGGCTCGCCAATAGAAAACGTGAGGTGCAACCTCCCGCTGCATTTGCTCCGCTCACCATTGCATTGAAGAGGCCCTTCCTGAGCATGGCGCCCGCCTTTGCCCCTCTAAGCAGGAAGCTTCGCGCCACCACTGCCTGCCTCAATCCAATCACCAAATGGCAACGGCTGCGCCGCCGACTGGTCGGCATGCTGCCGCTGTCGATCCGTTTCTGGTTCTGCGTACGTTGCGTTGATCAGGAAAACGATCCTGACGTCTGGGGTTACACTCTGCGCTTCCTGGCCAACAAACATATGGATATGCCTCCCAGAGCACCCTTTGCGAACATTGCGGACCGCATCATCGACTTTCAGCCAAGATCCAACCCTCAGCGGGTGCGCAGCCTCATACACGATCTGGATCAGGCGATCTACGGCCACACAACCCTCGACTTCGAAGCCTGGAAACGGGAATTCAAGCGAGAGATACGACCCGGCGTACCGCTGCTCCGCACTCGGCGCAGCGGAAAAAAACATGGCATTGACAACCGCCTGCCGGAACTAAACCCCAAGGCGGCCGCATAGAACCAATAAAACTAGAATTACAGTCACCTCGATCCATCGAGTTCACCAGGTGCAATAGTGCAAAACAGGGGTTGGGTACACCGATTTATTTGCAACGTAATTACGTTTAGAGAAAGTGCTGAATAGTTACAATTGAAATTAAGCTTGATCCCGTGGTCACCGAGAATTTAACACACGCCTTCTGAACCTCATTCCTTTCCCCGGTACACAAAAAGTGTATCTCAGGTTATTATCCGAGTTCATAAATATTTACAATTTGCTGTGGGCTGCCGTCAGAGTACCCGAACGTCAGGATCATCCAGGGATTAACTGACGGAAAACACGGGACAGATGCATAATTTCCGGGACAAATTCCGTTAAGCCGTGATCTGAATAGTCCAATATCATGAAATCACACTAATCACGTTTTTTTACAGGGACAAGATGAATCTTAAACTGGCTATTCTAAAAATCTTGTATCGGGTTGGCGCCCTAAAGACTTTGCTTTTCCTCAAAAGAAAAAAAATTACGATTTTTATGATTCACGGCGTCATGGATACCCAGGAGGAAGCGTCCTCATGGGAGCCGCTTCGGCCGCAACTTGCACCAAAGTATCTTGAGCAAACCCTCAAGCTCTTCAGTCGTTATTATAACTTTGTCACTATCGATGAAGCTGTTGCCATACTGGAAGGACGACTACCGTCAAAGCCCAATTGTTGCGTCGTTACCTTCGACGACGGCTACAGAAACAATGCAACTCATGCGCTGCCGATACTGCAGAAATATGGCGTTCCTGCTGTCTTCTATGTCGCCACCGGCCACACTGAGGAGCAACGTCCCTTCTGGGTCGACCGCCTCGATTATGCGCTACAGTTTGCGGACATTGACGGGGAAACAATTCGCTACAAAGAGACTGAAATTACCATCGATAAATCCAACAGAGGCACCTTGGCACAGTCCTATTCCCGGCTGCGCGGCATTCTGAAACATGCCGATATGCCGGACATAGAGATGCGCGACTACTTTGATCAGTTGGCGGAATCACTTGAAAAACAGAGTGGCATGAGCATCAAGCAGATTGTCAAAGATGATCCCTGGTCCGCCATTTTGACCTGGGACGAGATAGGCGATATCTCACGCACCACCGAAATCACCATTGGTAGCCATACCGTAGATCATGTCCGCTTGGGCCAGACAGAGGCTGAAGCGTCGCGGGATCAGGTCGTCAGATCAAAAGAGGCAATAGAGAAGGTCATAGGGAAGAGTTGTCGCCATTTCTGCTACCCAAACGGCAGTTGGAATCAACAGGCCGTCGATATACTCAGAGAGACCGGATATGCGTCGGCAGTAACCACTGATGAGGGAATCAACAATCCAGGTGCCGACCCTTTCAAGCTGAAAAGGATCTCGATTTCCGGAAAGAAGGATCCACTCTTCCTGCTGGCCAGTAGCGCCGGGCTTTCCCGTTAACCCACTCATGACCTGACTCCCGGATTTTCGGTCGGGTCCGTGTTATCCTCGACCGACACTGAGAGCGTAGAAACTGAAATCCTTTTCACTCAGCGCTGAAACACTAGTCCAAATAAATACGCTTCAATCTGTGATCAAATGGATCATGCTCCAGCCAGATCCATATTTCTACAAGCGAAACAATTCTCTAAAAACGGTATAGCGCAGTGTCTGACTCAACAAATGAAAAAAAAGAGGATGTTTCAGGTCGCGACAGAATGATCTGGAATGTCATCACCAGCTGGGCAGGGTATCTTGTCTTCATCGTTGCGGGATTCGTCATGCCCAGAATGATAGACAACAACATCGGCCAGGAGGCGCTGGGTATCTGGGATTTCTGTTGGTCACTCGTAGCCTATATGCGTCTCACCACCATGGGCCTGGGCTCACAATTGAACCGCTATATCGCCAAGTATCGGGCCAGCAAAGAGTTCGACGAGATGCGCGGTACGATTTCCACCGTACTGGTGATCCAGGCGTTCATCGCAGTCATGGTGCTGCTCGTTGTCACAGCCCTCTACTTTATACTGCCCATCTTTTTCGCTGAAAAACTCGGCAGCAACCTGGAGACGGCACAGGGGGTCATGCTATTTCTGGGCGCAACCTTTGCTGCAGAGATGGCATTGGAACCTGCCAAAGGAGTCATCACCGGATATCATCGCTGGGGCATGCATAATGCCATCAGTTCAGGATTTTATCTCATCACGGTAGTCGGCATGATTACCGCCCTGACAATGGGCGGGGAACTGGTCAGTATCAGCATCATCTATTTCGCCGTTACCCTGTTTGGCGAAATCATCCGTATGATCTATGCCCGTCATATCTGCCCTGAATTGAGATTTCACCCCCACTCCGCCACTTGGGTTCGTGCCAAAAAACTGATCCACTTTGGTGGAAAAACCTTCGCAGCCGGGATTGTGCCCATCATTCTGCTGCAAACCACCAGTGTCTTTATTGTCAGTAATCTTGGGCCGGCAGCCTTGGCGATATTCACCCGACCCGTGGCCATCGTCAGGCACATTGAAACATTCGTGCGTAAATTCACCTATGTGCTGATACCTACGGTGGGCGCACTGCATGGCGCCGGCAAAACCGAAGAACTGAAAGAGCTTCTAATCACCACAGCCAGGTATGGCGTTGCCCTCACTACTCCCTTTCTGATTGCATTTGTCATCTACGGTGATGTCATCATGACAGTCTGGATGGGCAGTGGGTATGTCAACATGTCGATCATTCTCATCTTGGCCGTTGCCTACTTCCTGCCGATTTCGATGGATCCGTTCTACCGTGTGCTGATGGGAATAAATATGCATGGTTTTATCGGCAAGTGGAGCATTATCATCACCCTTTCTTCACTTGTTATCGGCATTACTGCGCTCAATATCACTGGATGGACACTGGAAGGTGCAGCCCTCTTAATCGCAGTACCGATCTTTATCACCTTTGGGCTCCTGGTCCCCTACCACTCCTGCAAGGTTTTGGATGTCCCGCTCAGCTCATTCATTCTGAAGGTCTTCTTCACTCCCATACTGTCAGTCATTCCCTTTACACTTTGGCTGCTGTTGGTGCGCCATCTGCTGGGTGATCGTTTTGTTGAAATCCTGATCTACGGCAGTTTGGGAGGCGGCATTATCCTGTTCATCATCTACTGGATCGTGCTCTTTCCCAAACCCTTTAAAACAAAGATCACCAAACGTATTCTCGCGTTTGCAAAATAGCGGCGGCAACATCCAACCACAGGAAGGTTATCTTCACTGAACATGGGCCATTCTCCCTATCAAACGCTGGAGCACGCCATAACCTGTATCGACACAGGTTATCAACGGCCAGATCTCGCGGCCTGTTACATGATCGAGGCGCAGGGGGAGTTGGCTTTTATCGATACAGGCACGACCTATACCCTGCCTGTTATTCTCAAGCTGCTGGAAACCCGTGGACTGACCACCGACCAGGTGAAGTACATCATCGTGACCCATGTTCACCTGGATCACGCAGGGGGTGCTGGCGCACTGATGGAAAAGTGCCCCGAGGCGCAGCTTGTCGTCCACCCTTTTGGCGCCCGCCATATGGTCGACCCGACAAAACTGACTGCGGGCGCCACTGCCGTCTACGGCAAGGAACAGTTCCGCAAAGCCTTTGGCCGGCTGATTCCCATCCCACAGGAGAGAGTGATTGAGGCATCCGACGAGATTGTGATCGAACTCGGTGGCAGGTCTCTGCTCTGTCTCGATACCCCTGGCCATGCCCGGCACCACATCTGCATCTATGACGACAGGAGTAAAGGGCTCTTTACCGGCGATACCTTTGGTCTCTCTTATCGGGACCTGGATACCTCCAAGGGGGCTTTTATTCTGCCTACCACCACACCGGTCCAGTTCGACCCAGCAGCCTGGCAGGCAACATTAAGCAGACTGATGGAGATGAACCCATCCAGCGCTTACCTCACCCACTATGGAAAAGTGAACGACATGAAGCGGCTGGCAGATAACCTGCACCAGGCTATCGACGATTTTGCAGAGATTGCCCTGACTGTAGAAGCAGAGAACCGCTTTGCTGGAATCCAGCAAAAATTATGGGCATGGACCAATACCGCGCTCATGAAGCACGGCTGTTCGCTGGCGGAACCCAGGATCAAGGCACTGCTGGCCATGGATATCGAATTGAATGCCCAAGGGCTGGAGGTCTGGCTGCAACGCAGGGAGAGGGAACAGGCCAGTCAGCCGGGATAGTGTCCTACCCTGAGATATTCCTGCAGGAGGTGTTTTTCGACCCACTCATATCCCAGGCGTAGGTGCAGTCAAGGTGGCAAAGCACATTCACCAAACCACGTTCACCACCTTCGATCATAACCGCCAGGGGTGAACGCCTTTGTAGCTTGGTATTGAGCTGACGCATCCAGCGCCGCCCCATATCCGGATTCATTGGGTAGGTGGTACGAAGCGCATCGTTTATACGGATCAGATACTCAACCCGTTTGGTGATGCCTGGGTTATCAGGCAAAGGCTGGTCGTTAAGATATCGTGCCATATGACGCGGCTTTCCTTCCAGATCCAACAGCGCCATCATCTCTTCCGCCCTGAGCCCCCAGTTTTTCAGCATACTCAGTACGCCACGCGTCATCTCCTGACGTTCATCCAAAGACAAATTCCCGCTTTCTTGCGCTGTTTCGTTCATAACCCAACCAAATATCACTCGTGAATTTCTTACCTGCCGACAGGCTTATTAATGGCAGTCTAGCACGGGAAAACAGGCTTATTTCCCACTAACAGGCATGGATTTACAGGAGAGAAAGGGGTTAGCCACCAAACAGATTTCGCCACCAGCGCTTCCGATTTCCGGGGAGCACCTGGGTTGACGGCAGATCAACAGGCTGGATCTTACTCATCACCCAACCCGGCAGAGGGGGATTATCACTATAACCACAGGAGACGCCCAGGTTGTTGGGATCATATATCTTAACGAATGAGGGTGTAGTCAGATCGTCAGCATAAACAATGCCGCAGTAATCCTCATCATGCTCTTTTCGCAGCAGCTCATCGATTTCAGAGATAAATCGAATGAAGCCATCCGCATCAACCACCCCGGCGGGAGGTTGCTCGCCAACCGCATAGATATACCACCCTCCGCCGGCATCCATACGCAACACCTCCCATAAACTATCCAGGTGGTGCCAGCGTAATGCTGAGGTAAAACTGCCACGAAAGGCGCGAAGATAGTCGTTCTCTTCATTCATGATTTTTCGGCTCTAACAATCTGCTTTTGGGTTTCCTTGGATTAATACTCATCAAACTCTCTATCGGTTTCAATAGACCGCCTGTACCGGCAATTTCGTGCAGTGACTAACTCAAGCTTCAGCGTTCCTGATGATGATTGACAGGGTGTGTGGTTTCTCAAAATGTGCCGAATACAGGGTGCGGCCTGTGCGCCATGATTGCTGTAACGGCTTATTCAGGTGCGCGCGGCACCCTACCAGAGGCTAATTTGTGCATGTCTGTATTCTGTGACTGCTTTAGTATCGCATACGATTGGTAGAATGCTGCCCCTCTGCCTACTTCTCTCTATCAAGAAAGACCAATGCCAACTGCCCGATATATCCCTCCATATACTTCAGGAGAGCATAGATAAACATGATAATCCCAAGCATCTCACAGAGTTCTTCGAGCGTGTAGATAACCGCATAGGAGACCGCCACCCTCCTCTCAGAATATGTGTATTGGTCCCCAATGAAGTTGATTCCAATGGCGCCGACAAGATAGACCACACCGGCCAGGATAAGCAACTTGGCGATCTGCTCTGGCAATCTGGTGAGAAATCGGCGATAGATCAACAACATGGCAAGCAGTAACGGCACATAGACCAGCAGCCACGCATAGGAGATCATCCCAATAGCCTTCAAGTGACTGTGGACAGGTTCAAAGATGCGATTATGGATATCGGTATACTCGTCGATTGCAAGTAGTAGAAATATCACTGCCAGACCATACCAGTACTTGAAATCCATCTCTCCTCTACGATGGTGAACCCAGGCAATCAGGGTCAATAGCAGAGAACAGAAAAGGACAGCGAATGATGCATAGAAAGAAGGGATACTCCACTCTCTGTTCAAGTTGAAGAGATACACCAGACCAAAAAGCCGGCTGTGTCCAAAAAAATGGTGTGAAATTTGTCCCAACGTGCTGGCAATGGTCAAAAATGCGACAATCCACAACAGGGTCCGGGCGGTCTTCTCAGCCGAAAATACGATTTGCATAGGAGAAACTGTGAGTATGGGAAGAAAGCTGATGTTGAGCGGGTTATAATACAGTTTTGTTAAACTGACAAGCGCCATGAACGAAGCAAATAACACCCTGTTTGAATCCAATCTCACCGGCCTGGAACAGGTTAGCCGGGGAAAAGTCCGCGATATCTATGCTGTCGATGATAACCACCTGTTGATCGTTACAAGTGACCGTCTATCCGCATTTGACGTTATTCTGCCACAAGCCATACCCGGTAAGGGTGAGGTGCTGACGCGAGTGGCGAATTTCTGGTTTGAACGAACCAGAGATCAGGTACCGAACCATCTGTCTGACATCCCCCTTGATTCTGTCATCCCGGACGCCAACCAGCGCTCGGCACTGGGGGACCGGGCAATCGTCGTTCGCAAACTCAAACCTCTGCCGGTCGAAGCTATCGTCAGGGGTTATCTGATCGGCTCCGGCTGGAAAGATTACCAACGCAGCGGAGGGGTTTGCGGCATTCAACTACCGCAAGGACTACAACAGGCTGACAAGCTGCCTGAGGCAATCTACACGCCATCGACCAAGGCCGAAGTGGGCGAGCACGATCAAAACATCAGTTTTGATAAGACCGTTGACCTGATAGGGCAGGATCTTGCCGGGCAGGTACGTGACCTGAGTCTTGGCATCTACACAGAAGCAGCCGACTTTGCCCGCGAGAAGGGCATTATCATCGCTGATACCAAATTTGAGTTTGGTCTTGATGATAACGGCACCGTACATCTGATTGATGAAGTACTGACCCCTGATTCATCCCGTTTTTGGCCCGCAAGTGAATATCGCCCCGGCATCAGCCCACCCAGCTTTGACAAACAGTTCGTGCGCGACTATCTGGAGACTCTTGATTGGGACAAAAACCCGCCGGGTCCTGAATTACCTCAAGAGATCATTCGTAAAACCGCAGAGAAATACCGGGAGGCGGAGAAGCGTTTGACTGGCGCCTGACCGATTGGGAATAGATGTTGAATCCTATGGTGAATAACAATTCAAACACCGCCAAGGTGGTAATTTACACAACCCAGCGCTGCCCCCACTGCAAGCGCGCCAAAGAGTGGCTGAAGGCCAACGAGGTACTGTTTTTGGAGTTTGATGTCGGCAAGGCCGGAAAAATGCAGAAACGTTTTTTCAGTATGGGAGGGCGAAGCGTACCAATGATCGTTATCGGCGACCGGCAGTTGCCTGGCTTTGCCCCAAAGCAACTCAAGCAGGCACTTGAGCATGCGGGAATACTTATCTGATCACTGTTCTACTCGTGTAGAAATCCACTTCTCCAAACAAAAAAGGGGCGCCAGGCGCCCCTTTTTCTGAACTAAAATCCAATCGGTCAGCTGACTTTAGGATCCAGTTCGCCACTCTCGTAACGAGCAAACATGGTCTCCAGGGAGATCGCGGTCATCTTGGAAGCCATACCGGCAGAACCAAACGCTTCATAGCGATTCTTACAGATATCAGACATACCTTTAGTCGCTTCCTTGAGGAACTTACGTGGGTCGAAGTTGCTCTTGTTCTCCTCCAGGTGACGACGGATAGAACCCGTGGATGCCATACGCAGGTCGGTATCGATGTTGACCTTGCGTACGCCAGACTTGATACCTTCAACGATCTCGTCAACCGGCACACCATAGGTCTGACCCATATCTCCACCGTAGCTGTTGATGATCTTCAGCCAGTCCTGGGGTACGGAAGATGAGCCGTGCATGACCAGATGGACGCCGGGGATGCGCTCGTGAATCTCTTTCACACGGTCGATACGCAGGATCTTGCCCGTAGGCTCCTGAGTGAACTTGTAGGCGCCATGGGAAGTACCGATAGCGATGGCCAGTGCATCAACACCGGTCTTGCTAACGAAGTCAGCCGCCTCATCAGGATCGGTCAGCAGCTGATCCATGTCCAGCTTGCCTTCGGCACCGTGGCCGTCTTCTTCGCCCATCATGCCGGTTTCCAGAGAACCCAGGCAGCCCAACTCGCCCTCAACAGAGACACCACCAGCGTGAGCCATATCGACCACATTCTTGGTTACGTCAACATTGTACTCATAGGAGGACGGGGTCTTGCCGTCAGACATCAGAGAACCATCCATCATGACGGAGCTGAAGCCGGACTGGATGGAACGCAGGCAGATGTCCGGAGATGCACCGTGATCCTGATGCATGCAGACCGGGATGTGGGGGTACATCTCGATTGCAGCCTCGATCAAGTGGCGCAGGAAGGGTTCTCCGGCATAGGAGCGGGCACCGGCGGAACCCTGCAGGATGACAGGGCTGTCAACTGCATCTGCCGCCTGCATGATGGCGTGCACCTGTTCCATGTTGTTGACGTTGAACGCTGGCAAGCCGTAGCTGTGCTCAGCGGCATGATCCAGAAGTTGGCGCAGGGAAATCAGGGCCATGATAGCCTCCTTGAGTTGGTTTCTATAACTGGGTTAAACGCTCGACAAGAACCCACGGGTTCTTGCCTAATTCTCTTTGGGCAGCACATGCTCACCCACTCGCATCACTTTCATGATATTCGTTTGGCCTTCAACACCGGAGCGATCCCCCTTGGTGATGATTACCAGGTCGTTCTCACGAACCTCACCCCGGCGCAGCAGTTCGTCGATGACCTCTTCATTGACCTCGCCCATGTTGGTGCTGGCGACATCGAAGCTGACAGGATAGACGCCACGGTAAAGCGTTACTTTTCTGCGGGTCTCCACATTCCGGGTCAAGGCATAAATCGGGATACCTGAACTGATTCTCGACATCCACTTGGATGTGGAACCGGACTCCGTCAACGCGGCAATTGCCGTCACACCAAGATGGTTTGCAGTGTACATGGTCGCCATTGCAATGGCCTCATCCACGCGCCCGAAAACAGAGTCGATACGGTGCTGGGAGCGCCGCACGATTGCCTGCTTTTCAGCTTCGACACAGACACGATCCATTGCGGCAATGACCTTGTGAGGATATTTACCCACCGATGTTTCGGCAGAGAGCATCACTGCATCCGTACCATCCAGCACGGCATTGGCCACATCAAAAACCTCGGCGCGCGTCGGTATCGGACTGTCGATCATCGACTGCATCATCTGGGTCGCCGTGATCACCACGCAGTTCATCTTGCGTGCTATTTTAATCAGGTTCTTCTGCACTGCAGGGAGCTCTGCATCGCCAATTTCCACCCCCAGATCACCGCGTGCGACCATGATGGCATCAGACACCTCGACGATCTCCTCGATGCAGTCCAGTGCTTCAGCCCGTTCAATCTTGGCGATGATGCCGCCTTTGCCGCCTGCTTCTTCCAGAAGCTTGCGCGCCTCGCTGACATCTTCCGCGCTACGCACGAACGAAACGGCTAGATAGTCAGCATCGATCTCCGCGGCGAACTTGATATCAGCGCGGTCTTTTTCCGTCAACGCGGGAGCTGACAGACCACCGCCCTGCTTATTGATGCCTTTGTTATTGGAGAGTTTGCCGCCGACAACAACCTTGCAGTGAATCCCCTGGCCATCAACCTCGGAGATCCAGAAAACAAGCGCTCCATCATCCAGCAGCAGAGTATCGCCACGGGAGACATCATTGACAAGATCAGGATAGGTCAGGCCGACACGGGTTCCATCACCATCCGTAAGCGGACAGCTCGCATCGAGTATAAATTCGTCTTCCTCGTCCAGCACGATGCAATCGTTTTTAAACCGGCCAATACGAATCTTGGGGCCCTGCAGATCGCAGAGTACGCCGACCTGCCTGCCGCTCGCACGGGAGCGATCCCGAATCCGCTCAGCCCGATCCAACTGAGAATCATGCGAATCATGCGAAAGGTTGAGCCGAACGACATCCACCCCCGCACGAATGATCTTATCCATCATCTTAGGGTCGTCGGTTGCCGGCCCCAGGGTTGCAACAATCTTTGTTCGTCTTGGCATAACGCTCTTTAGCTAAGTTTCAGCGACAGGATCGCGATCGAGCGACTGCCCGATGGTGCTTGATTACCGCTTCAACTTTCTTATTCAGCTGCCCTTGCTTCAAGCATGGCAACCGCAGGCAGGGTCTTGCCTTCAAGGTACTCCAGAAAAGCACCGCCCGCAGTGGAGATGTAGGTGACCTTGTCGTAAATATCATATTTCTGGATAGCGGCAATCGTGTCGCCACCACCAGCTAGGCTGAAGCAGTCGGAATCGGCAATGGCCATGGAAACCGTCTTGGTGCCCGCGCCGAACTGGTCGAACTCAAATACGCCTACTGGGCCGTTCCAGACAACAGTACCGGCTTTGGCGATTATATCAGCTAACTCCTTCGCGGAGTCAGGACCAATATCGAAGATCATGTCGTCATCTTCCACATCACCAGCGGCCTTCAGAGTGGCCTCAGCAGTTTCGCTGAACTCTTTACCGCAAACCACATCTGTGGCGATCGGAATATTGGCGCCGCGCTCCTCCATCTTTTCCACCAGCACCTTGGCGGTGCCTACCAGATCGTCCTCACAGAGAGATTTGCCGACGTTGTTGCCCATGGCCTTGAGGAAGGTGTTGGCGATACCACCACCGACCACCAACTGGTCGACCTTCTCGGAGAGCGCCTCCAGTACAGTCAACTTGGTAGAGACTTTTGAGCCACCGACGATGGCTACCATGGGACGAGCCGGATTGGCCAGTGCCTTGGCCAGGTTGTCCAGCTCACTGGCCAGCAGCAGACCCGCACAAGCGGTGGGCGCAAATTTGCCGGCACCGTGGGTGGAAGCCTGAGCGCGGTGAGCGGTACCGAAGGCATCCATTACGAACACGTCGCACAGAGCAGCATACTTCTTCGCCAGGTCTTCGTTGTCCTTTTTCTCACCCGCGTTGAAACGTACGTTCTCGAACAGCACAACTTCGCCATCGGCAACCTCGGGAGTATTGTCCAGGTAGTCCTTCACCAGACGCACGCTGGTACCCAGCTTGGCGGACATGTCCTCAGCGATGGGCTGCATGGAGTTCTCTTCATCCACCTTGCCCTCTTCGGGGCGTCCCCGATGGGACATGACCTGTACCTTGGCGCCTGCCTTGATGCAGTGCTCGATAGTCGGCATGGAGGCGGTGATACGGGCGTCGGAGGTAACCTTGCCATCTTTGACAGGTACGTTCAGGTCGGCGCGGATAAGGACGCGCTTGCCGGCAAGATCGAGATCGGTGAGCTTGATGAAAGACATAGTGGCACTCCGTAGGTTTGATTCAGAGAGATTTGGCAAAGCCGGGGCCTTGCCGAATACCTCTGGGAAAGGGCCAAGGGCCGAGGGATAAATTGCTCACCCTCGGCCCTTGGCCCTGATCCCTCGGCCCTTATTTAGAAACGTGCTTAACGAAACGCAGCATGTTGCAGGTGTAGCCGTACTCGTTGTCGTACCAGGAGACAACCTTGACGAAGGTGCCGTCCAGTGCGATGCCGGCACCTGAATCGAAGATGGAAGATTGACCGCAACCACGGAAATCGGTGGAGACAACCTTCTCATCGGTGTAACCCAGAGTCTCGCTCATAGGGCCGGATTCGGAGGCAGCCTTCATGGCAGCACAGATGTCGTCGTAAGAAGCTTCGCTGTTCAGTTCGACAGTCAGGTCGACAACGGAAACGTCCGAGGTGGGTACGCGGAAAGCCATACCGGTCAGCTTGCCGTTCAGCTCAGGCAGTACAACACCCACAGCCTTGGCGGCGCCAGTGGAGGACGGGATGATGTTCTCCAGGATACCGCGGCCACCGCGCCAGTCCTTCAGGGAAGGACCATCAACAGTTTTCTGGGTTGCGGTTGCTGCGTGAACGGTGGTCATCAAGCCACGCTTGATGCCCCACTTGTCGTTCAGAATCTTGGCAACAGGCGCCAGGCAGTTGGTGGTGCAGGAAGCAGCAGAGGTAATGGCCTGGCCGGCGTATTCGTCGTGATTTACGCCGTGTACGAACATGGGGGTGCCGTCTTTGGAAGGCGCAGACATAACAACCTTCTTGGCGCCAGCGTCGATGTGCTTTTGACAGGTCTCTTCTGTCAGGAAGAAGCCGGTGCACTCGACAACCAGATCGGCACCAATGTCGCTCCATGCCAGGTTGGCAGGATCGCGCTCAGCAGTCAGGCGGATGGTCTTACCGTTAACCACCAGATTGCCGCCGTCCACGGCGATGTCGCCGTCGAAGTTACCGTGAACTGAGTCGTACTTCAGCATGTATGCGAGGTAGTCAGCGTCCAGCAAGTCGTTGATACCGACAACTTCGATATCACCAGCGAAATCCTTGGAGATAGCGCGGAAAGCCATGCGACCGATGCGGCCGAAACCGTTAATGCCTACTTTGATAGTCATGAGAAATACTCCGTAAGAACGTAAACTTTAAATAGATTTAGTCAACAGGGCGCCGTCAGACGCTCTGTGATTGCAGAATCAGGCAGATACTTCGTCGATAGCGGCGACAACATTTGCCACGGTGAAGCCAAACTCTTCAAACAATTGGCCTGCAGGCGCAGATTCACCGAAACGATCAACACCGATCACCTTACCGTTCAAACCGACGTATTTGTACCAACTATCGGTGACGGCAGCTTCAACAGCCACGCGCGCGGTGCAGGCGGCGGGAAGCACAGACTCTTTGTAAGCGGCATCCTGGGCGTCGAAGGCGTTGGTGCAAGGCATGGAGACCACGCGTACCTTCTTGCTGGACTCGGCTGCAGCCTTGACCGCCAGATCCACTTCGGAACCGGTGGCCACAACGATCACGTCAGGCGTACCGTCACAGTCGACCAGCACGTAACCGCCCTTGGCGATGGCGGCAATCTGCGTTTCGCTGCGGTTCTGATGCTGCAAACCTTGACGAGAGAAGATCAGGCAGGAAGGGCCGTCTTTCTTCTCTACCGCGCACTTCCAGGCCACTGCAGTCTCGACTGCATCACAGGGGCGCCATACGCTCATGTTGGGGATCATACGCAGGGTCGGGATCTGCTCGACCGGCTGATGGGTCGGTCCATCCTCACCCAGACCGATAGAGTCATGGGTATAGACGAAGATCGACTGAATCTTCATCAGCGCCGCCATACGCAGAGCGTTACGGGCGTACTCGGAGAACATCAGGAAGGTCGCGCCGTAGGGCACGAAACCGCCGTGCAGGGTGACACCATTCATGATGGCGGACATGGCGAATTCACGTACGCCGTAAGAAATATAGTTGCCGTCGGCATGACCTTCGGTGATCGCCTTGCAGCCGGACCAGGAGGTCAGGTTGGAGGGGGTCAGGTCAGCGGAGCCACCCAGGAACTCAGGCAGCAGCGGACCGTAACCGTTGAGGGCATTCTGGGAAGCCTTGCGGGTTGCAGGAGACTCGGCCTTGGCATTGACTTCGGCAACGAACTTGCTGGACGCCTCTTCCCAGTTGGCGGGCAGATCGCCAGCAATGCGGCGTTTGAGCTCGGCAGCCAATTCAGGATGCGCGGATTCATAGGCAGCAAACTTGTCATTCCATGCGGACTCGGCGGCAGCACCGGCATCCTTCGCGTCCCAACCGGCATAAATGTCATCAGGAATCTCGAACGGACCGTGACTCCAGCCCAACTGTTCGCGAGTCAGCTTGATCTCATCATCACCCAGCGGCGCGCCGTGGCAGTCGTGGGTACCGGCCAGGTTCGGGGAACCAAAACCGATGGTGGTCTTGCAGCAGATCAGCGTCGGCTTATCAGAAACCGCCTTAGCCGCTTCGATTGCCGCATTCAGCGCGTCTGCATCGTGACCGTCTACGCCGGGAATGACGTGCCAACCGTAAGATTCGAAACGTTTGGGGGTATCATCAGTGAACCAGCCCTCGACATGACCGTCGATGGTGATGCCGTTGTCGTCCCAGAAGGCGACCAACTTGCCCAGACCCAGTGTACCGGCCAGGGAGCAGGCTTCGTGGGAGATACCTTCCATCATGCAACCGTCACCCATGAAGACATAGGTGTTGTGGTCAACGATGTCATGGCCGTCACGATTAAACTGGGCTGCCAAGGTCTTCTCGGCCAGTGCCATGCCCACGCCATTGGTGATGCCCTGACCCAGGGGACCGGTGGTGGTCTCGACGCCGGGAGCGTAGCCGTACTCAGGGTGACCCGGAGTCCTGGCGTGCAGCTGACGGAAACTCTTCAGGTCATCCATGCTGAGGTCGTAACCGGTCAGATGCAGCAGGGAGTAGATCAGCATGGAGCCGTGGCCGTTGGAGAGGATGAAACGGTCACGATCCGCCCAGTCCGGATTAGCCGGATTGTGTTTCATGTGGCTGTTCCACAGGGCTTCAGCGATGTCGGCCATACCCATGGGCGCGCCAGGGTGACCTGAATTGGCTTTCTGCACTGCATCCATGCTCAGGGCACGGATAGCGTTGGCAAGTTCTCTGCGTGAGGACATTGACCCCTCTCCTATTTGAATGTACGAAATCTCGTCTATTTCCACTTGGCGACCAGCAAAGGCTACAAGCCTGATAGTCAGCCACCCGGCCGGAAACACTGTCACCAGCCACTGTTGTTCACGTCGGTGTATGCCGGAAACTTCAAAAAAAGAGGTTCTGGGCACCCCACCGCAGGGCAAAAGGTGAGCTATTCTCCCCTAAGCTAAAGCCGTCGGCAATTTAGCTGCCTTTATAGGGGTGATAAGCTGACTTGATGGGAAAATTTGAATATCCTGATATTATTACCATCCTGGCCAGCTCAGAATTCGAGCCATTTTATCGAACAACCCATGCTCGGGATCTGATCTGTGGGACCAGCGCCGGTTTCGGACACCAGCTTCATCGCCTCAAAAAGGTCGCGCCGCACACCCTCCGGCGCGGCATCTTTCCGGCTCTCATCAAGACGCCCCCGATACTGCAGCTGCAGATCTGCGTTGTAACCGAAGAAATCCGGCGTGCAGACCGCACCGTAGGACTTGGCAATCTCCTGGCTCTCATCCCAGAGGTAGGGGAAGGGAAAATCGAACGCCTCGGCAACCCGCTGCATGTTTTCGAAGGAGTCCTCCTCATACTCAGCCGGATCATTAGACATGATGGCCACGCAATTGATGCCCAGGGCTTTCAGCTCTCGCGCATCCCGCACAATGCGATCCCTGATCGACTTCACATAGGGGCAGTGATTGCAGATAAACATCACCAGCAGACCCTTCTCCCCTTTGCAGGCGTCAAGTGTCCAGGTTTTACCGTCGACCCCCTGCAGATTAAAGTTTGGTGCAGACCTGCCGAAATCACATACCGGCGTTTGTAGTGAAACCACTATTAAAACCCTCAATGCTTTGAATTGAAATCAGGGCCGGCATTATGCAAAAACCGCGACTGGGTGTAAAATCGCCGATCACTTTTTGACGGCATCTATATTTGTACAGAAAATCATGCCGGTATAAACGCATCTTCAACACCCTTAATCTATAAGGGATTACGGAAGGAACTCATTATAATGGCGAGCGAATACATATTCACATCGGAATCGGTATCCGAGGGGCATCCGGACAAGATGTCGGATCAGGTATCGGATGCAATCCTTGATGCCATTCTGGCCGAGGACAAACATGCCCGCGTGGCCTGCGAGACCCTGTTCAAGACCGGCATGGTGATGATCGCAGGCGAAATCACCACCCACGCCAAACCTGATTACGAAGCCGTAATGCGCCAGACCATCCGCGAAATCGGCTACACCAGTTCAGAGATGGGGTTCGACGCCGAAACCTGTGCCGTAATGACCGCCATCGGCATTCAGTCTCCCGACATCAACCAGGGTGTCGACCGCAGCAACCCCGAAGAGCAGGGCGCCGGCGACCAGGGCCTGATGTTCGGCTACGCCACCAACGAAACCGACGTATTGATGCCCGCCCCCATCACCTACGCCCACCGTCTGGTACACCGGCAGGCGGAAGTCAGAAAGCAGGGTGAACTCGCCTGGCTGCGCCCCGATGCCAAGAGCCAGGTCAGCTTCCACTATAAAGACGGCAAACCGATCAGCATCGATGCGGTGGTGCTCTCCACCCAGCACGAGGATACCCTGAGTGAACAGGCGTTGCGCGACGCGGTGATGGACACCATCATCAAACCAGTGCTCGACCCTACCGGACTGATCACCCCGGACACCAAAATTCACATCAACCCCACTGGCAAGTTTGTCATCGGCGGCCCCATGGGCGACGCAGGACTGACCGGTCGCAAGATCATCGTCGACACCTACGGCGGTTCCGCCCGTCACGGTGGCGGCGCCTTTTCCGGCAAGGATCCCTCAAAGGTGGATCGCTCTGCGGCCTATGCCGGTCGTTATG
The DNA here is from genome assembly GCA_016756855.1 of gamma proteobacterium endosymbiont of Lamellibrachia anaximandri. Lineage (GTDB taxonomy): Bacteria > Pseudomonadota > Gammaproteobacteria > Chromatiales > Chromatiaceae > QGON01. The sequence continues at coordinate 18,121 of JAESPD010000015.1, read as the reverse complement.
TCGCCAAAAACATCGTTGCCGCCGGGCTGGCGGATCGTTGCGAGATCCAGGTCTCCTACGCCATCGGCGTGGCTGAACCCACCTCGATCATGATCGACACCTTTGGCACCGGCAAGATCACTGACGAACGTATCACCGAACTGGTACGCACACATTTCGACCTGCGGCCCTACGGCATCCTCAATATGCTCGACCTGCTGAATAGCGATCAGATCAAATACCGCAAGACTGCAGCTTATGGTCATTTCGGCCGTGAAGATGAAGGCTTCACCTGGGAAAAGACCGACAAGGCAGATGCACTCAAGGCCGACGCAGGACTTTAAAACCAACCATTTTTTATTCCTCCCACTCCCCGAGGGGCGCTGCAGCGGAAACACTTCCGTCAGGCTCGGGAAGAGGGCAACTCAAAAAACGGCGCTCATTTGTCTCTCGGAGATTGATAAATGAACGCCGAATTTACTGACTACAAGGTCGCCGACACCTCTCTTGCCGACTTCGGGCGCAAGGAGATCGCGATCGCCGAAACCGAGATGCCGGGCCTGATGGCACTGCGCAAAAAGTATGGTGAGGAGAAACCCCTCTCCGGCGCACGCATCACCGGCTCCCTGCACATGACCATCCAGACCGCAGTACTGATCGAAACCCTGGTCGCCCTCGGCGCCCAGGTTCGCTGGTGCTCCTGCAATATCTTCTCCACCCAGGATCATGCCGCCGCCGCCATCGCCGCAGGCGGCATCCCGGTCTACGCCTGGAAAGGTGAAACTCTGGAGGAGTACTGGTGGTGCACCGAGCAAGTAATCAACTGGCCCGGCGACCAGCAGCCGAACATGATCCTGGACGACGGCGGCGACGCCACCCTGCTGGTACACAAAGGCGTTGAATACAGCGACGCGGGCGCAGTCCCGGAGCCAAAAGATGACGACCCGGAGGAGTGGCAGATCATCCTCGGCGTACTCAAACGCAGTTTGGCGGAAGACAACAAGCGCTATCACAGGATGGCCGAATCCATCAAAGGCGTCACCGAAGAGACCACCACGGGTGTTCACCGCCTCTACGAGATGTTCAATGAGGGCAAACTGCTGTTTCCCGCCATGAACGTCAACGATTCGGTTACCAAGTCCAAGTTCGACAACCTCTATGGCTGCCGCGAGTCCCTGGTAGACGGTATCAAACGCGCCACCGACGTGATGATAGCGGGCAAGGTCGCTCTGGTCTGCGGATACGGAGACGTCGGCAAGGGTTCCGCCCAGTCCCTGCGTGGCTTGGGCGCCAATGTCTGGATCACCGAAATCGACCCGATCTGCGCCCTACAGGCGGCGATGGAGGGCTATCGCGTCGTCACCATCGAAGATGCTTTACCCGTTGCTGACATCTATGTCACCACCACCGGCAACAAGGACATCATCACCTACGACCACATGGCCGCCATGAAAGATCAGGCCATCGTCTGCAATATCGGACACTTCGACAACGAGATCCAGGTGGAGAGACTCAAGCAACATGAGTGGGTGAATGTAAAACCTCAGGTCGACCAGATCATCTTCCCCGATGGCCACCGCATCACCCTGCTGGCCGAGGGTCGCCTGGTTAATCTGGGCTGCGCCACTGGCCACCCGAGTTTCGTTATGTCCAACTCCTTTACCAACCAGGTACTGGCGCAGATCGAGTTTTTCACCAAGCCTGAGGACTACCCGGTAGGTGTCTACATTCTGCCGAAGAGACTGGATGAAGAGGTTGCCCGACTGCATCTTGAAAAGATCGGGGTCAGGCTGACCACCCTGTCACAGGAGCAGGCCGACTATATCGGCGTACCGGTGGATGGGCCCTACAAAGCTGATCACTATCGCTACTAATCCTACTTTGTCAGGTTATCCTCTGCAGGGTGCGCCTCGCACGCCATTGCGATTGCGATTGCGATTGCGATTGCGAACGGAAAAACAGTGGCGTTTGGTGTGCGCAGCGCTCCCTGCAGAGAATTTCGGTAAATCGAATTAAGCCAAGGACATCCCAATGACAACGAATCGATCCTTCAGCTTTGAACTCTTTCCGCCCAAAACGGAGAAAGGGTTCGAAAACCTGAAGAGTGGCGTCAACCAGCTCAATGCACTGAATCCCGAGTTCTTTTCGGTCACCTACGGCGCCGGCGGCTCAACCCAGGAACGCACATTTTCAAGTGTCGACTGGCTGCGTGAACAGCAGATCGAAACCGCGCCTCATCTCTCCTGCATCGGCTCCAGCCGTGAAGAGATTTTGCAGATACTCGATCGCTACCATGAGCAGAAGATTCGGCGGCTTGTGGCGCTCCGAGGCGACCTGCCCTCAGGAGCTGGACTCGGCAGTCTGGGTGAACTCAACTATGCCAATGAACTGGTTGAGCTGATCAAAGAGAGGTATGGCGACCATTTCTACATTGAAGTGGCTGCCTATCCTGAGTTCCACCCACAGGCGAACAACGCGCAAACCGACTTGAAAAACTTCAAGCGCAAGGTGGAAGCTGGTGCCGACGGCGCCATAACCCAATACTTCTATAACCCGGACGCCTATTTCTGCTTCGTTGAAGAGTGCAGCGACATGGGCATTAACATCCCAATCGTGCCCGGCATCATGCCGATCACCAACTACGTGCAGTTGGCGAGATTTTCAGATGCCTGCGGCGCAGAGATCCCCCGCTGGGTACGCAAACGTCTGGAAAGTTTTGCTGACGACATGGAGAGCATCCGGGCATTCGGCGCCGATGTGGTAACCGAACTCTGTAGGCGATTGCTGGATGGCGGCGCGCCGGGCCTTCATTTCTACACCATGAATCAGGCGGCACCAACGCTGAAAATCTGGAATAATCTTGGACTGTGACAGGATCTGACTGGTATCCGTCCTGAAACGCTATTTTTACCACGGCGCACATGAAGAAAATTTATTGTTAATCTCTTGATCTTAGTGCTCGTCGTGTTCTTAGTGGCTTGATAGAGGTTTTCGGACGGATACTATTTACCCCCGCTGTCGGGTTCAATACCGTTTGCCTACAACGGTTGATGCGCGACTGCTAACCCGATTGAATATGAAAGATGCGCTTAATTGTGCATGTAATCGAAACAGCGCAAGTTCATCGAAAATCTTTCGCTGGCCGCGTCCTCTTCCACAGCTCCTGCAACAATCTACCCCCAACTATGATTTCTGTAACTTTTTAAGCGCCTTCAAACCCTTTTTTCGTTGCAGGTAGATGATATCCAACGCTTTCTGAATGCGTTTACGCTCTTTCTCGTTTTTCTCTTTACCCAGCTTATCCTTGAGTGCGCGCTGCTGCTTCTTGAGCTTATGCAGAACTTCTTTCATACAGTCCTTCCGCTTACACTGCTTTAACTTATCAGCGTCAACGTACTCTTGAACTCTTTTAAGTAATTTTGGTATCTTCATGGCATCCTCCAACTATAGCGGGTTATTTCCCCGTTCTAGTACTTCAGCGATGTCTTCGTCATCCAGGGCGATTAGACGTTCTGCGTCTTTCATCGACTGCATACCCGTGGCAAAAAGAACCTCCCCCATCTGCACCAGATTCTTGGTCACATCATAGGCGTAGGCAGCATCATTCATCAAGGAGGTGGCCATATGCGGCGTAATGCTCTCCTCGCGAATAAGGGATTCAAGCGTACCGTTCACCGTCGTATCATTCTCTTCCATCTCCACCTTCATGATGTCGAGTGAGAGGACACTGGTCGGGTCGTCCCCCTCCTGTTGCACCACCCCCAAGCGGCGCAATACCGAACCCAGGTAGCTACGGATCCTGTTGTATTCAGCACGGATATGATCGTTGTCCGAGACGATGTACTGGGACAGGTTCTTATGCATGTGCTTGGTATCTTTAATCGCCTCGACAATATCACGTCCGGCGGCACGCAGGGCAAAAAGTTCGTCCGCCAGCTCCGGTTCCATGGTTGACTGTGCGCGGCTGGTGAAATTGACTATTTCGCTGTAGAGACCTTTGACATTCTTCTCGTATTCGGCGTCTATATCGACCGGCATGACTTTGGTGGATTCGGCAGCCACCTCATCCAGGTCTTTGTCCGAAAGTATGTCGTGCCGGTGCAGACTGAGTCCATGAGCAATAATCGCGAAGGCGTTATCGTAGAGATGCAGCGTCTCTTTCCGCACCGCTTCGATGGCAGTGTCAGGCAACTCGATGACGGAATCGTTCAAATATTTGGGCTCCGCCACAGATACTACCTTCTCCGGCATCCGCTGCATGAGGAAATTCACCAGTGTATTGATGAACGGAAGCATTGCCAGAATCCCGATAACATTGAAAATAGAGTGGAACACTGCAAGTTTCAGGGTGTAGTCATCGACCGAGATACCAACGACACTACTGACCCAATCCACCCCGTCCGCGATCTGATAGAGGAAGATGATGGCAATGATCGCAGTCACCATATTGAAAATGAGATGGGCGCCTGCCAGACGCTTGCCCTGCACGTTCGAACTCATGGAACCGAGGATCGCCGTTATGGTCGTACCGATATTGGCGCCGATCGCCAGCGCGAGGGCGTTCTCATAGGTGATCTGCTGTGCTGCCAACGCTGTAATAATGATAACCAGGGTGGCGTGACTTGACTGCATCACCACCGTGGCAAAGACGCCGATAAGGGTGAACAGGAGAATGCCGGGGTACCCGGCCACCGCAAATGCAGTCAGATCGATGGTGTCACGAAAGGCCTCGAAGCCCTCCTTCATGTGATGGATGCCGAGGAAGAGGAAACCGAGACCGGCCAGGATATAACCGAACCCTTTCAGATTCCTCGATTTCTGAAACACCAAAATAATGCCGAATACCAGCATCGGCATAGCATAGGCGGAAATTTTTACCTTCAAACCCAATCCCGCAATCAGCCAGGCACCCGTGGTCGTACCCAGATTGGCGCCGAAGATGATACCAATACCAGCCGCCAGGCCGATCAGTCCTGCACCCAGGAAGGAGATGGTAATGACAGAAACCAGAGAGCTGGATTGCATGATCGTGGTACTGACAACGCCAAAACTGAGCGCCTTCCAGGTGCTGTCGGTGGTTCTGCGAAGCAGGCGTTCCAGCAGACCGCCTGTAAACGCTTTGAAACCCTCTTCAAGGAAAAGCATGCCAAACAGGAAGATGGAGACGCCGGCGGCTATCTCTTTGAAATTGGGGCTAATCCAGAATCCATAAGCAAGCAGGAACAGAATGGTAGGTAGGACGATTTTCCGGATCATTCTGGCAATTTCCCCAAAAAATGAAAAAAGAACACCGCGCGCTTCCTCAGCGGAGGCGCACCAAATGCGTTTTGAAACAGACTTCTTTGCGAAATGGGCAAGCAGCGCACGTCAGCAGACAGTTACACTATCTCCACTACATTCGAGTGCGTTAGCTGGCGTTTGCAGGGGCTACATCCAAAAAGATCTTATTAGCCCATGGAATCTAAGTATAATTGTTTTGGACTATGTCGTCAAACTGTAATAATACCGTAACAATAGCCTGATTTTAATCCTCTCTGACAGTAAGACGGCCTTGAGGGGCTCAATTTTCGATCGCATTGATCAGCGGAATCAAATGCTCGACGGGGTAGTGAAACGGATAAACCCGGCCACCCACCTGCGCCATAACACCGACCCACTGGTCATTACTGGCATAGACCACATAGTGATTATCGATGTCACCCACATTTTCCCAGAGGGTGTCATCACTGGACATCGGCGTATGACCGACAATGACCGGGGTATCCGGAGCCAAATCAAAATATTTGCGGAATTTCTTCACTTCCCTTCTAAAATACCCGGACGGAGAGTTGGGGCGCCGAATGCGATTATGGGTCACTTCCCGGATCAATTTCGGATGTTGGCGAATGTTGACCAATTCCTGTCGCGAGGTGGAACGGGTTGGCGGCCCGGCATGGCAGGCGATGAAATTCTTTGAATAGGCGATGTAGGGAAGCAGCTCATAGAACCGTGCCATCTCGTTCCTGTACGCCTTTCCCCTGCTCTTTACCAACGCCTTTTCCCACAACAGCCCCTGTGGTACACCCTGCTTTCCAATCTCCTCAGAAAAGCTGTCGTGATTACCCCGCAAGTAGAACACCTGCCGCGGAAAACGCAGCTTCAATTTGAAGATCAGGTCCATAATCAGTATTGAGCTATCCATCCCCTCAAGTTTCCCTGCGTCTTCGCAATGCACGGCATCACCCAGGATCACCAACGTTGCATTGCCCTTCTTCAGGGCCTTGAGAAAACCGCTCTGACTCAAAATCACCAGCAGATTATCCGCCTTGGTATGCAGATCGCCGAGAAGAATCGGTGTCGTTCCAGAAGGGAGCTCAACCACACCACCAGGTTGCCCACTGTCATCCTCTACCCGGTATGCCTCCTTCTCCATCACCTTGTTGACACGCCGTATCAGCGACAGTGCATCATCAGCAGGCAGCATTTTGACAGGGCCACCAAAAATGGAACGGAGCCGTTTCAGCTTGGCCAGTCTCCATTTGCTGATACGGTGGAGCTGTTTATCCTTCAACAGGGGTGAAATGCATGCGTGATGTTTCGCATCTAAATTCTTGAATACCAAACTGCCATTATCATTGACGATGCTGAGGTGGCGCTCCGCAATATTCTGTGGAAGGTTGAGCAGGTCCTTTTGCGCTGCATTGCCTTTACCCAGGATAATTTTCTTACCCTCATTGATTGGGAGAAAACCGGACACTCCCTTGTAATAACTCTTGGGGTCAAAAATGATATAGCGTCCCGTCTGAAACCCCTTCTGTGAGTGATTCATCGGCCGCTCCGGATAGATATGCAGGGTCTTTCCATCGGGGCCGATATTGAGCTGAATCGGATAATTCTCCATCTGCAGGCGAACCTTCTTGTCTTCCAGGAGGTAGGCCCTCTTGAGATCCAGTTCTTTGCATTGCGCCAACCCGGAAAAGCTCTCCTTAAGCCGTTTCATCAATCCCTTTTGCTGCTTGGAACTTTGTGTAGCCATCGATTATTGCTCAGGGTCAATGATTTGCAGAGGAGCGCCGTCGGTCTCTTCTCTCAGATAGACATTGAGACCACTCTGGTGCAGATACAGAGCCGCCTGCCGGTATACCTGAATCTGAGCTTCTATGGTCTTCAGTTCGAGATCTACATCCACATGGTGCGTACCCCGCTTGCTCCTCTCCATCCGTCGCTTCAACAAGAGGGGGGCGGGGGGTAACAGGAACTCAAACACATAACGCCAACGCCAGTTGACGGAGAAAAAATAGCGTTTTTCGGGCGGTAGTCTTATCCGCTCAAGATCGATCACCGGCCTGGCATCAGCCTCCAACCACTCTTTGTCGAAGAGGGCCAGCGCCTGCTCAAAGCCAACGAAGGGAAAACCGAGATGAATCTCGCGCGGGCGCAGGGAGAGACTTTGCGCAGCCCACCACTTGTTCAGCGTCAGATCGATGTAACCCTCCTCCGACCAGCCGCCGAGCTTACGGATCAGGCTGCTCTTTCCCGCACCAGGCGGCCCGGTGATCAGCAACTGTCGAAAAGTGATATGCCCGGGGAAGGTGACTCCCTTTATAGTCTGTATATCGTCTAATGGAGCAGTTTCAAACGGCATCGTTGTCGTCATGTTGTGGCAGCGGCCAGATACCGGTTGAATTTACTCACCGAAAAATAGCAAAAAGCAGGGCCCCGTAGAGGGAGCCCTGCCTTTGACTGCATTATTTAGCTGAAGATGCCCTTGAACAGGAAGAAGAAGGCCGCTGCCAAGATGCCACCTGCGGGCAGGGTTATAAACCAGGACAGCACAATATTACCGACCACGCGAAGGTCAATCGCGCCAACACCCCGCGCCAAGCCTACACCCATTACCGCTCCAACGGCAATCTGGGTGGTGGATACCGGCAGACCGGTTTTGGAGGCAAGCACCACAGTGGTCGCCGCCGCCAATGTGGCGCAGTAGCCACGGGTCGGCGTCAGCTCGGTTATCTTGGTACCGATGGTCTGCATTACCTTGTAACCCATGGTAGCCAGACCAAGCACGATTCCGACGCCGCCAAGCACCAGGATCCAGAGAGGAAGACCCGCCTTCTGGCCGATGTCACCAGTATTCTGGACAACCGAGACTACTGCCGCCATGGGGCCGATGCCGTTGGCCACATCATTGGAACCATGAGCAAAGGCCATGGCACATGCGGTAAAAATCATCATGGGAGTGAAGACCTTCTCCACGCTGGCATAATGGTAATCTTTGTCTGCGTTTTCATCAACCTTGATACGGTTGACCAGTACCTTGCCGATAATGGCAACAACAATGCCGAAAATAGTTGCAGCTACAAAACTCTCTACTGCAGTAAACTCAAGTTTGAGGTGCTTGAGCCCTTTGAACATGGTAACCAGGGAGACGATCCAGCCCACCAGGAAGATATAGACAGGCCCCCAGGTCTTCGCCTTGTCAAAGGGGTTGTCAGTGTTGAGGATCAGTTTTCGGATACTGAGCATCAGCAACAACGCAAGAACACCACCGATCAGGGGTGATACCAGCCAGCTGGCGACGATGCTGCCGATCTTACCCCAGTTAACCGCATCCACACCGATGCCTGCCACGGCAAAACCGACAATAGCGCCAACAATAGAGTGCGTGGTGGAGACGGGCCAACCCCTGGTTGATGCGATCATCAGCCAGATGCCTGCAGCAAGCAGTGCTGCCAACATTCCGTACACCAACAGTTCAGGCGAGCCACTGATGCTGCTGGGATCGATGATGCCTTTGCGGATGGTTTTGGTCACGGTACCACCCGCGATGAAGGCCCCCGCAAACTCGAAGATAGCGGCGATGATAATAGCCTGTTTGACCGTGATGGCCCCGGAGCCGACCGGCATACCCATGGCATTGGCGACATCATTGGCACCAATACCCCAACTCATATAAAGGCCGAAGACGACGGCCATACCGATAAACAAAAAACCCCATTCGGAGATAATTTCCATTGCTGGACCCCTCAGTATACCCGTGGCAAGAGGCAACAACTCCCCCACACGCCGGGCGTATAGAACAAAAAATCGATAGAAGCCTTACAACCTTAAGCTGAAGGCGATGATGCAATCAGCGAGCAATCAATAGAAGCATACGGTCACCAACCTTCTCACCGTAATCCGCCAGGTCGCCAATCCACTGCAACATCTGGTACCAGAACATGACTGAGACGGGTTTAAGATCATCTTCCATCGCAAACAGGCTTTGAGCGAGCGCAATCCCCATGTCGTCGGTCTCATCTTCCAGCTTGCTGAGCGCTTCGACCATCTCCTGTACCCTGGAGGCATCGCGCCCCCGGAAGCCGCTTTCGATCAGCTCATCCAGCTCTTCGATGATGGTTGCGGCGTGATTGCAGGTATCGATACAGCGCTGTACAAACGCGACCAATGGCTCGGCCATACCCTCCGGCACCGACATATCACGCTCCGTCATCAAGCCAGCGATATCCTGCGCTACATTGGCAATGGTGTCCTGCAGGTCCAGTAACTCCAGCAGATCACGGCGATCGACCGGCATGAAGAGGCTTTTTGGCAAGTGAGCCCTCAAATCGTGCTTGAGGGTGTCCGCCTCGCCCTCTTTTGCAAAAATCTTCTCTTTCTGCTCGACAAGTGCCGTGTTGTCTCCCGCCACTAGGGCATCGAACAGGGCAGGAACCTCAGCAACGCATTCGTTAACGATGCGCATATGGGCCTGCAGTGGCTTGAATGGGCTGCTTCCCAACAGGGAAGCAATAGGGTTGGTAGTCCGCATGTATGTCTCCGTATTACTTGGTGATTAACATCGATAAATCAGCAGTGCTCTAAGCCTTTGCGCGCATGGTGAAGGCTGCCATCGTCACGCTGGCGACCCTTCCCTCTGCCGCAAGCAAAAGGCACCGCAAAGAAGTCCAGTCAGTGGATCTTCTTCATCCTTATAAAATCAGATAAAATTTTCGCATCTCAAAAGGCTCCCCCTTTTTTTCGTTGGACGTCACTACCGCCGCGAAATGCGGCAAGCAATTTTAATACTTGCCATGACCCAGCCATGGTGCCTCCACCCTCTCCATCTCATATGCACCGGAGGCAACGGCCGAGGGGGGGGTGGAACAAGGTCAACCTGCAGATCCAATCTCTTGGCCCCAAGGATCATCTTCATTGTGTTGAGACACTGCTGATTGGCATCCAAACAGATAATCGTCCAGGGTGCATAGGATGGAGCGGACGGGTCGTTATTCTCTGTTGCCTTGTTAAGTTGTTCTGTCATATTTGCCCCTCATGATGCCAAAGCGATCCGCCTCATGAGCATTTTTCTCACGCTTTTTGAAATAGTTATTTTTCATGCGCATATTACTCCTGTTAGTGCATTTCCGCATCAGGCAATGTAATAAAACCGTAATATAACCGACATATTATTGAGCTGGGTCAATTAGCCAAGAGGGGATCAAACTTGTAATGAGATCAGGTCATTACTACTCTACCGACGGTGGCTTGATGCCGGCACGCTGAATTGCAGGCACAGAGGAAACTTCGCAGAAATGACACATCCCGGTTGACAGTAGGGTTGAGGGGTAGCGAGAATGACCCCCCTGCTTAAAACCGCGATGAGAAGAACAATGGAATGGAACCAAAGCCAAGCAGTGAACGGTGCGGCTAAATCCATCTCCCATCGCAAAAGCCTATTCCTATCTCTACTGATGCAAAGTGAATTTCGTGACTGCCAAACATTCATCTATGGAAACAAAAATAATCACCCGCTGGTCCGACTTCGACCCGCTCGCCAAGGAGTGGAACGGTCTGTTACAGCGGTCACGCTCCAACACGATATTCCTCACCTGGGAGTGGCTGCAAACCTGGCGCGAGGTCACGCAAGAAGCCGCTAAGCCGTTTGTCGTCACCGTGCGCGATGAAAATGGACGGCTGGTTGGAGCAGTACCGTTTTATGTCTCGGAACTACGCCTGCTAAAAGTGCTCCCGTTCCGCACCCTGCGTATGATGGCGGATCATGCAACCGGCTCTGAGTACGCTGACTGGATCGTCGATCCGGATGTGGAGACGGCAGCCCTGCATGCCATTGCGGATGCCCTGCTTGCTGCAAAGTCGGATTGGGATACCATCTGGATGCCCCGCATGGCGGGCTGGACCGGGGCCATGGAGAGAATCAAGGCAGCCTGCGAAGAGAAGGGGCTGTTACACCACTCGCGTACCACAGTCTTCAGCTACTTCGATCTCCCTGACTCGATGAAGCTCTATGAAGAGAGTTTCTCCTCCAAACGCCGACAGCAGATGCGCCGCAAGCGCCGCAAATTACTCAATACCGAAGGTGTCGAGGTGGTGCTCTGTGAAAAACCAGAGGATCTCCCCCGATTCATCGAGACCCTGTTCGAGCTGCACTACCGCCGCTGGCAGCTCGATGGCCAGATAGGCGCCTTTCGTCGCAAGCCCTACGAGGCTGAATTCTATCGCCAGTTTTCCCGTATCGCCCTGAAGAACGACTGGCTGTGGCTGATCGCACTCACAGACCACGGGGAGATCAAATCGATCCAGATCGGCTACGTCTACGATGGTGTCTTTCTGCAGCTGCAGGAGGGCTTTGATCCCGACTATGTGCAAGGCTCAGGCAACGTGCTGCGTACTGAAGTGATTGAGCGGTGCATCGATGCAGGCATCTCCGGTTATGACTTTCTGGGTGGCGGAAGCGAACATAAACGGCGATGGGGGGCTGAGGAGCGGGATGGCTACGATCTATTCATCGCCCACCCGTCAAAGCTGAAGAACAAGCTGCTTTTCTCCAAGGAGATCTGGCCCTCAGGCCGCTACATTGACGAGATTGGTTTGCTGGGCGGCGCCTGAAATCGCATGGGGACTATTGCCCTCTTTTCTGATGTGCATGGCAATATCGATGCCTTACGGCAAGTATTGGACGACATTAAGTCCATCGGAGCAGAACGGATCATCTGCCTCGGCGATCTTGCCTCTTACAATGCAGATCAGCATACCTGCATGGAGCTGCTACGAAGCCGGGATATCGAGTGGATCGCCGGCAATCACGACCTGATCGCCGCAGGCCTGCTGGCCCCACTGGCATGCAGTCCCTATGCACTCTACTCCTCAACCCAGGCAAGAAAACGGCTCAAACCTGAATGGCGGAAGTACATCCGCTCGCTTCCTTTGATGATCGTAGAGGAGAAATTCTGCGCCTTTCACGGCTCTCCGGACAAGGTCGATGAGTACTTGTCCCGGGAAGAGCGGTTACACAAGGCCGTCGGAATCATCAGGGAGAGAGGGCTGCCCCCGCTGGCATTCTTCGGACACACCCATCTCACCAAGGCAACTCGGATTCAGGAAGACGGCAGCTTGACTCCCTTGGGAGACGGCGAGATAGAACTCCAGGGTGATGGGGTGTTCCTGGTCAATGTAGGGACAGTTGGCGAGCCAAGGGGCGAAGTAAAATGGGCCAGTTATGTGCTTTATGATCCCGATGCGGGGAAGGTAACATTCCGCAGAGTGGAATTTGATCACGAAACATCCTGGCAACGCTCCATAGAGCAGAAGTGGCGCCGGGAGAACTCAAATGGGTTTAGCGGATTATACGACAGGTTTCGGCGCAAGGCAGGGCGCCTGCGTCACCGGCTCTTCCCTCGCACGGAGGATGATTCCAGCCTCGATGCGCTGAAAGCGCGCATGGACGCCTGATCCAGTGTGGTCAAGGAGCCTCTGAATAAGTCTGGGCCGTTCAGATTGTGAGATGAAATGCGCTGATTTGAGGCGGAAATCGCACGTAATAGCAGGCTATTGCGAAGATTTCCAACGAAGAAGCAGTGCATTTCAGCCGCAAGCTGTAGGTCCATGACTTGTTCAGAGGCTCCTTAACAGGCGGGAGGACTACTTCAGCTTCCCGATACTGTGCTTCATGTAGTCAAAGATCTTCACCAAAAACGGCATGGGATCGCGCCACTCGAACATAGCGTAGACCTTCGGCTGCATCAAAGAGCTTAGCCATTGCCAGGTGGTGAGCTGACCGGACGGACGGTAGTCTTTGACAAAAGAACGAAAATCGCGGCCCAGATGTAACCAACGCAAGTCGTCTTTATAGTCACCCGGCACCTCCATTGGCAGATCGCACAGATCCCGATAGACAAGTTCCGCCAGATTAATGCCAGCCCGCGCGCCCAGATGATTCCACAAGGTGAAGCGCAGGTTAATCTCCAAAACGAAATAACGGCCACTGTCGACATCCTTCTTGAAGTCGATCTTCATGACACCACGAATGCCAAGCTTTTCAGCCACTTCCAGTCCGAGCCGCGTGACTTCATCATCGCGAATCAGGCCGACGTAGCTACTCTCTCCACCCATGGAGGGATAAGTCCTGATCTTTTTTCCAACATATGAAGCCACCGGCTTGCCGTCACGACCGACGAAGGTATGGAAGGAATAGATCTCCTCCTCGCCGCCACGAATAAACTCCTGCACAACGAATTTATCAGTGAACTTGCGGATACCGGACAAGGCGTGTTCGCACTCCTCACGATTCTGCGCCAGCAGCACCTTCTGTGGCATGTCTCCCGCATCTTTTACCGCCTCTGACTCAAACCAGCCCAAGTGGGAATCGGGCTTGAAGACGCAGGGGTAACCGATGCGTTCTTCGATCTGAGCGCAATCGAGGGAAGGGGACTCCACCAGGCTTTCGGGTACCGGTAGGTCATACTCCTGGGCAAGCTTGGCAAATGCCATCTTGTCCGAACACTCTTCCAGTATCCGCTGCTCAGGCATGGTGAAACGGAAATATTCCGACAGAACACTTCGGTGCCTGGTAACAAAAAAGAGAACCCAATCATCACCAAAAAAAAGAACAGGTTTCTCGGGATAGCTCTTTGCCAATTCAATCAGACGCTCAAGAAACAGCGTTTCATTCCCTATTAAATCTTCCATGGTCAGACCAACGCCACGATAAAATCGGGAGTAGGCGCTGGGATCCTTGGGCGCACGGGGAATCAAAACGAAGGGAATACCTGTCCCTTCCAATTGCCGCAGCAGTATCAGTCCGCCGATGACGACTGCGGGAGTGGTGAAAGAAGCTGTCATAAGTCGTGAGGAAGAGTCATATTTCGGGGCGGCTATGGTAGCTATTTTGCCTTTTAAGTGTCAACTTGAGGTACTGGGTGTGTCTCCTTTGTCGACAGGAGAATTTTATTGGATGTGAAGAGTTTCTCATTGTGTCGCTCATCGGCGGCAGACGCGAGTAATTAAAGTCCGGAACTACCTCCCGCACGACGCATGCCGGTCTCTACACCGTTTCTTCACCATCCCAAAGAATCAACTCCTCGATCCGCTGCGTCATTCTCGCGATCTGCGGCCAGTTGTGCGCGACAATATCCTGGGAGTGGGCCAGGTTGTTACGCAGTGACTCCAACTCCTTGACCACATTCTTGGCCGTGCGGCGGCTGTCGAATCCAAGGGATTGCAGTTGACTGTCATCATTGATCAGGATCTTGGCCTTGTCGGAAAATTGCAGACAGTCCAGAAGACGGCCGGACTGGCCTCTGCGGGTGCGCTCCTGCTGCATCTCAAGCGCCTTCGCCAGGCGTGACACGCTCAACTGTTCACGCCAAAGATCGTCTGGAAAGATTCTCTCGATCCGTTCCACCAGATTCATCTCTATGATGGTGACCATGCCAAACAGCCACATGCGCACAATCGGTTTCTGTATATGCTCGCGCAAAATAATGCCGGAAACACCGCCCACCATGGAGACGAAACAGCTCTCATGCCGGGTCAGGACATGTATCACATCGGAAAGTGATGCAGTCTCACGCAGCACCTGTCCCCGGGCAAATGAGCGGTGGTGATCCCTGCAAAAGCCGGAGAGCAGGTCCTCTTCGTGAACATATCCGCTGACCAATCCGTCATCCCGCAACCCGACTACCGACCAGCCATTTTTCTGCAGGATCCTGCGCACAGATTTTGCCGATGTTTCCCCATCGAATGAAGCCAGGGGCTCAGCGATATCCCGCGCAGAGAACGACTTGGTAAACAGCCGCAGGGCGCGTCCCTGTTCAAAATTTCCACCAAAACCGGTGCGTACAGGCGCCGCTATTGAGTTTGACACTGCTGCGGGATCCTGGCCGATCTTCTCTTGACAGCACGCCCAGACTTTACGGGCCTGTTTTTTCAACCGCTCATCGCCCTCCTCAAGAACCTCGAGCAGCGCCGCCATCTCCGCCAGGTAGACACGTCCAAAGCGGGGGTCATGCTTGCAGATATCCCGGCAGTTATCGGTAAGATCCGCCAGCTTGATGGTCTTCGCCCGAATAGAGGCATTTGCCGTGTGCTCGCGATCGATCGCCTTGCGCACCGCCCGGTTGCCGTCACTGGCGCGACTGATGTCCGTCAGATCCGATACCAGGGCCGCCACATCGGGACCAAAGGCCGTTTCAATATCGCGCACCGTGGCAGGGGTATCCTCTACCGTGTCATGCAACCAGGCCGCTGCAATCATGTGTTCATCATCGGTGACCTCCGACACGATCTCAGCCACCGCCCGCAGATGGACATCGTAGGGTTGGTTGGAATATTTACGCCGTTGATCGATACGCGCATGAGCCTGGGTGGCATAGAGTGCCGCCCGTTCAACCAGATCATTCATAACAGCTACTCATATTCCTGCGTCTGCACATATCTGGAGATCACCAAATCCAACTGCTCCGGCTCTACCGGTTTATTGATAAAGCCATCCATCCCAGCCTCGTGACACTGTTCGATTACATCCTCTGCGGCATTGGCGGTAAGCGCCAGAATCGGCATGTGCAGTCCCTCAGGCTCCTGTTCACGATAGAGACGGGTGAAATCAAAACCATCCAGATGCGGCATGCGAAGATCGATAAAGGCCAGATGAAATTCGTTACCCGTCGCCGCCTCCAGCGCCTGTCTCCCATCAATGGCATGAATCACCCGATGCCCCTTCTGCACCAGCAGCGTCGTCAGCACCTTTGCAGCAATCGAATTATCTTCCGCCAACAGAATATTCACGCCGCTGTCTTCAGCACGCTGGCCCCCACGCCTGGGAAATGCCGCCTCATCTCCACCGCTCGCACTCTCCCCACGCAGCACCCGCACTGCAGCTTGCGCAAGCTGATCGACAAGAAAGGGCTTCAGTAATACCTGGATCGCCCGTGCCGGCAGATCCACCTTGCGCCCTCGATAGCCGGCAAACAGCACCGGAGGTTGTCCGGTCACATAATCATCGAGCTGGTTCAGCACGATCTCCGGATCTATACCATTGACCGAATCACAGAGCAGAATCAGCTCCCAGGCCCGTTTCGGCATCTGCGCCAGTGAATCCACGCTGGAGACCGCTGTTACCTCCATGCCCAACTCCGTCACCACCTCGCTGTATACAGCCCTCCCCGTATCATTGGCCTCAAGCAGTAGACAGGGCCGGCCGGACAATACAGGAGGTTTAACCCCAATTTTACTGCCGTCCTTCGGCAGCAGGGGGAGTTTTACCCAAAAACAGGTTCCCTCACCCAACCTGCTTCTGACCCCGATATCACCCCCCATCAGGCGCGCCAGATCACGAGCCACCGTGGTTCCAAGGCCTGTACCACCGAAGCGACGGCTGGTCGATACATCCGCCTGCCAGAACATCTCGAATATATTTTCCAGCTTCTCAGCCGGGATGCCGATCCCCGTGTCCTCCACCTCTAGCCGAACATGCGGCACGGTTACCATATCGTCACCCTGCGCCAGCAAGACACGCAGGATCACCTCTCCCTCATCGGTAAACTTGATCGCATTGCCCACCAGATTAAAGAGAATCTGAGAGAGCCGCAGTTCATCTCCCAACAACTCTCTAGGTAGCCGCGCATCCACCTGACAGATCAACTCAACCTGCTTCTCCTGCGCCTCTGTTGCCAGGGTTGAAGTGACACCACGCAGCAGCTCCCGGACTTCAAAAACACCGCTTTCCAGCTCCAGTTTGTTGGCATCGATTTTGGAAAAATCGAGGATATCCCCAATCAATGCCCGCAGCAGTTGAGCCGAGGCCTTGATTGAGTGCAGATACTCCTGCTGTTCCGAATCCAGGCGGGTGGACTGCATCAAGCGCGACATACCAATCACCCCAATCAACGGAGTACGCAGTTCATGGGTCATGGTGGCGAGAAAATCCCCCCGCGCCTTATTGGCCCGTTCCGCCTCCTGCCGCGCCTCATGCAACTTGCGCAGCAGGGAGTATTGGTACATCGGCAGCACCACCAGCAGCAACAGGAAGAAAAAGGCCTCGAAGGTGTGCTGCTGCCACTCATCCAGGGCAACCAACACAACATTGTATGCGAATACGCTAAGGATGGAGGCGACCTTCAACAGCCGCTTGCCATAGCGGGTTCCGTAGGAGACGAAGATCCAGATGTAGAGCAGGTAGAAGGGGCTGATTGCCTCGTTGGTGAGAAATATTGCCAGACTGACGGCAACGATATCGGAAACAACTGTGACGTAGCGACGCGCCGGCATCTCCGGCACATAGTAGATACTGATCAGCAGGCCCAGAAAGACCAGGATGAAGAAACCGAAAAAGAGATAGTACTGCCCGACATCGACCGCATAGTATTCGGTCCAGGCACCAAGCCCGATATAACTAACACTAAAACCCCAGATCGCCAGACGTACCCAGGCCGACTGATACTCTGAGTTATGCAACAACTCCCTTGAAAAAAGGCGAGAAAACATCTGATTCATTCCCTATTTATTCTCATCAAAGAGACTTTTTATTTCAATTTGGGTCGTAACTACTCACCCCCATCCGCATAAAGCTGACCAGAAAGCGCCAACTGAATAGCGACCAGCGGATTGTATCCCTGATTCGCCATGGTCTGTAAGTAGCTGGAGATACGGCAATAGGCTTCGGCATACTTGCTGGTTCTAAAACACCCCGACACCTTCTGTTTCACCTTGCTCATTCTCAAGTCACGCTCCGCCCGGTTATTGGTGAAGGATACATGAGATTTTCTGGCAAAGAGCAACACCGCCTTCTCATACTGTTTCATCCGCTCCCACAGGTTATGAGCATCCGACTTGGCGATCCTGCCCCGCTTGCCGTTCTGCCTGGGCGGTATGGGCGGGAGTT
>JAESPD010000149.1 GCA_016756855.1 gamma proteobacterium endosymbiont of Lamellibrachia anaximandri | reverse complement strand
AGAGAACATTGGATTAAGTTTCACTATGCTTGATGAACCGCCCGCTGCGGACCCGCATGCCGGGTGGTGTGGGGAGGGAGGGTTAGATACCCTCCCTTACCCGATTAGGCTATTTTTCATTTTTGCACTAACTGTTTATCTGACATAAACAAAATCCATTTCCAAAAGGATCTGCACAGAACTCAACCGCCCCCCAATCACCAGATTCAGAACCTTCATTAACACCCCCAAAATCTTTCACTAGAGATACTGTTTTTTCGATTTCAGAAACATTAAAGTCTAAGTGAACCGGTGTCCAATGCCGTTCATAATTTCGTGAAGAAGTTCCAGTGATAAGTGGATTTGATTTTGGTTCTTTTTTTAGTAAAAAAATACTCACGTTGTCAGCGCTTAATTTTGTTGTATCTTCTCCTACTCGAAGCTCAGTACAACCTAATGCTTTCGTGTAAAATAAAATAGCTTTTTCCATATCTGATACATCAATACTTACTGAGACTTCGGCCATTATTATTTGCTCCTAATAAATTCACATATGATAACTGCATATTGCGCTAAATTTTATTGAGCGCCTAACGGCTTTGTTGAGGGGCGTGCGTTAGCACTCCCCTATCTAACAACTTGTTAGGCTATAGATGCTATTTCATTGAATGCAAACCAATCATATTACCTTCAGTATCGGTGACTAGTGAAATAAAACCATGTTCACCGATAGAGCACTTCTCTTTGAGTATTTTTCCACCATGAATAGATGCCTTATTTTCCTCAATTGCACAATCTTCACATGAAAAATATACTGTTGTACTATTACCACCTGGTGGACGACCTTCCATCTTTACAATTGCACCAGATGCACCTGCGCCTTCAGGATTCATTGGAAATGTCCACATTTCGATGCCAGGCATCTTTATTTCATCGAGCTTTAAAGAAAGTACATTTTCATAAAATGCTTTTGCTCTAGAAATATCCTGAACACATATCTCAAACCAACCTACTGGATTATTCATCTTGATTTTCTCCTTCTAATATTATACGAACATTAAGCCTAACGCCCAGCATAACCGGAAGGCAAAAGAGGCGTTTGTTTTGTGTAAAAATGGAGCGTAGCGGAATACACAAAACAGACGACGCTTTTGACTGTCCGAGTTAATGCACTTGTTATATTTTCCTTATAATTCATTTGTTTGCATTCAATCTTGAATTTTTTTCCAAGTGGTATATACTTATTGATATATATCATTTCAATTGGAGTTCAGCATGGAATCTCAGATAGCTAAAATTTTCATGAATGGTCGAAGCCAAGCTGTACGTATACCTAAAGAGTACCGATTTGATACTGACGAGGTTTACATTACAAAGCAAGGCTCAAGCATAATCATTACCGAAAAAAAGCCAACATGGGATGAGTTTTTTGATTCTCAACCTGCCTTTGCAGATGATTTCTTAGAGGATAGGCTCGATGCTCAACCACAAGAAAGGGATTTTGATTGATGTACATGCTTGATACAAACATATGTATATATGTCCTGAAAAATCACTCAGATAAGTTGAGACACAAATTTAAGGCTATAAAAAATATATGTATTTCTTCTGTTACATATGGAGAATTATGCTTTGGCATTGAGAATGGAGATTATTCATTAAAAGAAACTCGCTGGGAGCAGCTTGATATTTTTACTCAAAGACTGCTCATTGATCCTTGGGATGAAGATGCTGCAAAGCATTATGGATTTATCCGGGCTTTGTTAAAAAAACAGGGTGCCTTGATAGGGAATAATGACTTACTGATATCGGCTCATGCACGTAGTATGAACGCCGTATTAGTTACAAATAATGTCCGTGAATTTTCTAGAGTTCCCGATCTCTCAATTGAAAACTGGGTAGCTGAATAACACTCCGGAAAATATAACGTTGTTAATCACCTGCATTTTATAGCGGTGATTAAATTTGGCAAAATGAGCGGAGCGAGTGCCAAATTTAAGCGCCGCTGTAAAATGTCAGGTGGATTTACCTTGTGTACGCCCAGCATGGGCATGAACTTATGGGGTGCAAGTCCCCTGTAGGAGAACCACTGTTGATGGTCGGAAATGATATACACAGGACTTCCTCCAAGTGGGCGACTCCTTTCATTCC
>JAESPD010000148.1 GCA_016756855.1 gamma proteobacterium endosymbiont of Lamellibrachia anaximandri | reverse complement strand
GCCGAAGCCTATTGCCGTATCTCCAGCTACTTACAGACCATGGCGAATCAGGGATACAATCCGCTGGTCGCTATTCAGTTGGCGCTTTCTGGTCAGCTTTATGCGGATGGGGGTGAGTAGTTACAAAATATCTTGCCATTTAATATTTTCTTTTTTACATTTTTCACTTTCAGACGACTCTTTTTCTTCAGCCCTAATCACTATTTCATTAAGCGTACCGGACTGATTCCACGTATATCCATTACCAGATTCAATACGCTCTGAAGCACCCCAATCAAATTTCCGCTGACCAACATTTTTTTCCATCTCTAGCGCTTTCTGGAAAAGCTCTGGATGACGACGTTTGAGACCAAGCCACTCATCTTGCCGCTGAAAAAAACAGAAGAAACAGCCCGACCGACTACGCCATTGGTAATATTCTGGGATACCAATCGATTCTTCTAAAATACGAAAAACATCATCACGTACAATGCCATCTTCTGAAAAAGGAAACACCGCCTTAATAGTTTCCTTTTGGCTTATGTAGCCTTCACGGTTTTCATCTGCTCGAATACCCACATAACTGATCACAGGATCATTGCCTACAAACTCTTCAAAGGGCTTGATCTTCAACACTCGTGTACACCAACGCGCTTTTACTGAAGGTAGCATATTGTCATGCAGCGTCAGCCAGTGGTTAAAATCACGGCTACTACTCAAGCGATTGATCGGCTTTCCAAGATAGGCTTCAAGTTTATCCAACGTATCATAGACTTCTTGCAACTCGGCACCAGTGTCGGTAAAAAAGTACTCCATCTTCTCTGAGATCTGCGGGTAATTATCTTTGATGTAGACCGCAAGCGCAGCACTATCCTTTCCACCGGAGATTCCCAGCACATGCCGGGCATTTTCGGGCGCATCTAATGCCAACTCGAACCATTTTTTTGACATGATCAGTTTACCCTCTTCACTCTAGCCGCCTTAGTTACAGGCATTGTCTTAGTTGATTCCCTGCTCTCAGCCAAAACTTCATCGACAAGCTCGGCAAGAGCTGCCATTTTCAATTCCTCATCAGCATCTATTAGAGTGGCGAGCATCTTCGCCTTGATTGTTTTAATAGCATTATGACGGCGCTCATCTATAACCACCACCTCATCGTAATCCGGCGCACCTTTCTTTACACTGCGCAGCAAATAGACATCAAAATCACCAGCAGTCTTAGTCGCGTGGTCTTGGTAGTGCAAGCGCAGACGCTCAAGCTCCGCTAGCTTACGTGTCAATTCAACCAAGCGATACTCGGCAGCATCCCGCTCCGCATCGCCCCACTTTCCAGCAGGCTTTTGCCCCAAGAAGCTCAATAATTCGTCTAACCATTGCTCGGGTTCATCTGTAGACTTTAATGCACGTTGGATAAATGCTTTAAGACCATCGCGATCAATAGTGTATTCTTCCAAACCACGACAACGTCCGGCAACTGCCACACGCAAATCCACTAGTTCAATACCCTTGTCCTGACTAAACGCCTGTGCCAACATTTCACGAAATTGATCTTTCAAGTTTGGCAGACAATACTGCAACTCCCTCAGTGTATCCATCAGACGTTTTGAGAGTTTCTTAAGCTCATTCTCGTCGTTTCGTGCCTTATCCAGATCAATTGCCAAAGCCTTTGGCAGTTCTTCTAACATCAACGTTATTGGCGACTTAGAAAGTTTAAACACATTACGTACAGCTTGCGCTCTTGAAGACAGGCCTACTTGCGTTGTCTGCGTATAAGACGGCAATTTCAAAACCATCTTGGCAATGGGTTTTGCTAGCGCCAGGATGCTGCGTTGTTTGCCATCATTATAGAGAGTGGAAGAGTAGAGCTCATGGATCGACTGGTTCAGTCCGGTAATACGGAATCGCTGGACCGTAAACTCATCCGGCCGCTTCAGAAATCGCTCGATCTGCTCTTCTGAGAGATAAGGGGTGTAGATGCGGCTTTCATAGATAGCCAACTCCTGTTGGTTTGCCATCAATACAGCTAGATACAAAATAGGTAACATACCCGAATGGCACTTACTTAAGTTTCTTGGGATGTCCATTTTTCCTGACTTCCTCCCTCGCTGCATGTCTGGGTTTGATGAGTAGAGGAAAGGATTTCGGTCGTCGTTTGAGCGCCC
>JAESPD010000147.1 GCA_016756855.1 gamma proteobacterium endosymbiont of Lamellibrachia anaximandri | reverse complement strand
GTGTCGATTAGCAGTAATTTTTGAACATGGTATTTTTCATGGTATTACTACATACGCCAACAATTAAGACATTGATATTAAATAGAATAAATGGCTCGTTTACAATCGAGTGGGAGTAGCCGGCACTGGCAGGCACTGAAAGGCAACAGGACAGGAAGCCCGTGCAAAGTCAATGCTGTTGTGCGGTACGGTCTATGGATCAGAGGTGTTTCAGTGGATCCATGTTCTGTTGAAGCACTCGCACGATCGTAATCCCATAGGGTTGTTTCATGTAGTAGAGGATATGGCTTTCATAAGGAAAGCTGAGTAGCCCTTCAGAGAAGGCTTGCCGTTTGGCTCCCAGGTCGGGATTATCAGCAAGGAGTTGTGCGCGAGTTTCCAGGCCATCAAGGTAAGCATCAGCCTGAGAAGCTCCCCAATGTTGGACGGTATAGTCGATGATACCCTCAAGATCTCGTTCGGCTTTTTCCGTGAACTGGTATCGTGGACAAGGTCTTGTCACGGTTTAGCCACTTACCCTTTTGCGTAATTTGTCAATCACGGTTTTGCCATCCTTGACCTTTCCGGCTTGCAGATCGGCAAGACCTTCCTCGATTGACTGCTTCAGATGTGCCTCTTTTATTGCCTCAAGCCGCTCATATTCCACTGCCGAAATCACGACGGCAACGGGTTTGCCGTTGCGGTTGATGCCAACAGGGCCATGTTGTGCATTGATAAGGACATCGCCGAATTCACGTTTGGCGTCACTGGCGTTGAGTATTTTCATAGTAGACCTATTTGATTAAATTGATCAATATGGTTAATTCTAGTTCTTGCAAAGGGTGGTGTCCAGATCCAGTTTCAGTTGATTACGACTGGGTATACCCAGTCTGGGGGTGATCGGTTCCCATGATGTTCAACGCGGTTTGGCGGCGGCACCTCCAGACGATAGACTGTATGAAACTACAGTATCGCAGGGACGCGACTCATGCCCCTTTCCGCTACGGCAAGGAATGCCGAGGGGGAGCGGCCGACTGGCCATTATCAGCGCCACCGGCCCGAGCAAACCCTTCTGTATCGGATTGTCGAACAACATTACCCGGTATTCGTAGAGTACATGGCCGGGCAAGGCCGGCCATTGCCGGATTATGTGCAGCGGGAGTTTGAGGATTACCTCAGATGCGGCCGTCTGGAATACGGTTTTTTACGGGTACGCTGTGATACCTGCCACGCTGAACACCTTGTCGCGTTCAGCTGTAAACGGCGCGGCTAAAGTTGGAACATAGGGAATTATAAATGAATATTTTATTCAGGACACTACACTAGCTAGCCCTGCAAGAATTCAGTACGCCGACCTCGCAGACATTGTAAAGATGCTGGATATCAAAACTGGAGGAGCCCTTCAAGATCCAGTCAACGAAGCTCAGGCTCTAGTGAGGCCACCAAAGTAGTAATGCCTACTCTGCCACCCCGCCAAAAAGCTGCCGCCGAACCCATCACTCAAGTGGTGTGTCAACAGCCGACCGAGCGGAATGGATGATACACACGCCATGGAGCGCAGTCGGTTGTTGGCTCCCGCTTAACTCAACTGTTAGGGGTAAAAAATAGGATGGAACCAAGAGATTTATCACAAATACTAATCAGAGTGCTTTCGATCTATGTATTAGTGAAGGCATTGATGCTATTGCCAGAATTATTTACAGCATCGCACTTGGCGGGCTGGCCAGAAATAGAAAGGCATCTGTATCTAATTTACGCAATGACTATAGTGTTTCCTTTTGTTTTCGCCATCGCACTGTGGTTTCTAGCGCCAACACTCTCTAAATGGTTGGTAGTTGGTATTAATAGAACACAAGAAAGTACATCTTTTAACATCGATGCCTTACAGGCGGAAATTATTGCTACTGCTGGCCTTCTGGTAATCTTCCTTGCCATACCCAGCACCTTAAGCCTTGGTATTCAGCTATTTGAAAGCTCAATCCTTACTGAAAGCGAAAGAGTCTATAACTCAAATACACTGGCGTATTTTATGGGCCAGATTGCGAAATTGGTTCTGGGTTTTGTTCTGTTGGTTGGTGTAAGAAGTTGGGTGCGGCTAATTAACCGATTTAGAGTCCCCGATAGGGGATCCGTAAACCCCTCGCCTTTAGGCGACGGATAGGTCAGTTGGGCTATGCTTCAGAGATGGAAGATTACAAACGAGGCAGCCATACGGTCTGG
>JAESPD010000146.1 GCA_016756855.1 gamma proteobacterium endosymbiont of Lamellibrachia anaximandri | reverse complement strand
GGTGGTCTTGCCAGAACGGACGGCGATTCCTGTCGATACTCATGAAACCTCTCAATGGAATGATTTGAGAGATTATCCGTACGTGTCAGGGTTGATAGTAGATGGGGTTGATGGAGCGCTTACAATGTAGACGCTGTAAGGGGATTTCTTAGTTTATTCTCATTCATTCTTTGCTCTCCTTCTCGTTGCAAGTTCCCACAAATCCATTAGGACTGGGGCAATTAAAATCCACAAAACACATGCAACAAGCACGCCAATTATTCCATATCAATGATTTATAGACAATTTTTCACTATCAAGGAAACAGTTCCAGTCCATATTGTTAAACAAACCGACAGGTCAGGTCAGGTCAGGTCAGGTCAGGTAAATCAGATTTTAATTCGCTCAAAACAAGCGTCAATGGGTGAATTCAAAGTGATCATGCAAAAGAATTTTGATGATAAACAGACAGATAGCGCAAAAACCGGAAAACAATGGGCGAACAAGAGCGAGTGTAAAATTTACCGACAGTAAATTTAGGGGGCGCAGAAGCCCGTATGAGCTGCCAAAGAGTGTATTAGGGGTCAGACCACGATTTACTAAAAGCTGATCATAAGAAATCCAAGAAATCGTGGTCTGTCCCTAAATTGTGAGATGCTTGTATCGCGTGCAGATCACGGGGTCCTGATGTGCGTCAGCTACGCGCATCAATTCGCTTTAGTTCGTCATCCCAGGCAAGAATTTTAGTGTCCGCAGTCACCAATGTCGCATCATAATGGGTGGCAGTAGCAACAATAATCCTATCGGCGGGATCAGGGTGAAAGTGGGGCAGCCCAATAGAGGCGATACCAATCATCCCATCCACGGGAATCTCATTGAGTCCGTTGTTGAGCAGTTCTTGACGCCAACCCCTTACTGGTGGCATCTGCAACCGCCCCTTGCTCTGTAGCATGGCGATTTCCCAAAACGAAATAGCAGAAACAGTCAGAAAATCAGACTCAAATGCTGTGTCAATTGCCAATCGGGACTGCCTACCCAGCTTGTCGCTGCCCTGATCAAGCCAGATCAGGGCATGGGTGTCGAGCAGAATCACTGCATTGCATCCCATTCAACATCAAGCGGTTCAATGATGTCGCCTTGAACTGTTATCTGATCCTTGTGACCGCCAAACAGCGTTTTTGGCTTCTTTCTGATCGGGACCATTTTGCTAACCGGCTTGCCATTTTTGGTAATAATGATCTCCTTGCCCGTCTCACTTACCTCATCCATTAGCTGTAGACATTTAGCTTTGAACTCTGACGCCTTGATTGTCTGCTCTTTCATGGTGATTCACAGATATGTTGATGACCATGGTTATGACTATAGTCAGACGCGACTAAAAGGACAATAATTTATTCCAATCGCACCCAAGTTCCACTTGCGAATCCACGGGGCCGCAGGCTTGAACTATTGCGTGGAATGTAATGGAGGAAAGACCACGATTTACTAAAAACTGATCATAAGAAATCCAAGAAATCGTGGTCTGTCCCCTATTATTCTACCCTATTATTCTATTATTTTTTGCTTTTTGATCTGTCCCTTTAGATTTACAATTCACAGTTAAAATATGACAAATCACTCATGGACATTGATTCGCCTGGCGTACAGTACACCCTCTCGCCATCATTCCATTGAACATCACCATTATCATCTGAATAAATTGTGACATGGTAACGCTCATCAGGATCTGCAAAAGCATTCAATATATCTTGATTGCCAACAAAACAATGCTCTCTGCCAAACATGGCTTCCCACATGGATGGAGTCTCGAATAAACGGCAATTCAAACCCATCTGATCACTTCCCTGATAATGATTAGGATAGATACGCACCCACACATCACCGACTGGCACATAAGGTTGGTCACCATAGGAAACCATTCCAATCACCAGATTATTAGCAGGAAATTTTTCATTCAGTTCCTCTGTGTTGACGCGACTGCCGTTGGCGTATAGCTGACCGATCTCTCCGTCCGACAGCGCTCTGTCATAAACCAGAAGATCATCTATCAAGCCGTCAAACATTTCGTAAATTCGTGAGCTGTTTGGACCAGCCGAACCAATGGTTGAAGGTAACTACTCACCCCCATCCGCATAAAGCTGACCAGAAAGCGCCAACTGAATAGCGACCAGCGGATTGTATCCCTGATTCGCCATGGTCTGTAAGTAGCTGGAGATACGGCAATAGGCTTCGGC
>JAESPD010000145.1 GCA_016756855.1 gamma proteobacterium endosymbiont of Lamellibrachia anaximandri | reverse complement strand
CTTACTCTTTTCGAGAAAACCCCATTGGATCAGTTGCTTATGAAATCCGATTGCAAAAGTGAAGAATGCGCCATGGATAACCAATTGAATTTATTCGATTTAACGTTGGGACACTAGTGATCTATAATAGCGAAGCTAAAGAAACATAGAGTGAGGACCTCAATTTAATTCGTTGTCAGCGCCGCTTCAACTGTAAACATTTCTGAGCTGCCTGTTCGGCAGTGAACACGTTCGGCCACACGGTCACAGGTGGCGGAAATTTTCTGAGCTGCCTGTTCGGCAGTGAACCTCTGCTGCAAGGCGCGTTTCAGTTCGTTGTATTTCTGAGCTGCCTGTTCGGCAGTGAACAGTATTCGTCTGGAACGAATGAATAACGGTGGTTTCTGAGCTGCCTGTTCGGCAGTGAACCCGGTCATCGACACTTTGCCACTGCTATCAGCTTTCTGAGCTGCCTGTTCGGCAGTGAACCCCTCAGCCGCTTGGGGCCAGGCGACCCATTGGTTTCTGAGCTGCCTGTTCGGCAGTGAACAATTCTGTTTTTCATTTCGCTAATCGCTTGAATTTCTGAGCTGCCTGTTCGGCAGTGAACGCAACACGCCTCCTGGAATCCGGTCTGCCGATTTTCTGAGCTGCCTGTTCGGCAGTGAACCATTAGCCAACCGCCCCTGGAATAATCCTTTTTTTCTGAGCTGCCTGTTCGGCAGTGAACTCGATACCGTTTCTGTCTTCAATGTGCCGATTTTTCTGAGCTGCCTGTTCGGCAGTGAACGTGAATAGCGGCGTTATCGTCCGTTCCTTTTGTTTCTGAGCTGCCTGTTCGGCAGTGAACTTTCCGGTCGATGCCCCTGGCGTGTTCCAGGATTTCTGAGCTGCCTGTTCGGCAGTGAACCCCATGAGTTCTATTTTTCTGCGGTTCCCGTGTTTCTGAGCTGCCTGTTCGGCAGTGAACGTGCCGGATGGGCCTTTGTCCTGTTGCGTGACTTTCTGAGCTGCCTGTTCGGCAGTGAACGTCAAGCCTCAGCCACTCCCGAATCTCGTCGATTTCTGAGCTGCCTGTTCGGCAGTGAACACCTTTGCGGCGGGTGCGCTTACCGTGCAAGATTTCTGAGCTGCCTGTTCGGCAGTGAACGCCGGTGGTGGCGACAGCTGCAGAGAGTTTCTTTTCTGAGCTGCCTGTTCGGCAGTGAACAATACCTCATGCTGATTTCTCCGTCACGATCTTTTCTGAGCTGCCTGTTCGGCAGTGAACGATCATGCCCAGATCATTGCGATCGGTAAGCTTTTCTGAGCTGCCTGTTCGGCAGTGAACATCCCACAAATCAAGTGGCATCAGAGGCTCATTTTCTGAGCTGCCTGTTCGGCAGTGAACGACGATGATGGGCAGGAGACGTTCTCCTTTGATTTCTGAGCTGCCTGTTCGGCAGTGAACAACAGGGCTCCGTGCTTCTTGCCTGTTTCAGGTTTCTGAGCTGCCTGTTCGGCAGTGAACGCAAAGGTCGGTGCGGGATCGCCGTTGTTGATTTTCTGAGCTGCCTGTTCGGCAGTGAACGATGATGAGAAAATACGCTTAATTGCGTTTGATTTCTGAGCTGCCTGTTCGGCAGTGAACGTTGCCGCATCTATCGCCTCGCTGATCGCAATTTTCTGAGCTGCCTGTTCGGCAGTGAACCAGCCGTAAAATCGCTCGCCCTGATCACGATATTTCTGAGCTGCCTGTTCGGCAGTGAACTTGCAGAGGTTGCAACCCAGACCGATCTACAGTTTCTGAGCTGCCTGTTCGGCAGTGAACTGCAATCGGTATTAAGGATCTCCCTTGATAACTTTCTGAGCTGCCTGTTCGGCAGTGAACGAGTGGTCACTAACTTTTCTCCGTGTACATGTTTTCTGAGCTGCCTGTTCGGCAGTGAACTTTTGTATCTTGTCAAAATGGCGACCCTGGAATTTCTGAGCTGCCTGTTCGGCAGTGAACCTTGCTGATGAGGCAGCAACAGGCCGTTATACTTTCTGAGCTGCCTGTTCGGCAGTGAACGTTTTGCATTCGCAAAAACGCTGCACCCGATATTTCTGAGCTGCCTGTTCGGCAGTGAACTATATTACGTTTTATGTAACTATTCAGCCCATTCTGCCATGCCCATGGATATTAGGCCTCATCCATTTTCATAAAGCCTGGATTCTGTCCTTTAAAAAGCAATGCCAATGCATCGGTAGCCGTCATGCCATGCTTACGGC
>JAESPD010000144.1 GCA_016756855.1 gamma proteobacterium endosymbiont of Lamellibrachia anaximandri | reverse complement strand
GCCGAAGCCTATTGCCGTATCTCCAGCTACTTACAGACCATGGCGAATCAGGGATACAATCCGCTGGTCGCTATTCAGTTGGCGCTTTCTGGTCAGCTTTATGCGGATGGGGGTGAGTAGTTACCCTAAAGAAATGGCTGAATACTTCTTTTTCCAAGGAGAGGGGAGTAACGCTGTTGATGCTGGAAATAACGAGGGAAACCTTGCCAAATCAATAAGAGATATACTGGGGTTTAAAGTAGCCGAGTCGTTACTAAGTACATTAAAGAAGAAAATCACAGAAACAAGAAAACAGATTGCAGCTCAAGATCATAGCGGGGCATCTACGAAATTAGAAAAACTTATCGAAAGGGATGAATCAAACTTGGCACAAAGGGAGTCTGCACTAAGAGATGCAACAGATCGTATACCATCGTTAGAAGCTGAACTAGAGCGGGTTGAAGATAAGCTCCAACGCATAAGTAATCAAGATTTGCAGCAATTACGTAGAGATGAATATGCTGCTGATCAACGAATGAAGTCGTTGCGAATCGAAAAGGCTAATCTACACAAGAGAAAATATGCTTGCATAGAGCAGTATGGATGGTCTGTATTTGGAAGAGAGTTTGCAGATGCATCTCTTGAGTTTATTGATGAATCACAGCTAAAGGGAAGAATTCCTGAGCCATACAATAAAACATTCATTGAAGACATTATTTCTGAGAAAGAGTGCATATGTGGCGCACATTTGGAGCCTGGTTCACCCGGTTTCAAGCGAATTATGTTGATGCTACAAAAAGCAGCGAATCCACAGTTGGTGCAACGGCTAAGTGGTATCAGAGCACAAATTCAGGATATCAGCACGCTGTGTAGCGTAGCTGGAGACTCAATAGAGAATGTTGTATCGCAATATGACAGGAATGATCAGGAGATGCAGGAGCTTTCATTACGACTTAAGAACTTGGATGAACAGATAAGCGCGATACCCGAAGACGAAATTCAAAAGTTGCAAGCGATGAAGAATAACCTAAAAAGGGATTTAGGTAACCAGCAGCAGATGAAAGGTGGTGCCGAAGTACAAATAACTAGTTTGAATAATAGTATCAAGTTTAATACAAGGAAGCTTAAAGCACTGGCCACGAACAGTGACTTGGTGACAGCGTTGAATATTCGAACTGAGTTTTTGACAGAACTACATACGTTTTTGCATGATTATTTGGAGAAAATGGAAAATAGCATAAGAATGCACGTTCTTACGGAAGTCAATAATACCTTAAAAAAATTTTCTAGGCATGATTTTCATATTAAGGTGTCAAAAGATGACTTTCGCTTTTTCTTGAAAGACAAGGATGACAACAATGTAGGCCAGGGCGATGGCTTAAACTTGCTACTTAACCTAACGATTACTGCTTCACTGATAAACTACGCAGCAGAAAGAAAAAACGTTAATGACGCTATTCTAAACTCAGCAACAGTCGCACCTTTGGTGATTGACGCACCTTTTGGCGTATTGGATAAAAAGTATCGTAATGTAGTAGTCAAGCAACTTCCGCAGCATGCAAATCAAGTGATATTTTTCGTTTCCTCAAGTCAATGGACTCCCGAAATGGATTCCGAGGTTAGAGGTCTTATAGGATCAGAGTATTGTTTGATATTAGAGGAGTCTGCTGAGCAGGGTGAAAAGATACCGGATACGGTGGAAATAGATGAGAGAGAATATGTCACGAGTCGTTATGGGTGTGATATCGACAGGACAATAGTAGAAGAGATTAGCGTATGTCATTAAGCAAAGAAATATTCAATAAAAATATCCGCAGAAATGATAAATATAGGCCAGTAGTTGATTTGCTCGTATATGGTTTATTGAATGAAAAAAAGAAAAGCGACATAAAGATATTCTCAGATATCAAAGATCTGATTATATTTGCTGCAATGGTGGGTAAAAAATATGAAAGGAAGCAAGATGTCGATAAAAAGGAAAACACGGGTATTATTATGGGCACATTTGCAGGCTCTGGTAGTGGTAAACGCTCCCGTGTAGACCAACATAATATCATATTTATGTTCGGACTCATTGTGTTTCAAGACATGAACTATATGAGAGATGAAAACGTCGATGAAGTAATAGCAGTATTTGAAAAGTACTCGAATGGTGGGCTAGAGGTTATCGAGGAATGGCTTATTGAATCCGGATGGAATTCGTTGTGTCTTTTAGAAAAAGTAATAGATGAAATAAAGACAGAAAATGATAGTGGAATGTAACTACTCACCCCCCCACCATCCAGATTAACAAACTTGCACCAATAGAAGCTTGACAACATAGCTTTCTGATTCTATGCTGTTGATCCAATGCGATGCAAAGGATCAAAGATCATGAGCAGCT
>JAESPD010000143.1 GCA_016756855.1 gamma proteobacterium endosymbiont of Lamellibrachia anaximandri | reverse complement strand
AATCTCAGAACTTCATCAACACCACGATCGGCAGAGAGCTCGGTCACTACACTCCCGCTGAGCGTCACCGGAAACACCATCAAATAGCGTGAACATGACCACATTGATTATCGTGATTACGCTCACAGGCCCATTACAGGCCTTTCATCACTACTACGAGTTACTCCGCCCCTGTGCTCCGCATCGGTACTCTGATCCTTGTGGGGCTTCCACTTGGATTTCTCCCTTAACATCGGAGCGACAGGTTCCCACGTTCCACATAAGAGCCTGGATCACGTTCACGCCACCTTTATGCCGGAGGCCGCCTAGCCAGTTAACAGGTTTCCGCTAGACTTATCCCGGAGTAACGACTACCCCCCGGTTTTGACCTCATTCCTACGCTTTCGACACTTCATCAGTGGTTCACTTGCGTTCGTCTCCATTGATCCCTACCTGACAGGGTCATGCCCTGCCTTTTCCGTAACGCTCACCACCCTGGCTCTTTACCAGCGCAGCTTACGGTGGTTTGAAACCTCCACCTGCATGGCGGTTTCGAGGGGCCTACCCTCATCTCTTATGCAGCATAGCTGCACGGAGGACTTCGTCCTCCTGTGCGCCTTCGTGGCACACAGTCGTCTGCATAACGGGCAAAACGCATTCGACGCAATTTCAGGAGTTTGTCCAGATCATCCAACACCACGTTTGCCAGCAACGGGGAAAGTGGACCGCCTTGCGGAACCCCTTCTGGTGTTGGATGGAGCTTATCATCAATCACTACACCGGCCCGTAGATAACGCCCAATCAGTTTGAGTAGGCGTTTGTCCTGGGTATACCGGGAGAGTCGCGCCATGAGGATGTCGTGATTCACTCGGTCAAAGAACTTTGAGAGATCGACATCCACTGCAACGCGAGCACCTTCTTCAATGTAGGCCTTGATCTGTCTCACTGCGCCGTGGGCGTTGCGCCCCGGCCGGAAACCATGGCTTGAATCGGAGAAGGCGGGATCAATGATCGACAGTAACACCTGGGCGATGGCCTGCTGTATCACGCGGTCGTTTACGCTTGGAATACCCAGCAGACGGCTACCGCCGTTTGGTTTGGGTATCACCACGCGTTTTACTGGCTGCGGGATATAGTCGCCATGCTCCAGGGCCCGACGGGTGTCTGCCCAGTGTTGCCTGGCCCACTGGGGATATTCCTCAATGGATACCTCATCAACACCGGGAGCCCCCTTGTTCCGCCGTACCTGCTTCCATGCGGCATGGAGGTTTACCGGGGACAGCACCTGTTCCAATAGATTTTCGTTCAAGGCTGGTTGCTGCATCACACCGCCAGACTGAGACTTTTCGTTTAGCACGACCTACGCCTCCCCTGAGATGTACGAGACTCCTCCTTGGCTGATGTTCGGCTCTTCCCGATAGCACCCTGCCTTGGGTTCATCGGTACTATGGCCTCTGCTGACTTCTGCCCAATCACCCCTTGGGTTGCCCCATGTGGCGCTATCGGTTTTCCATCTGATTCGCTCCTATCAGCCGATGGGCGCTGATAGGCCGAGGCTTGTTCAACCAGTGGCCTGACTGGTGCTCTACCGATCGCATGTTGAGCAGATCTCCCCAGATAAAGCTGAGTTGAGCAGTTTGTCTGCTCAAACGAAACTTATGCCCTTTGGGTATAAGTGCATGAACTGTCACGGCACAACCGCGTCATTTACCTTATCCCCTGAACCACAGGGCTTTGCTGTCTTGTGCCAGCTCGCCCCAGGGAAGCAGGCCTTATATGACGTTTCTGTTCGTCAGCTCGCCGCTTTGCGCTCAGGCTTCCTCCAGACCTCACCTCGCGGTGACGCCCTTGCCCTCGGCTGGTAGTTGGTGTCAAATAGACAGGAATGAAAGGAGTCACCCACAGTGAGGGAATCCTATGCATCTCATTTCCGATCATCGACAGTGGTTCTCCTACAGGGGACTTTCACCCCATAAATTCATGCCCATGCTGGGCGTACACAAAACCATAAACTTGGACGTCAAAAAGCTACGCTGCGCTCCACTTTTTGCCCCCGGTTACGCCAGCCGTTAGGGCCGTAAAAACAACAAACTTGACATCTCGCCAAATGTAAATACAATGTATTTATGACTAGATTCGAATGGGATGCGATAAAAGCAGCATCAAACAAAAGAAAACATGGCGTTACTTTTGAAGAGGCGCAGTCTGTGTTCTACGATGACTTCGCTATCCAGTTCTTTGATGATGAAAATTCAGACCTGGAAGACAGGTTTCTTATGCTAGGTCTCAGCAACCAATCAAGGATATTACTTATCTGAAGTTTCACTGAAATTCTCACCATCCTGAAAGTTGGCACTCAAGCCACCATGCGTAAGAGGAGTGAGACGAAAGTATTTTCCCGGGGATTGCGAGGTTTGGGCCAAAGCCTGAGAAA
>JAESPD010000142.1 GCA_016756855.1 gamma proteobacterium endosymbiont of Lamellibrachia anaximandri | reverse complement strand
CTTCCTACGGTCTGTATGCGTAGCTATAAACGCGGGTACGCTGTCCCCCGCGGACTTGCAAAAAATGCAGTGAAACCCTGTCAAGCGTTATTTGTGATTTTTTTAGCTGAATAGTTACAAGTCCATAAGCTCCTGCCGGAGAAAAATACTCTCGATGGCTGACTGCAAATGGCTGGCTACTTTCTCCAGAAGCACCCTATCCGCCTCCTGGAAACTCTTTCCTCCCATCTTGTTCAGGACCAGGATGGCTCCCGCAGTTTTCTGGCCAGAGAGACTCTCGATCGGAACGCACAATTCATTGCGGGTCACAAATCCCGTCTGCGCATCGATCTCTTTATGTGGGCCATCCAGCAGGTTCATATCTTCCTTTACATTGTAATCACCGGTAGCGATCACCTGGCCAACCAATGAATCTTCCATCTCCATCTCAATCTGCTTTTCATCGAGTCCCGTGCCGCTTTGCAGCCAGACCTTTCCTGTCTTTGGATCATTGATGAAGATACTACAGCGTTCCACATTCAAGGCATTAGGAATCACCTCGACAAAGAGATCAAGCAGCTTCTTATTGCCCCGAATACTCCAGGATCGGTTGAGTAGCCTCTCACGTAACCTGATTTGATCGAGATGGCGGTAAAGCGCCTCACCTTGCTCACCAGATTGAACCGACCGACCAAGCACGGGTTCACAGATTCTCCTGGGCTTGCCATTTAAGTCATCCCTGACATAAACATCCATTCCGTTTTGATGAAAAAAGAGTGCAAGCTGTTTGAAAAAAAACAGTTCCTCACGCACTTTGTCCAGAGTGAGGTCATCATCAACATGATGTGTGCCGGACTTCGACCGCGTCTTTCTGAGTTCATAAGTCTTTTCGGCGGGTAACAGGATGAATTCAAAGACGAATCGTTCACGAAAATTTGTAGAAAACGGATGCGTCTTTGGTGGGGGTAAGGGAATGCGAAAAAAATCGATCTCTAAATAGGATGAATCATCAAGCGTATATGCGTCGTAGACAGGTACGGATTTTTCAAATCCAACGAAAGGCAGGCCAAAATGTAATTCTCTCGGTCGTTGATGAAAAATAGGAGATTTCCACCAATCTTTGCTTGAAATATCTAGGTAACCTTCCTCTGGCCAGCCGCCAATCGCGCTGAGAATGGTTGTTTTCCCACAACCCGGAGGACCGGTAATGATGAGTTTTTTCGTCTCTAAAAAAGCCGGAAACTGAACCCCTTTTATCGTGTCAACCTCTCTTATTTCCTCTGATTTAAAATCGTCTCCCAATCTTTCCATCTCTATCCCCATGCGGCTGGAATAGCCCCGTCTGAGTATGATGATTCACGCGATTATCATTGTGGTAAATCTTCTTCTTATTAGTTGTCGTTGTCAAAATCCATGACGTGTTTCTTCACAGAACTCTAGCTATAGAGCGAGTGCAAGCGGTTGGCAATACGACTGGTCTCCACCAACTCTTTGCGGGGATAGCGCACGATGACGCCACAGCGGAGGGTCTCGCCGATGCGGATATTGGCGTAGGGTACCTGATGGCCAGCATCTGCATCGACTACCACGTTGATGCGATTGAGGCAGTCTTCATGGCTCTCCAGGCCGCAATAATCCGGCGAGTGGTTGAGTACATCAATGAGCAGATCAAGGTAGTCGTTGATGGTTTCCAGTCCCCGGCGTAGATTCACAAGCTTCTGTTCTGTCTCGGCCAGTTGCCTGGGGAGTGAATCTCCTGTTGCGTCGCTAGTGGACTTTTCGTGCAGAAAATCGAGGCCACTACGCTCCGCATGGCGGGTCTTGATCTCCATTTTGAGGTGGACCTTTTGCCGTTCAAGATCTGCCTTCTCCTTGCTATGGTGGGCCACCTTCAGTACCGATTCGGCGAGCAGGTGCTGAAAGGCGCGTTCCCGTAGGTCGCGGCGCACATCGGCCTCGATTTCGGCAGGCTTGACCAGATGATGGTCGGAGAAGTAAACCACGTCTTGCATCACATCACTCTGTACCATATCCCCCCTCAGGGCGTGTCCTGGGCGGGTCTTCCTGTGCCGAATCATAACCATCAACACGTAGATGTACTCGAGGTTGGCTTGGGCAGGTTGGTCTGAGAAGGCGCGAAATTCGCTACTGTGGCTAAAGAGATGTTCGAGCATTTCCGGGGAACCGAAATAGGCGTTGACCCTGGGATCTGCGCCGTAGGCCTTGGCGTTGACATCCACCGGTCCAGGGATACGTTCGATGAGCGATTCGGCATACAGCAGGGCGCTCTCCACTGCCGGTGACAGCTTCTTGCGATAGCCGGGGATCAGAGCAATCCGGCTGTCGAACTCATTGATCGCCAGGTCAATGTGCTGCTCGATCTCCTCTGCCGAAAGGCGGGATGTCCGGGGCTCATCTGTGGAAAAGAGTTTTTGTAACCATGCCAGCATTATCGACTACCTGTTGTTCTACCTTACAACACTATAGCCGACAGTGGCGGTCGGGGGGGGGGGGGGGGCCATTTCCGAAGCCACCCTTGTTTCCCTCCCCA
>JAESPD010000141.1 GCA_016756855.1 gamma proteobacterium endosymbiont of Lamellibrachia anaximandri | reverse complement strand
GGGTGGATCAATTACTATGGACTTTCTGAATACTACAGACCCTTACCTGGGTTGGATGAATGGATACGGCGGCGAATACGCATGTGCTATTTGAAACAATGGCGCAAGCCGCGCACCCGTATCTGTAATCTGATCAAGCTCGGTGTCAGGACACGAACAGCTGTGTCCCTGGGCCTGAGTTCAAAGGGGCCTTATCGTCTGGCAAGAACCCTTGCCACGCAATCAGGAATGACCAATAAGTGGTTGGCAAAACAGGGGCTCGTCTCGGTTAGAGAACATTGGATTAAGTTTCACTATGCTTGATGAACCGCCCGCTGCGGACCCGCATGCCGGGTGGTGTGGGGAGGGGAGGGTTAGATACCCTCCCTTACCCGATTAGCTTTTGATTTTTGACTCGACCGCATTAACTATACTCGTAATTTTTGATTGGTTACCTGAGGTACGAAATGACTTCCGGTACTCCTTCTCTGCTTTTTTTACGTAACCCGTGCCTTTGTAGGGATTGGCGACAGTACATTGTTTGTATTTTTTTGAAACTTCTTGTATCTCTTTATTTAACCATCTTTCCATTTCATTTATTTCATCTATCTGTTTTTTTCTTATGGTTTTATTATCTGAATATTCTCCAAAATGATCAAAGATGTACGTATATTCACAGTCTTCATGATTATCAATTTTATTGCGAATTTGACTATGGATTTTATTGTATGAAAAGTGATTGCCACACCTTGAAATAATCGGGTTGCAACCCTCTCTATTATCCCCAGTTTTTCCAACATAGAGAGTGTCATCTTTATTTCCATGAACAATTACTACATACACGGAAAACTCACGTTTCAGGCTTTCTTTATTTAATTTGAATGTATGTGCCATTTTTTTAATAAGCTAACGTTTCAATAACCGGCGCGAGGTACGAGCGTCCGGCGCGCGTTTTTTGCGCGCGAAGTTGATTGACTTGTTAGAGGTATTTTTCATTTTCATACCGCTGAGCTAAATGCACCTGCTACTACAACCACAAGGAATAGAATACCCAGCGCAAAGCTCCATATTTGCCACCAAAATAACGTCCAGATGAACTCACCTAACTCATTGGATTTTGTCCTCAAAGGCTGAAGCTCAGTAGCTGTTTCGCCATCCTCCCTTTTTCGAGCTACCTCTGCCGTAGTTCTGAAATTACGCAGGCGCGAAATAACACACCAAATAGCCGCTGCTGCGGAAACGACAAGGGCCAGAAGAGATATAGCAAGCAAACAAGTTTGCCACCCGGAACGTTCCAGTTCTTTGTTTAAGAAGAGGGTGCTTTCGTATCCAATGCCCGCGATGGAAAGACCCAAAATAAGATTAAGAGCGTAACCGAATTGCTCTATCGTTCGTCCCTGTCAGCGAATAGAGCTTTCTCGATTTTTCATTTCTGGCTCATTTGGTTCTTCCATCACTTACCTCTAACGCTTAAGTTCAGCTGACCCGAAAGCGTAGCGTGTTTTTGTGCAATAATCGAGCGGTAGCGAGCGCACAAAAAGGCGCGTAGCTTTGTGGGTCTGCTGGAACGACTTGTTATGCACGGACAGTGCACCTGAAGAACAGGAGAGCACCAACCCTTTGTTTGACCATAGCTACGAAGCGTAATGGCACAATAGAAGTCATTTTAGAAAGTAATTCGTAAAAGATTGATAACTCACGATTTATTTGGAACATCCATATTGTTTACTCGATAACTTTGGTTGTATTGATGAGTTTTAGTATTATCATTTTTCTTTTAGATTTAATAAAAACCACCTTACCTCATAAAATATTAGTATAAGAAACATAGGTAGCAGAAATATAATTATTTGCTCTAGTGTCATTTTGTTACTTCCTACAGGGGTTGATGTGAAGTATTCATACAAAATGTAGATTAACCAGCATAGCATCCAGGTAAATGCCATTTTTACAAATATTGAAGGATTGCTTCCTATTACCTTCCAATATTCACTTTCTTTTTCTTTTTCTCGGAACAAGGTTGATGAAACAGCAAAGAATGTACCCATAATAGGCAACGTTTCATTAAATAACAATATGGATGAACCAAGTAGAAATAGCACCCAGCTAACAAGAATTTTGCTCGTATATTTCATTTTTTACTAAGCAAACTTGATGCCTATGCAGCTCACAGGATAAGTATATATACGGTTAATTGCTTTTAAAATGATTTATGACCTTTCGCGTGGTTATAAAGCAAGCTATGAAGATAACTACTAGCAAAAGATATTCAGCCCACCCCAATTGAGAAATATCGCAGTCTAAACCGCAATCAGTATTTCTGCCAGTTATTCGGCCTAGGGATCTTGTGATTGTTGATAATATTCCATCCATGGTTAGAACCTAATATGCATAACGTTTAGCATAACCGGGAGCCGAAAGTGGCGTTATTTTGTGCAAAATGGAGCGCAGCGGAATGCACAAAACAACGACGCTTTTGGATTTCCGGTTAATGCTCTTGTTAGCTGTTTTCGAATGCACCATTGATTGATTTCCGATCCGAGTGCTTTCCACCATTTGATCAGCGTGAAGTTCTTTCCAGTTACTGCCACACCAA
>JAESPD010000140.1 GCA_016756855.1 gamma proteobacterium endosymbiont of Lamellibrachia anaximandri | reverse complement strand
CGCTGTTGGCTTTTGTTTTTTTACGTGCCTCGCTGATGATATTGGTGTCAACTAAATACATGCTCGTTGCAGTTCCCGTCCTCTACCCGTTCGAAATCCTCATCCAGTCCCACATCGGGCATAGTAGCGACAGCTTCTGCAAAGCTCTTTCCCTTTTTTGTTTCCTAGATTTAACGTTCTCCTGCTTAATCCAGCAACATAGACTCCAGCAGTCCAAGGATTTGGTTTTTCTGCTGCTCTGTAGGTAATCTCTTCCAAAAAGACACTAACAGATGCACCTGTTCATCCTTCCCGGTCGGTTGCCAGCTTCCGCGTGGTTCACCCACCATATTCTCCAATAGCCGCAGTTCATCAGGCTGTTCTTCGAATTTACTGAAAAACCACGATAGAGGAATATCCATGGCGCGTGCCAGGCGGTAGAGACTCACTGCCGAGATTCGGTGTTGGCCTGATTCGTAGCGGGCAATCTGTTGTGCTGAGACCTCAATAAACTCCCCCACTGAAGAGAGGCTCATATGGCGGCGGGTACGTATCTTACGCAA
Organism: gamma proteobacterium endosymbiont of Lamellibrachia anaximandri; assembly: GCA_016756855.1. Taxonomy (GTDB): domain Bacteria; phylum Pseudomonadota; class Gammaproteobacteria; order Chromatiales; family Chromatiaceae; genus QGON01. The sequence goes on along the minus strand of JAESPD010000140.1, from coordinate 2,094 downwards.
CCGGAGACCAAGGTGTTGGCCCAGTCAGTGGATCGAGCGGTCTCTGTGTCGTCATGGCGATCACCTTAGAGGGTGGCAAGTTGACTTCTAGAGTGATGCTTTGATAAGGTGCTCGCGTGCCTCATAGAGAGAAAAATTGCGATAAATGCGTCTTGTAAGGTTATGTCGCGGCGTTTTTTTTGCTTCGTATGATGTGGAACGCTGATTGGGATACTGCAATCTATCTGGTTGCCGCTTCTGAATGAGATGAGGCGGGAGGTGGAGAGTACGAATGTTAAAGGGGCGTGGATACTGTCTGCGAATGAAAAGAGCCAGATTTTTTAATAAAAAATAAATCCCCTATCTCTGCTTGGAGTCAGATGAGCGTGCGCAAGTGTTAGAGAGGGGATCCCATGGAGTTCCGTGGGAACAGGACAAAGGGAAATAGCTGAGAGTTGCAACCTCCCATCCTGAATTGCCAATAATAATGTATAGAAGGGATTTACTGATGAAAGCCAATGTAGTTTTTTTACTGTTATCACTCACATTTCTTAACGCCTGTAGTGATGATCCTGACCTCGGTAGTCCAGTGGACACAACGGCACCCGTGATAGCGCTGCTTGGTGCAGACCCATTGAATCTCTCGGTTGGCGACACCTACGCCGACCCCGGCGTGACTGCTTTGGACGATGTTGACGGTAACATCACGGGCAATATTGTCGTTGCTGGAGATACGGTTAACATGGCTGCAGAAGGCACCTACGTGGTGACCTACGATGTCAGCGATGCGGCTGGAAATGCAGCAACGCAGGTGAGACGCACAGTAAATGTGGAAGATAACACCGCGCCCGATATAACACTGCTCGGTGCAAACCCATTGAATCTCTCGGTCGGTGACACCTACACCGACCCCGGCGTGACTGCTTTGGATAATGTTGACGGCAACGTCACAGGCAATATTGTCGTTGCTGGAGATACGGTTGACACCGCCATAGTAGGCACCTATGTGGTGACCTACGATGTCAGCGATGCGGCAGGAAATGCAGCAACGCAGGCAAGACGCACAGTAAACGTGGAAGATAACACCGCGCCCGTGATAACGCTGCTTGGCGTGAACCCATTGAATCTCTCGGTCGGCGACACCTACACCAATCCCGGTGCAATAGCGTTGGATAATGTTGACGGCAACATCACAGGCAATATTGTCGTTGCTGGAGATGCGGTTAACACCGCTATAGTAGGCACCTATTTCGTGACCTACAATGTCAGCGATGCGGCGGGAAATCCCGCAACGCAGTTAACGCGCACAGTAAACGTGGAAGATAACGCCGCGCCCGTGATAACGCTGCTTGGTGCGAACCCATTGAATCTCTCGGTCGGCGATACCTACACCGATCCCGGTGCAACAGCTCTTGACAATGTTGACGGCAATATCACAGGCAATATTGTCGTTGCTGGAGATGCGGTTAACACCGCTATAGTAGGCACCTATTTCGTGACCTACAATGTCAGCGATGCGGCGGGAAATCCCGCTCTGCAGTTAACACGCACAGTAAACGTGGGAGATGATACTGCGCCTATTCTAACGCGGCTTGGCTTGAGCCCGTTGATTCTATCGGTTGGCGACACCTACACCGACCCCGGTGCAACTGCTCTTGACAATGTTGACGGCGACATCACAGGCAATATTGTGGTTGCTGGAGATACGGTTAATACGGCTGTAGAAGGTACCTACACGGTGATCTACAATGTCAGCGACGCAGCAGGAAATGCAGCAATACCGTTAACGCGAACAGTAAATGTAGATGGCACCCCGCCGGTGATAACGCTGCTTGGTACGGATCCATTGAATCTCTTGGTCGGCGGCACCTACACCGACCCCGGTGCGACGGCTACGGACGATATTGATGGCGACATCACAGGCAATATTGTCGTTGCTGGAGATACGGTTGACACGGCTGTAGAAGGCGCTTACGTGGTGACCTACGATGTCAGCGACGCGGCGGGAAATCCCGCAACGCAGTTAACGCGCACAGTAAATGTAGATGGCACCCCGCCGGTGATAACGCTGCTCGGTACGGATCCATTGAATCTCTTGGTCGGCGACACCTACAC
>JAESPD010000014.1 GCA_016756855.1 gamma proteobacterium endosymbiont of Lamellibrachia anaximandri | reverse complement strand
ATCTCTTCAGCAAAACATTGGCCGCCACGGCCTATCAGATTGACTACACTCCCCATGAATTGACGCCGATCACTACCCTTGAGCAGCGGTAACTATTCAGCCCATTCGGCCATGGTGACCACATTAGGCCTCGTCCATCTTCATAAAGTCCGGATTCTTGCCCTGAAAAAGCAATGTCAATGCTTCCGTGGCCGTCATACCCTGCTTGCGGCAAGTTGACAGGTAACTGCGAACTCGACAGAAGATCTTTGCCCCTTCCATGGATCGGAAGCAACCGGAGATCTTCTGCTGCACCTTGATCATACGCAGATCATTCTCCCCCTGGTTGTTGGTGAAGGGGACGCTCTCCACATCCATGAAGCGCAGGACATCTTGCTCGAAGTCTCGCAATCGCTCTAGAAGGTTTCTGGCTTTCGACCGTTTAAGCCTGCCCCGTTTTCCTTTCCGTTGGCTTTCATCTGGAGGCGGGCATTCGGTTTCTGCCTTTTTAAGTAACTTTCGATATCGCTTTCGCCACCGTTCAGCCTCATCCGGTGATAACCAACCACCGGCATCTTCGACCGCTTTTGCGATATCGATCAGCAACGCCTGCATCTCCTTGGCCCACTGCTGGTCATCTTGTTCCCAGGCCCTCTCCAGCTCTCTGAGGTGGTGGGCATTGCATAGGGCATGGATGCATTCGTAACGGTAGTACGGCTTCCAGTGGTCATGACATAACACCCCCTTGAAGAAGGGCAGAATGCCCATCTCATCCATGGCCACGGTGCCTCGCTTTGCGTGGGGATAGAACAAGGTTAATGAGGCATTGGAAGCACAGTGCAGCCAGTGGCGTTTTCCGCCGATGTTGATGCCTGTCTCGTCGGCATGCATGAGGTCAAATTTGGCCAGCTTAGTTTTTGCCCATTGCTCAAAAGGCTCCAGCCGCTCATAAGCTTCCTTATTGAAGTTGAAGACAGAGCCCGCACTGATCGGAATGTGCATCTGATCCTGGAAGTGATCTCGGACTCGATCATAGGGGATCAGTTGATACTGTGACATATAGACAGCGTTGGCCTTCAGGTTGAAGCCATACTGGACAGGTCGGTTCACTCCCTCAGGAAAAGAGGCCACAAATCGATTCCCTTGATCGTCTTCGAGGATCTGTGCCCGGTATTCGGTAACGAAGCGTGAGATGTCGATATCAATGATCTGCCGTATTTCGTGGCCTATCTCCTGATACTGTGGCCCCTTTGGCAGGGTGCGGCGATCGATCTTTAACTCGGTTACTTCATCGGGATCATTCACCGGCTCAAGCGTGGTCCCGTTATGTCCTTTCTGCCCCCCCGGCTTTCTATCGCTTTTTCCCTTCTTGCTGGTCTTCTTTCGGTTTGGATCCGTGGATGGCGGCTTGCTGCTATTCTTACTGTTGAGGGTAATGCGGTTGAGCAGTAAGGCTACCAGAACAAGCAACACCTCCAGCGCTGACTTGAGCGCTGACTTGAGCGCAGGCGATAGGCCATGCTCTTTCTTGAGAAGCTCTTTGACCGAGTTGATTGCCGAATCAACGTCAATATCTTCTATCGTCAACTGCCTACACTCAAATGATCTGGAATAAGATCATTATCGCACGGGTTTTCAGGGTGGAATTTTTGGCCCTGTAAGCGAATCTGAGGCGTTTAAATAAATGATTCAGCTACGTGACGGTCATCTCTAAAAGAAACCCATAGCAAGCTTCTTGTGGCTTATGTGAATGGTTATTGATGCAGGTAGGCAGGTTTCTCTGAAATCGGAAAAAATACAGAAAAACCCTGTCAAGTACTTTTTCAGCTTTTAGCTGAATAGTTACACCAAAAGTAGATACTCCAAGATTTAATGTTTCACTCGACACTTGATTCTACGTTTTTTCACACCAACTCGCTGGACCAAAGGAAAAATGGGAATCACAAACAATAGGGGACACACCACGTTTTCCGCGTGCACCAGATGGTATTTGCGGCCCAGACCGTATAGCTGCCTCGTTTGTAATCTTCCATCTTTGAAGCATAGCCCAACTGACCTATCCATCGTCTAAAGACGAGGGGTTTACGGATCCCCTATCGGGGACTCTAATTCCGTCAGGCTCCTAGATCCGTCGTTTTATCCTTTATCACGGCAAGCGCCACACTGATTAGATGGGTGCCAAGGAGATTGAAGCCTTTCTATCTCATCCTGCCGTCGACAGTAATGTTGCCGCATCGACTCATCATCAGGCACTTGGTGCCATTCTTTTCTCTACCGAGAAGTGTTCGAAAAAGTGTGTTGCTATCAGAGAATAAAACCCAAAGGATCATGCCTCTGTTCGGCAATGCCAGTACCCGACACGCCAAACCATTTCGATGCCACCGTCCCATAGTAGCGCCTATAGTCGACAGTAAATCTGAGATCCCCTCCATCAAGTGACGTGAGAGAGGGCGCCTCACCAAACAGGCCTTGCTTTACCGCTCTGCCAAGTACGAAGTATGGCGCTGCGGTTCCATGATCCGTACCCGCGCTGGCATTCTCTGCCACCCGGCGCCCAAACTCTCCATAGCTCATCACCAATGTGCGGTTCCAGTCTCCCGACTCGGTCAAAACTGAGCGAAACGCTGCGAGTCCCTGCGCTACCTCAGTGAGCAGACGGCGATGCTTGGCGGACTGATGACTGTGGGTGTCATAACCGCTCTGGGCGACCTTAATGACTGGCACATCCACTCCGCTGATGATAAGCCGTGCCGCGAGGGCAAGTTCGCGACCGAAGCGGCTGCTGGGGAAGCGATCAACAATGCTGTGTGCCTGCGCCGTCAAACGCTCCCGCAGGGCAGCTGCAGCGTGACCAATCTCCCGCTGCACTTGCAGGATATGTTGCAATGCCGGGTTACCCGATATTTGACCAACCGGCTTAACGGAGGCGGCGCGCCGCAAAAAAACGTCGCTGTCTGAGAGGGAAACCACCCTCATCCCCTCCCCTGCCAATGGCCCTTTATTACGTCCGATCATAATGCCATCCAATGGTTTCTGATCACGTAATGGCAAAGCCTTCACCACAGGATTCAGCCAACCTTCACTCTTAATTTCATCGCTGGCTGATGCGCTATCCCAGATCGCAATGGAACGAAAATGCGAGCGGTTAGGCTGCGGGTAACCCAAACCCTGTATCCACGCCATCTCCCCTGCCTCCCACAAGGGCATCAGTGATTCAAGCGCCGGATGCATACCTGTCTGCTCATTGAGCTGAAGAATCTGATCCACTGGCAATGCCAGTGTCGGTCGCTGTCGATAGTATTCGGACTCACGATAGGGGATCAGAGTATTGATCCCATCATTGCCTCCATTCAACTCCAGTAACAGCAGCGTCCGTCCAAAGACAGGGTTTTCCTGACGACTCCAGACCGGCATCACACTCCATACAGGCGCAGCGGACACAAGTCTGAGAAAATCTCTTCGGTTCATCTCAGTACCTCACTTCAACTGATAGCCGGGTTCGGTCAACAGCGCGCTGAGACCTTGATAGGGATTGTCACTCTGCAACGGCGCACTGAATGACGGAAACGGCAGCAGCAGGCGTTCCCATTCAGACAAGGTCGCGTACGCCATACTGCTGGTTATCTTATTACGCTTGGGGGAGTCTTCCGCTGTCAGGCGCTGCATCATCCAGCGACGCTGCAACAGGGTGTCGGCATTGATCCAGTACTCTCCACCAGGCCAACCTTTTACGTTGGGTGGGTTGAACAGATCCTGGCCGAGACGGCGACTCGCCAGCGCCAGCAAGCGCCCACTCTCCACACTGATTTCCAACTGATGCAGGGTGCCGATCAGCAGTTCAACCGGTGATTTGATCAGGCTTCCACGATTCTCTACAGCACGAAACTGGTCAGTATTGAAGAGCGCCTTTAACAAAGGGCGCAACTGATAGTCACTCTCCCTGAAAAGCTTAGCCAATCGTTTGATCTCATAGGGATCAGGCACAGGTGAAATAAACTCACGCCAGAGTTTGTCTGTAATGGTAATCGCGGTTCTGGGGTGATCCAGCAGGATGCGTAAAATATCATCACCATCAAAGCGGCCTCTCCTGCCTAGAAACAGCTTCTCCCCATCATCGTGCCAGCGGCTGAAATAGCGAAATTTACCGCTACGCCGATCAATGCTCCAGCCGGTAAACGCCCTGGCAGCAGCCTTGATATCCACCTCAGTGTAGTAACCCTCACCCAGGGTAAAGAGTTCCAGCAGTTCCCGGGCAAAGTTCTCATTAGGATTCTTGCGTCGATTTACAGCACCATCGAGATAACGCAGCATTGCCGGATCCCTAGCCATCGCCTGCAGCAGGTCACGAAAATTACCCAATGCATGTCTGCGCACCGTCTCATGCTGCCGGAAAATCAGCGGAATCCACTTCACTTTCTTCATCGAAGAGGTAAAGTGGTTATGCCAAAAGAGCACCATACGTTCAGCCAGAGGCGATTCAGATGTCAGCATCTGCCGCATCCACCAGGCCTGGAGCGCAATACCGCGCTGCCGCCACTGTTTGCGCAGCGCCTTTTTCTCAGCACTATTCAGAGCACGCAGATACCGTCGGTCAGGAGGTGGGGTATCAACCCATTCAGGCGGCGTCAGGAGGATGGCGGTATCAGCCGCCGCCACCAACTGCTCCACCGCAGATTCATGGGTTACACCAACCAGCAGTTCAATCTGTACGGCTGTACCGCCGAAGCCACTTCGTTGAAGCAGGTGCCTCGCTTCTTCGAACGACATGGCATGTAACATACTGGGCAGACAGAGCAGTAGAAAAAGGGTTTTGTACGATGACATGTGATTTCCTCTCTGTTCATCAAGGAGTAACGCAGGCCACTGCTATCGGTTGACCAAAGTCATATATTTCTTATAGTCACTGCACAATTGGATGAGCCAACTGGTCGATTGTGAGAGAATGATTGTTAAATTTCGTCTCTGTTTGTCACAAAGAAGCTAAATCACACAATGGCCCAATACATCTACACCATGAACCGGGTGGGCAAGATCGTCCCACCCAAACGGGTAATCATCCAAGATATATCCCTCTCCTTTTTTCCCGGGGCAAAGATCGGGGTGCTCGGCCTCAACGGGGCGGGTAAATCGACGGTTTTGAGAATCATGGCCGGTTTGGATACGGAGTTCGAGGGTGAAGCACGCTCCCAGCCAGGCATCAAGATCGGTTATCTGTCCCAGGAACCCAAACTCGACGAAACCAAAGACGTGCGTGGTAACGTGGAGGCTGCGCTGGGCCATGTGAAGGAGGCGTTGGCAGAGTTGGATACGGTCTATGCCGCCTATGCGGAACCCGATGCCAACTTCGATGCCCTGGCCAAACGGCAGGCGGAGCTGGAGAACATTATCCAGGCTGCGGACGGCCACAATATCGAACGCCAACTGGATGTCGCCGCGGACGCCCTGCGACTGCCGCCCTGGGACGCGGACGTGAGCAAACTCTCCGGTGGCGAACGCCGCCGCGTTGCGCTCTGCCGACTGTTGCTGGAACACCCGGACATGCTGCTGCTCGACGAGCCCACCAACCACCTCGACGCTGAGTCGGTTGCCTGGCTGGAGCGCTTCCTGCACGAATATAACGGTACTGTCGTTGCCGTCACCCATGACCGCTACTTTCTCGACAATGTTGCCGGCTGGATTCTTGAACTGGACCGTGGCCACGGCATTCCCTGGGAGGGCAATTACTCCTCCTGGCTGGAGCAGAAGGAGCAGCGTCTCGAACTGGAGCAGAAGCAGGAGGCCGCCAAGGTCAAGGCGATGAAACAGGAGCTGGAGTGGGTACGCTCCAATCCAAAAGGCCGGCACGCCAAGAGCAAGGCCCGTCTGCAACGTTTCGACGAACTCCAGTCCCAGGACTTCCAGAAACGCAATGAAACCAACGAGATCTATATTCCGCCTGGTCCGAGACTGGGCGACCATGTCATAGAGGCCATAAGCCTGAAAAAGTCCTATGGCGACAGGACGCTCTATGATGACCTCAGCTTCAATCTGCCGAAAGGCGGCATCGTCGGCATCATCGGCCCCAACGGGGCGGGTAAGACCACCCTGTTCCGCATGCTCACAGGACAGGAGACACCGGATGGCGGCGAGCTGCGCATCGGCGAAAGCGTCAAGATTTCCCATGTCGATCAGAGCCGCGACGCACTCGATGATGACAAAACCGTCTGGGAAGAGATCTCGGACGGCCAGGACATCATTACAGTGGATCGCTACGAAACCCCGTCCCGCGCCTATGTCAGCCATTTCAATTTCAAGGGCTCTGATCAACAGAAACGTATCGGCGACCTCTCCGGTGGCGAACGCAATCGCGTCCATCTGGCCAAGCTGCTGAAGAGCGGCGGCAACCTGCTGCTACTCGACGAGCCGACCAATGATCTGGATGTGGAGACCCTGCGCGCACTGGAACAGGCGCTACTCACCTTTCCCGGCTGTGCCGTGGTAATCAGCCATGACCGCTGGTTTCTGGATCGTATCGCAACACATATTCTGGCGTTTGAAGGCGAATCTGATGCAGTCTGGTTCGAAGGCAACTATGCTGACTACGAGGCAGACCGTAAACGCCGTTTGGGGTCGAATGCCGACCAACCACATCGCATTAAATACAAGCGAATCTCAAACTAAGGGGTTCGATCAATAACGAGCAGTTCATGACGTTGGAAAAGTCTGCAAGGCGAACAAATCATCCGCTGAAATTTCTGCTGTTTGCCAACATGGCTGCAGCATTGATTCTGTTCGCCCTGGGCGTTCGTGAATATCAGAACTTTCACACGTTTCATAGACAACTGGCGGAAACCCAAGTCACGGATGGCGCGCGGGAGATTGCACTCCGGCTACGGGAAATCCACACTAGCGTAGCGCTGTTTATCCTGCAGGAGACGCAACTTCTCTCCGACCTGGTTGATGACCCCTTATCCGACGAGCAGTACAATCGCACCCGTCAACGCATCAAACTGCACTTCCCCGATACCGTAGGTTTTATGCTGGCGGATCATGAAGGTGCCTCCCTGCTTGACGATCCTTCGGCGACACTTGACGACCAAAGACTCTTCGACCTCAAGCAGTTTTCGCAAGGCAGACAGCAAGCCACAATAATCAGAAGGTTCAGTAACAACAGCTACCATTACGACATCATGGTTCCCTGGAGCGGCAAGAAGGGAAACCGCGGCATCTTTTTTGTCGCCTTCCGTTGCAAGGCAATCTGTCGTCTGCTTGCAACCCACCAGGTCTATGGGCACACACTAAACCTCTATCCATTGAATCCCGACGATCCGGTGGACAGCCCCAAACAGAAGGCAATCGCAGCTGAAGTTCCAGGTGTTGGTTGGATATTGGCAAATAGCTTCACCCCATCTCTGTTCTTTAACAAATTCGCTGAAATTTCGTTTGTAGGGATATCTATTCTGCTGGGATTCTTCGCCCTCTCCCTCATTTTGTATCGCAAAGCCCGCAAAGAGGAGTCAGAAAGGGAAGTAACCGAACAACGGTATCGCGACTTGCTGGAGACATCGGAGGATCTGATCTGGAGCATAGACAACAAAGGCTATATCACACAGATCAACGATGCCGCCTGGCCAATCCTCGGCTATTCTCAAGGGGAGCTGGTTGGCCGACCCCTGGTGGAGATGATACCGGACGATGAACTCAAAACGCAGTTCAAGGCGATTCGCGAGCTGTTGAAGGGTACTCCCTGGAACAACCACATAACACGCCTCAACTCAGGTGACGGACGCGAGGTACACCTAAGATTCAACGCCCTGCCAGTCATCGATGAAAACGGTTCATGTGTTGGCGCAACCGGTACTGCCAGCAATATTACTGAACAGGTACGCGCCATGAAGGTGCTCTCAGAAAAGGAATCACGCTACCGCCAGATGTTCGAAGTCAATCAGGCCATAAAGCTGATCCTGGACGCCAAGAGCGGCAAGATCATCGAAGCCAATAGTGCTGCTGCCAGATTTTATGGGCATTCGATCATCAACCTGAAAAAGATGAACTACAGCAAACTGAATCACCTGCCCACCAGTCAACTGCGCAAACAGCTGAACGCCATAAGTCAGGGCAACATCTCCAGCTATCAGGAACTTCACACCAGCGCCTCGGGCACCCTGCATGATGTTGAGATCCAGGTCAGTCCCACCGGCACAAACGGCAACACCCTGCTCTACCTGATAATCACCGACGTAACAGAACGTGAGAAGTCTCTGCGCGCCCTGAGGGATAATGAACAGAAGTTGCATGGCATCATCGAGACTTCTGTCGAAGGCATTATCATGTTCGATACTGTCGGTATCGTGCAACTCTTCAACCCTGCGGCTGAGATGATGTTCGGCTATCTCGAAGAGGATATCGTCGGCATTAATATCGGTCAGCTGTTTTCACAAAAACAAATACGCACTCCCAGCACAAACATTCTTGATTCCCTGGGACTCTCTCCAAACAGCAATGCCCACGAACTCGTAGGCGTACGCAAGGATGGCAGCAGCCTGCCGGTAAGGCTTTCGATCAGCCGCCTTGAGCTTGATGATCAGACTCACTACGTCACACTGATACAAGATATTTCTGAATCACAACAAGCCCACGAAAGGCTGACCTATCTGGCACAACATGATGTACTCACCGGCCTACTCAATCGCGCCGAATTCGAACGACGGCTGGCCGTGCTCATTTCCGTGAAGAAAGCACCAAAGGAGCATCACGTACTCTGCTTCATGGATGTCGATCAATTCAAGCTGATCAACGACACCTGCGGCCACAAAGCCGGTGATGAGTTGCTGCAACAACTAGCCATTATCATCAAATCACAGTTGAAGGAATTCGAGTTGATTGGGCGTGTCGGCGGCGATGAATTTGGTGTCCTGCTCTCCAACTGCAGTATGGAGCGTGCCGAGACAATCTGCAGCAATCTGTTACAGACCATCCGCCATTTCCTTTTTACCTGGGAGGATCGTTCTTTCGATGTCGCTGTCAGTATCGGGCTTTCCGGGTTCAGCCCAATGGAAGAGAGCACATCGAGTATCTTGAGCACGGCGGATGTTGCCTGCCACATGGCGAAAGAACAAGGGCGTAATCGTCTGCATATCTATCACAGTGGCGATGCGGAACTGATTCGTCATCATGGTGACATGCATCTGGTTGCTGACATCAACCAGGCGTTGAATGAGGGGCGTTTCCATCTCTATGTGCAGCCTATCGTTTCGGTTGGCGACAACGGAAAGCGGCACTACGAGGTATTGGTCCGTATGTTTGGTGAGGCGGGAGAGCTGATCATCCCCGATAACTTTATTCCTGCTGCCGAAAGATACATTCTGATGCCTGCCATCGATCGCTGGATCATCAATGAACTCTTCTCGACTCAGGGTGAAAATCTCAGGCACTGGTCAAAACAGCACCCTGAGAAAGGGCACTTTCTATTCGCCATCAATCTTTCCGGCACTTCATTGACAGACGAAGGATTCCTCAACTATCTGGAGCGACTCTTCAAGGATTGGGACATCCCTCACCATGCCATCTGTTTCGAGATCACTGAAACCGCAGCCGTGGCAAACCTGGATCGGGCACAACATCTGATCGAGCGCATGAAATCGCAGGGCTGCTCTTTTGCGCTGGATGACTTCGGCACAGGCCTCTCTTCCTACACCTATCTCAAGGATCTGCCCGTCGATTATCTGAAAATTGACGGCAGTTTCGTGCGCAATATGGCCAAGGATCCGGTTGACTACGCCATGGTGGAGTCGATTAATCAGATCGGACATATCCTCGGGCTGAAAACAATCGCCGAATGGGCTGAAGATGAGGCCACGCTGCTTCAGCTACGTGTGCTCAATGTGGATTATGCTCAAGGCTATGGAGTTGGCGAACCCAGGCCATTGAATGAGTTCAAACTCTGATCTATCATATTTTTTATTTGCTCGGTTTGGGCCACCCTCTCAACATCAACTGTCCTGACTGCAGGCCCGATCAAGCATAACGGATCGGGCGCTCCCATATTGACAATTGCCGGCTCCGCTGCGCTTGAGCCGGCCTACTGCATCCATCCACTGTTCGATAATTGATCGCTCGTTGGCTGTGATGAACTGGCAAAAAAAAGCGGGGCCGAAGCCCCGCTTTAATCTACTACTAGAGTGTTACTGAGTTATCAGACAATGTTTCTCGGTGCGAAAGACATGCTGCGGAACTCCTTCTTATACTCGGACGGCCCAAGATTCTGGATCTTGCACACACCGAGCTTGTAGTTGTAGTTACCACTGATGTTATCCACCACGCGGCCCTGCAGTGCATTGGATGCCTGCTTCTCTGTGATGAAGTAGGAGTACAGCGTACCCTTCTTCACCGCTGGGGTTACGATGGCGATAGCGGTGGTAGCACCCTTCTCCAGTGCGATATGGCCGTTCTTCATCAGCTCGGAGAACTGGAAGTCTTTGCCGTGAACACCCTTGATGGTGTTCTTGTGCACCGGCACCCGGTTGGAGAAGAGCATCACCCGGTCACCCGACTCGATACCGCGGGAAGCGGCATCATCCGGATGTATCTCAGTGAAGTTCTCAGGCCAACGCTGAGTGATGTAGGCACGACGCTCGATATCATCGAAACCAGACTGCCAGATCTCGTTGATGCGGCCGTTGGTGTGCCACAACTCATCGTCTTTCGGGCTCATCCACTCCCAGTAGTCGGCATAGAGGCTCCAGGGGTGCTTCTGGATGTTCACACGACCGGTCTGGGAATTGAAATGCGTTCCCTTCTTGTTGATCATGTTGGCACCCTTGGTGCGGCCTTCCTTCACCAGCTTCTCCTGCGTGCACTGGGTATTATGCAGACGCTCCGTACCGAGCAGCTCGCCAGTGTCGTAGTTGTAGAAGGTCGGACCCTGGATACCCTCGGTACCGAGTTCAGCCAACTTCTGATGCAAGGTCTTGCCCTCTTTGTGGGCAGCGATCTTTATCATATGGTAGGCCTTGCGGTTACCACGGCTGGAGCGTGAAGACTCTTCGCAAACCTGGTTGGAATCATTCCAATCATAACCTTTGAAGCCCATCTTCTGGGCCAGCCGGGAGATGATCCACCAGTCAGGCTTGGCGTCACCGGGCGCATCGTAGAACTTCTGATAGAGGCGGATGCGACGCTCACCGTTGGCGCGGGCAAAATCCTCTTCACCCCAAGTGGAGGCAGGGAAGACGATATCTGCAAAACGCGCACCGATAGGATCACGCAGGTAGATATCCTGATTGATCACCACGGTACCACCGGAATCGGCACGCGCCTTGAGGGTCTTGATGATCTCATCCTTATCCCAGGAGGTAACCTGGTTTGGATTATTGGTCGTCAACTCCTCAAACTTGTTGTGCAGGCCGTTTGCACCGGCCATCGCCTGGATCCAGGTAGTACCGATGACATGCGCCATGCGAGTGTGGCCTGAATAGAGCCAACGATCCGTATCCAGGGAACGACGACGACGACCCGGCACCTTCTCAGGTGAGCGGTTACGGGGATAGCTACCACCGCCCGCGCCACCACGCTGATGACCACCGAAGCGGCCAACCATCTGACCTGGACGACCACCTGCACCGCAAATAGTTGCCAGAGAGGATATGGCGTTGGTGTTACCGGTATTGTTCGACCAGTAGAAGCCCTTCTCGATACCGAATGATGCCTTGGGACGATCACCACCACCACCAGTCAGCCACTTGGCGGCCTTATAGAGGTCGTTTACGTCGACGCCGGCGATCTTGGCTGCCACCTCGGGCTCATGCTCCTTGCGGGACATAACCCAGGCCTTGTAGCCCTTTTTGCCGTAAACACCATTCGTCTGGAACTTGCCCCAAGTGGTACGCCACTGCCATGGTGTATTACGGGTACCCTGGCCAAAACCGGAGCTGGAACCCCACTTGTCGTTGACCCAGTGCTTGATCCAGTCCTTATCTTCCCAACCATTCTCCAGAATGATACGGGAGATGGCGCCGAGTACCGGGGTATCGGTGCCGGGATTGATCTGCAGATGGATAGTTTGATCGTCACCCTTGCTCTTGGCATAAGCCAGACCAGCGGTCTCGCGCACGTTCAACCAGATCGTCTTTTGACCGCGGTCGATAGCGGGCTTGATGAACTGGGTGAAGATCATGGTCTTGGTTTCATACGGGTCGGTACCGCAGATCACCAGAACCTCTGCATCTCCCCAGTCCTTATAGGCCGGACCGAAGTTGTCGAAACCCGCGTCCCGGAAACCGGGAGTGGAGGTCACATCGGAAGGTGTGTCGTGGAAGGTGAAAGCCGCTGTCTTGATGGAACGGCGGGCAAACTTCTTCACCGCATAGGTGTTCTCGAAGAACTGATAAGAGAAAGTCTTCACACTGTATGCGTTGGCGCCATGCTCTTTGAGAACATGGTTACCCACATTGGCCGCGATATCGAGGGCGAAGTCCCAGCTCACCGGCTGCAGGGTACCGTTGATCCGCACCAGGGGCGAGGTCAGACGGTCGTTGGTCGGTTTGTTGGGGTTGTAGCACTTCTGCGCAATACAGCCACCACGGATGGAGGAGTCACCGCCGATATTGACGACCTTGGCATCCTTATCCGGGATGATAACCACGTTGTGAGGACGCCCGTCGTGCATCACCACGTTGTGCTGAGTGGGTGCCACCCAAGCCTGTAGCGGACCGGACGGAAAGTCGGTATTGAAGGCATTCTCAGATGCCTTCGGACCGCCGTCCGGGGTACCTACCGGCCAACGATAGACCTTGTATCCGCAAGCGACGATGCAGTAGTCGCAGCAGGTGGTCTTCACGTCCGCATTTTTCGGTGGTAGCGGTGCATGGTCCTCAGGGAGGTAATATTTAGTTGCCATTGTCTATTCTCCTCCTCAGGATTCCAGCAAGTTTTCGTTACGGCCAAAGATCAGGCCCATCATGCCCACGGCATAGATATCGTCGCCATCAACTTCCAGCAGGACCTGAGGCACGCTCTGGTATGCCTGTCCGGAAACGATGATGCCGTGACGCGTCAGATCATAGGTCGAGAGATGCAGCGGGCACTGGCCCAGTACACGATGGTTGCCCACCGCCTGGTACTTGCCGATCATGTTGCCGCCCTGGTGGGTGCAGAGGTAGCTGAAGGCCACCACGTCACGCTGATCACCAACACCGCCTCCGGCCTTCACACCGCCCATCTTGACCAGCATGTTGATAGCACCGTCATCAGGATAAGTGAAGTTCACCGGCTGATTGTCCTTAAGGGCGCTGAGCTGGCCAATCTTCTTACGGGGATAACCCACGACGCGGGCCTTTGCAGCGGCCTGGCCTGGGAACAGACTGATCGAAACAGTGCTGGCCGCGGCAGCCGCGGATCCACTGTACATCAGGAACTGACGACGATTGAGCATGCACTTACCGTGATCTGCTGCAGTCTCGTCTTTTTTCTTGATATCAGACATTATTTTGCCTCCTGTGCCGCTTCAAGCTCTGCCAGGGTAAACAGCGGTGCGTATTCAGGCATCTCAGGTTTATCCATCAGCATCTCTTCGCCGGACATGGATTCGAGGAACGCTACCAAGGCGTCCTTCTCGTCGTCGGTCAAACCAAGAGGCTTGATAAGCGAACTCTTGTTCTCTGTGAACATTGTGGTTCGGCCATCTTCGTCGAAACCACCACGGTCGTAGAAATCAACCACCTCTTCCAGGGTGTAGAAGACACCGTTGTGCATATAGGGTGCGGTGTATTTCAGGTAACGCAGCGGGGCGGTACGAAACTTACCCTTGTCCCATGCATTCTTGGAACGGTAGTAGAAGCCCCAATCGGATTTGGCCTTACGGTAACCCTCTTGGGTCTGCCCCTTCGCATACTGCTCGAAACGGAAGGTGATCTGTGCCAATCCATCCTCTTCCCAACGCTTGTTCGGTGGGATACCAATGTTATGGAAGTCCTGGTCAGAGGTGATAGCGCCGTTGTGGCACTGGATGCAACCCGCCTTGCCTTCGAAGAGTTCCTTACCCTTGAGCTGATCCGCGTCCAGCGCGCTCTTATCACCCAGGAGATACTTGTCCAGGGGTGTATCACGCTGTACCAGGGTACGTTCAAACGAGGCGATTGCACGCCATGCATCCCGAACGATTGGCCATTCGGTACCGAATGCTTCACGGAAACGCTCTACATATTCAGGAATCACCCTGAGCCGCGCCTCCATGATATCGGCCTCGCCGTTACCGGCCACACCACCTCTCGCGGCACCCCTTGCCTGTGACTCGTTCGAGGAGGCGGAACCTGCCCAGAACTGGCGGGGGAAATAGGCACTGTTGATAATGGTCTGACTGTTACGCCAGTGGACGGTACCGGGATAACCACGGGAGAAGTCCTCGGCCCAAGCCCAGCCCTGATCCGGCTCATGGCAGGTGGAGCAACCGGTGGAAGCATCACCGCCCAAACGGGGATCAAAAAAGAGGATCTTTCCCAGTTCGATTTTTGCAGCACTCTGCAGATTATCCGGCGGAATTGGCGGTTCTCCAAGAGGCGCCAGAGGCGCAGGACCGGCCATCGCCATAGGTGCTGCAGCCATCGATTTTTCCGCTGCAGGTGCAGCAGTGGATTCCGAAGTCGCCTGGCCAGCACAACCTGCCAGCAGTGCCGTCGTGATGGCAGCGGCCAACAGGGTCGGAGTCTGTATTACATTACTCATCGCTGTCTCCTCGACGTTTAGTTCTTGACCTGAGTCCAGTTTTCGATAACCGGATACTCAGCAGGATAGGGATCTTTCCAGACGTGCTTACCGCTGGTCAGAGGATCACCCGACATCGACTCGAGGAAGGCAACCAGGTCTTTGATATCCTGTTTGCCCAACTTCAAAGGTTTGAGACGGGAGTCCTTACGGCTGTCCTTACCACCACCCCTGTTGTAGAAGCCAACCACGTCGTAAAGACTCTTGATCATGCCGTTGTGCATGTAGGGTGCGCTGTACTTCAGTTCACGCAGGCTCGGGGTCACGAACTTGCCCGTATCAGCCGCATCCATGGTTATATTGTAATAACCAGGGTCGCGCTTCAGGTTCATGTAGTCTTCGATACCCTGAAACATTGCAAAGGCGATGAAGGCGTGATGGTTCATGGGATCAAGGAAAATATCGAAGTTCTCCGGTACGCCGGTATTGTATGCCTTGCCATCAGTGGCAAGCGGGCCGTTGTGGCACTGGATGCATCCGGCCTTACCTTTGAAGAGCTTCTGACCACGCTTGGCGGAGGCAGACATCTTGCCGGTATCGATGGGGGCATTCTCGGAGGTCAGGGTCTTCAGGTATTCCGGGATAGCCTTACGTATCGAACCGTTGGATGGTTCGCCAAATCCGGCATCCTTGAACATCTGAACATATTTTGGATCCTGTTTCGCACGCTCCTGCATGACCCGCATGTCCATGTTCATGATGTAATCTTCCGTGAGCATTTCACGGGTTACGTCATTAAGGTTGGTGCCCAGACGACCGTCATGCATCCAGACTTTTTTGTGCGCAGCGTTTACCACGCTGGGGCTGTTGCGAAAATGCCCGTTGCCGGGATAACCCGGGGACAGCGCATCGGGATGCGCATAGCCGTTTTCAGGTTTGTGGCAATCTGAGCAGGCTATGCCCGCATCGCCCGAGATACGACGATCGAAAAAAAGTCGTTTTCCCAACTCCGCCTTGGCCACATTGATCTTCAGATCAGGCAAAGACGTGATGTCGGGATACTTGCCGGCTTGCGCACCGAAAGCCATACCCAGCCCCAGCGTTGCCGCCAGAAGAGTATGTCCGGTTTTGACTCGTACACCCATTGGATTTCCTCCAGGTCAGTTCTTCATTTATCGGTATTCCAACTTGAGAATCGGGACAACGGAACCAATATGAATACCGATAGTCCAATTCAATCTCATTCACTGCATTTTTCAGGCCAATCAGCCGACAAAAAATAAATACCTGTAGTTACGTGGGGTTAGAAAAAACTTATTGATTCACGTCAATTTGTTTTCTGGGGCATCCTGAATGAATTGTTCTACCAAAGCAGCATTGCCAACCTCACTTCGATCAAATTGTTCAAGAGAAACACTACCCACATGAGAAAAGTTTCTGCCCAACAAAACCACTCAAAAAATTCAATATTTTTCTAATAATTCAATTTGTTACGTTATTATTAAGTAACTTTTCAATAATCCGCGCAAATGGGTGGATAGGATCATGGTGTTCAGCGGAGAATTCCCTAACTAGTGCCCATCCGGAAGCCAACATCTAACCACAAAGGACACGAAGAGCACGAAGGTAAAAGATTGATTAACCATCAATTTTCTTCGTGTTCTTCGTGCGCTTCGTGGTGAAAACAGAGTTTCCGGACGGGCACTAACTATGCAGACTTGGTTGATCCCCAAGTCATTGGCGTTTATCCGAATAGCGTTTTGCGCAAATACCAGACATAAAAAAACCGCCTTTCGGCGGTTTTGCATGTGAATCTGTAATGCCTTCAGTTACCAGCCATCAGATAGCGTATTCCTTCAAGCATCACTTGCGGCGGCGTCTCGTGGGGAAAGATAAAACGTAACTGTCCGTCCGGCGCTATCAGGTAGGTTGCGGCGGAGTGATTCACCGAATACCCAAAAGCCGAACCTTCCAGTTCCACCTGGTAATACTGAGCCCCATACATCTTAGCTACCTCGGCTACCTTCTCCTCACTGCCGGTTACCCCGATAAAGCTCTCATGGAAGTACTCCACGTACTCTTTCAGCTGCTCCACCGTATCGCGTTGGGGGTCGACACTGACAAAGATCGATGTCAATGATTTCAACTCTTTTCCACTCAATTCGTTCAGGGCCTGGGTTGCCATGGAGAGTGAAGTGGGACAGACATCCGGACACTTGGTGTAACCGAAATAGAGCAGTATGACCTTGCCCCGGAGATCACTGGTTGAGACCGGCCCAGCAGCAGAATTGAGGGTGAAATCGCCGCCAGCCGGGGCACCGCTCTGATCCAGAACCTCATCCTCACGCGGCGCCTCCCCCCCGGCCTGAGCCACAATGGGAAGAAACATGAGAAAGAGAAAGATGGAGACCAACCGTTGAATCATAAAAAAATCACTCCCGCGAATGCACAAATATGAGGAGAAATAGGATCACCGCTTTAGCCTTTAACCTTTAGCCTTTCACCTTTTTCTGTTCCGACCTTACCAACATAAGGCCAGCAAGGAAAACCAACAGGGCAATGCCCGCAGGAAGCCCATAGACCCGCTGATAGTCGAACTCCGGCGGCAGGAAGAGCCAGTACCAGGGACTCAAAGTGTGTTTGGATCCCACCTCGCCATTACTGCCGTCCCAGTTGGCGAAAGAGATAGGCATGAACTGACCCTCAACAAAGTCGATATCGCCAATCGCACCGCCACTGCGCGGACGCGTCATGATGACACGCCACTTACCGTCTTTCCACTCACCGCCCGCGCTAAAGGTACCGTCCGACTCACGCAGCTTTGGACGTTTGTTCGGGCCGACACCTTCCATCAGCACAGCACCGGCATCACGTTTGGGCTCGACACTGCCCGCATTCCAGTACCAGATGGTGGTGTGGTGACGCTTGTCGCCATGTCGATAAAGGGGCTTCTCCACCATCGGTGACGACATATAAGCGGCCTCCATGGGGAACTGGATCGCCACCGCATCGGCGTGCATCTCCTTGTTCTCGTCCTGCAGATCGGTAAAGTATTCGATACCGGGACGGCTTTCGGTGCGGTCATCCACTTCGAGCAGAAAGGCGATCTCCTTCTCGTTATAGATGGCGCGCACGGTCACTGCATCATTAAGCGGCGTGAACAGGCGCTCTTCCTTGATGATGTTGGGCACCAGACTCAGGGTAACCGCGTCCGCGCCATTCCAACGCTCATCATCCAGCGAGGTCGGCACTCCGCCACTTACCTTGGTGCCGGTTACCACAGCACCATCTTTGGGCTGCACCGCTGTATCACGCAGACTGTAGACGAAGTTGGAGATATGCCAGCGATCCTCCAGACTGACTGGATCCTTGTTGCCCTCCTCCACTGCGCGGTGAGCCGGCATCGGCGTACCGGGAATACCGATGGAGAGACGGGTATAGATCGCCTTGACGGTGGCATCCCGCTCCTTCTCGGCAGAATCAGTGGACTGAGTGGCGCGCCAGGTCCAGGGCTTGGTCAGATCCCGCGGCCAGATGCGGAAACCCCAATCGTCCTCCAGTTTCTTGCCGGAGACGATATTGCCCCTGCCCGCTTCGCCGTGGCACTCCTTGCAGGATTTGAGAAATGCGTCGCGCCCTTTGGCCACCGACTCCTCAGAATAGGGGATCTGACCCTCCTCCGGCTCAACTTCGGCGACCTGTCGAAAATCTGTCTTGATATAGTGACCATCATCATCGAAGGACTCGTCTTCCGCATCATCCGGCGCCCAGGCGGCGGTGATATCGAAACCCTTGATTACCGGAATCAGGCTGCGAATCTGCTCATCACTCATCAGCGATGCCCAACCCGGCATGCCTGTTCCTGTCAGGCCGTTTTTGATGGTATTGAACAGGTCATCATCCAGCGGCAACAGAGTGCCGGGAGAGGTCTTGTATTTGAACAGAGCCAGGGTGAAATCCCGCGGCTTGGGATACATCAACTCCGCCGCCACGCCGTCTCCGGCACCCTGCTCTCCATGGCAGACCTCACAACGGAACTTATAGAGATCCTGGCCCTTGATCTCCCTGCGTTCGGCCTGCACCTCGTCTTTCATGCCGGTCACGACCCGGGAGATCTCCGGATCCCAGATCCGCGGCACCTGGCCGTTATAGTCGAAGATGAAGGTGATGACGTTCCACACATCCTGCTCGCTCAACATCTCATGCCACACCGGCATGGCTGAATTCCAAGGCCTACCCTCCTTCGGCAGGCCGGGGCCACCCGTAGTGATGCGCCAGAAAAGGAACGACTCCTGCAACTGCGGGATGATAGTCGGGTCCTGGAAGTTGATCGGCTGCGGGTTGAATCCGGTTCCATAGTGACCCTGGCCGTCCAGCAGGTCGCCATGGCAATAGAAGCAGTTCTGATAGTAGACGTCGCGGCCAGCGCTGACTGCGGTCTGATATTTTTCCCAGCCTGCCTCTTTCTCCCCGGCGAGGGTCTCAAGAATCTCCTCACGGATGGGATTCTCAAGGGTCGCCAAGTCGAAACTCTTGCCGAAGACCTTGACCGAGGCAGGTGGTGCCGGATGCACTTGGCGTGGTTCCACCGGAGCATCGCTGGAGGGTTTCACCATACCATAAACAGTGTAGCCAACGATCAACGGGATGATGATCAGAAACGCCCAGCGCACTACCACTAAGTTGTCGTTGCGCAGGGTGGCAAGAACCGGTGCCTGGAACTCCGCCCAACGCTCGTCATCGAAAGAGAAATAGAGCAGCACACCAATGATGGCGATAATCATGTACTGGATCATCAGCGTCTGCGGCAACAGCGGCGGAAAACCGAACTTGAACGCCAGATAGGCTGCCGCGATGACCAGCACCGCCTGCAGGAAAGCGGGAATCCTAAAGCTCTTCATTATTTTTTCTCCGCCAGATGCTGCACCAGCATCTCCAGCTCTTTGACCGTCATCTTCTCCGCAAAGTCAGCAGGCATCGCCGGAGGAAAGCCCTCCGTAATCACTGCGGCAGGATCAACAATGCTCTGGCGAATCTCTGGCACACTCAGACGCGCCCCCACGGTTGCCAGCCCCGGTCCCACCAATGGATCCTCAGAGTCCATCGCATGACAGGAGCTGCAGGCATATTTACCCAGTGCCTCCTCCGCAGTGGCTGCTGATGCTGCTGCGGCACCACCGGCCGCCGGTGCCGCAGCAGCAGCTTCTGCGGCTGCCTCAGGTGACGGCAGGGATACGGTCACCTCGTTACCATCCTTCGCCTGCAGATAGGCGATGATCGCATCCATCTCCATGACAGAGAGCTGAATCGGTGCCTTGTCGACGGCGGGCATCGGTGACACCGTATCGTTGGAGCCCTTTTTGCCCCAACCGGCGACTACGAACTTGCTCGGATCAATCATCGATTCGAGGATATAGCCCGCCGCATCCTTCGACTCGCCCCGATAGCGTTCATCCGCCAATCGTTCAGCGGAGGTACTCACCATATCCAGACCTTGGATATCCGGCGCACGTCCGATGGGGGGAGGCTTGTGGCAGAGGGTGCAGGTACCCTTGTTCATAAACAGGTCTTCGCCCATGGCGACAAAGTCGTCCATGGTCAGGGAACTCAGGTCGACCTTCGTCTCCACCGGCGCCTCGCCCTCCACCTGAGGCAATAGCTGGGTTACCAGAGTGAAGATCAGGGCCAGACCGATACTGAATCCAATGGTTTTGAAGAAGACGGTCATGCCACGCCTCCTTCAGTCACCGTTTCCGGTTTGGCTTGTTTGGTTCCACTAAGGCTGGCGACCCAGAACATAAATAGCACGAACAACAGGAACAGTACGGTCACGATGGTGATCATGTTGCCCGCATAACCAATAGTGGGAATAAAATTGTCCGGCGAGTTATCCTTCATCACCGTATAGACATGCCAGTGGGTCTTCACCGAAGAGCGCACATAGCCCATCAGACCCATCAGCCAGGTAAAGGCAATCGGCAGGGCAAACAGGGCGTACTGGGCTCGATCGGGGATCCTGCCCCAGTGCGAAGGCAGGGTCTTGGCATTTTTGAACATCAGGCTATCGATAACGATACCCGCAATGATCACTACCAGCGTCGAACTCACCTGGGCCACCGACGAACCCACCTTATAGACCGTATTGGTGAAGTAGCCATAGTAGACGCCGAGGAAAATGATGTTGACGATCGCCACCACATAGATCGCCACCATCAGCGCGTTGCCAATGGGCGCCCAGGAGACGGTCGCCACCTTGTCCGAACGACGATAGAGCTGGAACGAGAGAAAGGTCACTATCAACATCAGGTTAACGGCGATATTCTTCGCCGGCATGATGCCCAGGGGACCGAGGATATGGTGGTGGCTGCCTCCCAGCTGCGCGATCTCCGACGCAGACAGTATCAGGGTGTGGGGGGTAACCCAAGTCAGGAAACAAACCACCAGTACGAAAGCGATAAAACCAATGAAAGGCTTGTAGCGTTTGGAACCTTCGGTGCGCGACATACCCGCCCAAAGGTAGTAGTTGCCAGCCAGCAGGATGGTGCCGATCAGCACCGCCTGCACGATGAAGAGCCAGGCCAGGATGCCGCCCATGGCGGTGATACCCATCTGCTGGGAGTAGGCGTAGATCTCCGCCATCAGCCAGTATCCGGCGAAGGGCAACGGAAGAAAGGCAAGGATGGCGATGAAGTTGGAGGTATAACCCATCCAGTCGTAGTGGGCCCGCTTCTCCATATCCTTTGTGCTCAGGAATTTATATGCGGCATAGGCCCCGACAACGGCTCCGCCGAAACCGATATTGGCAATAAATCGATGCAGGTTGATCGGGTTCCACAGCGGTCCCTTCATCACCTCCCAGATATTGCCCACCACCACGCCGACCTCATTGACGCCTGAAGGTGCCATCATAAAGGTGGCCCAGGAGTTGGAGATCACCATGATGGTCATGCCCGCGCCATTGAGCAGCAGGCCAAGACTCAGGTGCACCCACTTCAGGTTGCCGTAGCGCATGGCGTTCCAGCCATAATAGTAGGTATAGAGGAAGAAGCTCTCAAGAAAAAACAGTCCTGCATAGACCAGCCACTGAGCGCCGAAGACGTGCATCATGTAACCCATGAAATCGGGATAGAGCAGAAACAGCGCCAGCGCCAGAGAGCCACCGAAGATGGCGGTAATGGAGAAGCCGGTGAGGCTGATCTTCATAAACTCATGGGCCATGCTGTCGTAGCGCTCATCACCGCTCGTCACCCCCACCAGTTCGATCACCAGGACAAACAGGGGCACCGCCAACACCAGGGCACCGAAAAAGAGGTGTAACTGGGCCAGAATCCACACCACTGCCCGGCTGCTGACGCCGACATTCGGGTAGTCCTTGCGACTCGTCCGGGGCGCCGCGATCAGCTCCGGCGCTTCCGCCCCACTGGCCGCACTATCCGCTGCGGGAACAAAATCCTGGCCTGCAATATGAACCCGGCCGATCGGTGCGATGCGTTGGTCGGCACCACCCATCCCCATATCCGCAAAAACAGGGGTTACTCCAAATACAAGCAGAACTGCCAACAGGGACAGCAGCCAACCAAGCCGGTTTGAAAAACCGCTTCGACGTATCGATTGTTGTCTGTTCGACCTCATCTCTATTCTCTCTCCCCTACCCGCTCAACCCGCAGGGGTCAGGTCGGCATTCAGGGGCAGTCCCTGCATGTTCATGATCAGATGATCCAGGCCGTAGAATGCAACCAGGGAGATGGCCAGTGCAGCAATCCAGATGACCAGCAGTGCTGCACCACCAATTTTATTTTCTTCACTCATTTTTCCACCCCTTAACCGTGATGCACTGTGACGCCGCCCGAGTAGATCAGCAACCAGTAGAAAAACAGCAGGATACCGATCAGCACCCCAACAAACAGCTTCGGCCCCCAATTGGAGTGCCCGGACACCTCTGTGCCCTCTTCTCTTTCAGATTCGTTGACTTTCTCTGGATCGGACATTAGCTGCACCTTTGGCCGCGATTGATGAAAAGTGCTTATTCCAGGCACTGAGTGCAAAATCCAGGCCAAGTGACCACCACAAGCCGGACCGATAACGGTTCGGACTTACCTTGCAGATTCATACAACCCTAATCCCTTGTATTTATTCCATGAATCAGCGGTCAGTGGCCAGGAACCACCCATAGAGGCCGCTTCGGTTTTTACTATTTCCATTAAGGAGCCTCACTAAACAACCTGAACATTTCTTTCACTCAATAAAACCGGTATGTACCATTCGTTTCAACCCTCCCTCATGCGTATTCTCCAGCTCTACACTCTTTTTCTCCCCTCAATAAAACCAATATGGAACAAGGAATATCACCCGGAACAGCACAAAACGTTCAATCATATCTGCGTTACTAGACCTATTTGAACGTATCGTTTAAGTCTTCATTTTTCATCCAGCACAATTCCAGCGCCAAGTCAGGCAGTTAAGGGTCGACTCGTGTTGGTACAGCTCTTGCTTTGCATAGGGGGATCTCCATCCCAGACGGGTATTTGATGAATATGAAAGAAAAGACCGAACAGTCTCTGACAGACCTTCTTAAAACAGGCGATGAGGCGGACCGCTGCTACGCCGCCCGCACCCTGGGAACCCTGGGCAGCAGAAGTGCTGTGGAGGCCCTGATCAAGCAACTGACGGATGAAGATATAGATGCCTGTGTGGATGCCGCCGAGGCATTGGGAAGAATCGGCGACACCCATGCCGTACCGGCACTGATCAAATCCCTCGAGAACGAAGAGAGCGGCGAAGTCTGTACCGCAGTGACTATCGCACTTGGCCAGCTCGGCACCGATGACGCGATACCCATCCTGAAAAAGGTTGCGGTAGATCGCCCCGAAAGAATCGAATGGGAAGACGATTGGGATAGATGGTGGGACATCCAACTCGCTGCGGTGGAGGCCCTGGGCAAATTCGGCGTCGAGGATGCCACCAGCACCCTGCTGCAGATCATGGAGGATGAAATATCCCAGGACATCGACCCGGAAATTTTCGCTGCCCTGGCCAATATCAAAGTGAGTGGCATCACCGCGCTTCTCGACCTGCTGGAGAACGGCTCCATCATGCAACGCCGCCGTGCCGCCCGGGCACTGGGACATTCAGGTAACCCCGAGGTGACCAAACCCCTGGGGCAGGCCCTGCGCGACGAATCACCGGAAGTCCGTGCGGCCGTTGCCACAGCCTTGGCAGATATCGATGCCCATCGCTATCTGCCCGCTCTGCTCCTGCTGCTGCGCGACCCTGAAGACGACGTTCGCTCTGCGTCCATAGAAGCCTGCAACCGCCTGACGGAATCCAGCTCTGCCGATAACGACATTATCGCCGAGATCACTCCCCTGCTCAGCGACCCCAGCAGTCTGGTACGTGCCATCGTCGCCACCACACTGAGTAGTTTGATCCCGCCCCGATCCCTGGATGAAGAGAGCCTCGCTGCGGTGGCGGACTCGCTCACAGACAAAACCTACGACACTGCGGCGTCTGCCTGCGATCTTTTGGGTGTCAATGGAGACCCCGCTTCACTGGACGTGCTCATTGCCACAGTGCGCAACAAAGGTCTTTACGGCATGGTTCGCCGACAGGCCACCCTTGCCATCGGTCGTATCGGCATACTCAACGCCGACACCATCGATCTGCTCAAGGAGGCGATTGCCGACAGGGAACAACCGGTACGCCTTGCCGCGCTCGACGCCTTGACAGCACTTGATGCCATCCCGGCGACCGGGGAAGAGACAGCAGAATCGTTGCAGCGTCCCCTCGATATCGTACTTGCCGCCATCGCCGGTGAACTGGAACTCTCATCCCAGGAAACACCACAGAAGATCAGTCAGGCCGTGGAGTTCGATCCCACCCCGATAAAAGAGCAGCAGCGCAAAGCTGAAGACACCACAACCGAGACACCCGAGGCTCAGGGATCCGAGTTGGCAGAAGGCGAATCCCTGGTACTGCCGGAGACCCCTGGCCGCGTTGTGGAACCTGGCGAAGTGAATGCCGCAATCTCCACCCTCGATGCCATCGCCCTGGACAATGCGGAAATTGCCTTCGGAGTCCACGAGGCGCTGCCGGAACCCGAGGCCGAGGTCGAGACCGAACAGGAGATCGAGGATTTCCTTGAGGTCGTGGAAGAGAACAAGCGTGTCGGCGAGCGGATGACCCGCGGCCGGCGCAAGATCAGCATCGAAGACGACGTCCGCCGCCTGGGTGTGCGCGTACTCATCGGCAATACCGACGATGCCTCAGTGGAGGGACTGATCCAGGCTCTCAACGCGGATGATGGCGTACTGCGTTATGAAGCCGCACTGGCCATCGCGGAAACCGCACGCCTGCATCCCGGACTGCGGAGCCTGATGAACGCCTTCGGCTCCCTGACAACCCAGCTGGGCCTAGGCGACGAAGACCAAAGGGTGGCCTGTGCCCGCGCACTGGGCCTGCTGCACAACAAGGCAGCCATGCTGCCTCTACTTGACATCCTGAATGACCCCCAGACTACCTTGCGTACCGAGACCATCTCCGCTTTGGTTGAATTGAGCATCAACGGTGACGATCCCGACATAGCCGGCCACATGGTGATCAAACCCGTCTCACCCAAAACCATCCTGCGCAAACTCAGCAGCGCTCTGGAGGATGGGGAATTCAATGTACGGATGGCTGCGGCCAAAGGCATCGTTCAGTTACTGAACCTTGAGGGACTTGGCGAGTCCAAAACCGAGATAGTCGAGCAGTTGATCGACACAGGTTTTCTCGGTGCCGGCGCCCAGGCCCGGAATATCGGCAAACTGCTGCGTTCCATCGATATCCAAGGTAGCGCCGAGAGGCTGCTCAGCCAACTGGACACTGTCGATTCAAGCGCTGAACGCCGGTTCGTCATCGAGATGCTCGAAGAGCTGTTTATTTCCTCCAACGACCGGTCGCAACAGGCGGCTTGAGTTGAATTGCATTTTTTTCATCACACCGAGTAATGTCACATCGCTGTTAACACTAGGAGAGTCAGCAAAATGAAGAAGTTGATCATCGCCCTCAGTCTGGCCGGCCTCTGCGCCCTGCCTGTCGCTGGACAGGCCGCTAAATACAAAGAGGTCTCCGTCAGCAACGGCGGCACCATCACCGGCAAGGTGAGTTTTGCCGGCAAGGACAAAGCGCCAAAAACCTACAAGATTTCCAAAGACAATGATGTCTGCGGCACAGGCACCCGCGAGATCGACTATGTTCGAGTCAACAATGGCTCACTGATGGACACAGTTGTCTATCTGGACAAGGTCAAAACAGGCAAGGCCTTCGACGCCTCGATCTCCAGTGCAATCCTGGATCAGAAAGGTTGTGAGTTCAAGCCCTTCCTGCAGGTAATGAAGAACGAAACCAAGATCGCAGCCGTCAATCAGGATCCTATCCTACATAATATCCACACCTACGAGATCATCGGACGCACCAAGAAGACTGTCTTCAACGTCAGTCAGCCCGAGCCCAACACCGTCACCAAAACAGTCAAGCTGAAACGCGGGTCTGCCATGAAGGTGGAGTGCGACGCCCATGATTTCATGCATGGTTTCGTCTTTGTCGCCAAGAACCCCTACTACGCCATGGTAGCGGAGGACGGTACTTTCAGCATCGACAATGTACCCCCGGGCAAATACACCATCAAGGCCTGGCACGGCACCCTGAAGGACCAGAAATCCAAGGTTGAGGTTGCCGCCGGCGGCACCGCCAACGTGGACTTCACCTTCAAGTAAAACCTTGTGGAGGCTGTCGGATAGCCTATTCCGGCAGTCCCCCATGGAGACCGGACTATGATATTTTCAAAACGGCTGAACCTGGCGCCGCTCGACTATCTCGCCATCGTCGCCGGGATCATCAATGCATTGGTGATCGGAGCCATCGTTGTCTACTGGTTTCTGAATAATTAAAGGTAAAAGGCCAAAGGTGAAAGGTTAAAGAAGGCCTTTAACCTGGTGCCGATCGTCCAGATCGATTTTTTACCTTTTACCTTTTACCTTTTACCTTTTACCTGAGTCAATGCCATCCCAAGCCCAAAACCAAACTCCGGAATCCGTCTCCCTTCCCCGGTATAAATCCATCCTCCTCGCGGTGGACTCTTCCGACCATTCAAACCGCAGCATTACAGAGGCAGTCAGTCTGGCCGGCATCTGGAACAGCACCCTGACGGCTGCCCACGTCTATGCGGCAAAGCTGCACGATGTGCGTTTCCGCCAGATGGAGGGAGGTCTGCCGGAGCAGTTTCGCGAAGAAGAGGAGTTGGAGCGCCAGCGGGACGCGCATGACGACCTGATCACACGTGGCCTCTCTATTATCACCGACTCTTACATGGATCAGGTGGAGAAGAAGACGTCACAACAGAATATCGAACTCAAACGCCGCGCCCTGGAAGGCAAGAACTACCGGGAACTGGTACGTGAGACCAACATCGGAGACTACGATCTGCTGGTGATGGGTGCACTGGGCCTGGGCGCCGTCAGAGGCAGCCGACTCGGCACTGTTTGCCAGCGCGTCGCAAGACGCTGCGACATCGACATGCTGGTCATCAAGGATCCTCAAAAGTCCATCAAAAAAGGCCCCATTGTGGTCGCGGTGGACGGTTCCAGCCGCGCCTACGGCGGGCTGCTCACCGCCCTCGCCCTGAGCAAGGAGTGGAATGTGCCGGTGAAGGTGATCTCCGCCTTCGATCCCTATTATCACTACGTCGCCTTCAACCGTATCGCTGATGTGCTCTCCGAGGAGGCGGGCAAGGTGTTCCGTTTCCAGGAGCAGGAGAAACTGCACGAAGAGATCATCGATTCCGGTCTGGCGAAGATTTACCAGGGCCATCTCGAAGTGGCGCGAAACATCGCCGCAGACCAAGGCATACCGGTGGAGATCAAACTGCTCGACGGCAAGCCCCACGATGTCATCAACCGTTATCTGAAACTGGAACAACCCTCACTGCTGGTGATCGGCAAGCTCGGCATCCACGCCGACGACGAACTCGATATCGGTGGCAATGCCGAGGCCCTGCTCAACGACGTGGATTGCGCGGTATTACTGAGCCAGCGGGAGTACCGCCCGCCGGTGGAAAGCATTGCCGAGGTCACCACCTCATGGACCAACGAGGCAGAGGTTCGCATGGAGCGGGTTCCCTCCTTCGTGCGCAACATGGCGCGCATGGCGATCCTGCGCTACGCCCAGGAACACGGCCATACGGTCATCACCGAAAGCATCGTCGAAGAGGCTACCGCCCAGTTGATGCCGGGACACGCCGAACAGGCGATGTCCGAGATCGTCGAGGCCTACGACAATGGTGAGCTGAAACGCAAACCCTCTGCCGAAGAGGCCATGCGCTGGGATGAAGCGGCCAAACAACTGCTGCTCACGGTGGACGACCTCAGTCTGCGGGGCAACCTGAGCATGCGGGCGGAGAAGAAGGCACGGGGGGAGGGTCATCGAATCGTGGTGGCTGACCATATCCGCCCCTTTCTTGATGAGAGCCTGAATGAGGGCCGAGGGCCGGATCAGGGCCAAGGGCCGAGGGCCAAGAGCCTAGGAAAAGAACGCTCTGCCTCGGCCCTCGGCCCTGATTCCTCGGCCCTGCGTTCTACCCCGGCCCTTGGCCCTGATTCCTCGGCCCTACCCTTGCATTGGCAGGCCGCCGCCCTCGCCCGTCTGATGCGGGTTCCCGAAGGCTTCATGCGGGACGCATCGAAACAGCGCATCGAAGCCTATGCCAGTGAGCAGGGACTCAGTGAGATCTCCCTGCAAACCGCCGAAGCGGGACTGGCCAAGGCACGAGACGCAATGGCGTCAGCCATGCAGGGCGATGCTCAACCCTCCGCCCCGGCGGCAGAGAAAAAGAGCGCCTGCCCCTTTGCCGAACTGGTGCAACCCGCACCTCAACCCACGCCCTCCTCCCCTGAACACAGGCTGGATTGGGACAGCGATGCTGAGGCGATGCTTGCCAACGTCCCTGCCGGTTATTGCCGTGATATGACGGTGAAGGCTGCTGAAACCATTGCCGGACAGAGCGGCATGGAACAGATCGATGCGGATTTCCTGGGCCAGGTCATGCAGACCTTCACCCAGGGTTCGGCAACCGTAGAGGAGACAATGCCCTGGAACGAAGATGCCCATGAGCGCATCGCCAAGGCACCTGAGATGGTTCAGGGCATGCTGGTGAAAGAGATCGAGGGGTGGACCCGACGGCAGGGACTCGACTCGGTCGATCACGATGCGGTGGATGCGGTGAAGGCAGAGTGGGCCGAACGTGGCGTATTCCACCTCGATCCCAGCGATCCCCGCAACGGGAATACCTGACCAGGCGACCTCTATGTCTGATCGCGACCTTTTTCTTCTGGCAGTCAATCTCACCC
This sequence comes from gamma proteobacterium endosymbiont of Lamellibrachia anaximandri, assembly GCA_016756855.1. Classification (GTDB taxonomy): domain Bacteria; phylum Pseudomonadota; class Gammaproteobacteria; order Chromatiales; family Chromatiaceae; genus QGON01. The sequence continues at coordinate 43,024 of JAESPD010000014.1, read as the reverse complement.
GCCGCTGTAATCTGGCCTGCAACCACTGCTACATGGACGCCGACACCCGGGAGAACGGCGGTCAAAACGAACTCACCACCAACGAGGTCAAAGGACTGCTGGATGAGATCGCCAGCCGCAGCAGCGAGACCATGGTGGTGCTCACCGGCGGCGAACCCCTGTTGCGTCGTGACTTGGAAGAACTGGTCAACCACGGCAGTTCACTGGGACTCTCCATCGTGGTCGGCACCAACGGCGTGCTGCTCAATGAGTCCCGGGTGCAGCAACTTAAGGCAGCAGGAGTGATGGGCATGGGCATCAGCCTGGACTCCCTGGACCCCGCCCAACACGATGCCTTCCGTGGCTGCCCCGGCAGTTGGGAGAAGACCCTCGCTGGTATGGAGGCCTGCCGCAAAAACGATCTGCCGTTCCAGGTCCACTTCTCGGTCACCGAGCAGAATGCCCAAGAAGTCCAGGGCATGATCGACTTCAGCCGGGCCACCGGCGCCCATGTGCTGAACATCTTCTTCCTGGTCTGCACCGGTCGCGGCGAGTCGATGAGCGACATCACCCCGCAACGCTACGAGGCCGTGCTAAAACAACTGGTAGAGGCCCAAGCCGCCACCAACGACCTGATCATCCGCGCCCGCTGCGCCCCCCACTACAAGCGCATCGCCTATCAAATCGACCCGGAATCCCCTTTGACCCGGGCCCAGGGATACGAGGGCGGCGGCTGCCTGGCGGGCATCCACTACTGCCGCATCACCCCGGAGGGCGGCGTCACCGCCTGCCCCTACATCGCCGATGAAGAGGGAACTATCCGGGAGACGCCTTTCTGGCAGATCTGGGACAACTCACCCACCTTCGCCCAGCTTACCCATCCTAACCTGGGCGGCAAGTGTGGCAAGTGCGAATACCAACAGCTCTGCACCGGCTGCCGTGCACGACCCAGGGCCCTCGGCGGCAGCCTGATGGACGCAGATCCCTGGTGCTCCTACCAGCCGCAGGGCAAGCCGGTAATCCAGCCACTGGTCCCCGCAATAACCGATGATGTGTCCTGGTCGTCCGAAGCGGAAAAGCGTCTTTTGCGTGTCCCCGGCTTCCTGCGCAAGATGGTACGCAAGCGGGCTGAAGACCATGTGCGGAAACTGGGAGAAACTGTGGTCACCCCAGAGCATATGGCGGCTTTGGCGAAAAATCGCTTCAAAAACGGCATGCCCTCCCGTCCACCAGGCAGCGTCAGTTCCATCGCCAGGGCGGGAGCGCAACCCATCAGCGATGCACCTCCCCTGCCCTGGACCGCTGAGGCGCAAACCCATCTCGACACCATGCCCCCTTTCCTGCAGGAAGGCGTCCGCCAGGTAGCTGAAGACGTCGCGCGCAACGAGGGCCGACTGGAAGTCAACATGAAGCTCCTGCAACGTCTGGAGGATGAAGACGAACCCAGGCGCGCCTTCCCCTGGGATGAAGAGGCAGAACATCTACTGAAAATAGCCCTCTCCGACCGCGGACCCCAGGTAAGCCTCTTCGTCCAGCCCTCGATGGAGGCCGCTGTGGAACGGGAGGTGAAACGCCGTCGCGCACAACGGGTGGCCGTCGAGGATGTGGTCAGGGTGCTGGATACCCTGATGGCAGGCGTTAAATGGAGCCCTGAAGCGCTTGAACGCGTAAAAACCGCCCCCGAATTCGTCCGTGCCGGCATCAAAAAGGCCGCTGAATTCGCTGCCCGCCGGGAAGGCCTTGAGGAGATTACCAGCGACGACCTGACCCGCTTCCGCAACCGCGCCATGATGCGGGCAGTCAGACGCATGAAGGGGTTCGATATGAAGGCCCTCGACTTCGACGCCTTCAGTATCGCAAAAGAGCGCATGCCCCGTCTCAAGGACAACGAACAGGCCGCCAGACGTTTCGCCGAAATTCGCGAATACATCGAAAGCCATCAGAACCCGGACGGCAGCGGACTCGGCACCTTGGGACGGGATCTGATAGAGAAGATGCGGCGGGAGCTAAAGGGAGGTGACAGGTGACAGGTTTCAGGGAACAAAACCGGCTCTTCAGCTTGGTACATAAGTCTGTAGGCCTGATCAAGCGTAGCGGATCGGGCGACCAGAGCGTGGCAAAGCTTTCGAGAGTGCCGGTGCCGGTTCCGCTACGCTTGAACCGGCCTACAACTCTTTTCCTAATGTCGGTACAAAGCCAAGGCCAACCTGTCACCTGTTACCTGTTTCCTTCCCCCTGTCACCTGTAACCTGAATATGAGCGAAGCGAATATTCTAATCATCGGCGGCGGTATCTCCGGCCTTTCCACTGCATGGTGGCTGGCCGAGGGTGGCGCTCGACCCGAGGTTTGGGATGCAGCACCACGCCTGGGTGGCAAAATTCGCAGTCATAGTGAATCCGGTTATCTGACCGAGGATGCCGCCGGTATTCTGATGAACTTTCACCAGGAAGTGGATCAGTTGGTTGAGGCATCTGGCCTGTCCGATAAGAAGATTTCACGCGGCACTGATATGCGTCGCTATGTGGTGCACAAAGGTGAACTTCGACCGGTCCCCATGAAACTGCCCGCCTTGTTGGCATCGCCCATGTGGAGCCTGCGGGGTAAACTGCGTATGGCGACGGAGTTGTTGGTTGCAAAAGGGGGGCACGAACGGGAGACTGTGAGTGAGTTCATCAGGCGCCGCTTGGGCAGCGAGATTCTGGAAAAGGTGATGGACCCTTTCATCGCCGGCACCCTGGCCTCTGATCCCGATATGGCAAACGCCTGGGCCGTACTGCCACGACTAACGGCTCTGGAACGTCGCTATGGCAGCTTTACCAGTGGGATGTTTATCAACCGGGTACTGCATAAAAAAGGCCGCGCCAACATGGCTGAGGCATTTTCATTCCTTGGCGGTATGACTCAATTGACGGGACAGATGGCGGCACACCCAGCTATCAATACGCGCAGAGGCTTCAAAGCGGTGGATATTGAACCCGCAGACAGGGGCGGCTGGTGCGTTACCGGCGTGAACAGTCAAGGCATCGAGATCACCCGTCGTTTCGAGCAGCTTGTGATAAGCACACCGGCACCTACTGCCGCGAATCTCCTAAACCCCATTAACGGGGAGCTTGGAAAATTGCTGCAGGGAATCGAGTATGCACCGTTGACGGTACTCCATTTGGGCATGGCACGAGATAACATCGCGCATCCACTGGACGGAACGGGATTTCTCGCCCCCCGTCAGGAGCAGCTCAGTTTCAATGGCAACATGTGGATGAGTACTCTTTTTCCGAATCGGGCGCCCAATGGTAAGGTGCTGCTCACAAGCTACATCGGCGGTGCCCGCCATCCCCATCGTTGCAGTTGGAACGAACAGCAGATGGTGGACAACACCCTGCACGATCTGCGGCAGTTGGTGGGAGTGACCGGTGAACCGGAATATGTCCGTAGCGTAAAGCATACGCAGGCTTTGCCGCTCTATCACGGGCACTACTATGAGCGCACCGAATCGATCAGATCACAATTGGGCAAACATCGCGGCCTCCATCTGGCAGCAAACTATCTTGATGGGGTTTCGGCGAGGGACCGCATCATTCAGGGCGCTGTTACAGCCCGGCGCTTACTCAACAGCAGGCAATCGGCCAGTCGAAAACCCGCTGCTCACATAAATCCGGCAGTGGCCCACTAAGCAATGAACAACACTTCCTTACCCATGCAGGAGACAAAAAATGAATTCAGGCTCTGGCGGCTGATCGCTGCTGTATTGGTGATCCTGCTGGTCATATCGGCAAGCGCGCAGTGGTATGCACGCAACATCACCCTGCCCAGACACTGTGAAAACCCCCAGGAGACCCTGACCTTGGCGCGGCGGGTGATCACAGAACGCACACCCGCCGACGATGGCTCCCGCACACCCTATATCAAGGCGGCCCGGCTGACCTTTCTGGTACCCAGAGAGAGCGATGAGCCCATCGACAGTTACATGGAACGGTTGCGTCATTACCTGGATCAACAATGCCGCTAAGCCCCCCACCTTCACCACTCACCCGATTGAGCCTGATCAAAGGGTTCCTGCAGATTTTTGTGCCGTTGCTGTTGGTATTGGTCGTGGTGGGGTTCATGCACTATTACACGCTCTACACTACCGAGCGGGTGAGCCGGGAATCGAGTGAAACACTCAATGTCGGCCTGGCGCGCCGCATGATCGCCAGCGATATCAGCGCAGTGGTCAGCGACCTGCTTTTTCTGGTGGAACATATCGAACGCCAAAAGATCTTTCAGATGGATCTTTCAACCATGCGCGATCAGATCGGCCTGGAATTTCTCGTATTTGCGGAGAAAAAACGGCTCTATGACCAGATACGCTTCCTCGACGAGCAGGGCATGGAGGTGGTGCGGATCAACTTCAATGACGGTAATCCTGCTGCCATTCCCATTGCAGAATTGCAGAACAAGGCCACACGTTACTATTTTCAGGAAGCCACTCAGCTGGCGTCGGGCAATATCTACGTTTCACCACTCGACTTAAATATAGAAGCAGGAAAGATTGAACACCCTTTGAAACCGGTAATGCGATTCGCCGCTCCGGTTGTTGATGTCAAAGGCAACAAACGCGGCATCCTCCTGTTGAATTTTCTCGGCGATCGTCTGATCGACAACTTTACCCATGCAGCCGCCAATATTGGCGAACATATTGAACTGGTAAACAACAAAGGATATTGGCTCAGCAGTCCGGTCTCCAAGGATAATTGGGGGTTTATGCTGGGAAACGAGGCCACGTTTGGCAAAAGGCACCCCGTTGCCTGGAAACAGATCAGCGCCTTTAACTCAGGCCAGTTCGAGTTGAAGGATGGTCTTTTTACCTTTGCCACGGTGCATCCCAACCAGGCTGCGCTGGAGACCAGTACAACATCAATCGACTCAGTCAGACAAAGCGTACTCAGGCAGGATAATTTTTGGAAAATCATCTCCAGAGTACCGCCCAGCGAAATCTACTCAAGCATGCCATTGTTTCTGCGCACGCACCTTGCTTTGTATCTCGCCACCTTCATGTTGATCGGTATCGGGTCGGCATTTCTCGCTTACTCCCACCTCCGCCACCGCCGTGCCGAGGCACAAAGTGAGTACGAACAGCGGTTCCGTCACACCCTGGAAAATATTGAGCTGGCCGCGGTGGCGCTGGACAGATCAGGCAATATCCGTTTCTGCAACAATCACTTTTTATCCCTGACCGGCTGGCAACGCCATGAGGTGGTTGGTGAGCACTGGGTGGAAAAATTTGCGCCTCAAGAAAACGACCAAAACGTCAGGCAAGTTTTGGAGAGAATGGCCAATCCGGAAGACTTCCCTACCCACCTCGAAACCCAGGTATTAACTAAATCAGGCAGCCTGCGCCTCATTACCTGGAACAACACACTCTCCTACGATGCCGAGGGCGAGGTTATCGGCGTCACCGGCATCGGCGAGGACATCACGGAAAAACGCCATGCAGAGAACGAATTGCGCAAGCTTTTCATGGCCGTTGAGCAGAGTCCCAGTATCGTGCTGATCACCGATCGGCAGGGAAAGATCGAATATGTGAACCCAAAGTTCAGCGAAGTGACCGGCTACCTGCCGGATGAGGTCTTCGGAGAATACCCAAGCCTGTTAAAATCCGGCGAGACTTCGAACGAGGAATATGCCGCATTATGGCAGGCAATCTCTCATGGAGGAGAGTGGCGGGGAGAGTTCCACAACCGGCGCAAGAATGGTGAGCTCTACTGGGAGGCAGCAGTCATCTCTGCTATCCGCGATACGAATGGCGACATTACCAACTACCTGGCGGTGAAAGAGGATATCACCGAACGCAAAAGGCTCGAACAGGAGGTCGAAACCCGCAACCGGGAACTGGCCCACACCCAGACCCTGACGGCGATGGGCCGCATGGCCAGCATGATTGCCCACGATCTGCGCAATCCACTCTCCTCCATAAAGATGACCCTGCAGATCCTGGGAAAACGGCCGGACGCAGCCGACGATGACAAGGTCAACGAACTGCGCCAGATATCACTGAGTCAGGTTCGATATATGGAAGAGATTCTGTCGGACATGCTTACCTACTCCCGTCCCGATGCCATAAACCCTGAATGGATCTCCCTGGAGAAGGTCATCGACACCGCAGTGGGGCTCGCTCAGCGCAAAATCGAAGAACATAGTGTCAAGCTGCAGACCTTCTATCAGCCCGGTCTGCCGACCATATTCGGTGATGTCAATAAACTGCGGCAGGTTTTTTCCAACCTGATCGTTAACGCTGCACAAGCCACGGACGGTGTCGAGCACCCTAAGATTGCTATTGAGGCAATGGTGGAACTCGGCGCCAAGGGAACAGGATTACGCATTGAGATATGCGACAACGGCTGTGGTATCGACAGCATTGATCGAAGCAAGATCTTCGAAGCCTTCTACACCACCCGCGCGCAAGGCACAGGACTGGGACTGGCCATCGTCAAACGCATCGTCGACCAGCACCACGGAACCATCGAGCTGCATCCCAACGAGCCCAATGGCACTTGCCTCTCCATTATCATACCGACAACACCACAATCACCGGAGATGGTCAGCAATCGGCCGGTGGAGGTAACAACATCATGAGCAAAATACTCATCGTGGATGACGACATTGCAAGCTGTCGCACGCTGCAACTGCATCTGCAAACCCAGGGATACGATGTCAAGGTTGCTCACAGTGTGGAGAGTGGACTGGCGCAGGCTGATGCCGACACCCCGCAACTGGTGATACTCGACATCCGTATGCCGGGGATCTCAGGTCTCGAAGGACTGCCAGAGTTCAAAAAGCGCTTTCCCGTGACCCATGTCATCATGATCACCGCTTTCCATGACATGGAGAGTACCATCGAGGCGATGCAGAAGGGTGCAGATGACTATATTCACAAACCCCTAGATATCGACGAGCTGGAATCGGCCATCGAAAAGCTGCTTGCCTTCCGTGACGGCACAGAGGATCTGGTACCGACCGAAGCACCACCAAAAGGCAGTAACCCGCTCACCATGGTAGGCAGAAGCCGGGCTATGAAAGAGGTTTTCAAGACCATCGGACTGGTGGCCAAAAGCCCGGCCACGGTATTGATCACTGGTGAATCCGGCACCGGCAAGGAGTTGGTGGCGCGCGCCGTCCACCGGTCCAGCGAAAACCCCGGGGGTCCATTTGTGGCAATCAACTGTGCCGCACTGGTGGAAACCCTGCTCGAATCCGATATGTTCGGACATGAGAAAGGCGCCTTTACCGGTGCGGTCAGTCGCCAGGAGGGCAAGTTCGCCCTGGCCAGGAGTGGCACAATCTTTCTTGATGAGGTAGGTGAACTCTCCCCTTCAATGCAGGCAAAACTGCTTCGGGTACTGCAATACAAGGAGTTCACCCCGCTCGGCGCCAAGATGCCGCAAAGTACCGATGCACGAGTCATCACCGCCACCAATCTCGACCTGAGTGAGCAGGTTAAACGGGGGAACTTCAGAGAGGATCTCTTCTATCGCCTGCAGGTGGTGAACGTCCATCTGCCGCCGCTGCGTGATCGCAAAGAGGATCTGATGGATCTCATCCAGACACTGCTCGGCCGCATCAACAAAGAGCTGCGCAGAAATGTCTCTCACATCTCCAAGGACGTGCTCCAGTGTCTCGAATTCTACCAATGGCCGGGCAATGTGCGTGAGTTGGAAAACCTGCTGATGAAGTGCGTCGCGCTCTCCCCCGGTGACAACATCACCCGTGATCTGCTGCCCGACAACATTCGCTGCTGCGGCACGACAGCAACTGCCGGAGATTCCAAAGAGAAACCAATGGACGAGTGGAGTCTGGAAGAGATGGAGATGGCGCATGTGGCGCGCGTCCTGAACGCCACCCACTGGCACAAGGGCCGGGCCTGTGAAATTTTAGGGGTTTCAAGACCGCGACTGCGGCGCATGATCAATCAGTTCCAACTCGTCTCACCCACTGGTGAAAACGATGAAGATGAGGAGTCGACAACGATCAGCAATGCCTGATCAAATACCCGACCTCAATGGTTCCTTAAGCAATTCAAACAGCGCTGCCGCCTTGTCATAGGTCTCCTGATATTCCGCTTCCGCGGTGGAATCCGCAACGATACCGCCACCCACACTAAAATGTAGCGTGTTGTCTGTCTGCAGCAACGTCCTGATTGCAATATTGGTATCCACATCGCCATTGAAGCCGATATAGCCAATGGCACCGCAATAGACGCCCCGCCGTTGTGGTTCCAGTTCCTCGATGATCTCCATCGCCCGCAACTTGGGGGCCCCGGTGATGGAGCCACCAGGAAAACAGGCACGCAGCAGAGTGAGTGCGTTCTCCCCATCAGCAAGCTCCCCTTCAACAGTACTGACCAAGTGGTGGACCCGGGCAAAGCTCTCGATATCAAACAGGCGGCTCACCTCGACACTGCCCGTTGCACAAACCTTGCCGATATCGTTGCGCAGCAGGTCGACGATCATCAGGTTTTCGGCCCGATCTTTTTCACTGTTTTTCAGTTTCACCAGAGACGAACGGTCTTCGCCGGGATTTTCATGGCGTGGCGCCGTGCCTTTGATGGGACAAGTCTCCACATGCCGTCCCGTGAGATGCAGAAAACGCTCAGGCGAAGAGCTCAGAATTGCAGCGTAGGGAGACTCCAGGTAGGCACAGAATGGCGCTGGATTAACCTTGCGCAGGCGTTTGTAGAGATCCCAGGGCGCACCCTGCACCTCTGCATCGAAACGCTGGGCAAAGTTGACCTGATAGCAGTCACCATCTCGGATGTAGCGCTGGATGCGCTGAAAAGCATCATGGTAGGCACTCTCCGTCAGATTTGAGCGGATATCCGTCACATGAAAGGACTCGGATGTGGCGTTTGAGGGTCTGCTCAATTCATCGACCAACCGATCCCAGTTCTCTCCGGTTGCCGCATCCCTGCACTGCCCCACAAGCCAGGCGCCCTCCATTTGATGATCGATGACCACCCCCCAGTCGTAGATGCCGATAACCATCTCTGGCAGGCCATCGGTATCCTCCGCCAATACCGGCAGCTTTTCGAAACGACGCGCCAGATCGTAGGCAAACCAGCCAATAGCGCCGCCTGTGAAGGGTAGATCAGTGTTGGGAAGTTGCTGCCTGGGCGCAAGATAACGATGGAGCAGTTGCAACGGGTCCTGGCTGGAAACAGAGGAATCGTTGCGGGTAAGTATCTCTGTTTTCTCCCCATGTGTTACCAACCTCACAGTGGGGTCGGCGGCGAGGATATCGTAACGCCCCTGAGAGGTCATTGGATAGGCGCTGTCGAGAAAGACCGGCCAGGGAAATTTTCGAATCGACTCGAATAGCTGCGCGCTGTCCTTGCAATATGGCAGGCGTTGTTTTCGAAGCGTCATGGAGGAGCGAACCATATGCAACCGTAGGCCGGTTCAAGCTTGCGGAACCGGCAAACACTTTCTGCGTTACCAATTCTTGTGCCTGATCCGCTACGCTTGATCAGGCCTACGGATTTGTCGCGAATTGTTTGCCTCTCTCCTGTTTAGACCTCAAAGGGGTGACGACGAATGATCGTCTCTTTGCGGTCGGGTCCTGTGGAGACAATATCGATCGGGGTATCACACAGCGCTTCAACCTTTGCCAGGTAGTTCCGCGCCGCCACGGGCAGTGCCTCAAAATCTGTAGCACCGACCGTCGACTCCGTCCATCCCGGCATTTCGATATAGACCGGTTCGCACTCTTCAAAACGATCCGCACCGACCGGTGGCGTTGTTACCTCTTTGCCGTCCAGTTTGTAGGCAACGCAGATCTTGATCGTCTCCATGCCATCCAGCACATCGAGTTTGGTGATGCAGATGCCGGTGACACTGTTGATATCGAGGGAGCGTTTCAGGGCGACCACATCGAGCCAGCCGCAACGGCGCTTACGTCCGGTAGTGGCGCCGAATTCGTGGCCTTTGACGCCGAGATGCTCACCATCGTCATCAAACAGCTCCGTCGGAAAGGGACCTGCACCAACACGGGTGGTATAAGCCTTGACGATGCCCAACACATAATCGATGTAACGTGGACCGACGCCGGTGCCGGAAGCGGCACCACCGGCAGTGGTGTTCGATGAAGTCACATAGGGGTAGGTGCCGTGATCGATATCCAGCAGTGCGCCCTGGGCACCCTCGAACATGACACTCTTACCTTCACGACGCATCTGGTGCAGGGTGCCGGTGACATCCTCCACCATCGGCTTGAGTCTCTCCGCCTGAGAGAGCAGGGTATCAAGAACCTGCTGGTGGTCGACGGTCTCGTACTCAAAAAGATTCTTCAGCGCGAAGTTATGGTAGTCCATCACCTCACGCAGACGGTTGGCGATATGGTCGGCATCGAAGATCTCGCCCAGACGTATGCCACGGCGAGAGACCTTGTCCTCGTAGGCGGGGCCGATACCGCGACCGGTGGTGCCGATCGCCTTCTTGCCGCGCGCCTTTTCCCGGGCAGCATCGAGAGAGACGTGGTAGGGCAGAATCAGCGGGCAGGATTCAGATATGCCCATGCGGGAGGCCGCCGGAATACCGCCTTCTTCCAGCATATCGATCTCATTCAGAAACGCATCGGGGGAGAGTACAACACCATTGCCCACCAGGCAGCGAACTTCTTCACGCAGAATGCCGGAGGGAATCAGATGAAGCACCGTCTGCTTGCCATCGATTACCAGTGTGTGACCCGCATTATGGCCACCCTGAAATCGCACGACGGCTGACGCCTTGTCTGTGAGCAGATCGACGACTTTGCCCTTGCCTTCATCACCCCATTGGGTACCGATAATTACGACATTTTTGCCCATGGCTGTTCTCAATCAAACCTAGTAACCGGGTTTTTATACCCGCAAATCACTCACCGGAAAACCACTTCGGTTATTCCGACCATACAACCCCAGAGTCTCAAAAGACCGAGAGTAATTCTCTAAATTAGTGCCTATCCGGAAACCCATAACTAACCACAAAGAACACGAAGAGCACTAAAGTAAGAGATCGATTAACAATAAATTCTCTTTCGGCAACTGCTCCCTGCGTTGCTCTACCTCCTGCATCCATGCAGTCGCGTGCGCTTCGTGGTTAAAATAGTGTTTCCGACCCTTACCGGCTAAACCGGGTGTAGTTCCCAGCTATCCCCATCCAAACGCAGCGCTTCGCTGCAACCCATCTCCCTGGCGCCTCCCTGCTGTCCCGGCAGGGCGCAGATAACGCGTCGTCCAGCAGCCCGTAGAAAGGTAATCTTCTCTTGCAGCACCAGATCCCCGGACCAGGGCGCAAAGATAGCAGGTTCATCCAGAATATCTTTTTCCTGGTTCGCCATCAGCATCAGTGTTTTCAGATCGGTGCTGAATCCGGTCGCCGGTCGCGCCCGGCCGAAGACTTTTCCGATATCATCGTAGCGTCCGCCCCTGGCAATCTCTTTGCCGCGTTCAGGCACGAAGGCGGCAAACACCACCCCCGTATGAAAATGGTAACCACGAAGCTCAGCCAGATCGAAATGCACCGGGACATTGGGCAACCAGACCGCGATCTGTTCCGCCATTTTGGTAAGATAAGCCAAGGCTTCGCGCACCGGCTCATCTGCCGCCTGCAGGGCTTCGGCTGCCTCGGCAAGCGCACCGTCACCGTTGAGTTCGGCCAGCTTGGAGAGCATCGCGGCGTGGCTTTCGTCCAGCTCGAAGGTGTGCAGCAACTCATTGATTTCAGGCAACGCCTTGCGCTGCAAGACATCAAATAGCGCGGCCTCCTGATGTTTCTTCAATCCCGCTTGTCTGGCCAGACCTTTGAAGATGCCGACGTGGCCAAGATCGAGATAGACGTTCTGTACCCCGGTCATCTCCAGGGTCTTCATCATCAGACGCAGGATTTCGATATCGCTCTCGACGTCGGCATGGCCGTAAAGTTCGGCACCAATCTGCAACGGGCTGCGGGTACCGGCAAAACCATCACTGCGAGTGTGCAGAACGGTACCCAGATAGCAGAGCCTGTTAGGTTCTTCACTGTTAAAATGGTGGGCATCCATGCGCGCCGCCTGAGGTGTGATATCGGCGCGCACCCCCATCATGCGACCGCTCAACTGGTCGGTGAGCTTGAAAGTCTGCAGATCGAGATCGCTGCCGGTACCGGTCAGCAGGGAGTCGAGAAAATCGACAAACGGCGGGATAACGAACTCATAACCCCAGCTATGGTACAGATCCAGCAGTTCCCGGCGTTTGCGTTCGATAACGCCCGCCTCCGGGGGGAGTACCTCTTCAATGCCGTCAGGCAGTATCCAGCGCTCGTTTTCCATCGGTTTCGTCAATTTACCAGATAGAGCAGGGCTACACCGCAGAGCATGCTGATAAAGCCGCTGATCCGCAGGGAACGACTCTCCTGCTGTGCGATAGCCGCCATCATTCTACGCATGCCGTCCGGATTGATAAAAGGCCAAATACCTTCGATTACCAGCAGCAAGGCCAGTGCAACCCACAAATCGTGCCACATCTGTTTTCCATAAAAAAACCGGGATCATCCCGGTCCTGTCTGGCGATCCACTGCATCTTCCCAGTGGATCGCCGGTTATTGTCCCAAAGCCAGAGAGTCTTGTCTATTCCCCTTGGCGGTTCTTAAGATAGCGGAAAAAATCAGAATCCGGCTGCAGCACCATTACATCGGATCGGTTATTGAAGCTCTTCTTATAGGCATTCAGGCTGCGATAGAAGGCATAGAACTCGGAATCCTGCTCATAGGCCTCGGCATAGATCTCTGCCGACTTACCATCACCCTCGCCTCGCAACTGCTCCGCTTCACGATAGGCATCGGCAACTATGACCACCCGCTCCCGATCAGCTTCTGCACGGATTTTCTCCGATGCCTCGCCGCCCTTCGCCCGCAGATCCCTGGCCACCCGCTCGCGTTCGGCACGCATACGTTCATAGACGGATTCACTCACTTCCGGCGGCAAGTCGATCTGCTTGACACGCACATCGAGGATCTCTACGCCCAACTCTGCCGCCTTGGCGTCTGAGTCCTTGGTCAGAAGCGCCATGATCTCCGTACGATCACCGGAGATAACCTCCTGAATGGTCCGCTTACCAAACTCATTACGCAGACTGGTATTGATGCGTTCCGCCAGCAGACGAGAGGTCTTGGCATCGCTGCCACCGGTTGAGCGGAAGAACTGCGCCACATTGGAGATACGCCACTTGGCGAAGGAGTCTACGATAACGTCTTTCTTCTCGAGGGTCAGAAAACGCTCGGGACGGGCATCCAGTGTCTGGATACGGCCGTCGAACTTCTTCACATTGTTCAATACCGGCACCATCCAGTGCAGGCCCGGCTCATAGTCGCTGTCGACGATCTCACCCAGTCGCAGCTTGAGCGCCATCTCCCACTGGTTGATGACGAATGTCGAAGCGTAAACAGCGACGGCAACCACGGCAATCAGCGGAACCAACAATTTAATGTTCTTCATTAACGGATCCTCCTGCCGCGGCTCTGGTCACGGGTTTCTGTTGTCGGCGCCTGCTTTCTGGCCGCCTCAGGCGTGTAACCGCCACGACCGCCGGATTGATAGCCAGCGTCGGTCCCACCCATCATCTTGTCCAGCGGCAGATACATCAGGCTGTTGCCCTCTTTGGTATCCAGCATGACCTTGCTGCTTTGGCTGAGTACAGTTTCAACTGCGTCGATGTAGAGACGCTCCCGGGTAACCCTGGGTGCTTTTTCATACTCTTTCAGTACTGCCAGAAAGCGACTGACCTCACCTTCCGCCTCGGCGATGACCCGGTCTCGGTAGGCTTTGCCGTCCGCTATCTTGCGTGCCGCTTCACCACGTGCCTGTGGCACGATCTCGTTGGCGTAGGCCTCCGCCTTGTTTTCCAGTCGTTCCTTGTCCTCGCGAGCCTTGATGGCATCATCGAAGGCGCTCTTCACCTGCTCCGGCGGCTTGGCCGGTTGGGTGTTCACACTGGTGATCTCAAGACCGGTCTTATAGAAGTTAAGCATATCTTGCGCTTTGAGTTTAATGTCAGCTGCAACTTTGCTACGCCCTTCGGTCATGATGAAATCGAGATCGCTTTTACCGATGACTTCGCGCACCGATGTCTCGATGGCGTCACGAATAGTCTTCTCCGGATTCTGATCCTGGAACAGATAGTCCCCTGCGTCCTGGATACGGGACTGCACCGTCAGCTCGATATCCACGATATTCTCATCACGCGTCAGCATCGTCGCCTTATGCCGGAATGAGGTAATCTGGTCGACATTGACCTTGTAGACCTCTTCAATCGGATAAGGGATATGCCAGTGAGGCCCCGGTTGAGTCGTCTCGGAATAAGCGCCAAAACGCAGGATCACGCCACGTTCAGCCGGTTCGATGATGTAGATGCCGGTAGCCATCCATATCACCAGCAGGACCAGAGCAATCGCCCCGATACCCACACCGCCGGGACCACTGATCCCACCGCCGGAATCCGAGCCGTTGGACTTACCGCCCTTGCCGCCCCCGCCACCAAACATGCCACCAAACTTATCCTGAAGCTTCTTTACCACTTCATCCAGATCCGGCGGACCCTGGTCGCCACCTTTACCGCTCCAGGGATCTTTATTACCACCACCCGGTTCATTCCAGGCCATCGGCCACTCCAAATATATCAGTAGAAAAAACGTTCGCCACACACTGTTCCAGACAGAGTGCCTGAAACCCTTACATCGGGGCGAAATAAAATAAATTCAAGACGGTAGCTTATGAAATCAGGAAAAAAGCAACTACAGGCCTCTTCCACCGATACTCATACCTACCACGCACTTCAATCGTCAGGTTGGCATTCTACCAGCCTGCCGGACCCAGGGGAACGAAGACCACTATGTTTGAATCCGTGATTCGAACAGAGGCTCTTCCTTCAGAAGACGTGCAAACTCCCGTTTTGCGATAGAGAATTCCATCTCCCAACCACCAGCATCGGTGCCAATTTCCAACAAAACCTCGGCACGCTGGTGGAGTATTGCATGCAGACGCCCATCCCCTGCATCGAGTACCACCCGTTGCTGTACATGCGCTTGTCTGAAAGCTTCAGCCAGAGCCTGTAACAGCAGATCAAGCCCAGCGCCGGTCTTGGCAGAGAGCCAAACCCGCAGCACATTTCCTTCGTCGTCACGATCGATGCGAGGCGTTACACCCTCCAGCAGATCGATTTTGTTGTAGATTTCGATCTGCCTGGTCTCATCGGCACCAATCTGCTGCAAGACGTCATTCACTTCGGTCAGACACATATCCCGTTGATGGCTGGCAGCATCCACCACATGGAGCAGTAATGAAGCCTCCGTCGTCTCCTGCAAAGTGGATTTGAAGGCCGCAACCAGATCGTGGGGCAGGTTACTGATAAACCCCACGGTATCCGCCAGCACAATGGAAGCTTCCCCCTTCAGATCCAATCGTCGCAGCGTCGGGTCGAGGGTGGCGAATAGCTGGTCCGCTGCATAGACTCCCGACCCAACCAGGGTGTTGAAAAGGGTAGACTTTCCCGCATTGGTATAACCTACCAGCGAAACCGTGGGAATGTCGGCCCGCGCCCGCCCACGTCGTCCCTGAGCCCGCTGGGATTCCACCCTGGCCAGCCTCCGGTTGATCTGGTCGATGCGCTGATTGAGCAATCGCCGATCTGTCTCAAGTTGCGTTTCACCCGGTCCACGCAGACCGATACCGCCCTTCTGCCGCTCCAGGTGGGTCCAGCCCCGAACCAGTCGTGTTGTGAGATGCCGCAGTTGGGCCAGCTCGACCTGCAGCTTGCCTTCGAACGAACGGGCACGTTGGGCAAAGATATCAAGGATCAGACCCGTCCGGTCCACCACACGGCAGCCGAACTCCCGCTCGAGATTTCTTTCCTGACTGGGAGAGAGGGTGTGATTGAAGATAACCAACTCAGCGTTGGTCCCCGACACAACATCTTTTATCTCATCCCCTTTGCCGCGGCCGACAAACAGACGGGGATCCGGTCTGCGCCGACTGCCGGTGATAAATTCCACCGGATCAGCGCCAGCGGAAACGGCCAGCTCAGTGAACTCATCGATTTCATCGGGATCACTTACACCGCCCAGATCGATGTGCACCAGAACTGCACGTTCTCCGGACTTGGGACGTTCAAACATAAACGGCGGATACAGACCTTACGGTGAGATATATGGCCTGGGGGAAGAACCGGACAATCACATCAAAACAGCCTGCCCGGCCTTTTTTCGTATAGAAAAAATCAAAAATTACCCGCGGGCGACGCTGGCTGATCTACAGGCGTTGTACCGTTGTCGTTGTGCTGGATACGAACGTTCCTTGCAGGAACCACCGTCGAAATGGCATGTTTGTAGACCATCTGGCTCACACTGTTTTTGAGTAGTACGACAAACTGGTCAAACGATTCGATCTGTCCCTGGAGCTTGATGCCATTCACCAGAAAAATGGAGACCGGTACTCGTTCTTTCCGCAGCGCGTTCAAAAAAGGGTCTTGTAAACTTTGCCCTTTGGACATCACAGTTCTCCTTGTTATCTTTAAATAATCTTTGAATAGCCGAAGAGATCAACAATCACCACGGATCATCCCGCTGGTAAAAATAAACACACAAACAGAAACAGCCACTATGCGCACGATCCTGCTGTGTGTCCTCCCGTACAGCGGAAGTGTAGCACATTGGGAAACAAGCAAATTCGCTACTGCTGTTTCAGTCCGGATTGTTTCAGAAACAGCTAATCAACCAAAGAATCGAAGCCTCCCTCGATCCTCTGGGTGGTGAAGCCTATTCGCCCTCAGATTGAGTCAAAGTGACTTCCGCCCGTTCACGCAGATCCTTAACAAGATCATTGAAGGACTGTCTTCCGGAAAAATTGCTCAAAGTGCGTTTTTCCTGGGCAATCTGCTCCTGGTCAAGCGAATCCACTGAGCCTTCCACCACTGCAGACAGACTAAATACAGCGAAATCGCCATCACCAAGCCGGGTTACACCCGACACAACCTCGCCCGCTGCAGGTTTAGGCGCACGAAATACCTGGGCCAGCAATTTTAACGGAACCTCTGTACTGCGTCTTTTCACTGCGCCGGGTTTCTTGAGCTCAAATTCACCAGCCACGGCGTCGATCGGCTCACCAGTCTTCAATCGTCCGACACGCTTCTCCGCCTCTGCTTTCGCCAGCGTCTCGGCCTGCTCATTGCGGATTGCAGCAATTATCGTTGCCTTCACCTCATCAAGCGCCTGATAAGATGCCTCTTTGTGATCAAGAACGCGCAGCACCACCGACTGATTCTGATCCAGTTCAATCAGCTCACTATTGTTGTGTTCGGCCAGAACATCCTCGCCGAATGCAGCACCGAGCAGTTTAGGAAAAGCGAGTATTCCCGCCCCACCCTCGCGGTCGATCCAATCACTCTTCTTGATATCCAGCCCAAGCGTGGCTGCCGCAGGCTCCAGACTGCCGGGATCTTCGTAGCTAAGGTCTGCAAGCCGCTCTGCATACTCATAATAGATACGCTCAGCCTCACCCCGTTTATAGGCCTTGGTAACCTCATCCCTGACTTCTTCCAAAGATTTAACATCACCCGCCTTGATACCGGTGAGTTTGATGAGATGAAAACCGAAGGCACTGCGCACAGGCGCGCTTAACTCTCCATCCTGCAATGCATAGGTGGCCGCTTCGAAAGCGGGATCCATGATGCCTTTGCCGAAAAAACCGAGATCACCGCCATTGGTCGCAGAGCCGGGATCCTGTGAAGCGCTCTTTGCCAGTTCGGCAAAATCCTCACCCTGCTCAGCACGCGCTTTCAAAGTTTCGACTTTCTGGCGAGCTGTGTCGACTTCGTCCTCATCGCCAGACGCCCCAACCAGTACCAGGATATGGCTGGCGCGACGCTGTTCTGGGCGGCCATAATTGTCCAGATGATCGTCGTAATAGCCGCGTAATGCCTCTTCATCCGCTTCAATCGTCGCACTGAGGGAGTCGGCGTCGAGCAAGATATATTCGAGCTTTACCTGCTCAGGGACGCGATAGCTCTCCTGATGCTTTTCGTAGTAAGCCTGGACAGATTCATCGGAGACAGTTTCATTCGAGGCAAATTTCGTCCAAGGCACCGCAAAAAAGGCAAATTCGCGAGCCTGATCCTGCAAACGAATCTTCTCTTTAAGTTCGAAGTCGGTAACGAATGCGGTGCCGTTGACCGCTTGTGATAACTGCTCCGAAAGCAGGATGCGACGGATTCGTTCTTCGAATCCGGCTGCGCTGGTACCCTGCAGTCTCACTGCCCGCTCGAAGGTCTCCTGATCAAAGCGACCATTCTTCTGGAACGTGGGTATGCCGAGAATCGCCGAGCTTACCAGCTGATCACCCGCACGAAGCCCCATATCGTAGGACGCCTGCAGGATGACCTCGTTACGGATCATCTCCTGCAACACTTCCTTACGCATACGCGCATCATCGAACAGTTCCGGTCGGTAAGCGGCGCCAAGACGCTGACGCAATTCCTGACGAAAATTTTCGTAACGGCTATTGAGTGCACGGTCGGTGATCTCCTTTCCATTGACCGTGGCCACTATCGGCTCGGCACCGACACCCAGATACTCCTGGATACCCCAAAGTGCGAAAGGAATACTAATAAGAATGACGATGCCCCAGGCAAACCAGCCCTGAGCCTTATCCCTAATTGCCTGTAACATATCGGCTTATCGTTGAATGCTAAAGTGGATACAAAAACGGGGTATCATCTGATACCCCGCGTTTGCTTCGATATTGGCGGAGCGGACGGGACTCGAACCCGCGACCCCCGGCGTGACAGGCCGGTATTCTAACCAACTGAACTACCGCTCCAGATATGGTGGGTGCTGAGGGGATCGAACCCCCGACCCTCGCCTTGTAAGGGCGATGCTCTCCCAGCTGAGCTAAGCACCCCAAGTGAAGGCGCGCTAGTTTACGGCATCCTTCAATGCTTTACCAGCCTTGAAAGAAGGAATATTAGATGCCTTGATCTGAATGGTCTCACCTGTCTGTGGGTTGCGGCCCTGACGAGCAGCGCGCGCCTTTACAGAGAAGGTACCAAACCCAATCAGAGAGACCTGATCACCACTCTTCATAGCTCCGGTAACGGCATCAACCATGCCATCCAGCGCACGACCTGCCGCCGCTTTGGAAATATCAGCGGCATCCGCCATAGCATCTATCAATTCGGCTTTGTTCATTAATCGTTTCCCCTTTGGCTGACTCCGGGTTACACCGTCGTCGAAAATATTCTGTTATGACTCCTTACCTGGAGCACGCAATCGCCGGGATTTTATACCGGCTGCTCATTGGCCTGTCAAGCCACAGGAACCGCTTTATAACCACGGTTCCCGCTTAATTTGGCCAAGTTTAGTGTTTTGTCAGGTCTGCGCCCTTTTTACGCTCATTTTCATCGTTGACCGCACCCTTCCCTGCCACGGGCGTTTCCTCCCGATTCAGCGGCTTGGGCATCTCTGTCAACGCTATCTCCAGCACCTCATCGATCCAGCGAACCGGCTTAATCTCAAGATTCTGCTTGATATTTTTTGGCATCTCCACCAAATCCCGCTCATTCTCTTCCGGAATAATCACAGTGGTGATACCGCCACGAAGCGCGGCCAGCAGCTTTTCCTTCAGCCCCCCTATGGGTAACACTTCCCCCCGCAGAGTGATCTCGCCGGTCATCGCCACATCGGCGCGCACCGGGATTCGGGTCAATGCGGACACCAGCGAGGTGCACATCCCAACACCCGCACTGGGACCGTCCTTTGGCGTCGCCCCTTCCGGAACATGGATATGCACGTCGTACTTCTGGTGAAACTCAGGCTCAAGTCCCAGACCGTCTGCACGGCTGCGGACAACCGTCATAGCCGCCTGTATCGACTCCTGCATCACATCGCCCAGCTGCCCGGTATGACTGAGCCGTCCCTTACCTGGCATCAGCGCCGCCTCAAGTTGCAGTAGTTCACCGCCCACTTCAGTCCATGCAAGCCCGGTGACCTGACCGATTTCATCGTGTTCATCCTTGCGTCCATAGCGAAAACGCTGGACGCCGAGATACTGCTCCAAGCGTTTAGGCGTAACTGTGATCTTGCCTTTAGGCTTCTTCAGCAAAATCTCCTTCACCACCTTGCGGCAGATCTTGGCAATCTCGCGCTCCAGGTTACGCACCCCCGCCTCACGGGTGTAGTAACGCACGATATCACGAATGGCACTCTCCCTGATCAGCACCTCATCAGGTTTGAGCCCATTGTTCTCCATCTGTTTACCGACCAGATAGCGTTCGGCAATATTGACCTTCTCGTCTTCGGTATAGCCCGAGAGACGAATCACCTCCATCCTGTCCAACAGCGCCGCCGGGATGTTCAGGGTATTGGCTGTTGCCACGAACATCACTTCGGAGAGGTCGAAATCAACTTCGAGATAGTGGTCGTTGAAGGTATGGTTCTGCTCCGGATCCAGCACCTCCAGCAGCGCCGAGGCCGGGTCACCACGAAAATCCTGCGCCATCTTGTCGATCTCATCGAGCAGAAAGAGCGGGTTTCGGGCTTTCACCTTGCTCAGGTTATTGATGATCTTGCCCGGCAAGGCGCCGATATAGGTGCGTCGATGACCACGAATTTCGGCCTCATCCCGCACACCGCCCAGGGCCATACGGGTAAATTTACGATTGGTGGCGCGGGCGATGGACTGCCCCAGCGACGTCTTGCCTACACCAGGAGGTCCGACCAAGCACAGGATTGGCCCTTTCAATTTGCGTACACGCTGCTGTACCGCCAGGTACTCCAGGATACGCTCCTTGACCTTTTCCAATCCGTAGTGATCCTCATCCAATACCCTCTCGGCGGAGTCGATATCATTACGAATCTTGGAACGTTTTTTCCAGGGCAGCCCTACCAGGGTATCGATATAGTTGCGAACCACGGTAGCTTCGGCCGACATGGGTGACATCAGCTTGAGTTTGTTCAATTCGGCCTGAGCCTTGCTCTTGGCCTCTTTGGTCATACCTACAGACTCGATCTTTTTGGCGAGATCCTCGATCTCATTGGGCGCCTCGTCCAGATCACCCAACTCTTTCTGGATCGCCTTCATCTGTTCGTTCAGATAGTACTCACGCTGGTTCTTCTCCATCTGACGCTTGACGCGGCCACGGATGCGCTTTTCCATCTGCAGGATATCGTTCTCGCCCTCCATCAGGCCCATCAGGTGCTCGAGGCGCGCAGGCACGTCTGCCATCTCCAGCACCTGCTGTTTCTCTTCCAGCTTTAACGACATATGCGCCGCAATCGTATCTGCCAGGCGACTGGGATCGTCGATGCTGGTCAGGGAGGTCAACACCTCCGGCGGCACCTTTTTATTGAGCTTCACATATTGATCGAAAAGACTGGTGGCCGATCGCATCAGCACCTCGGTCTCCCGTGCATCCAGCTCCAGGGTGTCTCCGAGGGTCTCCAGCTCGGCGGTAAAATACTCATTCGTATCGACGAACTGAATGATCCTGGCCCGTTCACCACCCTCGACCAGCACCTTGACCGTGCCGTCGGGCAGTTTCAGCAGTTGCAGGATATTCGCCAGGGTCCCGATGCCGTACATATCCTCAACACCGGGATCGTCCACATCAGCACTCTTCTGGGCCGCCAGCAGAATCTGCTTGTTACTGGCCATGGCAGCATCCAGCGCCTGGATCGATTTCTCACGCCCCACAAAGAGCGGGATCACCATGTGGGGGTATACAACAACATCCCGCAGCGGCAGGACGGGGACACTATTCATAGGATCTTCGATCATTGCTGAACTCTTCTGTTCTTGACCCATAACGGCTCATTTCCTTTACGACCAATGCGTAACAAAGGGCCGTCTGGTTAAATATTGGTATAAATCCTGGGCGGCGCAACAGCGGCTCACCCATAGAAGGCTCTCCTGCCTTTGATTATTCTATTACTGATACGCAAATAGCCTAATATTTGCAACTAAAATACAGGGAGATCAGTCGGCTGAACAGACCGGGATATCCCGGTGCATGTTCAGGAGGGTTGGGGCTGCCGGGCAGAACTTCAAGGTCTGCCCGGAAAAAAATGAGGATTCCGTAAATGCCGATTGGATTTGGTCCGAAAAGAGGACTCTCAGTCAGAAGAGGCGGCGATCTGCTGCTGCTCTCCACTCTCGTAGAGCATCAACGGCTCGGACTCACCGATTATCACTGACTCATCCACCACGACCTTGGTCACCTCATCCATGGAGGGCAGATCATACATGGTATCAAGCAATACCTGTTCGAGGATGGTACGCAATCCCCGGGCGCCAGTCTTTCGCTCCATCGCCTTACGGGCGATGGCAGCCAGGGCATCCTCCCGAATCTCAAGTTCGCAGCCCTCCATCTCGAACAGTTTGTTGTACTGTTTGGTCAAGGCATTCTTGGGTTCAGTGAGAATCCTGACCAGTGACTCTTCATCCAGCTCCTGGAGCGTAGCAACCACCGGCAGCCTTCCCACAAACTCGGGGATCAAACCATACTTGATCAGGTCTTCCGGCTCCACATTGACGATGATTTCACCAATCGAGCGACTCTCATCCTTGCTGCGCACCTCGGCTGAAAAGCCAATGCCGCCTTTTTCGGAGCGATCCCTGATTACCTTCTCCAGGCCGGAAAATGCACCGCCGACGATAAACAGAATATTGGACGTGTCGACCTGCAGGAACTCCTGCTGGGGATGCTTGCGCCCACCTTGGGGAGGCACTGAGGCAACGGTTCCCTCGATCAACTTCAACAACGCCTGCTGCACACCTTCGCCCGAGACATCGCGGGTAATCGAAGGGTTGTCCGATTTGCGGGAGATCTTGTCGATTTCATCGATATAGACAATGCCTGTCTGGGCCTTTTCCACATCGTAATCGCATTTCTGCAGCAGTTTCTGGATGATATTTTCGACATCCTCACCCACATAACCCGCCTCTGTCAGCGTGGTTGCATCTGCGATGGTAAAGGGAACGTTCAGCAGCCGGGCCAAGGTCTCGGCCAACAATGTCTTGCCAGAACCGGTGGGGCCGATCAGCAGGATATTGGACTTGGCCAACTCGATGTCGCTGTCCTTACCGATGGACTCCAATCGCTTGTAGTGATTGTAGACCGCCACGGAGAGGACTTTTTTGGCGCGGCCCTGCCCGATCACATATTGATTGAGGGTTTCATTGATCTCATGGGGTTTCGGCAGTTTGTCAGAGGTTTTTTCACCAACCTCCTGCATCTCCTCACGGATGATGTCGTTGCATAGATCCACGCACTCATCGCAGATGAAGACCGAAGGGCCTGCTATCAACTTCCGTACTTCATGCTGACTTTTGCCGCAAAATGAACAATACAGCAGCTTGCCGTCATCATTTTTGCCGTTGTTGTCACCACTCATATCACTCTATCTCCTGCGAGACACCCTGCTGTGTCTTCA
The DNA here is from genome assembly GCA_016756855.1 of gamma proteobacterium endosymbiont of Lamellibrachia anaximandri. Lineage (GTDB taxonomy): Bacteria > Pseudomonadota > Gammaproteobacteria > Chromatiales > Chromatiaceae > QGON01. The sequence continues at coordinate 19,579 of JAESPD010000014.1, read as the reverse complement.
AAGCCAGTCATTCCAATCTTAATCCTACTGTACCCTTTTAACAAACCCTCGGATCTTGTATCAGGGCTAGCCAGAACTGTCAGCCTTTATCTGTTCATCCTGGCATCTAGGTCCGGTTTTCAAGCCAAGCAATCAAACATCACTCTTCAGCCTGTCCGGTGCGATTCTCCAGCACATGGTCGATCAACCCATAGGCAACCGCATCCTCACCGCCCATAAAATTGTCCCGCTCTGTATCTTCGCCAACCTTCTTCAGCGGCTGTTCCGTGTGTTCGGCCATGATAGTGTTCAGTCGCTCGCGCAGCAGCAGGATCTCTTTGGCATGGATCTCGATATCCGTGGCCTGACCCTGGAAACCACCCAGCGGCTGATGAATCATCATGCGTGAATTGGGCAGACAGTGACGTTTGCCTTTAGCGCCACCTGTCAACAGCAGCGCACCCATACTGGCGGCCTGGCCAATACACATGGTGCTCACGTCCGGCTTGATAAACTGCATGGTGTCGTAGATCGACAGTCCGGCAGTCACCGAGCCGCCTGGTGAATTGATGTAGAGGTGAATATCCTTGTCGGGATTCTCTGATTCCAAAAAGAGCAACTGAGCCACCACCAGGTTGGCCATGTGGTCTTCGACAGGCCCCACCAGAAAGATCACCCGCTCCTTGAGGAGCCTGGAGTAGATATCATACGAGCGCTCACCGCGCGCTGTCTGTTCGACAACGATCGGCACCAATCCCAGATTCTGCGTTTCAAGACCACCCATGTGGTGTATATCGGTCATATCACCTGATTCCTTTAGCCCTATCGAAAAATCTTAGCTTACCTGTCAACTCAGCCGAATTACCCCAACCACCCAATTCCGACGGCGGAACAACCCCACTTTTCGCCTCAGCCCTCATCGGTCAGGGCGGCAAAAGAGGTATTCTCATCTTCGACCTGGGCATTTTCCAGCACCCAGTCAACCACCTGATCCTCCAGCACCACGTTCTGCACCGCAGCCAACTGCTCGCTGTTGCCGTAATAGTGCTCGACTACCTCTTCAGGCTTTTCATAGCTGGCCGCATACTCCTCAATCGTCTGGCGCACACGATCAGCGTCCAGTTGTATCTCATTCTGCTTGATGATCTCTGCAATCAGCAGCCCCAGGATCACCCGGCGTTTCGCCTGCTCCTCGAACATCTCACGGGGCAGCTCCATGGAGGAACCCGGCACGCCGGTGGACATGCGGTTGCGGGTCTGCTCCTGCAGCTCGCCAATCTCCTCGTCGACCAGCACCCCCGGCACCTCGGTACTGTTGCTCTCCACCAGCAGATCCATGGCCTGACTCTTGATCCGGGCCTTGATGCGCTGTTCGAGTTCGCGCTCCATATTCTCCCGAATATCGCTCTTCAACTTCTCGACGCCCTCTACAGCCCCGAACTCTTTAGCGAAATCATCATTCACCTCGGGCAGATCCGCTTCGGCCACCTCGTTGATCTCCACCTCGAAGGTTACCGGCTTTCCTGCCAGCTCTTCCACCCGGTAATCTTCAGGGAATTTGAGTTCCAGGGTGAGGCTGCCACCCTTTTCCGCACCGACGAGACCACTCTCGAAGCCATCGATCATGGATTTGGAACCCAGCACCAGAGGCACATCGTCAGCGCTGCCACCTTCGAAGGCCTCTCCGTCCATGATGCCCTTGAAGTTGATCTTTACCTGATCGCCATCAGCGGCGGCCCGTTCGACCGGATTCCAGGCGATACGCTGGCCCCGCAGTTTTTCGATCATCTCATCCACGTCACCGTCGGCCACATCCGCAACCGGCCGCTTGAGGGTACCCTCTACCTTCGGCGAATCAATCACCGGCATGACTTCCAGCGTTGCGACGTAGGAGAAGAGACTCTCATCTTCGGAGGTTTTCGGTTCGATCTTGGGCTGACCCGCCGGGTTCAGACCCTCCTGGAGGATCGCATCCCTGTAACTGGTCTCAATCAGTTCACCATAGACCTCCTGCAGTACGTGACCGCCATATTGACGGCGCAGCATACCCATCGGCACCTTACCTGGACGAAAACCATCCACCTTGGCAGTCCGGCCGATCTGTTTCAGGCGTTTGGTCACCTCCTGTTCAACCTGTTCAGCAGGCAGTTCCACGGTTACCCGCCGCTCGAAACCTTCACCCGATTCAACCGAAACTTGCATCTATCTCTTCTCCTGCAGACTGAACTGCCAATGATTTTCAAAAACAGTTGGGTATTTACAACATCCACACCGCCGCCCGGTAGCCGGGTTCCCGATTAAAGGGACACGACTCCCGAATCAGCGACAGGACTGAATTTGGTGCGAAAGGGGAGACTTGAACTCCCACGGGTTGCCCCACTGGAACCTAAATCCAGCACGTCTACCAATTCCGCCACTTTCGCATTTTTCCAGCAATGGAATTTCCAACCGTTCATTATACCGATAGAACCAATAAGTCTCCAACAGTGATTCGGAAATCATGGTGCGCACGGCGCACACTACCCTCTGGATGGACGCTATTTAGTGTCCATCCGGAAACCCTCATCTAATCACAAAGGACACGAAGAGCACGAAGGTGAAAGATTGATTAACCATGAATTTTCTTCGTGTTCTTCGTGCGCTTCGTGGTGAAAACAGTGTTTCCGGACGGGCACTATCTACGGGGAGGCTGTACAGTCAATGCGAAATTTCTAATAATGGCTGACGGTTTGAGTCGTATTCGAGAGTTCGCCATTTTGTACCGGCACAACCCTATCCGCTTTCTGCTGATCCTGTCGCTCTCTGCGTTCAGCGCCCCTGCGTGGGCCATGCAATCCTCCTCCGCAGAAAACCTTGCGCTTCAGTGGCCTGGATTGGCCGCCATGGCTATTTTCGTCCTTGCCATTCTCGCGGTGACTTTCGAAGAGTTCATCGACATGCGGAAATCCAAGCCCATGCTGCTGTCGGCAGGGCTTATCTGGGGACTCATCGCCTGGAGCGAAACGCACTTGGGACTTGCCCACGGGGCCGAAGCAGCGGTTCGGGGCTATCTGCTCAAATATGCAGAGCTGATGCTGTTTCTGCTGGTGGTGATGACCTACATCAACGCCATGAACGAACGCCGCGTGTTCGCCGCCCTGCGAACCTGGGTGGCCGAACGCGGCTACACCTACCGCTCACTCTTCTGGTTGACCGGCCTCACCACCTTCGTCCTCTCCCCGCTACTCGACAACCTGAGCACCGCTCTACTGATGGGCGCAGTGGTCTTTGCCCTCGGCCGCAAGGAGGTCCGGTTCACCTCGCTTGCCTGTGTCAATGTGGTGGTGGCCGCCAACGCCGGTGGCGTCTTCAGTCCTTTTGGAGACCTCACCACGCTGGTAATCTGGCAGCACCAGATCACCACCAGCCAGGGGCCGCTCGATTTCTGGTCCTTCTACAATCTGCTGATCCCGGCACTGACCGGCTATCTGTTGACCGCCCTCCTGCTCTCACGCGCCATCCCACATGGCACACCCAAAAGCCGAGTCGAAAAAATAGACATGCTCCGGGGCGGCGCGATGATTCTGTTGTTATTTCTGCTCACCATCGCCACCAGCGTGACGTTTGAAACCCTGCTGCAACTGCCGCCGGTCATCGGCATGATGACCGGACTCGCCTATCTGCAGTTTTTCGGTTACTACCTCAAAAAGAGCCACAATGACGAAGAACTTACCGGTGAAGAAGAGTGGATCGGCGGTCCGCTGCCCAGCCTGAAGAAAACACCGTTCGACGTTTTTCAGCGCATATCACGCGCTGAGTGGGACGCCATCCTGTTCCTCTACGGCATCGCACTCAGCGTGGGGGGACTTGCCTATATCGGCTGGCTCTCAATGGCAGAGGCAGTTATGTACGGCCAGTGGGGCACAGACGTGGCCAATCTGATGGTCGGCTTCTATTCCGCTATTGTGGAAAACACCCCGACGATGTTCGCGGTACTGGCGATGGATCCGCGAATGGCGCTCGGTGACTGGCTCACCGTTACCCTTACCACGGGCATCGGCGGCAGCCTGCTCTCGATCGGTTCGGCGGCCGGAATCGCGTTGATGGGACAGTCCTACGGACGTTACACCTTTTTCGCCCACCTGCGCTGGACACCGGAGATAATGCTGGGTTTCTTCGTCTCTGTGCTGTGCCATTACTGGATCAACAGCGCTCTATTTTAAGGGGATTATCAACCGCCCCGGATGTAGGCCTGATCAAGCGTAGCGGATCGGGCATTCAGGCTTTGGCAGGGCGAGTCAAGTCGCCGGTTCCGCTACGCTTGAACCGGCCTACGCTCACCAAATCAATGGAACATTATTTAAGAGGCACCTGGAGGCTGTCGACTCTCTGAAAACCTCTCGGCAGCTTGTTGCCACGCCGCCCCCGCTCTCCTTGGTAGCTGTCCAGATCAGCAGGCTTAAGGGTGATATGGCGTTTCCCGGCACAAACCTTGAGATGCCCGTCTGCCGGCACCACTGTGAGTGCCACGACAAACTCCTGCCGCGACTCCACTCGCTTGCCGGGAATGCCAATGATCTTGTTTCCCTTGCCCCGCGAGAGCTCCGGCAACTCGGCAACAGGAAAAACCAGCATGCGGCCTTCGTTTGTCACGGCGACCACCCGGTCTGTTGCAGGATCCCCCAGCATCACCGGCGGCAGCACTTTCGCCCCCTTGGGCAGGGTGAGCATCGATTTCCCAGCCTTATTCTTGGCAAACATGGCTTTCATCTGTACCCGGAAACCGTAACCCGCATCGGAAGCCAGCAGATACCAAACCTTGGGATCTCCGCCCAACACGGCGGAAAACACCGATCCGCCGGGAGGAGAGAAACGCCCCGTCAGCGGCTCGCCCTGACTGCGGGCGGAGGGCAGCGTATGCGCCAACAGAGAGTAACTGCGACCACTGGAGTCGATGAAGATGGCAGACTGATTACTGCGCAGCCGAACGGAGGCAAGGTAACTGTCACCTGCCTTGTAGTTGAGTCCGGCAGGATCAATATCGTGTCCTTTGGCGGCCCGGCCCCAACCCTTCTCCGAAAGAATCACGGTCACCGGCTCACTGGGCGTCAGTTCGGTTTCGTCCAGTGCTTCCGCCGCTTCACGTCCGACGATGGGAGAGCGTCGCTCGTCACCATATTTCTCCGCGTCCGCCTGGATCTCCTTGCGAATCAGGGTACGCAGGCGCTGCTTGGAGTTCAGCGTCTTCTCCAGCCACTCCCGCTCAGTCTCCAAGGCCTCCTGCTCTCCGCGGATCTTGATCTCCTCCAGCTTTGCCAAGTGGCGCAAACGCAGATTGAGGATCGCCTCGGCCTGGCGGTCAGAGAGACCGAAACGGCTCATCAGCTCCGCCTTGGGATCATCTTCATGGCGGATAATCGCGATCACCTCGTCGATATTGAGGTAGGCGATCATCAAGCCTTCCAGGATATGCAGGCGATCCAGCACTTGATCCAGACGGTACTGCAGACGCCGCGTGACCGTCGCGGTACGGAAGGCCAGCCACTCCGCCAGCAGGGTGCGGAGATCCTTCACCGCCGGCCGTCCGTTGGTACCGATCAGATTGACATTGACCCGGTAGGTGCGCTCCAGATCGGTGGTGGCGAAGAGGTGGGACATCAGGCGCTGCACGTCGACCCGGTTCGAACGGGGCATGATCACCAGCCGGGTGGGATTCTCATGATCCGACTCATCCCGCAGATCCTCCACCATCGGCAGTTTTTTCGCCTGCATCTGCTGGGCGATCTGCTCCATGATGCGCGAGCCGGAGACCTGATGCGGCAGTGCGGTCACGATGATATCGCCATGTTCCTGTTCATAGCGGGCGCGCATGCGAATCGATCCGTTGCCGGTTTCATACATCTTGCGCAGGTCTGCCGGCGGGGTAATGATCTCCGCATCGGTGGGATAGTCCGGCCCTTTGATATAGACCATCAGATCCTCAAGGGTCGCCTTCGGCGTCTCCAGCAGATGAATACAGGCGCCGGCAACCTCCCGCAAATTGTGCGGTGGGATATCGGTCGCCATACCCACCGCGATACCGGACGCGCCGTTCAGCAGCACATTGGGCAGACGCGCGGGCAGCAGAGACGGTTCTTTCAGCGTGCCGTCAAAATTGGGTTCCCACTCCACGGTTCCCTGACCCAGCTCCGCGAGCAACACCTGGGCATAGGGAGTAAGGCGCGATTCCGTATAGCGCATTGCAGCGAAAGACTTGGGATCATCCGGCGAACCCCAGTTGCCCTGACCGTCCACCAGCGGATAGCGATAGGAAAAATTCTGCGCCATCAGCACCATCGCTTCGTAGCAGGCGCTGTCACCGTGGGGATGGAACTTGCCAAGCACGTCGCCCACGGTACGGGCGGACTTTTTGAACTTTGCGGTGGCGCTCAGACCGAGTTCCGACATTGCATAGACGATGCGCCGCTGCACCGGCTTGAGGCCGTCACCGATGTGAGGTAGTGCGCGGTCGAGAATGACGTACATGGAGTAGTCCAGATACGCCTTTTCGGTAAAGTCGCCGAGGGGGACCTGTTCCACGCCTTCGAGTGTTGAATCGATGGTGTCGCTCATGGAGGCAATTCAGTTGCGGGCATATCCGCCCAAAAATTGCCTGAGGATAATACGGAAAGTGACGCGCTTAGGGAATATGTAACGCTTGACCCGGTCGCAAAAGCGGACGGAGCGCGGCAAGCAGCAACGACGGTAGCAGCCATCCCCCAAATCCCAGCCAGAAACCGGCATTCGACAGCGCGAACTCCCCCAGTATCAGCCCTAATCCAGAGAGCAGTAGCGCCGCCGCGCCGACATAGAGCAGACCATTGATCCAGCCCTCTGAGGTGCGATGGCTATCCAGTGCGAAGCGGTAGATTCCCACCAGGGTGGTGATAGCGAGGTACCAACCAACCGCCAGCAGCGCGAAATAGAACAACCCCGGTGCGCCACCAGTCTGCCGGGAGAGATGAAAAACGACCTGCGCTGCAGCAAAGAGAAAGAAGAGCGCCCCATAGCGGACATAGGGAACCGGCGAACGCTTCAGCCATTCGGGGTAGCGCTGCAACAGATAACCGAAAAACGGCAGTGGCGCGATGCCGAACAGCAGATTGTCACCCTGCCAGACAGACACAGCCTCACCCAACAGATAGTCTCCAGCGGCCAACAGCAGAAAAACCACACTGGCGCTGCCCAGAAGTCGCAGAGGCGTTTGGGTCAGCCATTGCCAAATCCTGGATTTTGGCCGGGCGTTGGCAGAATTTTTCGAGAGTACGGTGATACACATGGGCAGCGAACGGGAGACCTTCAATGTCGAATCTCATTCGATCACCCCACACGATGGACTGCCATGATAAATATCAACGATCCGTCTCAGGGCTGGAGACATAGACATGACTCTGAGGATGGAACGCCGTCCAGGCAAACCAGAAGGTGGAAACAGCAGGCACCTGGCCACCTTGATGATCCTCCACCCAGGCAGAACGGCTCTGGCGATCATAGCTGACAATGTAGTCGTTCCCGGCAAAGTGATCCATGACCCGCCCACCAGCCTTGTCCAGCTCCGAGAAGGGGTAGGCCTTCCAGACACCATCAACCTCCAACCCAATAATACGGGCCTTGGGATGATAGCGCGGGTCGGGGTTGGAAACCGGGAAATAGAGACCCTCATCACTCTCATAACCCGCATAGGGATCCACCCCATAGCTCCGCAGGTAACCGGTATCCTCTGAAAGCACCAGGGTTTTGGGATGCAGCTCCAGCCAGCGCCCCCAAGTCGTATGCTCCAGGGCAAGCATCTCCAACCGGCTCCCCTTTTTCGTCCCGGATACCGCCTGATGTTTCAACTGCGACCAGAGGGATTCAGTTTCACGATCATACAGCAGCACGTCGCTATTGTAGAGCAGACCAGAGACGCCAAAATGCAAAACACGGCCCCCCGTCCTGGCGGAATAGGCCACCCCGCTGCCGCACAAAGGACAATAGGTAATCACCACCGGTTCGCCGCCAATCCGATCATTGACGATCTCATGCCAATTGAGAATCGAAACGGGATAGGCCTTGCTCACACCGTTTCGGCTGATACCCAAGACCCGTGCCTCCGGCAGGAGGTTCACTGCCTTGTCGGCAGGCAGGAATCGGGGATTATCGATGGCGGGAATGCCATCCTTTGCCGGACCGCCATGATAGATTTCATCGACCGGTATCAGTGCATCTCGCAAATCGAAACCATTGTTTTCGCTACCTGAACATTGAGTCAGTATGAGCAGACCCAACACAAACAGGATCATAGAGGTTTGTTTTATCGTTACCGGACCGGCCATTGAAATGAAGACGCTCTATCTTATTTGGGATGAATAAAGATACGCCGATGGGGTGCGGGTGGATTCATGAAGGGAACATGTAGGCTGGATCAAGCGTAGCGGATCCGGCATTTGTTGTCTGACCATAAGATATCCTGCCTGATCCGCTACGCTTGATCAGGCCTACGGTTTACCCTCCACTTTTCAATTTGTTGAATACTCGCTGGCATTGACGCAATCCCAGCTTGATGTGGTATCTGGATTGCAGGTGGTGCTGCAACAGATGGCTGTCCCAGCGCTCCTTGAAAAAACCAAATTCCCTTGGATGGCGCCTGATCGCCCTGCCGAGGGCCACGAGTGTCTCTGCGTCCAGTGTAGAGGGGCGACCACACCGCTTCTCGTCAAGCAGCCCCTCCTCACCCTGCTGCTTGAATTGCTCTACCCAGCGTTCAATCGAGCGTGAATTTTCATCAAAACATTCAGCTACCTGCTCAGAATCCAGGCCATTGTTCACCAGCAATACGCAGTGCAATCGATGAAGATAACGATAGTCGGATGACTGTAACAATGAATCCTTTAATCGCTCCCTCAATACCTCGGTTTTAGCAGATTCCCGATCCTGCTTCACGTTCCCTCTCCCAAGGAACATCATCCGATTTTTTCTAAATTCTTATAATCCTCTGATGTGTTCCCGTCCGCATTTACCCGCAATCAACGACACTCTCCTGTCCTGTATTGACCCTTTGCCCAGGAATCTATCGCCTATCAATAGTATGGATGATTTTCTACCCCTCTCTGACGTCACACATTAAAAATGAGGGCGATTGATGATCCAGATCAGCAAATCAATGTGATTTGCAACAAGCAGGATCAAGCAAGTCAAAGCGCATCATTCGGTAACACCAACGAACCACACCTGTTACCAAACACCCCAAAGCCCACGCCTTTGAAATAAACACCGGCAACAAGCCCTTGTTTTATTTGACTTTCACGAGAGCCGGAAAGGAGAATTCAAAGTGCAGTATCCGGCCTTGCGGGATACGGAATAATAACGACGGGCACCATGGCCAATCCTTCTGATCCGGTTCACACCCGGTCAGACGGACTGTCGGCATGCAATCCCGTGCAACCCTGGAGTGATCACAACTATGAGTAATCGCGCAGAAGAGTACTGGCGGGCGAATATCCGCCTGGTAACCATACTGCTGGTGATATGGTTTATCGTCTCGTACGGATTCGGCATCATCCTGGCAGAACCTCTCAACACCATCAAAATCGGCGGTGTGGGTCTTGGATTCTGGTTTGCCCAGCAGGGCTCCATCTTCACTTTCCTGGTATTGATCTTTATCTATGCCAAACGCATGAATGCGTTGGATCGTGAATTCGACGTTCACGAAGACTAGGAGGCGGAGACTGATATGGATCTGCAAACACTGACTTATACCGTTGTGGGCATCACCTTTGCCCTCTACATCGGCATCGCCTTCTGGGCACGCGCCAGCACCACCGGCGAATTCTATGCTGCGGGACGCGGCATTCACCCCGTCGCCAACGGCATGGCGACCGCTGCTGACTGGATGTCTGCCGCATCATTCATCTCCATGGCGGGCCTCATCGCCTTCAACGGTTACGGCGCATCGGTCTTCCTGATGGGCTGGACCGGCGGCTATGTACTGCTTGCCCTGCTGCTTGCGCCCTATCTGCGCAAGTTCGGCAAGTTCACCGTGCCGGAGTTCATCGGCGACCGCTACTACTCACGCACCGCCCGCATCGTGGCCGTCGTCTGTCTGATTCTGGCCTCGGTGACTTACGTAATCGGCCAGATGAAAGGCATCGGCGTCGCCTTCTCCCGTTTCCTGGAAACGGACTACGACACCGGCCTCTACATCGGCATGGGCATAGTCTTCATCTACGCCGTCATGGGTGGCATGAAGGGTATAACCTATACCCAGATCGCCCAGTACTGTGTACTGATCTTCGCCTATACCGTACCTGCCGTATTCATCTCTCTGAACATCACCGGCAACCCCTTCCCACAACTGGGTCTGGGAGGCAGTATGGCGGACGGCTCCGGCTTGTATATGCTGGAAAAACTCGATCTGGTGGTGACGGAGCTCGGCTTCAAGGAGTACACGACTCAGGTCATGGGCAGTAAGCTGAACATGTTCGTCTACACCCTGTCGCTGATGATCGGTACCGCAGGCCTGCCCCACGTCATCATCCGCTTCTTCACCGTACCCAAGGTTGCGGACGCACGCTCCTCCGCCGGTTGGGCGCTGGTCTTCATCGCCATCCTCTACACCACCGCACCTGCAGTGGGCTCCATGGCCCGCCTTAACCTGATGAACACCATTCAGGTGGGTGAAGTGGGTTCCGCCGAGGGCAACCTCTCCTACGCCGAACGCCCCCAGTGGTTCAAGAACTGGGAGAAGACCGGCCTGCTGCAGTACGAGGATAAGAACGGTGACGGCCGTATCCAGTACTACAATGACAAGAGTCCCGAGTTCGCCGCCAAGGCCGAGGCCTTCGGCAGGAAAGGCAACGAGATGACCAAGGTCGACCGTGACATCATGGTGCTGGCCAATCCTGAAATCGCCAATCTGCCCAACTGGGTTATCGCCCTGGTGGTTGCCGGTGGTCTCGCCGCTGCGCTCTCGACGGCTGCCGGTCTGCTGCTGGCCATCGCCTCCTCGATCTCCCACGATCTGATCAAGGGTGTCATGAACCCGAACATCTCGGAGAAAAACGAGTTGCTGGCAGGGCGTTTCGCCATGGCAGGCGCCATCGCACTGGCGGGATACTTCGGACTGCATCCACCGGATTTCGCAGCAGGCACCGTGGCCATCGCCTTTGGTCTCGCCGCCAGTTCGATCTTCCCGGCACTGATGATGGGCATCTTCAACAAGAAGATGAATCGCGCAGGCGCCATCTGGGGCATGTCTTCCGGCATCGGTATCACTATGCTCTATGTGTTCCAGCACAAGGGCATCATGTTCATCCCCGGCACCTCCTTCCTGGGTGACATGGGTCCCAACTGGTTCTTCGGCATCTCGCCGAACGCCTTTGGTGCGATCGGCGCAGTGGTCAACTTCTCGGTGGCAATCGCCGTATCCAAGATGACTGCACCGCCTCCGGATCACATCCAGCACCTGGTGGAAGACATCCGTATTCCCAAAGGTGCCAGCGCCGCTGTGGAGCACTAATCGCTGCTTCTGTAACAACCTGAAACCGGCCCCGCTCACGCGGGGCCTTTTCCTTGCAGAGCCGTTTTGAGTAGTGTTCGTTCTGAAACCCACATCCAACCACAAAGATCACTAAGGCGACCAATTGAATAACAATTATTTTCTTCGTGTGCTTCGTGCGCTTCGTGGTTAAAAAACGAACACCACTCAAAACGTCTTTTTACTCCATATTCGGTTAGTATTGCCCCATGGAAATCGAACTGGTCGAAATCAGAGATTTTCTTGCGCAACGCCCACCCTTTGATGCGTTGCCGGAAGAGGCGCTCAATCAACTGCCGAAATCCCTGGATATCCGCTATCTGCGCCGCGAAAGCGACTTTCCGCCTGCTGACGGCGATGACAGCTTCATCTACCTGGTACGCTCCGGCGCCATTGAGTTGCGGGGCGAAAACGGCAAGCTGATCGAGAAGCTTGGTGAAGGTGATATCTATCCCGTCCCCTGCCAACTCGTCGACCTCGAACAGGGCCACAACGGCACTACCGTTGAAGACACCCTGCTCTATCTGTTGCCCTGCGAAAAACTCAGAGAGCTGAGAAAAACCTCCGCCACTTTTGACCAGCACTTCAGCGAATCGATGCGGGAACGGCTGAAGCGGGCTGTCGGCGGCACCCGGCAGACGTCCTCAAACAACGCCGCCGACATGTCGGTGGAAATCCATGAATTATTGAAAAAACCTGCGGTTTTCATCAACGTCAACTGCTCGATCCAGCAGGCTGCCCAGCGCATGAGCGAGAATAACGTCTCCTCCGTCATGATCCGCGATGGAGACAAACTGGTAGGCATTATCACGGATCGCGATCTGCGCAAACGCTGCATTGCCGAAGGGCTGTCGAGCGACCAACCTGCCAGACTCATCATGTCGACCAACCTGGAGAGTATCCCGCATAATGCCCTGATGATTCACGCCCTGTTGCTCATGACGCGGCTGCACGTCCATCATCTGCCGGTGTTGAAAGATGGCAAAATCTTCGGCATGCTGACCGCCAGCGACCTGGCCCGACAGCAAACCACCAATTCGGCTTTTATCGCCACCGACATCCGCAAATCAAATACCATCGAAGATCTGGCGCTGGCCTGTAAACGGCTACCCGACCTGCAGCTCCATCTCAGCAACGCCAGCGCCTCTGCCCTGCATATCGGAGAGTCGGTCTCCTGCATCACCGATTCTGTCACCCGCCGCCTGATAGAAATGGCAGAAGAGAAACTCGGCGCGCCGCCCGTTCCCTATGTCTGGGTTGCCGGCGGCTCACAGGCGCGACGGGAACAGACATCACACTCGGACCAGGACAACGCGCTGATCATCTCCAACAAGATGAAGCCTGAACACGAGACCTATTTCGCCGCCCTCGCCAAGTTCGTCACGGACGGGCTGAATACCTGTGGTTACGTCTACTGTCCCGGTAAAGCCATGGCCAGCAACCCCAAGTGGCGGCAGCCGTTGCGCGTCTGGTGTGAATACTTCAACGGGTGGATCGACAAACCCGATCCCATGGCATTGATGCTCTCCAGCATCTTTTTCGATCTCAGCCCTGTCTATGGAGACGACAACCTGTTCGAAGCACTGCAGGGGTCGATTCTGGCAAAGACCAAAAACAACGGCATCTTCATCGCCTATATGGCCTCGAATGCCCTGCAGCACAAACCGCCACTCGGCTTCTTCCGCACCTTCGTACTGATCCATGACGGTAAACACGATGACACCTTCGACATCAAACATCGGGGCATTGTGCCGATCACCGATATCGCCCGCGTATTGGCGCTTGCCGGGGGACTGCCCGCTACCAATACCACCGACCGGCTGCGCGCCGCCATGCGGACGCCTGCACTCAGCGAAGAGATGGGGGAGAATCTGGAGGATGCATTGGAGTTCATCGCCATCCTGCGCATGAACCACCAGGCGGAACAGATCCGCATTGGAGCCCCTCCGGACAGCTATCTGCCGCCTGACAGCCTCTCCGAACTGGAGAGAACCCATCTAAAGGACGCCTTCAAGGTCATCCAGAGCATGCAGGAGACTCTGGAAAGCCGTTACCAGCTCGGGCGTTTCGGGTGAGCTATGTGGGAACGCTTCCTCAACAAGGAGTCTCAACGCAAGCGGGCGCTGGCCAAAACCGAGCCTGGTGTCATGCGGGATTTCCTGTCGACACCGCAGGTCGAAAAAAACAGCCGCTGCAGCGAAGCCAGGATCGTCTCACTGGATCTGGAAACGACCGGACTTGATCCTGCCAAGCACAGCATTCTGAGCTATGGATTGGTGCAAATCGACAACATGACCATCCGTCTCGACTCCACCCGCCATGAGGTAATCAGCGTGGTGGAGGATATCCCGGAGGCCTCGGCAGTGATCCACCAGATCACCGACGACAGATCCGCTGCCGGTTTACCGCTGGAAAAGGTCCTGCCTGATCTACTGCGTATGCTGGCAGGCAAGGTCATGCTGGTCCACTATGCCAGCATCGAACAGAATTTTATCGATACCGCATGCCGCCGATTGTATGGAGCGCCTTTTGTGATCCCCACCATCGATACCCTGATCCTTGCGCAAAGACGTTTCGAGCGACGCAACCACACCATTCAGATCGGTGACCTCCGGCTCTTCAATCTGCGTCCGCGCTACAATCTGCCAATGTATAAGGCGCATAATGCACTCAGTGACGCGGTGGCAACCGCCGAACTCTTTCTCGCCATGGCCGCCGAATCAGCGCCCCGGCCGGAAAACTGCACCATCGGGCAGTTCCTGTGGCATTAACCGAAAAGGATCATAGACCGTGCTGCTAGAACTCTACAAAAAACTCATCCTGCTGGGCATAGTCATAGGTCCCATCTTCTGGCTGGTATTTACCGATGATGGACAACGCCGCTCCGATTCGGCCTTTCTCTGGCTCAAAGGAGAGAGCTCAATCGAATTCAATCTTAAGGAACTGGATGCCGCACTCACCGAGACCGAACTGAAAACGGTCTATCCTGATATCACCTGGCAGTGCGAAACGCGGGAGACCAGCTTCGGCGATCATCTCTGCCTGACACGGATCGGCACCTTCAACGGCATCCCGGCAAAATATCTGACACTCTTTTTTGCCGACCAGCGCATCAGCGCCCTGAAACTGATATATCATTCCGGCTACCATAAACAGCTACAGGCCCAACTGCTCCAGCAGCTGGGCGACGCCGAGGACGAAAGCAGAGCGGCGGTGACCTCCCCTGCCCCGGACAGCATCGTTCGCTGGCGCACCAACCACGGAGAAGTCGTCGTCAAACGCAAACTTGCCGAAGATGAGGAGGCCGCCCTTTTCTGGCTCTCACCCTCGCGCCTGATGAGCTACCGGCAACCGGATTCATAAATCAGTAACACGGTTGAGCGATACTATCCGGAAATATGGACCTTTCGGACAAGGTACTTTATAAACGCAATGAAAGAACCACTGAATCGAGGAGAAAAAGATGGCTGATGAGAAGGTCTACCCAGTTCCTGCCGATTTCGCCGCCCAGGCGAATGTCACCGCAGAACAGTATAAGGAGATGTACCAACGCTCCGTAGACGACCCCGAGGGCTTTTGGGGGGAACAGGCCGAAGAGTACCTCACCTGGTTCAGCAAATGGGACAAGACACTGGACTGGAGCTTCGGAGAAGATGACCTCCACATCGAGTGGTTCAAGGGCGGCAAGCTCAACGTCTCCTACAACTGCCTCGACCGTCACCTGGAGACCCGGGGCGACCAGACCGCCATCCTTTGGGAGTCAGACAACCCAGGTGTCGACAAAAAAATCACCTACAGTGAACTGCACGCCGACGTCAACAAGTTCGCCAACGTGCTGAAATCCCGCGGCGTAAAGAAAGGCGACAGGGTCTCCATCTATATGCCGATGATCCCCGAGGCGGTCGTGGCCATGCTGGCCTGCACCCGTATCGGCGCAGTGCACTCCATCGTCTTCAGCGCCTTTTCACCGGACGCACTGAAAAATCGTATCCTTGATTCTGACTGCCAGTGCCTGATCACCGCCGACCAGTCGATCCGTGGCGGTAAACATCTACCCCTTAAGGCTAACGCCGACGCTGCTCTGGCCAACTGCACTGACGTACACACCTCCATCGTGGTAAAGCACGGCGGGAAAGCCGTCGAGTGGACCGATGGCCGCGACGTCTGGTACCACGAAGCACTGGCGGGGGCCGACCCAGTCTGCGAGCCGGAGCAGATGGACGCGGAAGATCCGCTCTTCATCCTCTACACTTCCGGCTCCACCGGCAAACCCAAGGGCGTACTGCATACCACCGGCGGCTACCTTCTGCAGGCGGCAATGACCCACAAAACCGTCTTCGACTACAAGGACGGCGAAGTCTACTGGTGTACCGCCGACATAGGCTGGGTCACCGGCCACAGCTACATCGTCTATGGACCGCTCACCAACGGCGCCGTCAGTCTGATGTTCGAAGGCATCCCCACCTACCCCGACGCCGGCCGGTTCTGGCAAGTCTGCGACAAGCACAGCGTGGCCAGCTTCTACACGGCTCCCACTGCCATCCGCGCCCTGATGGCCTGCGGTGAAGACCTCGTGAAAGCCACCAGCCGCAAAAGCCTGCGTCTGCTCGGCACCGTCGGCGAGCCGATCAACCCGGAGGCCTGGGAGTGGTACAACCGTGTGGTAGGCAACAGCCGCTGCCCCATCGTCGATACCTGGTGGCAGACCGAGACCGGCGCCCACATGCTGACCCCCCTGCCCGGTGTCACCCCGCTCAAACCCGGCTCCGCCACCCAGCCCTTCTTCGGTGTACAACCCGTGTTGCTGGATGATGAAGGCAATGAGATCGACGGCAACCCGGCCTCCGGCAACCTGGCGATCAAACACCCGTGGCCGTCCTCGATGCGCACACTCTATGGCGACCATCGACGCTTCTACGAGACCTACTTCCAGATGTACCCCGGCTACTACTTCACCGGCGACGGCGCCAAACGCGACGAGGACGGCTACTACTGGATTACCGGGCGTGTCGACGACGTACTCAATGTCTCCGGGCACCGCCTGGGCACCGCCGAGATCGAATCTGCACTGGTACTGCATGAGAAGGTCGCAGAAGCCGCGGTGGTGGGTTATCCCCACGAGATCACCGGCCAGGGCATCTACGCCTACGTCACCCTGATGGGTGGTGAGCAGTATGTGGACGAACTGAAGGCCGAACTGGTCGCACTGGTGCGCAAAGAGATCGGCCCCATCGCCAAGGTCAATATCATCCAATGGGCGCCCGGCCTGCCCAAGACCCGTTCCGGAAAAATCATGCGCCGCATCCTGCGCAAGATCGCCGCCAATGAGATCGATGCCTTGGGAGATACATCCACACTGGCGGATCCTTCCGTGGTTGAACACTTGATCGAGAACCGGGCTAACAAGTAACCTGTAATTATGGAATGAAAAGAGGCGACATGAGCCGCCTCTTTTTGTTACCCAGATTGATCCACCGAACATGGAACAAACCATGAACAATTCCACACCAGATAGCGACTGGAGCAGCACCTGCCCTGCCGTTGTAATCGACAGCCAGCGCATCTCACCCGACGATACCGATGAAGTCAGGGTCATCAAGCTGGGCATCGCCGATCCCGCTTTTCGTTTCCTGGAAGGACAAACCATCGGCGTGCTGGTGCCAGGCCCCCACGCCTTTGGAACCAAACCCCATCATCGCTACTACTCCATCGCCAATGCACGTGACAAGCAGGCCGACGATGAGATCGAGATCCAGATCATTGTTCGTCGTTGCTTCTATATCGATGAGATCTCAGGCGAACAGTTTCCAGGCATCGCTTCAAACTACCTTTGTGATGCAAAATCCGGCGACCCGATCACACTCACAGGTCCCTACAAAAGCGTCTTCAATATGCCGAAGGCGCGCGATGGCAACCTGCTGATGATCGGCAGTGGAACGGGCATCGCACCCTTTCGCGCCTTTATCCAACGTATCTACAGCACACACCAGGGATGGGATGGAAAAGTCAGACTCTTTTTCGGCGACAAGAACGGGCTTGATCTGCTCTATATGAATGACGTCGACAGCGACTTGGGCAACTATTATGTGAATGATACCTTTGAAGCTTATCAGAGCATCAGCAACAAATATGGTGTAAATGCCGATGAAGCACTGGAACTGACACTGGAAGAACACGCAACTGAAGCCTGGGGTATGATGCAGGATCCGAAGACTCATGTATTCCTCGCAGGCACTCGCAAGGCCAATGACGCGCTGGACAAAATTATGGCCCAGCTTGCTGGCTCTACGGAGACTTGGGATGAGATGAGACAAAAAATGAAGGATGATAATCGCTGGTCAGAATTGCTCTACCTCTGAGCAGAAGTATCCCGATGAACACACTCCGTGTTCAGAACGGGATCAAGTAGCCAACAGATCGACCGGGCTGCGAACACCTTTTCCACCACGCTGAAGCACATGGGTATAGATTTCAGTGGTAGCCACATTAGAATGGCCCAGTAACTCTTGTACGGTTCGAATATCGTACCCATTCTCCAACAGATGGGTCGCAAACGAGTGACGAAACGTATGGCAAGTTACCCGCTTATTGATCTTCACTTGGGTTGCCGTACGCTTGACCGCTTTTTGCAAAACCGACTCATGCAGATGATGTCTTCTGGTCAATCCCGTACGGCGATCCGTTGACAAGCGCGTGGCGGGGAAAAGATATTGCCAACGTAACTCCCTGGCCGCATTGGGATACTTTCTCGCAAGCGCATGGGGCAAATAGACCAGACCAAATCCATTTAGCAGATCCTGATCATGTATCTCCTTCACTTCATCCAGCTGATTTTTTATTTTTCTGATCAGTGAGTTGGGTAAGGGAACCACCCTATCCTTCCCCCCCTTTCCATCTCTGATGGTGATCTGCTGGTAGGCAAAATCAAGATCCATTACCCGCAGCCTCATACACTCCATAAGGCGCATACCAGTACCATAGAGCAGCGACGTCATTAAACGAGGCTTATCGGACATTTCATCAAGCAGCGACTTGACCTCAACGACAGATAAGATTGTGGGCAGCTTTCGTTTTGGCCGGGCTCGGACAAATCCTTCCATGCCGTCGATATTCTTACCCTCTATCTCACGAAACAGGAAAACAAGTGCGTTTAACGCCAGATTCTGAGTAGAAGCCGAAACATTGCGCTGTACTGCAAGATACTCAAGATACCGTGAGACCGCATCAGCATCGAGACTCTCAACAGATAACCAGCGATGAAATGCCAGGAAACGGGCGATCCACTCTCCGTATGTCTGTTCTGTCCGAGTCGCCATACCCCTCAACCTGATCGCAATAACATAGCGCTTATACAGATCTGGGAAATGCTGATAGAAACCAGAAAGGAGCGAATTTCCCTTAGGTATCAAAAGCTTTGGGTCATCAGCTGCCGCAACCTCTCGTGCCAAGGTGGGATGGTCAAGATCCAGACTTCTGGCAGTTGTTTTCCAATAGGCCCAGTCAAAATCATTACAGCACCCTGATTCGACATGGTGACAAAACAGCAATTGCAACGCATCGATTATCTGCACAAATCGCCAGCCTTCCAGGCCAGGCTGTTGTCCTATTCTTTTGAAATAGGACGCCAAGTGCTCAGGAGTGTGAGTACGCAACCTGACAGAATTGTAGTGTTTCAGATAGGTTTCAACATATCGCACGTACCACGTTTGTGCGCGCTCTGAAATATTATGATTTTCTAATGTTTTCTGGTAGTTACGCCAGAACAGCGTAACCTTATCGGTGTAATCTGTCGCTGAAAGGTCATTCATCCCAGGCCCTCCATGGCAAGGATTTTATTTCTCTTTAAAATAACGCTAACCTATCGTCATGTAAAATACAATATGACGCCACGGCCTATCACCCCAAACACTGCCGCAGTGTTCGCCGAGTTAGGCTGTGCCGCCTATTTCGATGTTAGCTGTCAACACAAAGTATGGAGCACAAAATATGGGGCGTCCTCGATATCCAATGCCGAGTCACATAGAGCAAGCTCTACTAGAGCGAGGTCTAATGGAGGAGTACAAGCAA
>JAESPD010000139.1 GCA_016756855.1 gamma proteobacterium endosymbiont of Lamellibrachia anaximandri | reverse complement strand
GGCTCGTCTCGGTTAGAGAACATTGGATTAAGTTTCACTATGCTTGATGAACCGCCCGCTGCGGACCCGCATGCCGGGTGGTGTGGGGAGGGAGGGTTAGATACCCTCCCTTACCCGATTATGTGCTTTTACCATCAAGAAAGTCTTTAGTTTGATTGGGGAACTTTTGAATAAGCCACTTCAATAATTCGAGTTGATCTCCACCTTTTGCTCTTCTGACTTGGATTAGCAATTTTTGCGCTGATGGCCTTTCAAGAGTTAGGTTTGATGCGCCTTCATTACAGACTGAGCATAAGGCTCTTAAATTCGGAGCATCATCGGTGCCACCTTGGGATTTATCTATAATATGCCCGATATGTAACCGTGTTTTTCGTGATGGGTCGTATGGATGTGGCTCGCCTGCTACTGCTCCACACATTTGGCAAGTAAAACCATTTCTATCCAGAACAAAAGCTCTTGTTTCTTTCGATATTGCTCGTTCAAAAGCAGGTTGAGGGGCTGGGTTTTCCAAGAGGTACTGACCTGGCTTTAAATCGCTACGGTCATTATGAGTTTGAATTTGATAACCTTCCTCGGTTCGTAATTCTCTAACTCGACGTGCCCACTCCGTTATGCCTCCTGCTACTTTTCTAAGCTCGTCAGAGTCCATTACTCTGCTAATATTTGAAAGAAAGTGTTCTCGTAATTTCGTTCTTGCTCCTATTTTCTTCGCCATACTTTAACTCGCAACTGAAAGAGAATTTTTTTGCGTTAATGCTTTGTAGATATTTTCAGCAACGGCATGTGCCACGGGCGGAGGAAACGCATTACCTACCTGCCTATATGCAGGGGTTTTTTTACCAGTAAAATGCCAGTCATCTGGAAATCCTTGGATTCTCGCAACCATTTCAACCGTAAGCCGTGGCATACCGACATGATCTCTTTCTGGTGGTTCATAAGAAATTCCCATACCATCAACTCCCAAAGTAGCCCATGCTTTTTTCGCCCTTGTTGGTCCCAAATCAGGGCCGCCATGTTTTTTAGAGCCTCCTACGATAGTTGGGGCAATATCATCTGCCTGTTTTACCCAACGGTTCACGCCCCTCCATCCGTTTATAGACATTTGATCTCTAAGCAGTTCACCTACTGTTTTAGGGTTCTCTCTGTTAATTTCAGGCCAAAAGAATGAACCTAAACTTTCTTTTTTAATAGCAACAATGACAACACGAGGGCGAAGCTGTGACACACCAAAATCAGATGCATTTAATAAACGCCATTCCGCTATATATCCTAATTTTTCAAGTTGTTTCTTTAGATTGAGGCGATAATCCTCAAATACAGCATCTAAAAAGCCTCGCACATTTTCAAGCATTACCGCTTTTGGCTTTATTTCACCCACTAGACGCAGTGCCTCAGGGAACAGATCACGTTCATCATTTTTTCCTAATTGTTTACCTGCCTTAGAAAATGGAGGACAAGGAACGCCACCAGCAAGCAGATCAACGCCACTGTACTGAGAACCATCAAATTCTTTTAAGTCGCCTTCGATGATATTCCAGTGAGGGCGGTTTTCTCTAAGGGTGTTACAACATGGCTTCTCTATTTCAATAAGTGCTTGTGGCTCAAACCCAGCTCTTTCAAGCCCTAGAGCTTGCCCTCCCGCCCCGGCACAGATCTCAATGCAAGATAATTTAGTCACGCTAAGAATCCTTTGATTAATTGTATTCGTCTCATTTTACCAGATTTCATCATGACTTCACCGTGACTTCTTTTTTACACATAACGCTTAGGGTAACAAGCCGCCGTAAAACACAGATAAACTTGGAGAAAAGACAATGACGAACGAAGCCACAAAAGATGAAGCAAACACCGCTGTAGGCGGTCTGGTTGACCCTATTGTTAGTGCGGTGATTGAAGAATACCAATGCCCTGGGTGTGTATGTGGTAGCGACACTGAATGCTATGAAAAGGGCGAAACTGAGGAGTGCAAAAAACACGTTGCAGGCACAATGATTATGCCGGTAGTAGGAAAAGTGTTCCTTGGAATGCCAACGGGCTTTAACCGGATTGGCCCTGTTGAGAAAATGCAGATGTTTGTATTTAAGGAATTCGTGGATGGCTGGGGTTACGATAAATTTAATGTACCAGTGTGGAAGAGGCTGGACAAAAACGGCAATACTTTGGTTAGAGGGATGAACCCTCGGATTAACTTTCCGTTCCTGCATGTGTTCATTGGCAACCACCTTGACAAGATCGATTGCCTTGAAATTACCGATGTGGATATAGAGGGAATGGACTGAGCACTAACGCCATGCTCAGGGGCAGCAAAAAGCAGAGCGAGGTACGAGCGCCGCTTTTTGCTGTCCACTGGAGCTAATTGTGTACGCCCAGCATGGGCATGAACTTATGGGGTGCAAGTCCCCTGTAGGAGAACCACTGTTGATGGTCGGAAATGATATACACAGGACTTCCTCCAAGTGGGCGACTCCTTTCATTCCCATCTATTTGACACCAACTACTAGCCGAGGGCAAGGGCGTCGCCGCGAGGCGGGGTCTGGAGGAAGCCTGAGCGCAAAACGGCGAGCCGACGAACAGAAACATCATATAAGGCCTGCTTTCCCGGGGCGAGCTGGCACAAGACAGCAAAACCCTGTGGTTCGGGGGATA
>JAESPD010000138.1 GCA_016756855.1 gamma proteobacterium endosymbiont of Lamellibrachia anaximandri | reverse complement strand
TGGCTGCCTCGTTTGTAATCTTCCATCTCTGAAGCATAGCCCAACTGACCTATCCGTCGCCTAAAGGCGAGGGGTTTACGGATCCCCTATCGGGGACTCTAAATCTACTCATGCCCAGACATAGGGCACTAAATAACCCGCTATTTTAGCCCTGAACAGGATCTAATGTCAGGTAGAATTGAGATTTAGACAAAGAAAACAACCTATGGACGGATGAATTCGATATGGTTGGCAGACTTTATGCACTCACAGGCAAAATGCTTTAGCCATATCTTCAAAACCCGATGGAAGAATACATTCGCTACGCTTGATCTGCCGTGACTTGGCAATCAAAAATGGAGCAAATACACCAGTTGAAACCTTCGCGGCTTCAGAAGGGTTTTTCAATCCATCAATATCTCGCTCATAAAAATCCATAGCTATCTGATCAAGCTCTGCAAGGCCTGCACGATTGGAGGTAATTTGTTGATCAAGCCAGCCTGACATCTTGCTGACAGAAGCAGTCCTTGCTTTTTGCAACAGCGATGTCATATGCCGATTTAACAGCTCCTTGTGGTGCTTTGGCGTAAGTACAGCACTATATTCTTTATTAATATTTCTGATCGCAACCTGATATCCACGCAAACCATTAAGAGAGTGATCGACCGTTTGATATTTCGCTATCAATTTGTCAGTCAACTCACGAGACAGTTTCAAGCTCACTTTATCAAATTCACGATCAATACGAGACAGGCCAAACGAAGGCATAATACCCCTGTAAGATAACTTCATATTCTCGTTTGTCGTCTTCAGCTTCAAAATACCTTCCTTGGATGCCGAAAATCTTTCCCAATTAACAGCCGCTAGACTTTCATCTGCAACTCCAGTTGCTACGATTTTTTGCACTCTGGCCAACTCTGATAGGAATTTCTGCCTGTCACTTTCTGGTAAAGTCGCGAATAGCCCGCCTTTAGCGTCAGTCTCATCAATATCAGCCTGAATTTTTTTCAAGCTTTCCAGATTCACAGGCAATGCATTCAATTCTTCAGCCATTTTCGGCAAAAGTTTCCGCGCATCGCGGATAGAGGTTGCAAAATACATATTGCGATGCCACCCGATACTTTTAACGGTATTTTGAAAAATATAAGGCGCATAATCCGCAGACTGCCCACTGATCTTCCGCAAGGAATCCAATAGTGCTGCGTGTTTGGTATCACCAGTGTTTTCTAAAAGAGCCGAGCATTGTTGCCCCAGACTTTGAAGCACGCTTGCATCTTTTGCAGTCAGTCCATCGTAAGCAACACCCAGCATATCAAAAGCCAAATTCGACTCAACAGCCGAAGAACTGATCTTCCCACCAGGCGTTTCCAGCACTTCACTGGCAGAAAGATACCACTCTAAGTACTGCTCACATTGCTCAATACTCGCCCTTGAGCGAGGCTGGAAGCTCGCAACAAGGCCTTCGGGATTCACTCTTGTATCAAATTCAGTTTTCCAGGCCTGGAAGGTCGTGCAATTACTGGCGTTCGCCGCACTTCCTTCCATATAGGAAATATCCTCTGCTAATATCGCGTTAATATCAGTAGGTGGAAGATCGCGTCCAAACCTATCTTCTACATAGCCTGAAGACCGCAATTCAAGTTTACGTGATGCACTATTATATTTGCCATCTGCACGGAGAACACCATATTTCCGATAGGATGATCTTGCAAAACCCTTCAGCACACCCTTGGTGTTTGCCCCATCGATATTAAGAAAAAGAAATCCAAAATATTTTTCACGCCCACAGCTCATCTGGAAACGCCAAGGATCACCTTGAAACTCTGTAGATGGACTCACGGATGCAAGCCCCGCAGAGTATCCTTCCATTTTTTTGTCCCTTGCTGCCTTGTTATTAGCCTTTTTCTCCTCCCGAGCAATTCGTTTCGCCTCTTGTTTCTTAGCCTTTTTTTCTTCGCGCTCTGCTTTTTTCTTAGCTCTTTTTGCTTCACGCTCTGCTTTTTTCTTGGCTCTTTTTGCTTCACGCTCCTCTTTTTTGGTCATCGTACTCTCATCTACAGCTGCTAATTGAACCCTTTCATTAGATTCGCTGGCAAATGCAAAAACAGGCAGAGAAAGACACCCAAGTAAAATCACACTAATGCCAATTCCACTCATAAAAGAAACACTAGATGCTTTCGTACACATTCAACCATTCCTCCAATTAAGAGCCCTACTCTATTTACAAGGTATGTAGACTATTCCGTAAATAATTCTAAAAAAGACAACTGGCAATCTTCTCATGAAGACCGTCATATTTCTGCGTTAGCTGCATGAAGTTTTTCCCCTGATCATAATTCTCACCTAGCCAGTTAATCTCGTCCCGAGCCACTCCAATCTTGTCAAATTCAGCAGCAAAACACTCGCAAACGAACTGTGATTTCGTTGCTTCACCTCCTTTAGACACAGAATGGATTTGACAGCTTCTTTTTAAGGCAGGCAGACCGCTATAGTGTCGTGGCGGATTATTATTGGCGTAGGCAATAATATTTTGATAAAGATTTGTAAAAACCTCACTTTTACAGCCATAATTTTTCCTGATTACCCCCGAGCCTCAGCCATGCTGAGGAGGCGCTGGGGCATAGGTGGTGTGCGCACTGCGGCGCGGCCGAGGCGCGAAATCATCTCTTCGAGCTTGAATCTGCGATTGA
>JAESPD010000137.1 GCA_016756855.1 gamma proteobacterium endosymbiont of Lamellibrachia anaximandri | reverse complement strand
TGGCCAGCTGACCTCAACGGATCTGGATGATGGTGCGACAGCGGCTTTTACTATCAGTGAAGGCAGTTCAGCGCCAGCTGGTTTCAGCCTCGATGCCAACGGTGCCTACAGTTTTGATTCTGCGGATGCAGCCTACGAACACCTGGGAGTTGGTGACTCAGCGGTTCTGACTATTCCTGTGACCGTGACCGATGACCAGGGTGCAACAGACACAACACAGATCCAGATCACGGTTCGTGGTACCAATGATGCACCAGTAGCCGGTGCGGATGTTTCAAGTTCACTTGATGAAGGTTCCGCCTCTATCAGCGGCCAGTTGACCTCAACGGATCTGGATGATGATTCCACAGCCGCCTTTACCATAAGCGAAGGTAGTTCAGCCCCGGCGGGTTTCAGCCTTGATGCCGATGGTGCTTACAGTTTTGATCCAACAGATTCAGCTTACGATCACCTGAATGTGGGTGATTCGACCGTACTGACCATTCCAGTTACGGTCACTGATGACCAAGGCGGTACGGATACAGCACAGATCCAGATCACCGTCAGAGGTACCAACGATGCGCCCGTAACCGGTGCAGATGTTACTTCATCGATCGATGAAGGTGTGGCCTCTATCAGTGGTCAGCTCACCTCAACGGATCTGGATGATGGTGCCACAGCGGCTTTCTCCATCTCAGCGGGAAGCAGTGTGCCGGCGGGTTTTAGTCTCAGTGACGATGGAAGTTATAGCTTTGATCCAACCGACAGTGCCTATGACCACCTCAATGTGGGTGACTCAGCGGTTCTGACCATCCCGGTGACCGTGACCGATGATCAGGGGGGCACGGATCGGGCGCAGATCCGAATTACCGTCAATGGCACCAATGATGCGCCGGTTGCCGGTGCGGATGTAACCCAGTCGATTGATGAAAATGCAGCGATGATCGGCGGCCAGTTGGGCGCGTCTGACCTGGATGACAGTGCCACCGCCACTTTTACTGTTACAGATGGCAGCTCTGCGCCGGCAGGATTTATTTTGAACGCTGATGGCAGCTGGAGCTTTGATCCAACCGACAGCGCCTATGATCATCTTGAAGCCGGTGCGCAGACGACCCTGGATATCCCGGTAACTGTGACAGATGATAACGGTGCCACCGCAGAGATGAAGGTTACCCTTAACCTGACTGGTACGGATGATCTGCCCGTCTGCAATTCAGATACGGCTTCTGTGACTGAGCTGGTCGACGATGTGAACAGCAGCAATACGGTCACCGGCAATGTCACTTCCAATGATGTGGATCTGGATGATGGCAGCGAATTAACAGTCAACTTTGCCGCTGATGGAGATAACAATCCGGGTGCTATTGCCGAGGAGTCCGGTGATATCACCGTGCAGGGTGACTATGGTGTGCTAACAATCCATTCGGACGGAAGTTACGCCTATGAGTTGAATGATGGTCATGGTGATGTGCAGGCACTGAATGAAGGTGATCAACTGCAGGATCAATTTCAGATCGGTCTTCATGAGAGCCAGTCGGGTCTCGATAGAACCTCCCCGCTGACCATTAATATCCAGGGGACCAACGATACGCCCACCGCAATCGTACTCACTGACACAGGCGTGGACGAGAATGCTGCTGCTGGTACGGTAGTAGGTGAACTGTCCGCCACAGATGAAGACCAAGGTGAGAGCTTCAGTTATTCAATGACCAGCGACCCATCTGGTCTGTTTGAAATTGTAGATGGAAGCGTTGTGATCAAGAATGGCGCGACGGTGGATTATGAGTCAAGAGCGTCTCATGATATCGAGGTGAGGGTAACTGACTCTGGAGGAAAAACCCACTCCGAGACATTTACCATCAACGTGAATGATCTTGATGAGAACGCGCCGAATGCTCCGGTTCTAAATCTTTACGATGGGGACGATTCAGGGGCGGACTCAACAGATAACATTACCAGTCATACCCATCCCGTTGTGAATGGCAGAGCGGAGCCGGAGTCGACGGTAACCGTCTATGCTGATGGTGAAGTCATGGGGACGACGACAGCCAACAGTTATGGTGTCTGGCAGGTTGATATCTCCAGAAATATGTCGCTTGAAGATGGTGATCACAATATTACCGCGACGGCTACGGACAGTGCTGGAAATGTCAGCGATGTTGCTGCCATGCGGATCACCATTGATACGTCAGCACCTGAAGTTACTATCACAGACCAGACCTCTACAGAAGATGTGACGCCTGTTTTCAGCGGTACAGTCACTGATGCGGAGACAAATGTCTCTGTGACTATCAATGACAAAGAGTATTCCGCAGATGTAAATAATGATGGTGCCTGGACTTTAACTCTCCCGGAGTCTGATTTACTCGATGTAGGTGATTATCAGGTAATAGCGAAAGCCACAGATGTGGCCGGCAATGTCAGCTCTATTGCCAGTGATCAGTTTGAAATCGTCGATATGACGGCATCTGCGCCTTCTCTGGATGTCGGCAGTGCCAGAGGTGATGAAGACAGTGCCATCGACCTTGATATTTCCGCTGCTCTGACTGATCTCGACGGGTCTGAAAGTTTGGTCATTACTATTACTGGTGTGCCGGACGGGGCCATGCTTTCTGCGGGTACGAACAATGGTGATGGCAGTTGGAGCCTGGCGGCGGGTAATCTGGCTGAACTGACTATTACGCCACCAGAAAATTCCAATGATGACTTGTAACTACTCACCCCCCCACCATCCAGATTAACAAACTTGCACCAATAGAAGCTTGACAACATAGCTTTCTGATTCTATGCTGTTGATCCAATGCGATGCAAAGGATCAAAGATC
>JAESPD010000136.1 GCA_016756855.1 gamma proteobacterium endosymbiont of Lamellibrachia anaximandri | reverse complement strand
CAGCGGAATGAAAATAAAGCAAAGCAATCCACCGAAATCCAACGCATTGCAATGCAATCCAATATAATCGAACGCAATCCAACACAATCTAATACAATCCAACGCAATCAAAAGCAATTCAAAGCAATCCAGTGCAATCCAACACAATCCAACGCTATCCGTCGAAATCCATTGCAATCCAACGGAACGTAAAGCAATCCAACGCGCTCCTGCGCAAAGAAAGTAAAGCAAAGCATACCAAAACTAACATAAACTAAACTAAACTGAACTAAAATATATTCAACTAAACTAAACTAAATTAAACTAAATTACACTAACCAATGCAACCAAACACAATCCAACGGAATTCAAAACTATCCACCGGAATCCTAAGCAATCCAATGCAATCGTATGAAAGGAAACGCAACCCAATGTAATCCAACGCATTCCAATGCAATCCAAAGCAATCCAATGCAATCCGACGCAATCCAATGGAAAAACAGAGCCATTCAAAGTAATCCAAAACAATCCAACGCAATCCATCGAATTCCAACGCAATGATAGCAAATCAAAGCAAATATAAACTAAACTTAACGAAATTTAACTAAACTAATATTAACTAAACTAAACTAAATTAATATAAACTAAACAATGCAATCCAACAAAGTCTAACGGAATCCAAACCAATCCAATTCAATCCAATACAACCCAACGATATCGTCGCAACCCGTCGCAATCCAACGCAATCCAACGCAACGTAAAGCAATCCAACGCTATCCAGTGAAACGAAAGTAAAACTAAGCATATCAAGGCTAAGCTCATCTAAACTAAATTAAAATATATTAAACCAACCTATACTAAACTAAACTAAACTAAACTACACTAAACAATACAATCCAACACAGTCCAACACAATCCAACGCAATCCAGTACAATCCATCGAAATCCGTCGCAACCCAACGCAACCCAACGCAACATAAAGTATTCCAACGCAATCCATCGCAATGAAAGCAAAGCAAATCAAATCAAAACTAAATTAAACTAAACTAGACTAAATTAAAATTTATTAAACTAAACTAAGCTATATTAAATTAAATTAACTAAACTAAACAATGCAATCCAACAAACTCCAACGGAATCCAAAGCAATCCAAAGCAGTCCAACGCAGTCCAACATAATCCAATGCAATCCAACGCAATCCAATGCAATCCACAACAATCCAACGCAATCCGTTACAATCCGTCGCAATCCGTCGCAACGTAAAGCAATTCAACGCAGTCCATCGCAATGTAAAGAATGGAAAGCAAATAGTAACTAAGGTAATCTAAATTAAAATATATTAAATTAAACTATACTAATTTAAACTAAACTACACAATGCAATCCAACACAATCCAAAGCAATCCACCGCAATCCAATGCAACCAAAAGCAATCCAATGCAATACAACGCAATCAAATTCAATACAACGCAATCCAATGCAATCCAACGCAATCCAAAGCCATCCAACTAAATCCAATGGAATCCTTCGCCATACAATGTAATCCAAAACAACCCAAAGCAATCCAATGCAATCCAACGCAATACGTCGCAATCAAACGCAACGCAACCAAAGAAATCCAACGCAGTCCAACGGAATCCAACGCAATCGAATGCAATCCAAAGCAATGCAATGCAGTCCAACAAAATCCAACGTAATCCAGTACAATTCTTCGCAACCCTTCGTAATCCAACGCAATCCAACGCAACATAAATTATTCCAACGGATTCCATCGCAATGAAAGCAAAGCAAATCAAAACTAAACTAAACTAGACTCAACTAAAATATATTATACTAAACTGAGCAATATTAAATGAAATTAACTAAACTATATAATGCAATCCAATGCAATCCAACGCATTCCAATACAATCCAAAGCAATGCAACGCAATCCAAACCAATCCAACGCAGTCCAAAGAAATTCTACGCAATCCAATGCAGTCCAACGCAATCCAATGCAATCCAACACAATCCAAAGCAATCCGTCGGAACCCGTCGCATTCCAGCGCAATGCAACGCAATGTAAAGCAATACAAAGCAATTCATCGCAAATAAAAGTACAGGAAAGTATTTCAAAACTAAACTAAACTAAATTCAAATATATTAAACTAAACCAAACCATATCAATCTAAACTAAACAATGCAATCTAACACAATCCAAATGAATCCAACACAACCCAAAGCAATCCAACGCAACGTAAAGCAATACAAAGCAATTCATCGTAATAAAAGTAAATAAAAGCATATCAAAACTAAGCTAAACTAAACTAAATTAAAATATATTCAACTAAACTAAACCATATTAAATAAAACTAAACTAAACAATGCAATCCAACACAATTCATAGGAATACAACACAACCCAAAGAATTCCAACGCAAACCAAAGCAATCCATCGCATTCCAATGCTATCCAACGCATTCCTACATAATCCAACGTAATCCGTCGCAACCCGTCGCAATCCAACGCAATGCAACGCAACGTAAAGCAATCCAACGCAATCCAAAGCAATCCAGCGCAGTAGAAGGCAATCCAACGCAATTCAATGTAATACAACGCATTCCAATGCAATCCAACACAATCCAACGCAATCCAGTGCATTCCAACATAATCTAACGGAATCCGTCGCAACCCGTCGCAATCCAACGCAACGTAAAGCAATCCAGCGGAATGAAAATAAAGCAAAGCAATCCACCGAAATCCAACGCATTGCAATGCAATCCAATATAATCGAACGCAATCCAACACAATCTAATACAATCCAACGCAATCAAAAGCAATTCAAAGCAA
>JAESPD010000135.1 GCA_016756855.1 gamma proteobacterium endosymbiont of Lamellibrachia anaximandri | reverse complement strand
ATGCCGAAGCCTATTGCCGTATCTCCAGCTACTTACAGACCATGGCGAATCAGGGATACAATCCGCTGGTCGCTATTCAGTTGGCGCTTTCTGGTCAGCTTTATGCGGATGGGGGTGAGTAGTTACGTTCAAAGAACAAATATTCTGTCGATCGTTTCGTTCACAAAAACATAAAAACAATCGGTTAGTTCTGAAAACTTATGCATAAATCCGGCAGGTGTCACACTATGAAATCAGTGTGAAAAATTGTGTCACATGTTTGATTTTTTGAACTGTCTATCCGCGCCATAATTTCCAACAATGTAGCCATAACTAAGTTGTATTGCGGGTTACCAATATGTTGGAAAGCATTTTTTCAAAGCGCTTCTTTTTTTCTTCGTCCATTATCCTATGTGTATTTTTAGTGTTGCCGCTCTTCACGGGTGTGCAAGCCGGTGAGGCTGCCTCAAGTGCTGTGTCAACACGTTTTGAGCAGAGAATCTCGGCATCCATGGATGATGTTGAAGAGGAGGAAAGTGGCAACATCTACGTTAACAGTTCTGACCTGGAGCTGGTATACGATGGTGAATATCAAGTTATTGGACTCCGCTTTGCTCTGAATATTCCACAAGGTGTTCGTGTCGACGAGGCAAAACTTCAGTTTACCGTTGATGAGGTTTCAACCGACCCGACAAGTCTGGGGATCTATCTGGAAAACAGTCTGGATGCGCAGCCATTCAGAAACCTGAGTTATAACGTCTCCACCCGCACTTTTTTTCGTCAAAGCGTGCCATGGCTTCCCGCAGTTTGGACGAATGTAGGGGAGGCTGGCGCAGCACAGCAGACGCCTGATATTTCATCGTTGATACAGGCGGCAGTCGATCAACCTGACTGGAAATCCGGAAGCCATATTGTAGTTGTTATTAAAGGCAGTGGCCGGCGTACTGCATCCTCTTATGATGGCGAAATGAATAAGGCGCCGCTGCTGTCTGTTTTATACACTAATAGCGAGGCGGCTCCTGTTCCCGAGGAGCCGGTGATAGAAGAGCCTGTAGTTTCAATACAGTTCACCAGTCGCATCTCCTCATCTCTTGATGATGTGGAAGAGGAAGAGGATGGAAATATCTATGCCAATAGTTCTGATATTGAACTGATATACGATGGTGAGTATCAGGTAGTCGGACTTCGCTTCGCTGTTGATCTGCCACAGGGCGCCCGCATCGATGAGGCGAACCTCCAGTTTACTGTCGATAAGGTTTCCCGCGGTGACAGCAGCCTTCAAATTGGTGTGGAACAGGCGTCCAATGCAGCGCCGTTCCAGAAAAGCAGTTATAACGTTTCATCACGCACGCTTTTTGCAAAGTCTGTTGCATGGTCTCCATCAGTTTGGAGAAAAAGGGGAAGAGCCGGCGCTGCCCAACGGACGCCAGATATCTCCGCACTGATACAGGCTGCGGTTGACCAACCAGATTGGCAAGCCGGGAATCATCTGGCGGTGGTCATAAAAGGTAGCGGACGCCGTGTGGCCTCTTCTTTTGACGGCAAGGCAGATAAAGCCCCTCTTTTGGTCATCAACTACCAGGCTAGCGACGGCGGCGGCACTACAGATCCACAGCTACCGAATCATGCGCCGACCATTTCCGGTCTCCCTGCATCTGTTGTGGCAGAAAATACGCCTTACTATTTTGCGCCTGCAGCCGAAGATGCCGATGGCGATAAACTGAACTTTAGTGTTCACAATCTGCCTGCTTGGGCAAGTTTTGATCCTGCAACCGGGATTATCTCCGGTACCCCCGGGTTTGATGCGGCAGGCAACTACGGCCCTATCAGTATCAGTGTCACTGACGGTGCGGAGAGTGCTTCGCTGGCTGATTTTTCCATCGCTGTCAGCGACATCAACCGTTTGCCGACCATCAGCGGGTCTCCTGCCGGTAGTGTCGCTGAAGGCGCGGCCTACAGCTTCACCCCCAACGCATCCGATGCGGATGGCGACGCACCGGCCTTCAGTATCAGCAACAAGCCGGTCTGGGCCGGATTCAACACTAGGACTGGAAATCTATCCGGCACGCCTGGCGCAGGTACGGCTGGCAGCTATGACAATATCAGCATCAGCGTAACCGACAGCGCAGACAATGCCTCGTTGGCCAGTTTCACCATTTCCGTAACCGCAAGCAATAATAATCAGGCACCGACCATTTCCGGCTCCCCGGCCACCAGTGTTGCCGAAAAAGCGACTTATACCTTCACCCCGAGCGCATCCGATGCGGACAGTGACGTACTGAGCTTCAGTATTACCAACCGGCCGAACTGGGCTAATTTCAACTCCACCACCGGAGAGCTGTTCGGTAACCCAGGCTACAATGATGCCGGGATCTGGGGTGATATCCTTATCAGCGTGACCGACGGCACGGAGAGCGCCTCACTGCCCAGCTTTTCCATCAGCGTCAGCAATACAAACCAGGCACCGGTCATCAGCGGCTCACCGGTGGGCAGCGTTGCCGAGGATTCGGCCTACAGCTTCACCCCAAGCGCCTCTGATCCGGATGGTGACAACCTGACCTTCAGTATCGCTGACAAGCCGGCTTGGGCCAGCTTCAATACCGCCACCGGGCAACTCTCCGGCACACCCGGCGCAGGCACGGCCGACAGCTATGGCAATATCGGCATCTCTGTCTCCGACGGTACCGAGAGCGCAACACTGAACGCCTTCCAGATCATCGTCACCGCATCCGCACCAGGCGGGGGTAACAATCTCTATGTCGACCCGCTCATCGGCGCATCGAGCTGCAACGACTATGATGTTGGCAACCGCGCCTGCGGTGCAGGTTCCGAAACGGCCTTTCGCAACCTGAGCGGGG
Organism: gamma proteobacterium endosymbiont of Lamellibrachia anaximandri; assembly: GCA_016756855.1. Lineage (GTDB taxonomy): Bacteria > Pseudomonadota > Gammaproteobacteria > Chromatiales > Chromatiaceae > QGON01. Next base: position 72 of record JAESPD010000135.1, on the reverse strand, counting down.
CCGCTGCTGCGGCGGCTGCCGGTGAAACCGTTTTGATTCGCGAAGGCGACTACAATGAGGCGCTGATTCCGC
>JAESPD010000134.1 GCA_016756855.1 gamma proteobacterium endosymbiont of Lamellibrachia anaximandri | reverse complement strand
TTATACCCGAAAAGCGGCCCTCATTCACCCTATCCGATTGATATTTCTGTGATTATTTACGCTTCATGCATGCAGGGGGAATTAAAATACTATCCCGAAAATATTAGCTACTACTTATATTTGCTGACAAAAACGGGGAAACTTCAGTTTTATAAGAGACCCGCTTGGAACGATTTGTGAAGTGCTGCGTTTGCTAAAATATTTAGGTCCTGACCAAAGAATCCAGTTTAAGGTAAGTTTTTGACTCCTACAATAATTGGTTTAACAACTGATCCAAATTCCTTAGCTTGTTCATCAGATAAACCACGTGCTTGGGGATGTGGTAGGCCTATGATTTGCGTACATCCAAATGATTGAGTGAGCACTCTAAAACACCTTCCTGTGTTTATGTCCTGTATTCGATGGATTATTGCATTTCCAGATCTGGAGCCAAATATAGCCTCAACCTGATCACGAATACTTATATCATTCAGCGCTTCGATAAGGTCCATTCCAAAAAACAAGATTGCTTGAGGCTTTCTGGATGCGAGTAAACCAAGGATACTATCAGCCTCTTGTACAAGATAGTTGACCGATATTTTTTTGTCACTAGAGACGCTGTTTGTTTGGGTCATAAGCCAGTTGGTTTGAAAAAATGAGCGTTCAAAAGAATGCTCCCGTTTCGACGAGTCTGACGAGATAATGTCCCAACTCTTAAGCCAATTTAAAATACGATTGCGAAACTTAGTATTATTTACAGTCGTATCTGAGAAATATGATTTTTGTTCTTTGGTGAGTGTGATTCCAGAATCATCAAGCTTTTCATCATAAGCTGAATAACCAAAATTGATTCCACATATCATTATTCCTCCTGATTGGTTCTCAGGATAGTCCTTTGTAATAACGTTGTGCATATACCTTTCGACTCCTCTTCAAATCAGTGTGATTAGAATAGTCCCTATCTAAGACAAAAATCCATACGCTTGAACTTTTGGCATTGATGCCATCGAAGATTATATTCCATATCGATGAATCAATTCTTGCGCGTTTGCCATCATGTTTTTTCGTAAATGCTCAGGTTCCAACACCTCCACTTGGGCACCAAACCCTAATAGCCACCAATATAGCTGGTCGGTTTCAAGAACAGTTGCGTTGATAAGCTTCCATTCTGTATCTTTCGAATCCGCAGTAATGACTTGATCTGTGCTCAACGGCGTTTCGTGTAAATGGCTGGCTGCTTCTGCTTTCATACGTATCATCAGTAAAATAGGCTCAGGATTCTCTGCTGGATACTGAAAAGTGCCAGAAGCTATGTACGCATCCAGCTCAAACCCATCTGGAAGGGTAACGGAAGTATCGGTCGATTCTGCCCATAAGAACCGATGCAGTGCAAAATGGCGTGGGTCAGAATAGTTCCATAGGGTGGCCACGAGGTAAACAACGCGATCGCGATATATCAGACCTAGCGGATTGAATTCGTATTCGGCCATGTCCTGCTGCTGAGGCTGGTAACGGCCTTTAAAACGAACACCATCCATCAATGCAGTTTGTATGACGCCCATCACCTTCGAGTCAATTTCAGCATGCAGCAATGGTTGTCCCTCTGGAATGACTCGAACCCGATCCTTCCACTCTGCTAATTTTGGCGTGCCTGCTTCTCTTAGCACCTTCTCGGCGACTGAAAAAAATGGCTCAAGACGTTCCACTAGAATTGGGGGAAGCAACGGTTTTAGTAGGTCACGAGAGAGAACGAATGCCAGCGCCATCGCAGGATCCAGGGCAGGAAGATTAAGAACAGGCGCATCTTTGTGCCAGAACCAGCCCTGCCCTCCAGAACGCACACCATCACTCAGCAAGTCAGGAAACAAGCCCTTCAAGAATACAAGGTCACGTTGTATTGCCCGAAGATTACCTTGAAACCCCAGAGCCTCTAGTTTCTCAAGTAGTTCAGATGCACTGATTTTACCCCTGTGGTAATTATCTATCGGTAACGGGCATTCGACCTGAATATTTCCTTCCTCAAAACGGAAGTTAGACAGATAAGTTCCATCAGTAGCAGCAGGTTTTGAAATATCGGCTTTGTCTGGCTGTCGTGGAATCAGACTGAGGATGGTCAAACGACGCTGGAAGTCATTCACTTTTTAGAGCTCGCTCTTATACGTCAAAATATGACGCGCGCAATGACATATTGCGTTTAATTATGCATCTTATTGACCAATAATAGGACACAAGCAGTCTTATGTGAATACAACCATGAATCTCCATTTCTGTCGCATCTCTCTTTCAACTCTTTCCTCACTTCATGTGGAACACGAGCTGTGCGCCCTTTGGGTCCTGCGTATGCTGCTTGATCTTGGGGCCTGGAAATGCATGCCCGGTTACCCCAATAAACTAACGTCAAATGACGAGTTACTACTGGGTTTAGGACTTGATGAATATATTGATCATGAAATGACGTCTCTGACCTTTCACGAATTGCTATGCCAGCGACGAGCTTATCTGGCTAAACAAGAGACTTTACTTTACCAACCGTTAGAGCCTGGAATGCGACGTCTTGGTGAAACTTTTTGGATAAATGAAGTCGAGCAACACATCCTCGCCTTTGTTGGCCTCATTCACGAGGGAGGTTTTCTCGATGACATAGCCGACACACTTGGCATGTTAAATAGCAATAAAGTCATCCTTACTCTATCTGTGCTTCTTGGTTATCCAAAAGCTGAAGTAAAACTGGCTTTAGCCAAGAATGGGTACCTAAACCGCTCGGGTTTGTTACGTATCGACTACAAGAAAAGCTATGAACTGCGCAAAAAACTGGAACCCCTTGCCTGCATTGCAGATATGCTATTTGACGGAACCAGCAAAATAGAAGACCTGTTGGCCACACACTACACACCGGCTCTCCAGTCTGATCTTGAACTGGATCATTATCCTCACCTCAAGGAATATCTTTCTGATCTTCAGTTGTTTCTAGATAGATCTATCAGCCTGAAGCGTTGTGAGAGTAAGCAAAATAACTGATGGGTTTACCCCTGTTTTTGATCACATTATCTGATGGATAAAGAAAAACCCCCTCAAATAACTTGAAAATTATCCGAGGGGGCTGTCTGCTTGATTCTGCTAAG
>JAESPD010000133.1 GCA_016756855.1 gamma proteobacterium endosymbiont of Lamellibrachia anaximandri | reverse complement strand
TTTGAGCCTTACTCTTTTCGAGAAAACCCCATTGGATCAGTTGCTTATGAAATCCGATTGCAAAAGTGAAGAATGCGCCATGGATAACCAATTGAATTTATTCGATTTAACGTTGGGACACTAGTGGCAGACTATATGAAATCAGTACTGCATGCGCCGGTTGCCATGGCCATCAGGGCTTGCTCCATGCAGGCTGAACAGCTCGTAAAACTCAGCAATACAGATCTATATCAGTTGCAGCAGGTCCGCCAGTTTGACGAGCAGTGGTATAGGGAGGCCTTCTCGCTGACTGTGGTCTACCTTTTTTCCGCAGATCTATTGAATACTGAAACCAATAAAGAGAATAAAGAATGAAGGACTACTATCAGCGTCTTTTTCGTCAATTGAGTGATCACGGTGTGCGGGCGAGTGTCAGTGGCCTGCAACTGGCCAACACGCCATTACGTCGCCGTGTTACAGAGCATCTTTCGCAAGCGATGGGTGTGCCGGGTAGTTTGTTGGCCGATCCCGTCTTCGAGGCAACCTTCCCCTGGAAGGGCACGAAAGAAATGATGGGGGATCTATCCGGAAACTTGCTGGAGAAGGCCTTGGTCAAGGCGCTTGATCGTCCCCCAAAAGAGTACCGCGAGGAGTATAGTTTCCCCAAAGATAGACATCCGTATACCCATCAGCTTCACAGTTGGAAAATGCTGTCTACAGAGCCCAAACGATCTGTTGTGGTCACCTCGGGGACCGGTTCCGGTAAGACCGAGTGTTTTCTGATCCCGATCCTGAATGATCTGGTGCGTGAATATTCCGCATCAGATAAACAGCCTTTGGAGGGCGTAAGAGCACTCTTCCTCTATCCGCTGAATGCCCTTATCAACAGTCAAAAAGATCGATTGAATGCATGGACTTATGCCTTCGGTGAAGGTGTGCGTTACTGTCTCTACAACGGCCTGACGCCGGAGAAGGCGCCCCGTGGCATCAAACAAAGGCCAAACGCGGTAGAGTCCCGACAACAGTTACGCACCTCACCATCCCCAATCCTGGTAACCAACGCTACTATGTTGGAGTACATGCTGGTTCGTGTTCAGGACCAGCCTATTCTTGAGAAGTCCAGAGGCAAGCTGCGCTGGATCGTACTGGATGAGGCGCATACCTATCTGGGATCGCAGGCGGCGGAATTAGCCTTACTGCTAAGGAGGGTGATGCATGCCTTTGGTGTTGATCCCGCAGACGTCAGGTTCATAGCAACCTCAGCAACCATCGGGGATAATGACGCCTCCGTCAAACTTCAGGAATACCTTGCACAGATGGCGGGGGTGTCATCAGATCACGTTGTTGTGATCGGGGGTGACCGGCATGTTCCCAAGTTACCTAAGGCGTCATCCAGACTTGAAAGAAAAACGCTGACCGAAATTGCAGCGGTTGAAGCAGACGAGCCGTGTTCAGATAAAAGATTTCAGGCGCTGTGTGATCGTGATGACCTGAGGCGCCTCAGGGGGCACCTGACAGACAAAAGTCAGGCCAAGCCGATAATGGCTTTGTCTGAGATCTCTGGTCTGTTGCTGAATAGTTCAATAACCGGGTCAGAAAGGATCGAGCGCACCCTTAACACATTAGATTTATGTTCCAGTGTGAGCAGGCCCTTAGCAAATGGCGGCACTGAAGCATTCCTTCCATTGCGCGCCCATATATTTGGCCGCACCGTTGGTGGGCTTTGGGCTTGTGTGAACAGGAATTGCAGTCAGAAGTCTGATCTTCTCATGGATTCTACATGGGGATTCGGCGAGGTCTACTTTTCACGCCGTGAGACTTGTACATGTGGCGCACCAGTATTTGATCTGGTGAGTTGTAATGAGTGCAATACGATCCATCTGCTTGCAAAAGAGAACATGGACGGATACATACGGACTGTGTCTGAGTCGGATGATGTAGATGACTTTGCGCGGGAACTCGATCCGCCTGATGAAGGTGATGACCAGGAAATCAACAGCGAAGGTGACCCATCTTACGATGAGCGAGTCTTGATAACAGCAGATAGCACAGAATTTACCACTGAAAATGCTTTAGATGCTGAAGGCAAACGTGTGCCACTGAGCAACGATTCATACCCAGTCAATCTCTATCTTGCCAGCGTCGAGGGAATCCGTTGCCCCACTTGTGAGACGAAGGAAAGATCACGCTATTCGCTTTTCATGAGAAAAATACTGGGCGCACCCTTCCATCTCGCAACCACTCTGCCGACCCTGCTTGAATTCAGTCCACCCAAACAGGATAAGTTCGAACACCCTTGGGACGGGCGGCGGATGATCACCTTTACGGATAGTCGACAGGGCACTGCCAGAACTGCGGCGAATCTACAACTGGATGCAGAGAGAAGTTTTCTTCGCTCCCAGGTTTATCACACCCTTCTCGCTGCTGAGGGGGGTGGTGAATCGGAAGAGGTACAGAAGGCTAAAAAGGAACTGGAACAAGTTGAGGAGTACCTTTCTGATCCGAAATTAGATCCAGGTATCAGGTCAATCATGGAAAGCAAGAGGGAAGACTGTCTTTTAATTATAGCAAGTGCAGCTGATCGCAGCACGATAACCTGGGGAGAAATGGCAACTGGACTCGCCACCAATTCAAAGCAGTTATCTCGATGGATCGCTGACCGTTACCGTGATCTGGATATGGCAGACTTCAGTGGCGAGAATGGCGCTAGAAACCTCGCTGAATTACTGCTGGCAAGGGAGTTCCTAAGACGGCCAAAACGGCAGAACAGCCTGGAATCGATGGGGTTGGTTCAGGTTTTTTATCCGAGACTGGAGGAAAAGATAAATAGGCTTCCGACTACGGCCGCCTCCATCGGGTTTCAGCTGCAAGAGTGGTGGGGTTTTCTGAAATTGCTTTTGGACTGGCATGTTCGCGCCAGTCAAGCGGTTGGCTATGAGACCTATTGGGGGCGTTGGATTGGAAACCGGTTTCCGTTTAAAACACTGGCCTCACCCATACAAAAAATGGCCCTGAGAGGAATGGCACTTACTTAAGTTTCTTGGGATGTCCATTTTTCCTGACTTCCTCCCTCGCTGCATGTCTGGGTTTGATGAGTAGAGGAAAGGATTTCGGTCGTCGTTTGAGCGCCCTCGGTTCAATGCGT
>JAESPD010000132.1 GCA_016756855.1 gamma proteobacterium endosymbiont of Lamellibrachia anaximandri | reverse complement strand
ACCGTGGCAAACTTAGCCCTTTCTGGAATTGAACCTGATTTCTGGCCATGGCGATCTCCTCATTTGGCTTCAGGTTCAGTATGCGCCACCCACTGACTCAATAGCTGAGCCTCAGGGGTAATCAAAAACATATTTATCGAATTTTGTGGGTAGTGAAACCAAGATTGATCGTATAGGTTTCTATCAGATCATGAGAGCTTCTGGAAAGGTGGAGAGGCTGCTTAACCTGGCAGAACATACAAAGTTCAACTCCTGAATGCTTGCATGTGCAGTGGAATGATCGTCGCTCTGTTTTGTGTGGCATCGATGAAGTCTCCCCACCAATCCATCATTTTACGTCGATCCTGCAGGTATTCGGCCCGGTTATAAGCCGCCCGGACTTTATTCCGCTCGATATGTGCCAACTGGCGTTCAATCACATCTGGTTTGAATCCAGTTTCATTGAGAATGGTAGAGGCCGTGGCGCGGAACCCGTGGGGAGTTGCCTTTCCCTGATAGTCCATACGCTTCATCACATAGCTGAGGGCATTCTCTGACATTGGGGCTCTACGGCTGCGATCACTGGGGAAGAGATAATCAGAATTTCCCACCAGTGGCTTGAGTTGTTCAAGAATGGCTTCAGCCTGTGATGATAGTGGGACGATGTGCTCAGCCCTCATCTTCATGCGTTCTGCCGGGATTCGCCACTCTTTGCGCTCAAAATCGATTTCCGACCATCTTCCACCCCGTAGTTCACCCGGACGGACAAAGGTGAGAATCAACAGTCTGAGGGCCAGTCGGGTGACTTCCTTGATCTGCTCGAACTGATCCAATTCACGCAAAAAAGGCCCCAGGTTTTCACGGCCCAGTGCTGGCCGATGGTTTACCCGTTCGGATTTTATGACCCCGACCAGGTCGGCTGCTGGATTGATGGCAGCTCGGCCGGTCTGTATGGCGTAGCGGTAGATCTCGGGGACTCTGGCTCTCTGGCGCTTGGCAACATCCAGGGCACCACGACTCTCGATCTTTCGAATCGTCATCAGCACATCGGCAGGGGTGATCTCGGTTACTGGGCGTCGGCCAAGGTCAGGGAAAAGATCGCGTTTCATCCAGTTGAGAACGCGCTCGGCATGTGCCGGTTCCCAGTCTCCCTTGCGCTGTCGGTGCCATTCCAGTGCCAGCACCTCAAAGGAGTTGGATGCAGCCCGCAGTTTTTCAGCCTTCTTACGCTTTCGCTCTAGGGAGGGGTCTTTGCCATCGCGAAGCTGTTGCCTGGCTGCTTCTCGTAGTCTTCTTGCCTCAGCAATGGTGACCTCGGGGTAGACACCCAGGGCAAGTTGTTTCTGCTTGTCAAGATAGCGGTAGGCCATGCGCCAGTATTTGCTGCCGCTGGGTTCAACCTGGAGGAACAGTCCCTTGCCGTCGGATACGCGAAAGACCTTCTTACCGGGTTTGAGTCGTCTGACCATGAGATCGGTCAGCTTGTTGGTTTCCATATGTCATCCTGATTTCTTGATGTGGTTTGGAAATATGCCAACAAAAGTACCAACAAAAAGTGCTGGATTCAATAGGATTTGATGGGATCAGGATAGACTAATAAACCAAAGAAAAAGCCGTAACCCATTGTTTTAAATGAATGTTACGGCTTTTACTGGACGTCTTGGGACAAAAATTTGGTACCGAGGGTCGGACTCGAACCGACAAGGCCGTGAAGCCGGGGGATTTTGAATCTTTTTTTGTTGGCTTCCATAAGCCATTGTAATGCTTGAAAACTGCAGCTCGTCTATATTTAACTAATTGTTTATCAAGTAAATAAAACAGTATTTCGCCTAACTAAACTTTTCCTTTAACTAAGCACCGTTTTCCGTCAGAATGTGCAATATATGTGCAACAGGAGAATCCGGTGGCTACTGTTAGGCTCCAAGACTTCACCGTTCGGGCAATCCGAAGGGTGCCGCTCCCAGCCAAGGGGCTGACCTATGTCTATCCTGATGAAAAACGCCCAAAGCTCGGTGTGACGATAACCTCACGGGGTAGCTATACCTTCCATGTCCGAGCTACCGTTGCCGGTAGTACCAAACGGATGAGCATACCTGGTGGCAACCTCGACGATATGACTATCACAGAGGCCCGTAGAAAGGCCGATAGGATCGTTTCAGAGGCGAGGGAGGGCCTTACCCCAGCAGCCAAGAGGGCAGCCCAGAAAGTGGCACAAGAGGTCGAGCAGGGTGCCCAAATATGCCTACAAGCCCTGCTTGACGAGTACGTTGCCGACCGACAGCGAAAAGATAATGAAAAGCCGATGAAACCATCAACGGCTGACAACTATCGCAAGAAGGTTAAAGCTGAGTTTCCGGACCACTACACAAAGCCTGCTGTTCTCATAACGCCTGAACTTGTGGATGAAACCAAAAAGAAGCGTGGTAAAGCTTGTATGGCGGCAATGCGAGTTCTTAAGGCTGTTTATAACTACGCCCACGATAAATACGAGGTAGATAACCCCGTGACGGGGAGGCTGGCGAAGTATGGGCGTAAAGACACCCACATCAAGCTCGCCTACCTCCCTGACTGGTTCAGAGAGGTTGAAGCCCTCAATAATCCGGTTGTGTCCCAGTACCTGCAATTTTTGTTGTTCACCGGAGTTCGTGCTGATACTGAGGCTGGTAGCTTGGATTGGCAGGATATTGACTGGAAATCACGATCATTTTTCTTGCGCGATACAAAAAACCAGAAATCTGTCGAGTTACCGTTGCCAGATTATCTGGTGCCGATGCTTGAGAAACGGAAGCAAAAAACCGGCATGGTGTTTCCTGTCGGGGATGTGAGACAAGAGCGCGAAGAGATCGGAGAGGCAATCGAGTTGCCGTTTAGTCGGCACGATTTACGACGGACTTTTCTCACAATGGCCGAGAGCCTGGATGTGTCTTGGTTGGCAGTAAAACGTTTGGCGAACCATGCGACACAAGAGCAAGGTGTCACAGAAGGGTACATCGTTCCTAATTTGGAAAGACTGCGACGGGCCAGTTGGATGGTCGAGAGGGGGATTCTCCGTGCTAGAGAAGGATTGACCCCAACGTTGCATAAAATCTATCCTGAAACTGACTACGCAGCCTTCTCGATCTCATCCAGGTAATGCAACAATTCGTTTTGCGCTGCCTGATTTGCGCTCATGGAAAGTGTCAAT
>JAESPD010000131.1 GCA_016756855.1 gamma proteobacterium endosymbiont of Lamellibrachia anaximandri | reverse complement strand
TAGCTGCTCATGAGCTTTGATCCTTTGCATCGCATTGGATCAACAGCATAGAATCAGAAAGCTATGTTGTCAAGCTTCTATTGGTGCAAGTTTGTTAATCTGGATGGTGGGGGGGTGAGTAGTTACGATATTTTAAAGAATGAAATGGACGATGATGATCCAGAAGATCAGGCTTGTTTGATTTGTAGCTTATAAATGGGACAGATAGTGGGCATTGAATATAGTATAAGAGACTTAATTTGTAATGCACATTATGTCGCTGAGTATTGGGTGTCGTAGTGGCTTTATCAGATCTTTCACTAAAGAATGTTTATAGGTCAGGTAAAGATGACCTTCTAAAGGATTTTTATATTCCAGTGTTATTGGAAGCTAAATACTATGATAGGGCGGTAGGATATTTTTCAACCTCGCTGATTGCATACGCTTTGAAAGGCATCTCATCTATTGTAAAAAATGATGGACGGATGCGATTGGTTGTTGGATGTCCGCTAGATCAAGATGAATTTGATGCGCTAAAAGAAGGAAATGAACTGCGTTCGGTTTCAAAAATACTTCATTCTGAATTAGATAAAATTATAGAGAGTTCTGTTTCAAAGATAGAGAAGACACGTTTGCATCTGTTTATGATGCTTATTGCTACCAACCGGCTAGAGATGAAATTTGCGTTTAAGCCAAAGGGTATGTATCACGAGAAAATTGGAATTATCAGGGATGAAAATGACAACAAAATACTATTTCACGGCTCTGCGAACGAAACTATAAATGCCATCCGTCCAGATCTAAACTATGAATCGATTGCTGTATATAGAAACTGGAATCCAGAAATATACAGTAGTTATGCACAGGAATTCGAGAACGGGTTTGAAGAACTATGGGGAGGAAAGGATAAGAACATTATGACTATCGATATGCCTTCTGATGTGTATGAAAAAATATCACAGGCATATGTCAAGAGTGTTACGCAGGTGATAGAAGCAGGCTACGATGAAATTGCGGATATCTCTGAGCTTTTCGAAGAGAGGGAATATAACTATCCAGTTATACCGAAGACTTTAAATGGGAATCCATTCAAAGTATTTGAACACCAAACGGAGGCTTTGAAGAATTGGTTTTCAAATGGAAGAGCAGGGTTGTTTAGGTTGGCAACTGGCTCCGGTAAAACCATTACTTCGATGTATGGGGTATCAACCATTTTTGAAAAGTCTAAAAGGCCCAGGAAAATGCTATTTGTTGTTGCTGTTCCTTATCAAGCATTGGCAGAGCAGTGGGTTAAAGAGTTAGCATTATTCAACATGAAACCAATCAAGTGTTTTGGGTCTAAAGTGGGTTGGGAGGATAAGCTTAGTAATTCTATTAATTTGCTACAAAGTGGCAATGTTGAATTTGTATCAGTTGTGGTGGTTAACCGAACCCTGGTTTCCTCTCGTTTCAAATCCCTAATATTGAGGATGAGCGAAGAGAATATTGTTTTTGTCGGTGATGAATGCCATAGGCACGCTACTGAAAAAATTATGGCTTCTTTACCTAAAGCAAGTTTCAAAATGGGCTTATCAGCTACACCGTATCTAGAAGATGAAGAATTACAGTATGAAGGTCCGAATGCAGAAAAAGAGATGCTTACTGGATACTATGGAAACGTAGTCGCAGATTATTCTTTGACACAAGCCTTATCTAGCGGGATACTCACACCATAAAATTACTATTTGGTGCCGGTGGAATTGACTGTCTCGGAAACGGAAACTTATCTTAAGTTATCAAAGGAAATAGGGCGTTATATGGCCATAGACAATTCCAAAGATAACGCAGCCTTAGCAAATGCAATACGAAAACGTAATAGTATAGTAGGGAATACAGAAAGCAAATACATTGCCTTAGACAAGCTACTAAAACAGAATGAATTTGAAGACAAATCACATACCTTATTCTATGTTGGAGAGGGTTCCTCCATTGTGGATGAATACGATACCACTACTACTTTAAAGAAGGATCTGTCTCAGCTTCAAGTGATTGCTAAAGTTATTACTAAAAATGGATGGAAACTGTCAAAGTTTACTTCACTCGAGAAACAGAGAGACAGATACGAAATATTGGAGAGCTTTAAAGATGGTTCTATTGATGCTTTAGTTTCCATGAGGGTTCTTGATGAAGGAATCGATATTCCGCAGTGTAAAAGGGCTTTTATCCTAGCTAGTAGCAAAAATTCAAGGCAATTCGTTCAACGAAGAGGCAGGATACTTAGGCGGTCGGATGGCAAGGAGTTTGCTGATATTTATGATTTCGTTGTTTTACCTAATAGTAGTATTGGCCACAACGATGTGTTCAGGAAGCTAGTATTTAAAGAACTGACTAGGGTCATGGACTTTGTTCGACTCTCATTAAATAGGAAAACAAATGAAAGAAAAGCGTCAGAAATAGGCGATCGATATGGCATTAGTATAATGGAGGTATAGATGGACAATGATTTTGAAGAAGTCAAAGCAGAACTAGCCGCTTTGAAAGAAGATGATGAGAAAAAATGGAATGGAGATATTATCAAGCGAACTATATCTAAATTACTGTCTATAGAAAAAAGATCTTTATATGGGGCAGTAAAGAGGAAGAATAAAATGATGGATGAAATCTTACTTTCAGAATTAAAGAAATATAGAGAACTGAAAAATGATCTTAAAGAAGGTTAAGTTAACAGATTTTAGGCAATTTTACGGAACGGTAGAGATTGAGTTTGCTACATCTCCTGAAAAAAATGTGACCATTATACACGGGGAAAATGGTGTAGGTAAAACTGCCCTCCTTAATGCGATTAAGTGGGCTTTCTTTGCTAAGGTAACCAGTAATTTCAGAAATCCAGGAAACCTTGTCAGCGATACGGCAAAAAAAAATGGTAAGCATACCTGTAAGGTTGAGATTGAGTTTATAGAAGATAAGCGTCACTTTATGCTGCATCGAAATTATGATCAACGCTCTCTAAAAAATGTCTTAAAAATATACGAAAAAAATGATGATGTCTGGAGTGCTAGCCTTCCAGAGCCTGAACTAGTAATAAATAGCATGCTCCCTAAAGAGTAACTACTCACCCCCCCACCATCCAGATTAACAAACTTGCACCAATAGAAGCTTGACAACATAGCTTTCTGATTCTATGCTGTTGATCCAATGCGATGCAAAGGATCAAAGCTCATGAGCAGCT
>JAESPD010000130.1 GCA_016756855.1 gamma proteobacterium endosymbiont of Lamellibrachia anaximandri | reverse complement strand
GCTGCTCATGAGCTTTGATCCTTTGCATCGCATTGGATCAACAGCATAGAATCAGAAAGCTATGTTGTCAAGCTTCTATTGGTGCAAGTTTGTTAATCTGGATGGTGGGGGGGTGAGTAGTTACAATTCAGGTAAATATAAGGTAAGAATAACTGCGCCTGATACTACACCCACTAAAGAAGGTGCTTATACGATCAGGGTAACATCATCTAATATACGTCTGAATTTAGATGGAACGCATACGGATGGCAATATTTCTTTTACGGGTGACAATGATTGGTATGAGTTTGATGTTTTAACAAGGGGAACTTACACCATTAAAGCTTCAATGGTTGCAGTATCACAATTAAAAAATGCCCACATGTACTTATATGGCGATGGCTCCGCAGGACAGAACATCCCGACCAGTCTTGTCACAGAATCCCAAGACAGTGCTTCCGTCGGGGAACCTTCAATTATGAAGGCAGAATTAGACCCAGGAAAATACTGGCTTAGAGTCAGAGCTGAAGAGATGGATGATACAGGTGCTTACGAGCTCAATATTACTTCCAGATTACCACCTATTCCATTAACTAATGGCCCATGGATCGCAGTTGCGGGTAATCAATTGACTTTCGATGGAACAGCATCATATGCCCAGAATCCCGGTGCAACTATTGTGTCGTATGAGTGGGATCTGGATGGTGACGGAATCTTCAACGAAGTAAATGATGATGGAATCATGACTTCACCAGGCATAGTGACCAAAACATTTACATCGCCAAATGCTGGTGTTGCCGTATTAAAGGTAACAGATAGTATTGGTGACTCTGCTGAGTCTGATGCTGAGATCATAACGATCGGATTGGCCTTTGTAACAAACTATCAAAACTGCTGGGTTAATCGCTTGACGCGCATTATCAGCCGTTATGGGATTATTGTTACTGTTAAGAACATCGGCAGCGATGAAATAGAAAATCTCGTGCTGACACTAACAGAGGTACCTAGCAACCGCTTTATCTATGCTCCAGCCAAAACGTCGGATTTGGGTAACTTGGCCCCTGGTGATGAAGCCACTACGGCATGTAATCCCACCACCAAGGAAGCTGACATTCAGACTACCCTTAATCGACGCCTCCCACCAGGCGGCAGTTGGAGCTGGGAAGCTGAATTCGACTTAGGTGGATCCCACTATGTAATTCCGAACCTGCCGCCGCTGGCGCCGTAAGTATGGATGAGGTATCTGGGGTCTATCTAGCCGGGGTGCAGGTCTTGTGATAAAGGCATGGCTGGGTTCCCTTACTATCCGCTCCCGTGCTTACTAAGACGCAGCAGTGCCTCCCGCAATTCGGCCGATTCGGTACACTCGGCGGTACTTCGAATCATCGCGGCGCTCTCTTTAGAAAGAGTCAGCGGTTCCGCTGGGTGGTGCCGTTCGGCGGGTGCGGATAGGGGCAGGAAAACCTTGACCCGGATACTCTCCAGCGACACCCCCTCGGCCTTGAGTTTCTCCCGCAGGTCACGCCCCAGGTAACGGAATCGGCTGGCCCAGGCGGGTGAGTCAACAAACAACACCAGCCGGGTTTCATGCGGTACGGCTCCGATACAATGGTCACCCAAGGGTTTGGGCAGCAGTTGGCGAATTCTGGCCAATAGCGCCGCATGCTGCGCCAGTTTTTTGTTCAGGGTTTTAATCGATTCCCGGGAGTCAAACAGCTCTCCCAGTGACTTCATCTTGATTTGCATGGGCAAATCATAGGAGAATGCACGGCTGTATGCCATCGCAATTGGCAGAGAAAGGCCTAAAGGTTTCGGCTTAAGCGGTCGATAAACGTCGTAGTTCCCCTGAAAATCCCGGATAGAACTGGATAAATGAAGATCATCTACCTGCGTGGCATCGGAAAGAGCTGTAGTACTACAGGACGTTGTCTATCGGCAATCACCCTACTTGGTCTGCTTAGCGTCTTTGGCGCAGGCATGCTCTTGACCGGTTACAAAATGGGTGTGGAGGATGTGACCTTTCCTGAGCACCAGCTGGTGCGTTCCCTGAGAGATACCTTCACCCAGGAGCGCCGTGTACTGGAAGATACCAGGGCTGATGCCCAGGAGCGTATCGATGGTCTGGCCATGCGGCTGGGGCAATTGCAGGCCAATCTGCTGAGATTGGATGCCCTTGGGCAGCGTCTGGTGGATATCGGCAGCCTGGATAAGGGTGAGTTCAGTTTCGAGGCGCCCTCAGCGGTGGGTGGTCCGCGAGTGGCTGAAGTGGCGAAATCGCAGTCGGTGCTGCCGGAGATCCTGCAGGATATGGATAGTCTGGAAGTGCTGATAACGAACCGGGAACAGCAGCTGATGCTGCTGGAAGATCTGATTATGAACTCGGAGTTGGAGAAATCCGTACACCCTGCCGGCCGTCCCGTGGCCAAGGGATGGATCTCCTCGTACTACGGTATGCGCAACGACCCGTTTACCGGCAAGCGCACCATGCACAAGGGGATGGATTTCGCCGGTAAGAAAGACTCGGATGTCGTTGCGGTAGCGGCAGGCGTGGTGACCAAGGCGGGCGAGCAGAGTGGTTATGGCTATCTGATTGAGATCAACCACGGCAAAGGTTATGTCACCCGCTATGGCCATAACTCGAAGATCAACGTCAAAGTCGGTGACCGGGTGCAGCAGGGCCAGACCATCGGCAGCATGGGTTCAACCGGCCGTTCCACAGGCCCTCACGTTCATTTTGAGGTGCTGCGCAATGGTAAAACCGTCAATCCCACCAAATATATCCGCACCAAACGCACCGAAGCCAAGGCCTGATTTCTGTGCTCCCCAGCCGCTGATAATCTTAACGTAGGCCGCCCCGAGCGCTTAATGTAGGGTGCGCCATGCGCACCAGGCAGCTTGAATTTCACAGATTGATCCGCATGTTCGGTGGTGCAAGGTCTGATTTGGCGGCAAAACTGTGTCGTACCTCCATCACTACCCACGGCGGATTCATGCTGAGACCCCATTTTCAATAAAAACATAAAGATACCCCTTAATACTGGACAAACCCCGCGATCTGAGGTAAAAAGTAGACCTTCAAATCACCGGACGAGAGACAGACTGCGGCATTCATCACTCGAGGTGACACCTGCTCACCCCTCCCAGGAGCACACTTTTCAGCACCTCATGCAGGCGCATCACTATCTTGGCGCGCTGCCCAAGATTGGCAA
>JAESPD010000013.1 GCA_016756855.1 gamma proteobacterium endosymbiont of Lamellibrachia anaximandri | reverse complement strand
AGGATTTTCTCAGGCTTTGGCCCAAACCTCGCAATCCCCGGGAAAATACTTTCGTCTCACTCCTCTTACGCATGGTGGCTTGAGTGCCAACTTTCAGGATGGTGAGAATTTCAGTGAAACTTCAGTTTAAATATAGTATCCACGGAAAAACCGTCACGTTCCAGAATATCCCTTAAACGCCGCAAGGCATCCATCTGAATCTGCCGCACCCGCTCACGAGTCACACCCAACTCGTTCGCCACCTGCTCAAGTGTTGAGTTCTCGTAACCATGCAGCCCGAAACGGCGTTCGACAACTTCGCGCTGCTTATCATTAAGTTTTTCCAACCATCTGTCCAGATTGGCATTTAGCCCATCGTTCTGGATATCCACTGTTGGATCACTGGCACGCTCATCGGGGATAGTGTCCAGCAACGGTTTATCCGCATCTTTTCCGTAGGGCGTGTCGACAGAGGTCACCCGCTCATTGAGTCCGAGCATGCGTTTGACTTCACCGATAGGCCTGTCGAGCAGATCGGCGATCTCTTCTGATGAGGGCTCGTGATCGAGGGTCTGCGCCAACTTACGGGCAGCCCGCAGATAGACATTGATCTCTTTGACCACATGAATGGGGAGGCGGATGGTGCGGGTCTGATTCATGATCGCACGCTCGATGGTCTGACGTATCCACCAGGTCGCATAGGTGGAGAAGCGAAAACCCCGTTCAGGATCAAATTTCTCCACCGCACGGATCAACCCGAGATTCCCCTCTTCTATCAGGTCCAGCAGTGCCAGACCACGATTCATATAGCGGCGGGCAATCTTCACCACCAACCGGAGATTACTTTCGATCATGCGCTGGCGGGCAGACTGATCCCCCTTCTGGGCCAAACGTGAGAAGTAGACCTCCTCTTCCGCCGTCAGCAACTTGGAGATGCCTATTTCGTTGAGATATAGCCGGGTGGCATCCATCTGCGCATCATTGGGCTCCCGCGCAGTTGGTACGCCGGGTTTCTTCGGCGCAGCGGGTTTCTTCGGCGCAGCGGGTTTCTTCGGCGCAGCGGGTTTCTTCGGCGCAGTGGGTTTCTTCGGCGCAGTGGCTGTCTCCGGCACGGAGGAAGCTTCAGGCTTGTCGCTTGACACCGAGTCTTCGCCAGCCGCATTGGCATCGTTGGGTTTGTCCATCAGCGCCGTCTCATCGCTCCCACCTTCGCTCATCCATCGTCCTCCACTCAGACATCGACTATCGGTTGCGTGGCAAAAGCCCCAAAGGGTTCACCGGCTTGCCCTGCTTTCTGATCTCAAAATGCAGTAGGGGTTCCGCTCCTTTGCGAGGCGATCCCATATCCGCAATACGATCACCCCTTGCCACTTTGTCCCCCTCTTTTACGAGGAGTTTTCGATTGTACCCATAGGCACTTAGATAATTATTGTTATGTTTGACGATAATAAGGTTTCCATAGCCGACAAGTCCACTGCCGCTATAGACAACCCGGCCCGCTTCCGCCGCTTTCACTGGCTGACCGGGGTGACCACCAATGCGAATTCCTTTGCGGTTCCGATCCCTGGAGGAGTAAGTCTGCACCACTCTGCCATTTGTCGGCCAACGCCAGCTTAACTTGACCGATTCTTTGCCGATCTTTGGCGCCGTTCCCGTTTTAGCCTGTTTTGGCGCAATTGGCTCTACCTTCACCCTCTTCTTTGCTGGAGTGACCCTGGGCTGGCTTGGCGATCTCTTGGGCTTAGTCAGTGCCGTATTTCTGCCTGGCGGTCGTGTCAGGCGCAGCCTCTGCCCCGGATAGATGCGGTATTTCGGGCCTCTGATACCGTTCCATGCGGCCAAGCGGTGGTAGTCCAGGCCCTGTCGCCATGCGATGGCGTAGAGCGTATCTCCGGGTCTGACCTTGTAGTATCCGCTACTTTTTACAACTTTTTGTTCAGCTGTACGAGTGGAGACCGGCGCGCCGCCACCGGTGGAGCCGCAGGCCGTCAAGCCTCCTGCCAGCAAGGCAAGACCGATCACCAACAGGCCATCCGTCTTCCATTTGGACAAGCTGATTCTGACCGCTTTCAATGTGACGCCTTGCCTCCAATAGTGAGCCTGGCTACCCCTTCAGGAGCACTATGGCAACCAGAAACACCACCACCAGCGCCCAACCAATTCGGTCGATATACCGGTGCAGTGCCGCCTCCATGCGCTCACCGCCCCAGGCCATCAGGGCGGCCACCAGAAAGAAGCGGGCTCCACGGCCGATCAGCGACGCCAGGGTGAACGGCAGCAACGGCATGGAGATGACCCCCGCCGTAATGGTAAAAATCTTGTAGGGGATCGGCGAAAAGCCCGCCAGAAATATCGCCCAGAATCCCCATTCGTCGAACCAGGCTTTGGCCTGCAGATAGCGATCCCAATACCCCAGATCGTGCAGGTGGGGCTCCACCAGATCGAAGAAAAAGACGCCGATAGCATAACCCAGCAGCCCCCCCAGCACAGATGCGGCGGTGGTCAGCGCGGCAAAGTACCAGGCGCGGGCCGGGTTCGCCAAGGTCATAGGGGCCAACATCACATCGGGAGGGATAGGGAAGAAAGAAGACTCCGCAAAACTCAGACCTGCCAGATAGCGTGGCGCATGGGGATGACGCGACCACTGCATGGTGCGGCTGTAAAGGGACGAGAATAGACGCATTAAAGCACCCCTCCTTGCAAGGGTACGAAGTTGACCGCTTCGAGCTGTTCCTGTTCAAAACCACGAGAGGTACGGGTCACCCGCAGCAAGATCTGTCGACCTTCCGATTTGCTCGGCAATACCAGACGCCCACCAGGATTCAGCTGATCCAACAGAGCGCGGGGAATACCCTCGGGCGCGGCGGTGACCAGGATGCCGTCAAAAGGGGCATACTCCGGCAGACCGATACCGCCATCGCTGTGTTTCAGGCGAATATTGCGCAAACTCATATCACGAAGCCGTATGCGGGCGCGTTCCTGCAGGGCGCCGATGCGTTCCACGCTGTGCACACGGGATACCAACTGTGCAAGAATCGCGCATTGATAGCCGGAGCCGGTCCCGATCTCAAGCACCTTATCCATCTCTCCTCCCTCCAACAGGGCTTCCGTCATGCGGGCCACAATGTAGGGCTGTGATATGGTCTGGCCATGGCCGATCGGCAGCGCAGTATCTTCGTAGGCCCGGCTGGCCAGGGCTTCGTCGACGAAGATATGCCGCGGCGTATTGCGCATCGCCTCGAGAACACGCAGATCGCGAATACCATTATGTCTGAGGCGTTGGATCAGGCGCTCCCGGGTACGTGGGGAGGTCATGCCTATACCCTGATGTTCGGGACGGATCACGTCTGCACCAGCCAGTTGTTGATACTGTCCAATGCGTCATGCCGGGTCAGGTCCACCTGCAGCGGGGTAACGGAGACAAAACCCTCCCGCACTGCGTGAAAATCTGTACCTGGCCCTGCATCCTGCTCCGCTCCGGCGGGTCCGACCCAGTAGATGGTCTTGCCACGGGGATCCCTGGTCTTCACCACTGGTTCCGCCTTGTGGCGGTGACCAAGCCGGGTGGTGCGAAAACCCCGTAGCGAATCATAAGGCAGATCCGGCACATTCACGTTGAGGATCACATCCGTTGTGAGCTGTTTCTCGCAAAGTCGCTGCACCAGTTCCCGCGCCACCCGCGCTCCGGTCTCATAGTGTTCAGGATCATGGGAGTTCATCGAGACGGCAACAGCCGGCAGCCCGAGAAAACGCCCCTCGGTTGCCGCCGCCACGGTACCGGAATAGAGCACGTCATCCCCCATATTGGCGCCGGAATTAATCCCCGACACCACGATATCCGGCTCTTCATCCAGCAAACCGGTGATAGCCAGGTGCACACAATCGGCCGGTGTGCCATCGACACGGATATAACCATTGTCCATGGTTCGCGGGCGCAATGGATGATCGAGGGTGAGGGAGTTGCTGGCGCCGCTGCGGTCCCGCTCGGGCGCCACTACCAGAATCTCCCCCAATTCGGCAAGGCGTTCCGCCAGCGCCTGCAGCCCGGGCGCCTGATAGCCATCGTCGTTGCTCAGCAGGATCTTCATAATGGGGGGTAAATATACTGGAAATAGCCTGCGGTAACACCTTATTTATAAACGCATCACCCGCCGTATTCGAACCCTTTAATTCCACGCTTCAGAGACCGGTTCCGCGTAGCTGCGACAACATCTCCTCCCGTCTCCGAACATCCCTGGCCGCCTGTTTGTAATAGCTCCGCAGGGACTTCTTGAGGTGGCGCAACACCACCTTGTCAGGCATCTCTTTCAAGACCGCAAACATCGCCAGCGCGTAGGTAATATCGAATTGAGACAGATAGCTGGAGCGCTCTGCCTGACCGCCGCCACAACTGCCACACGAACTGACCTTGAAACGAGAGGCGCTGTTGGCAAACATCAGTCCAAACCCCAGAAACACCGCAAGCACCTCAGTGCAGTGGGGCCAATTCTGCTCCCCACCCGGCGGTGGCTCCTGGGCGGCTGAACCCAGGTAGTGGGCCAGCATATGGGCGTATGTAGCGATAAGCGCTTCGGGATTGTTCACCAGGGCGGGATCGTAGGTGAAGGTCAGTCGGTTCACCTCATCGACGGAATCGGGAACACTACCCTGTAGCCCGCGTAGCGCGCCCTCGATTTGCAGCTTTGGCGGCGCCATGATGTGACAGCTGCTCTGATCGATCAACCGGGTTGGCCAATGCGCCATCCCCGCATATCCCTTGGCCTGTTCGAAAATCAGATTCGCCATCCCATGAAGCGAGCTCTCCCTGCCGGGAAAATGCTCGTTGGAGGGTACAACCAGGATCGTTTCGTGGTAAAAAACCCCGGCATCAAAATTTCTCAGCGCCCAGGCATAGAGGTCAAACAGCCACTCGATCGACGCTTCGTCGAGGACAGGTTTGTCTTTCAGGAAACCGAACATCAATGACTACCACCCTGTTTGAAAAAGAGGACCTTGTCTCAGTTGCAAGCATGCAGATGCCTTTCGGCAAATACAAGGGCCGGCCACTCATAGACCTGCCTGAGGCCTATCTGCTCTGGTTTTCAGGCAGAGGATTTCCACAGGGTCGACTCGGTATGTTGATGCAGCTGACTTTGGAGATAAAAATCAACGGTCTGGAGTATCTGATAAAACCGCTCAGACAGGAACAGCAGGTTTGAGATAGGGCGGATTCCTCCCTACACTAGTGCTCTATCAACGTGATAATTGAGATCATGGGTAAAAAACCCAATCTGGAAGATGAGTCGAATCTATTCCGGGAGTCGCTGGACGATATCAGTCCACTTCCCCAGGACAGGATCGAGCCGTATAAGAAACGTCTGCCCCCCAGACCCCTTGATCTGGAAGATGAGGATGACGACGGCTTTTCCGATACCGACCACTACTCCGACACCGAGATCGAAGCCACCGATGAGCTGCTGTTCAGCCGTCCGGGGTTACAGAACCGCGTGATCCGCGATCTACGCCGGGGACGGTTCGAAGTCGGCCTTGAACTCGATCTGCACGGTCTTACCGTCGCTTATGCACGGGAGAATCTGGGGCTCTTCCTGAGCGAGTGTCAGCAACGACATATCCGTTGCGCCCGCATCATCCACGGCAAGGGTTATCGCTCGGAGAACCGCCAGCCGGTGCTGAAACAGAAGATCAACCTCTGGCTGCGTCAGCGCGACGATGTACTTGCCTTCAGCTCCGCCACCCGGCGCGACGGTGGCACCGGCGCCGTCTATGTCCTGCTGCGCAATCCAAAAAAAGGCCGACGATGACTCTTTTGCAACTGAAATCTTTAAGGTGGTGGTTTCTGGCGGGATTGTTCTGCTGGTTCTGCATAATGCGCCCCTCTCATGCCGCCAAAATACTGCAATTTCACACTATTCCGGTACCTGTGACAACAGAGGCACAACAACTGACCCACACCTCCCGGGCGGTCGACCTGGGGGAAGAAACAGTTGCCATCGGCTATCACCCGCTCTTCCGTAATGGTGATCGTTATGGTGATGAGACCTTCGGTCTGCTGCACGACTCTCACGGCCAGCCGCTGAAAAAAGAGGATGGCAGCCCACGAATTTCCAACAGCAACGACTTCTCCTCCCTGTTGCAGGTAGGCGGGAAAATTTTCCTGCTCTCTCAATTCGAAGACATGCCCGCTGGAATCTATCTCAGCGAACTCCACCAGAGTGCCGCAACCGGCCTTTTGAAGGTAAAACGTACCCGGCCTCTCGATCTGGCGCCTCTCAACGGGGCCTGGAATCTCTGTGCAGGCAGTGTCACACCCTGGGGCACACACCTCGCATCGGAGGAGTACGAACCCAACGCAGCGATCGTAGATGACATTCCCGATCGTTCCTATCAGTCAATGGCCAGCTATACGGGTGGAGATCCGGCTCAACTCAATCCCTACGACTACGGCTGGCAACTGGAAGCCCGCGTCGACTCGTTCGATCAGGTGCAGCTCACCCGGCACTACGCGATGGGGCGTTTCTCCCCGGAAGCCGGCATCGTGATGCCCGATCGCAAAACCGTCTATATCACCGATGACGGCAACAACACCGCACTGTTCCGCTTTGTGGCCGACCGGGCCGGAGATCTCTCCAGCGGGAGGCTCTTCGCCGCACGCTGGATTCAGACCAGCCGTCGCAATGGGGGCAGCGCAGAACTGGACTGGATTCCACTGGGACATGCCGATGATGCGACGATAAAAAAGCAGATCGGCCGGCGCATCGGTTTTGATGAGATATTCCACTATAGCCATCCCGGTCTGGGCAACGAATGCCCCAACGGCTACCGGGCCATCAATACCCGCTGGCAACACGAGTGTCTGCGGCTCCGGCCAGGCATGGCTCAGGCCGCATCCCGTTTGGAGAGCCGCCGCTACGCGGCGCTATTGGGGGCGACCACTGAGTTCAGCAAAATGGAGGGTGTGACCTACGACTCGGCAACAAACCGTCTATATATCGCCATGACATCGCTGTCAAAAGGGATGGAGGACAACCGAAAGAAAAATCTTCCCAACGACCGGTGGGACCGGGGTGGTCCCAACCATATCCGCCTGCCCTACAATCCCTGCGGCGCCGTCTTCACTCTGGAGCTGAACGAAGCGTATGTGGCCAACAACATGCAGGCGCTGGTGACCGGACATCCGGCCAAAGGCGACCCGGACAATCGTTGCGATACCGCTGGCATCGCCAACCCCGATAACCTGACCTTCATCCAGGGTCAGGAGACCCTGATCATTGCCGAGGACTCCTCCAAAGGCCACCGCAACAATGCACTCTGGGGCTATCGGCTCAGCAGTGGAGAACTGACCCGCATCCAAACCGCCCCGCTCGGCGCAGAGATCACCGGCGCCTACCATTTCCCCGACGTCAACGGCTGGGATTATCTTTTCAGCGTGATCCAACATCCACAGGATGCTGCTTCGATCACCGGCTACATCGGCCCTTTTCCGTCGCGCTGATCCGGTTAATGCCGTGACGGGTTCGTAGGCATGATCAAGCGTAGCGGATCAGGCAACAGGTTTGGTTCAGCCAACAGCGTTTGCCGGTTCCACAAGCTTGAACCGGCATCTACTTGTGCACTGCCGGCTCGCTGACCCGTAGCAACTCCCGCAACAACATCGTTGCGTAACTGCCTGCGGGAAGAAAAAAACTCAACGCCAACACATCTGCTTCAGGAAACTCCCATCGCAGATCATCCACACCGACCCGCAGGGTACGGCGATCCTGCTCCAATCCAACATGTTCCAGGCTGTTGCGCCATTCACCGAAGGGTGCCAATACCTGCTCTTCAAGGGTCAGAACATCTTCTCCGACCGGCAGTCTGCCCCGTCCCCAAAGGGGGCCGCTGGGGTGGATATCCTTCTCACGGCAGCGACGATGGATCTCTTCATCGATCTCCTCCACACTAAAGCTGGAACGGGAGCCATCCAGCGAAGCACGTTCTCCGAGCAGAATTCGATCCCAATCCTGCCGACGAATGCGCTCTGCCAGTACCTGGTTGAATAGCTGTGACCTTACCGCGGAGATCAACAACCCACGCAATTTACGGTCGATTCGTCCGCTTTGGCCGGAAAAAAACAGGTCGGCCTGTGCCAGATTGCCGTAGTCGTGGCCAAATCGCTGTGTTCCAAAATAGTTTGGAAAACCCAGTTCCCGAAGCTGCCGCAGACGCTGCTCCAACAGGTCGGTATCGGCTTCAATCCCGCTAACCAACAACCGGAAACGGTTGCCCCGCAGGGCGCCCTGCTTAAGCTTCCTACGATGCCGCTCGTGGACAAGGACTTCGACCAACTCAGAGTTAAACGCCTCCCAGTCGGGTTCCGGTCGACCGGCCAGACGCACGGAAAACCACTGGGTCGTCACTGCATGCCGATCTTTAAGGCCCGCGTAACTCACATCCCTGGCAGGCACATCGGCAAACTTTGCCAGCTGGCGCGACAGCCAGACAGTGTTGGTGTCCCGTTTGCGCAGCTGGATCAATACATGTTCGCCCTCACCATCCGGAGAGAAGCCGAGGACCTCTTCCACCTGAAAATCCTCCGCCGAGCCGCGAATCAGGCCACCCCCCACGGGTCCGCCGTGAGCAAACGGCATCTCATCAAGTCGTTGCCAGGTCTGGCCGGTCACGCTGATCCCTCCTCCAGCAGCACTATGGCATAGGCTGCGATGCCCTCACCCCGCCCCGTGAATCCCATACCTTCGGTAGTGGTTGCCTTCACGTTTACCCTGGCCGGTTCGACCTGCAGATCACTCGCCAGTCGTGCTTGCATGTTATCGATGTAGGGTGCGAGTTTAGGCCGCTGCGCCACTGCAGTAAGGTCCACGTTGCCGACACGCAAACCTGCGTCCTGTATCAGTTCCACCACTCGCTGCAACAGCCGGCGGCTGTCGATCCCGGCATATTCGCTGGCGCTATCCGGGAAGTGACGGCCGATATCCCCCATCCCGGCGGCACCCAGCAACGCATCGCAAAGCGCATGAATCAGCACATCTCCGTCAGAATGTGCCTTGAGACCCTGATCGTGCTTTATCTCCACGCCGCCCAACAGCAGCCGTTTTCCACTTTCAAAACGGTGGGCATCATAACCCTGGCCAATGCGCATCACTTTCTCCTCGACAGAAAAGGAATCTAAAGAGTTTGCCTCTGCGGCCGCTAACCAGTCAGAGAGCATCGGTGAATTCTAACGATCCCCGCTGTGGAACCCAACAGAAAAAGCGCAAACCCTATTAAGCGCGAGTTGAGAAAAAACAGATGAGTCATAACGTTGTAACAGCCACTGCCAGTGAAATTCTGCGCTTTAATCCAATCAGGAAGCTTCCCGCGCGTGTTCTGGCGTATGTCGCCACTTTCGGCACGGTGGAGCACTTCAGCAGGGGTACCCAGATTATTGCAGAGGGGACAAAGGACCCGTTTGTCAACTACCTGATGCATGGCGAAGCGGATATCGACTGCAGCGATGGCACCCATCTGAATCTCAAGGCGGAATCGAACCGCAGCACCTACCCACTCTCGGTGAAGCAGCCCCACGCCTGTAGTGTCACGGCAAAAAGTGCAGTCGTCCTGTTGAAGATGTCACGTGAGATCATCCAGGGCATCGCCACTCTGCCCACCGATGAGTCCGGACGGAATTCACAATCGATAGAACTGAAAGAGAGTGGCGGCCCAGAGGCCCGTCTCTACTGGGAGTTTCACCAGGCAATGAAAGATGGGCACATCGAACTGCCCAGCATGCCGGATGTCGCTACCCGAATCGCAAAAGTGGTCAACAACCCCACAACGGACAGCGACGACATTGCCCGCGTGATACAGGCCGATCCAACGATTGCTGTACGGGTTATCAGCGTCGTCAACAGTGCCGCCTACCGCGGACAGGACAAAATCGGTGACCTGCCGGATGCAGTGACCCGCCTCGGGCGCAATGTCACGCACAATCTGGTGATCAGCTTCGCCTTGGGTTCCCTCTTTAAAAGTCGTTCGAAACACTTGCAACGGCGCATGATCTCCAGCTGGAAACACGCCTGTCAGGTGGCGCCGATCTGTCATGAACTGGCCAGGGTCACCCCAGGCCTCAGTCCGGACCGGGCGTTGCTCAGCGGCCTGGTGCATGATATCGGTGCACTGCCAATCATCAGCGCCGGCAGGAGTCACCCAGAGATGTCCGAGAATCCAAAACTGCTGGATCAGGTGATCAACAACCTGCAGGCGGAAGTCGGCGCCATGGTATTGAGAAAATGGGGGTTTGCGGACGAGTTCGTTCTGGCGGCGCTACACGCGGAAGACTGGATGGCGGATGACGGCAATCGACCCAACTATGCCGACCTTGTGAGAGTCGCCCAGTTACATGTCTATATCGGCACACCTATGATGCGTTCCCTGCCGCGCATGGATCTGACCCCCTCATTTCACAAGCTGGCGCTGGGCAAGCTCACGCCGAGTTGCTCCCTGGGTATCATCGAGCGGGCAAAAGGCGACATCCGGGAGATGCAGCAACTACTCATCGGCGGATGATTGACGATCCAGGAAGAAGGCTGCCAGGGCAAGATCTTCGGGACAGGTAACCTTTATGTTATCGCTTCGACCCTCCACCACCCTGGGCTGAAACCCGGCCAGCTCCATGGCGCTGGCATCATCGGTCACCAGTTTTGCGCTATCAAGAGCATCACTCAGTGCCTGACGCAACATGCCCAGCCGAAACATCTGCGGCGTGAATGCGCGCCATAGATGCTCCCGCGGAATCGTTGCCACGACCCGCTCTCCTGTCTCGACCGATTTCACCGTATCGTGTAGCGGCACGCCGAGCAGACCGCCAACCGGATCATCGTCGAGCTGATCCATCAGGTTATCCAGATCCTCTCGATGGATACAGGGGCGCGCTGCGTCGTGTACCAAAACCCAATCCGACTCTGCTACCTGACCCTCCATCACACGCAAAACATTGAGCACGGAGTGACAGCGCTCCTCGCCGCCTCCGACCCGGACCACCCGTGGATCTTCCGCGAACGAGGTTGACGACCACCAACCATCCTCTTCTGAAAGCGCCACGAAAACGCCTGAGATTTTTGGGTGCATCAACAATCGTGACAGGGTCTGCTCAATCAGGGGACGGCCCAAAAGGGGAAGATACTGCTTCGGCACTGCGCTGGCCATTCGTTTGCCAACGCCTGCGGCGGGAACCACCGCCCAGAAGCGGTCACTCATTGGGTCGTGATCTGGGATTGATCGATCACCTGGTAGAAGACCTCACCCTCCTTGATCATGCCCAATTCACTGCGAGCCCGCTCTTCAAGTGCCGCACTGCCGCTGCGCAGATCTTCGACCTCAGCCTGCAATGCACTGTTGCGCCTCTTCAGATCGACCAGCGCCGCCTCTTGGCGGGTTATCTCATTTTCCAGGTTGTTCACTTCCGCCAGACTCCCCTCACCGACCCAGAGGCGGTATTGCAGAAAGGCAAGCAACAGAAACAGGATGGCAACTAGAATTCGCATATGATCAGCTCTCTCGGCCCAGATGCCACCCGCTCCAAGAGGGCTCAGATGTCGACGGGGAAGGCATCCGCCCCCGCGTAGACCGCCGTATCACCCAACTGATCCTCAATGCGCATCAGCTGATTGTATTTCGCGACTCGATCGGAGCGGGAGAGAGAGCCGGTCTTGATCTGCCCGGTGTTGGTCGCCACCACCAGATCTGCAATGGTGGTATCTTCGGTCTCACCTGAACGATGGGAGATCACTGCGCTGTAACCCGCCGCTTTAGCCATATCGATGGCGGCGAGGGTCTCGGTCAGGGTACCGATCTGGTTGACCTTGATGAGGATGGAGTTGCCGATTTTCTCCCGGATACCGCGTTCAAGAATCGCAGTATTGGTAACAAACAGATCATCGCCCACCAGCTGCACCTTGCTGCCGAGTTTTTCCGTGTGGTATTTCCAGCCTTCCCAGTCACCCTCGTCCATACCGTCTTCGATGGAGATGATCGGATACTGATCCACCCAACCCGCCAGGTAGTCGGTGAACTCTTCAGCGGTAAATTTACGGCCTTCAGAGGCCAAATTGTAGAGCCCGTCTTCGTAGAACTCGGAACTGGCCACATCGAGGCCAAGGTAGATCTCCTTGCCGGCGGAGAAACCCGCCTTGCCGATCGCCTCCAGGATGACTTCGATGGCCGCCTCGTTGGAAGGCAGATCGGGTGCGAAACCACCCTCGTCGCCCACACTGGTAGCCATGCCACGGCTGCTCAGCACACTGGCCAGAGCATGAAACACCTCGGCGCCGTAACGTACTGCTTCACGAATGGAACCCGCACCCACCGGCAGAATCATGAACTCCTGCAGATCGACGCTGTTCTTGGCGTGCGCGCCGCCGTTGATGATATTCATCATCGGCACCGGCAGGCGGTAGGGTCCATCAGAGAGGGAACGGTAGAGCGGCAACGCCCGCTCCTGGGCAGCCGCATGAGCGGTCGCCAGGGAGATACCCAACAGTGCGTTGGCCCCCATATTGGCCTTGTTGTCCGTACCGTCGAGTTCAAGCATACAGTTATCCACCGCAGCCTGATCGGTGACGTCCATGCCAACCAGCGCGTCCCGCAGGGGACCATTGACATGGGAGACTGCTTTCAGCACGCCCTTGCCCAGATAACGCCCTCTGTCCCCATCTCTCAGCTCCAGTGCTTCGCGGGAGCCGGTGGAGGCGCCGGAAGGCACCATGGCGCGGCCGATGGCGCCATCGGCGGTGAACACATCGGCTTCAATGGTGGGATTACCCCGGGAGTCGAGGATCTCCCGTCCACGAATATCAACTATTTCGGACATACTGTCTCCGTAATTCGATCTAAAAAAATTCTGTAGTAAACCGAAGAAATACTCTCCGGTTATGACAGGTGTCAGATGGTGGTCTCGATAAAAGGCGCCGCCTTGACGGTGCTGTCGATGGCCATCAAGGTTTGCAGCAGTTCCCGGATACGGTCGAGGGGCCATGAATTGGGACCATCGCTAAGGGCCCTCTCCGGGTTGGGGTGGGTCTCCATGAAGAGGCCGGAGATGCCCGCCGCCACCGCCGCCCGCGCCAGCACGGGGATAAACTCCCGCTGCCCCCCCGAGCTGCTGCCCTGCCCCCCGGGCAGTTGTACGGAGTGGGTGGCATCGTAGACCACCGGGCAGTGGCTTTCGCGCATCGCCGCCAGGGAACGCATGTCGGAGACCAGATTGTTGTAACCGAAAGAGACGCCACGATCGCAGACCATGATCTGCTCGTTGCCTTCTGCCCTGGCCTTGTCCACGACATGTTTCATGTCCCAGGGGGCGAGAAACTGGCCCTTCTTGATATTTACCGGCAGCCCCTGACAGGCCACATTGCGAATGAAATTGGTCTGGCGGCAGAGAAACGCCGGGGTCTGCAGCACATCCACCACATCCGCCACTTCAGACAGCGGTGTATCCTCATGCACGTCCGTCAGAACCGGCACACGGATCTGCTCCCGTACCTTCTCCAGGATGCGTAACCCCTCTTCCAGCCCGGGACCACGAAAACTGCTGCCGGAAGAGCGGTTCGCCTTGTCGAAAGAGGACTTGTAGATAAACGGGATACCCAGCTCTCCGGTGATCGTCTTCAGCCTGCCTGCAGTATCCAGGGCCAGCTGCTCACTCTCGATGACACAGGGGCCGGCAATGAGAAACAGGGGTCTGTCCAGCCCGACTTCAAATCCGCACAGATTCATGCAATACCTTCCCGGTGCTTTCTGGCTGCCTCTACGAAACCGGAGAATAGCGGATGGCCGTAACGCGGCGTGGAGGTGAATTCGGGGTGAAACTGGCAAGCCACGAACCAGGGATGATCCGGAATCTCCACGATCTCCACCAGGCGGCCGTCAAGGGAACGGCCAGCGATCTTCATGCCGACAGTGACAATACGATCCTGATAGCTGTTGTTGAATTCATAGCGATGGCGGTGCCGTTCAACAATGACATCTTTCTCATAGAGTTCACGGGTTCGGCTGCCCACCTCCAGCTGACACTCCTGACCGCCAAGACGCATGGTACCGCCCATGTCTGAATTCTCATCACGGACCTCCACACGTCCATCCGCATTGAGCCATTCGGTGATCAGCCCAATCACCGGGTGCGGCGTGGTGCGGTTGAACTCGGTACTATGGGCATCCGTCAAACCGGCCACATTGCGGGCAAATTCGATAACCGCAACCTGCATGCCCAGGCAGATACCCAGATAGGGAATCTTCTGCTCGCGTGCGTATCGGGCGGCGGCAACCTTGCCCTCAACCCCCCGCTCACCGAACCCGCCGGGAACCAGAATGGCATCCATACCCGCCAGCAGCGCCATGTTGCCGTTCTCCAACTGCTCCGAATCCACATAGTGGATATGCACCCGGCTTCCGGTATGCACTCCGGCATGAATCAGCGCCTCGGAGAGTGATTTGTAGGCCTCGGTCAGATGGACATACTTGCCCACCATCGCCACCTGCACCTCCTGCTCCAGCGCATCCAGCCCGTCGATGAAACCCTGCCACTCATGCAGATCCGCCGGTGGCAGATCCAGACCAAATCGCTGCACCACGATCTCATCCAGACCCTGCTCGTGCAGCATGGTCGGAATGCGGTAGATGGAATCGGCATCCTCGGCAGAGAAGACAGCCTCTTCCGGCACGTTGGTGAACAGAGCGATCTTTTTTCGTTCCGCTTCGGGCAGAGGGTTCTCCAGCCGGCACATCAACAGATCGGGCTGAATACCGATCGAGCGCAGTTCCTTCACCGAATGCTGTGTGGGTTTGGTTTTGATCTCGCCGGAAACCTTGATGTAGGGGACCAGTGTCAGATGCATGAAGAGCGCCCGTTGATGGCCCATCTCAACACCCATCTGACGAATCGCCTCCAGAAACGGCAGGGACTCGATATCACCCACTGTACCGCCGATCTCCACCAGGCAGACATCGGCATCGCCAGCCCCGCGCAGCACACTCTCTTTAATCTCGTTGGTGATGTGCGGGATCACCTGCACCGTACCACCCAGATACTCCCCTTTACGCTCCTTGCGGATCACACTTTCATAGATCTGGCCGCTGGTGAAGTTGTTGCTCTGCCCCATCGTGGTACGAATGAATCGTTCGTAATGTCCCAGATCGAGATCGGTCTCGGCGCCGTCATCGGTGACAAAGACCTCGCCGTGCTGGAAAGGACTCATGGTGCCGGGATCGACGTTGATGTACGGATCGAGCTTGATCATCGTGACCTTGAGGCCACGGGCTTCCAGCAGAGCCGCGAGTGATGCGGCCGCAATACCTTTGCCAAGAGAGGAGACCACTCCGCCCGTTATAAAGATGAATCTGGTCATGAATTTTGTGCGCCAGGAAAGGAATGAGAACAGACGGGCGTAAAAGTACCAGAATGGCTCTTTTCCCTCAATCAAAAACCCGCTTATTAACCAACAAACAGCTCTTCCCTGAAAGGTCTTCAAGAATTTAATGTTGAATCTGCCGACCCACTGTCTATAATCATTCTGCGGATAGTCGCAAATAATTACAATTCGGCCAGCGATAAGGGATGAGGGAGTCTGGATCTATTCACACCTCCTCTTCGGATTGACAGGCATTCTCGCATTGATGCAACATGGCCTGTCCCGAGCTTTTTCCTGTCGGGTAGTTAAACACACTATGTCCTAATTTTATGAGGAACGTACGCATGCGTAAGATTTCTATGTTACTGGGCGCTGCAGCCCTGATTGCTGTCTCTTCCACCGCTTCCGCCTGGTGGGGCGGTCCTGGTTATGGCAACCGTGGTTGGGACAACAGCGGCTGGGGCGACGGCTGGGGCGATGGTTCCGGTGACTTCAGCTTCGGCATGAGCGGCAGCGGCAGCGGCAGCGGCCGCGGTTACGGTCGTGGCTACAACGACTACCGCAGCGGTTATGGCTACGGTCCTTATGGCTACGGTGCTCCCTATGGTTACGGCGCACCTTATGGCGGTGGCTACGGCGCGCCTTACGGCTACCCGGCTGCGCCTGCTGCACCTGCTGCACCTGCCAAATAAAGCGGGTTAGATACAGTCGTATCGAAAAAGCCGCGCCCTTGGGCGCGGCTTTTTTGTTTGAAATAAAATAATTCAGGCAATTTTCAAACCAATTGCGGCAATTTATGCGCAAAAACACTTGATCAAGCTCAATACAAATTGGAAAATAGAACTCCATCTCGATTCTTACGGACTGGAGCTGTATTTTGACAAACCGGAACGTGGTTTCCTTTGAGAATATCAAAGTCGCCTGCAAGAACTGCAGCCTGGCCACACTCTGTCTCCCCATGGGACTCTCCCCTGAGGACATGGAGCGTCTTGACAGTATCGTCAAACGCGGTAGGCCGTTTCATCGTGGCGACCATCTGTTTCGTGAAGGTGATAACTTACACAGTCTGCGGGTCATCACCAGTGGATCGGTAAAAACCTTCACCCCCAGCGAGGACGGCGGCGAGCAGGTTCTCAGCTTCCATCTGCCGGGGGAACTGATCGGTCTCGACGCCATCCAAAACGAGTGCCACACCTGCTCGGCCAAGGCGCTCGAAACCACCGCAGTCTGCGAGATCCCATTCCACAATCTGGAAGAGCTCAGCAGCAGCATGCCCAGCCTGCAACATCAGATGTACCGGCTGCTAAGCCGGGAGATCGGCCAGGATTCGGAGATGCTCACCCTGCTGGGCAAAAAGAGCGCGGAAGAGCGCCTCGCAACCTTTCTGTTGAGTTTCTCGGAACGTTTCAAAAAACGTGGCTTTTCCGCCACCGATTTTTTTCTCAGCATGTCGCGGCATGAGATCGGCAACTATCTGGGCCTGGCGGTTGAGACCGTAAGCCGACTTTTCACCCGCTTTCAGGAAGAGGGGCTGCTGCATGTGGAACGCAAGCATGTACAGTTGCTGGATCTGCCACGCCTCGCCACTATCGTACATGGCAACGAAAACGGCCGATCACACCAGAGGCATGTGTAGTTTCACGATAGCAAAAGGTAGGCCGGTTCAAGCTTGCGGAACCGGCAAACATCACTGCTACGACAAGCCGTTTGCCTGATCCGCTACGCTTGATCAGGCCTACGAAGCTGGTGAGAGATTCGGACTAGGAGGCTGTCGGGTTTATCCGTTTGAGGCGAATAGTGGGCCTATTTAACGAGTTCGATAAGCTGAGTTGATCGCCATTCAGGGATTTGCAGCCAAACAGTGTTAAACCCGACAGCCTCCTAGTCACTCACAACTTCCTCTTCCCGCAGCCAGACGCAACCATCGCCCATCTTCTGCAGCTGCGCCTCATGCACAGCCAAATCCTCCTCACTGGGCCGCACTACCTTCAGCCGGGGTCTTTCGCCGGACAGACGGCGAATATTTGATGCCGCCCCAGCCACATCACCCTCCGCGCCCTGACTGTCCAAAAACAGGGCAGTCTGCCCGCCCGTCATCAGCAGGTAAACATCGGCCAGGATCTCAGCATCAAGCAGTGCACCATGAAGCTCACGGTGAGAGTTATCGATATCGTAACGCTTGCAGAGCGCATCCAGACTGTTGCGCTGCCCCGGGTGTTTCTTCTTCGCCATCACCAGGGTATCGGTGACCGCGCAGAGATCCGCAATGCGAGGCGAATCCTCATCCAGTTTCAACAGCTCGTTATTGAGGAATCCGACATCGAAAGGTGCATTATGGATGATCAGCTCGGCGCCGCGTACATATTCCAGGAAGTCAGCTGCAACATCCTCAAAGCGGGGCTTGTCCTCAAGAAACTCGTTGGTGATGCCGTGTACGTCGATCGCGGCCGCGTCTATCATCCGATCCGGCTGAAGATATTGATGAAAGTTGTTACCGGTAAGTCGACGTTCGACCATCTCCACACAACCGATCTCGATAATACGGTGACCCTGCGCCGGCTCCAGGCCGGTAGTTTCTGTATCAAGTACGATCAAGCGCGTCATAGATTCAGTTCCTCTATACCCTGGTTGGCAAGCTGATCGGCCAATTCATTTTCCGCATGGCCGCTGTGACCTTTGACCCAGGCCCACTCAACGTCATGGTTCGCCACCGCGCTATCCAGACGCTGCCAGAGATCGGCATTCTTTACCGGCTTCCTCGCCGCTGTCTTCCAGCCGTTCCGCTTCCAGTTGAAAATCCACTGGGTTATACCGTTTTTCACATATTGGGAATCCGTGGTGACACGCACCCGGCTGCATCGTTTCAACGCCCCGAGCGCCTCGATCACCGCCAACAGTTCCATTCGATTGTTAGTGGTCTCAGGCTCACCGCCACAGAGCTTTTTCTCATGTTTGCCATAACGCAACAGCGCCCCCCAGCCGCCGGGGCCGGGATTGCCTTTGCAGGCCCCGTCGGTAAAGATTTCTATCAGCTCATCCATTCAGGTTCTCGTTGTAGGTTCCACCGCATTGGAAGGCAGGACCCGTTTGCCCATCCGCCAACGGGGGCGAATCGGCGTCAGCGTGACGGTTCGCTTGACTGCCTGTAATACATACACACCCCCTATCACCGGCCACCACCTCTGGCCCATACCTTCAAGAAACTCGAGCCGTTGCATCAGCGCCCGATTTCTCAGGGGCGGGCGATACATCAGCTTGTCGCAAGACTCCAGATCAAAGCCCAGCAGTGTGAGCCAGTCATGGATTCGCCAGGTTGTAAAAAAACGGCCATTCCAGGGCGACAACCCACTGCGACGTCGCAGCAACCGCCAGCCTCCCCACAGACTCCAGGGATTGAAACCAATGATCAACAGCCGCCCTTCGGGAATCAGAATCCTCTCCACCTCACGCAGTACCTGATGGGGTTGACTGGAGAAATCGAGGGTATGGGGCAGCACCACCGCATCCACACTGTCTGTGGCAAAGGGCAGCAGCGCGGGATCCGAGCATAAATCCAACTCCGGGTGCCCCCCCCGCAGCGCTTTGCCCAGCACGACATGATGCCGTGCCGGACTCTTCTGCAACAAATCAGCAGTGGGGTTTGTGCAACCGATCTGCACAATGTGATGCCCAAAAAAGGAGGCTACCCGCTTATCCAGACACGCCTGCTCCTGCTCCGACAGAAAGACACCCGGACACCCCCTAAACCAATGCGCCAGTTGATTTTGCGTGCTGGTTCCCAGTTTTTCCCCGTTTCCACCGCCCATAATTCTAAACAGGTTCGACCTCATTTCATTAAGATGGAAATCATACTCAGGTTTGATATTATTTTCCGATTGGGAGAAACAATAATTGTCTATTATGTTGAACTATAAACTGAGTCGCTTATTTCTGCTCGCCCCACTGGTTGGAATTTTCTCGGCCTGTAACTCTCTGCCGGAAAAAACGCCGGAGAATACACCTGAGCCTGTCGCACAGACAGAGGCTATTTCCGAGCAGCCGGTCATATTTATAAGCAAGGCCGCATCCGAACTTCCCATTCTGAAGTCGGATGAAGCAGTAATTGAGCCGCTTCCGCACAGCGTTTCTGCAACATCCGTGGAAGCTGTCTCCCCACAACCTCCCCAGCCACCTGCAGATGCCTGGAGCCGAATGCGGGACGGGTTCATCCTGACGATCCCTCAACACTCCAGAGTCACTCAGGAAATCAACTGGCTCAGCAAACACCCTGACTATATCGACCGCATCCAGCAACGCGCCGAGCCGTACATCTATTTTATTCTGGAAGAGATCGACAAACGGGGCATGCCGGCGGAACTCGCTCTGCTGCCCGCCGTGGAGAGCGCTTTTCAACCCTTTGCCTACTCCCCCGGCAGGGCCGCCGGCATCTGGCAGTTCATCCCCTCGACGGGCCGTTACTATGGTCTGAAACAGAACTGGTGGTATGACGGCCGCCGCGACATTGTCGCCTCCACCCGCTCGGCCCTGGACTATCTGCAGGCTTTGAGCCACCAGTTCGACGGTGACTGGGAACTGGCCCTGGCAGCCTACAATTCCGGCGGCGGCACCGTTCGCAAAGCCATCAAACGCAACCGAAAGAAGGGCAAACCCACTGACTACTGGTCTCTTAAGCTGCCCAAGGAGACCAGCAGCTACGTACCCCGCCTGTTGGCCATCGCCACCCTGTTTGCAGACCCCGACAGCCACGGCATCTCGCTGCAACCGATTCCGAACAGCCCCTACTTCGAGACCATCGAAATCGAGTCTCAACTGGATCTCGCCCTGGCCGCTGAGATGGCAGATCTGTCGATCCAGGATCTCTACCAGCTCAACCCCGGCTTCAACCGTTGGGCCACTGACCCGGACGGCCCGCATCAACTGCAACTGCCGCTGGACAAGATTGATGATTTTCTGGCGCAGCTGAACCAGTTACCTTCGGAAAAGCGTCTACGCTGGAAACGCTACAAGATCCGTAACGGCGACAGTCTCAGCGTGATCGCCAGAAAACATGGCACCACCACGAAAATCCTGCGGCAGGTCAACAAGCTGCAGGGGAATAATATCCGCGCAGGCAAGCACCTGTTGATTCCCGTCTCCACCAAGAAGCTCAACCACTACGCCCTGAGTTCAACGCAACGCAAGGCAAAGATCCAAAACAGGAACAGAGGCGGCACCAAACAGAACTACACGGTAAAAGCGGGAGACAACCTTTGGGATATCGCCCGGACTTTTAAGGTCAACCACAAAAAACTGGCAAAATGGAACGGCATGGCGCCGGGTGATCCGATTCGCCCAGGGCAGAAACTGGTGCTCTGGCTTCCCCAGAAGAAAATATCCAGGGTCTCCTTTCCTGACACACAACCTGCCGGCATCCAAAGCACTGTGAACTACCGGGTGCGCAAGGGTGACTCCCTGTCACGCATCGCCAGCCGGTTCAATGTGACGGTGACGGATCTGAAACGCTGGAACAGCCTGCCGAAAAAATACCTGCAACCGGGTCAACGGCTGAAACTCTATGTCGATGTCACCGCCCAGACACTTTAAGTGTGCGCCATAAGGTAGCAGCAGCGCCTCGCCGCGACCGGGCGTAGTATCGAGTATTCGCCGCGAGGGCGCAGCCCCTGCAAGGATGGAGTATTGCCCGGTATGTCAGCAAACAACATGGAATAAAAATGGAATCCATCGAGTCTGAAATCCAGCCGCTGCTGGATCTTTTTGCGGGCCAACCCTATATCCAATCAGCCCTGGTGGTGATGCTTACCCTCATGCTGGCCAAGCTTAGCACCTGGTTCGTACTCGGCATCTTCCAAAGATTGACCAAGCTCACCACCGCACGGCTGGATGACGTCATCGTTCAGGCACTTTATACCCCCATCTTCTACACCATCATAATGGTGGGCTTCTCCATTGCAGACCACTTGCTGCCGGTCAGCCAGGAACTGCAGGATACAGTCATCGCCATCCTGCGATCGATCGGCATCTTCGTCTGGATGCGATTCTTCATCACGATCTCCAAAGCCAGCCTGAAAAGTCTGGCGACAGACAGCAATCGTTTACAATTCATCCAGACCCAGACCCTGCCCCTGTTTCAGAATCTGGCGCTGATCGTCATCATCGCCATTGCGATCTACCTGATCTTCGACGCCTGGCATATCGACATGAGCGCATGGCTCGCCTCCGCCGGTATCGTCGGTATCGCCGTGGGTTTCGCCGCCAAGGACACTCTGTCGAACCTCTTTTCCGGCGTCTTCATCCTCGCCGACACGCCTTATAAGATCGGCGATTTCATCGTGCTCGACTCAGGGGAGCGCGGCGAGGTGACTCATATCGGCATCCGCAGCACCCGCATGTTGACCCGGGACGACGTGGAACTGACGATTCCCAACGCGGTAATGGGTAACTCCAAGGTGATCAACGAAACCGGTGGTCCTCACGAAAAATACCGTATCCGGATACCTGTGGGGGTCGCCTATGGCTCGGACATCGACCAGGTAAGGGCGCTGCTGATGGCGATTGCCATCGATTCCCAAGGCGTCTGCGCAGACCCGGAGCCACGAGTCCGGTTCCGGGCCCTTGGAGCATCGAGCCTCGACTTTCAGCTGCTCTGCTGGGTTGATGAACCGAGTCTGCGTGGCCGGGTGATCGACCAACTGCTGACCGAGATCTACAAGTGCTTCAATCGTGAAGGGGTTGAAATCCCCTATGCCAAACAGGACATCTACATCAAAGAGATGCCCTCGATAGATTAATGAAGGGGCGCCAGTGAAGCATCGGAAGAAACGTCACGGCATTACCCTGGTGAATACCGGCGAGGGCAAAGGCAAATCATCCAGCGCCTTCGGTGTGGCCTTCCGTGCCGCCGGATGGGGGATGAAAGTCTGCGTTATCCAATACATCAAAGGCAACTGGAAGACCGGCGAACAGCAGGCCGCGTTGCGTTTCGACAATATCGAATGGCACGCCCTCGGGGACGGATTTACCTGGGATACAGAGAACCCGGAACAGGATCGCAAGACCAGCCGGGAGATCTGGGCCTTCAGCCAGGAGAAGATACGCAGTGGAAAGTACGATCTGGTGGTACTTGATGAGATCAACTACTGCTGCGGCTACGGCTGGATCAGCGGCGAGGAGATCGCCGAATTCATCCGCGAGCATAAACCGGCCTGGATGCACCTGATACTCACCGGCAGAAACGCGCCGCCGGAACTGATCGATGTGGCGGATACGGCCACCAGCATGACCCCGTTAAAGCATGCCTTCGATAGCGGCATCGAGGCGGAAAAGGGCATGGAATTTTGACCGATTTAACAATATAGGACGGTTCAAGCACAGCGGAACCGGCAACCCCCATAAAATGCCCGATCCGCTACGCTTGATCATGCCTACGCCTTAAACAATCAGGACATCCTTGAATATCCCAAATGAAAACAGCGTAGCGGCCTTGCCTGTCGCGCGGCAACAATGGGGTAGATGGTGGGTCTGATCAAGCAAGCAGATATGGACTGGACTGACACACTCAGATAACCTTAAATTTCCTGTGGCGGTTCGGTGAGCCGCCGGGAGCAGAACCAGTCTTCGGGAGTGCAAGAACATGAGCAAACTAACCAGAAGCTTTCGCATAGGCGAAAAAATTGGTTTCGGTTTTGGGCTTGTCGGTCTGATTTTTCTCCTTGTGATCTGGCAGTATCACAATACCCTGCGACAGTCGCTGGGCGACTATCAACGGCTCCAGAGTGTCTTTGTCGCCAAGAAAGTCGATATGCTGTCAATCGAAAGCAGCATGAGGGGCGCGCGTCAGGCCGAAAAGGAATTCCTGCTCTACCGGGACGAGGCGTTTGCCGGGGAAGTGGATCGCCAGTTGCATCAAGCCCTGCTCTCCACCGCCAATCTGGGCAGAATCGACCCGGAGTCGGTTCATATTGCAGAGCGGATTACCGAGCTGCTCGAAATC
Source organism: gamma proteobacterium endosymbiont of Lamellibrachia anaximandri (assembly GCA_016756855.1). Taxonomy (GTDB): domain Bacteria; phylum Pseudomonadota; class Gammaproteobacteria; order Chromatiales; family Chromatiaceae; genus QGON01. Next base: position 50,449 of record JAESPD010000013.1, on the reverse strand, counting down.
TATCAGCAGAAATTTCAGGCGACGGTGCTCGACTGGCGCAAGATGGGACTGGACCACAACTCAGGCCTGCAGGGTACGTTTCGTGATGCAGCTCATGAGTTGGAGACGATGGCCGGGCACTTCAAGGTGGATCACCTCTATCTGCAGTTGCTCCAGATCCGCCGCAGCGAGAAGGACCTGGGGCTAAGACGGGAACAGCAATACCTGGCACGGGTGCTCGATCTTATCCAGGAGTTCGAAAGAATAACTGCGCAGTCGCAACTCGAGGAGGGGGTAAAAACCCGGTTGTTTCACGAGATAGAAACCTATCGAGAGACATTTGAGACCTATGCCCATGTGGTGCTCTCCGATGAGGACATTCATGGCGGCAAGGGACCTTTCCGTCAGGCGGCCCACAGGATAGAGGCAATACTGAACAACCACCACGTTCCCGAGCTGGCAAATAACATTCTTCAATTGCGACGGCGCGAAAAGGACTACCTGCTCAGACATGACAAGAAGTACGTCGATATGGCCCTGCAGGAGCTGAATCGAATCCACGCGCTGGTTGAACCGTCGACCATAACCGCCGAACAGAAGACCCTCTTCCTCACGCTTTTGAAAAACTACCGCCGGGACTTCACTGCATTGGTCGAACAGAATGACCATATCGACCGCATGACCGGGGAGATGCAGAGGGCGGTCTCTGAAATCACGTTACTGGTCAAGGAGAGTGTCGCGTCAGCCAATCAGGTCATGGCGCAGATGGAAAGAGAGATCAACACCTCATCGGATCAAAAGGAGCGCTTCATGCTCTGGTCGGTTGCCGTGGCAACACTGTTGGGTATTGTCTTTGCGATATCCATCACCCTGCGTATCGTCCGCCCGCTACGATCGATGGCCGGCATACTGGATCAGCTTGCCTACGAAGAGACCACCGAACGTCTGCCCTTCTATCCAGGTGCAAGAGATGAAGTCAACGCAATGGCCGGCTCGGTCAATACCATGGCCGACAACAAATCACGATTCATTGCCTGGTGGAAAAGTTCAATGCGCGAAGCTGACGCCTGCGAGAATCTGGAGACCATTCTGAAACAAACATCAGGCAAACCGGAAAGAGAGGAGGCTGAACAGGAGTTCAGAGATGCATTGGCGGCTCGCCACGAACTGCTGTTCCAGCAATATCACAAACTGCACGTCCTGAACGGGGCGGTTATCGAACAGGCGGAGGCGCTGCAAAAGGAGGGGCACTCAGGAGAGACCCAGATCAGCATCAACACCGTCCGATACTCGTCCCACTCAATGCAGAATATTCTTGAAATGGTTGCCTTCCAGGAGAATCAAAAACGAACCCTGGTGTGATTTCTGGTAATAGCGATGGCTTCCCAGATTGGTGGAGGGATATTTTCCGCCCTCTTTTCTCTCTCTCCAAAGGTACGCTCGTTCCCCAAAAATTCAGCTGAAAAGCCATTTTTGCCCTACACTTATAAATAAAGTGGTTATTATTGCCCATGCTTTGATTCAGCGGTGAGTCAAGCAGGTGTGGGAAAAGGATGAGAGGATTTCCTGGACACCTCGGTAAATTCTCGATTGGGGTCTTATTTCTCATGCCAGTCTGACTGACGAAATCAACGTCGGGTCAAGGGGAGGGCAGCGGAAATGAAGTCCGGCAAGCTAGTATGGATCACTGATTTCACTCACCTGTTTTCGTTTCGTGCCCACTTCGGGCTGCCCTGGAAAAATCTCACTCCCTGGTTGTTATCCAGCTTGCTGCTGGCACCCATTTCGGCTGCTCTCTATGCTGCGGAAGGGGACACCACACGGGTCAGCGTGGACTCGTCAGGGGCAGAGGCCAATGGTGGGAGTCTTAATTCCGGCATCTCCTCGGATGGGCGCTTTATTGCCTTTGAATCCGTTGCCGGCAATCTGGTCCCGAACGACAATAACAGCACCAACGATATCTTCGTCCATGATCGGGATAGCGGACAGACCACCCGAGTCAGTGTTGACTCCTCCGGGGTTGAAAGTAATGGCTGGAGTTTGTCTTCAGCTATCTCTGATGATGGCCGATATGTGACCTTTGATTCGTCAGCCACCAATCTGGTCACCACCGATACAAATAACGCAAGAGACATCTTCGTCCATGACCGGACGACCGGCGTGACCACCCGGGTGAGCCTCGACTCATCAGGAATTGAGGGAGGTTCTCACAGTATAACGCCAGCCATCTCATCAACGGGCCAGTTTGTGGCCTTTGCATCCTATGCCGACAATCTTGTGCTGGATGATACCAACGGCCGAATCGATATCTTCGTGCATGACCGGGATACCGGAGAGACCACGCGCGTGAGCATGGATTCGGTCGGGGAACAGAGCAACCGCGACAGTGCCCTTCCCTCTCTCTCTGCTGACGGGCGTTACGTCGTCTTTGAGTCTGACGCCAGCAATCTGGTTCTGAACGACAGCAACAATACCAGAGACGTTTTTGTGCATGACCGGGATACCGGGGAAACCGCCCGGGTGAGCGTGAATTCGTCCGGTATGGAGGGTAGTGACTTCAGTTCCAGCCCGGCTATCTCTGGGGATGGCCGCTTTGTGACCTTTCAATCCCATGCCGCCAATCTGGTCACAGGGGATACGAACGGCACCACGGATATCTTTGTGCATGACCGGGTTAGCCACGAGACCACACGAGTGAGCGTGGATTCCTCCGGCACACCGGCCAGCTTCCTGAGCTTTACCCCCGACATCTCCGCAGACGGTCGTTATGTCGCCTTTTCATCCATTGACCCTAACCTGGTGGCGGGTGACTTCAACAGTGTGATGGATATTTTCGTCCATGACCGAAATACAGGGCAGACCTCCATGGTGAGTGTCAGATCCTCCGGTGCGCAAGGAGACGCCAGCAGCACCAACCCGGCCATCTCCGCAGACGGAACCCATGTGGTCTTTGAATCCGAAGCCCGGCTGGTGTTTGACGACTTCAACGGAGTGACCGATATCTTTGTCAACGAGTATGTCGATCCGATTGTTGTACCTCCGCCCCCCACCGATGCGGACATGAGCGTGACTCTTTCGGATGGCAGTGATCCCGTCGATGCAGGCTCGAATGTGTCATTTTCTGTCACCGCCACCAACTCAGGGCCAGCGGACGCCACCAACGTGATGTTAAGCGTTGACCTGCCTGACAATGTGACTTTTATCAGCAGCCACGCCGTCTGCAGTGAATCTACCAGTATAGTGAGTTGCGCCCTGGGTGATATAACATCCGGTGGCGGTAGCCAGATCAGCATTCTGGTGACGGTCCCATTCACTGCGGGCATCCTCACCACCACCGCCGAGGTGACGGCGGATCAGGTCGATCTGACAGCCGCCAATAACAGTGTCAGTGAAACTACGTTCGTTATCCTGCCGGACATCGAAATCATCGATTCCACTCTGCCGGTCGATGACCTGACGATCCTGTTCGGCACCCGCCGGATTGGCACAACCACCGATGAAATCGTCACCATCATCAACAACAGCCTCACCATGCCGGTCACCATCAGCGTGACCCCCCACTCCCTGGAGGCGCCCTTTCAGGTACTCGATCCGAACGGTTGTGACGGTGCCCCGTTGGCTGCCGGTTCCAGTTGCATCCTCACAGTGCAGTACGCCCCCACGGTGACCGGCGATGCCAGCGACACACTGATCCTGGGGATCGGGGCGGACAGTGTGGATGTGGCTGTCAGAGGGACCGCGGTAGAAAATGTCGCCGACCTGGCGATCAGTAAGACCGCTGATATTCTCGAGGTCAACCCGGGGGTTCCAGGCGACGACATGACCACTTTCACCCTCACGGTCACCAATCACGGACCGGATGCCGCCAATGTTGTGGTTACCGATCGGCTGCCCGCCGGCATGGAGATTCCTGCCGGTATGACAGCCGTGGCGAGTGCCGGAAGTTATGATGAAACAACGGGTGAGTGGAGTATAGGTATTTTAGATGCCACTGAACCGCCTGTCACAGAGACCTTGGAAATTCCTGTTCAGGTGGTCAGCGGTGAAGGTTGTATCACCAATACCGCCACCGTTGCGATGGCGCCGGGAGAGACATCCGTCGATACCGTGAACAGTAACAATAGCGATTCACAACTCATCAGCGCCTCACCCGGATGTGCAGATCTCGCAGTTAGTGGCAGAGCAACCGATGATTTTTATTTTGAGGATGATGATTCTTGCCTCGATGTGTTTGTTGAAATCAGTGTTACCAACCATGGCCCTGCAACGGCAACGGGCGTCAGGATCAAGCGAAATAACGCTAACGACGCTGCTGCTATGTTTGACCCGGAACCACCATGGCTGGCTTGCAGAGTCGGTGTTATTTCTCCGATTGAAAGCACAGAGATAGATCTTGAAACACTGGCCCCCGGCGAAACCAAATCGGCCAGGGTAATATCTATCGCAAAATTGAAAACTAGTGGTTCCAACATCCTTATGAGCACCAAATACAGGGTAGAGTCAGATAGCAGCGATCCTGATTTAACCAATAACAACTATGCCATAGTGACGACCATTTTACGGTCGGGTGGGGATGGGTTAAGTAATAGCAGTGGAATTCCCTGCTTCATCGCCACCGCCGCCTATGGTTCTCCAATGGCGGCTGAGGTCGGGCTGTTGCGCGAGTTCCGTGACCAGATACTGCTGCCGAATGCCTTAGGTAGCAGCCTGGTTGATGCCTACTATGCTTCAAGCCCACCGCTTGCAGCGCTCATTTCCGAGCATGAGTCCTTGCAGACCATCACCCGCGCCCTGCTAAAGCCAGTGATCTGGTGGGCCGGATTGACCCTCTCCTCACCCGTATTCGGATGGTTGCTGTTAATATGTCTCGGGATCGGAGCGCTATTCTCAATGGTCATAGTTGCGCAGCGTCTCAGCCGTGTGATGATAGGGAAAAGTTCAATGCCTTTTGGCTAAGATACACATTTAACGCGTCTTGCCAGGCTGGCTGAAGCCATTGTCACTGCTTGGGCACTAATGGCGACGAATGATGATCGGGCAACTGAAGGGGTCGGTAACGGCCCCGGATTATTACCGTTAAAGTGAAAAATAATGAGCACGAATACCTATAAAGGCGGTTGCCTTTGCGGCAAAGTTCGCTTTGAAATAACCGGAGAAATAGAGAACATCATCTATTGCCATTGCTCACAGTGTCGAAAAGTACAAGGCAGTGCGTTTGCAACAAATGGGAATGTAGATGTAGAAGCGTTTATTTTTCTATCGGGTGAGGACGAGCTAACGGGTTACCAATCGTCACCAGGGCAAACAAAACATTTCTGCAAACACTGTGGTTCGCCAATCATCAGCAGAAATGAATCCGTTCCGAACAAGGTACGGGTTCGTCTTGGAACAATCGAATCAGATATACGCGAAAGGCCAATCGCGCATATTTTCATCACATCAAAAGCGAACTGGGAAGAGCTGCCCGATAATTTACCTCAATACGAGTCCTTTGAGCCAGGTAGATAGATGCGCACCAAATCCGACCCGGGCTTATTCGGATCTTCTCCAATATCCATTTTTCACAGTTGAACTGCAGAACGGGCGTAGGCACGATCAAGCGTAGCGGATCGGGCATTTTTGAATAAACGGAACTGCCGACTCTCCTGCTTCAGGCCTGTACCGTTTACCAAAGTTATGAAATCATGGTCAAATCATCAGAACGAGATTCGGCTGACGAGTGACGCCAAACCAAGCAAAAGCACCCGCAACGACACCATGAAAAAAGAAGTAACATCGACCATCCGCATCTTCGTTGGCTCGCCCTGTGATGTGGAAGAGGAGCGCAAGGCCGCCTTTGAAGTCATCGATCGGCTGAACAATCACCACTGGCGACCCCGCAACATTACGGTAAAGGGTTACGGCTGGGACAACACCCACTACCCGAAACTGACCACCAACTCCCCACAGACCGACATCGAAACCAGCCTGCCGAAGATGGCGGAGTACGACATCTGCATCTTCATACTCTGCCATCGTCTGGGTACGCCGTTGGACGAGAGTTTCGATCCCCTGGATGACGAAGGCCGCCAACCAACCGGCACCGAATATGAGTTCTACGGCGCACTTGCTGCAGAAACACCGCCACAGACCCTGATCTATCGGCGCAATCAGGATTTTTCCCTGAAACCGGGTATGACAACGAAAGAAAAAAGAGAGGCTTTCGAGCAACTGGAACTTGTCGATGCCTTCATCGAAAAGAACACAAAAGACGGCAACACCTTCATCGGCAATTACCACCAACTCAAAATCAGCGACAATTTCAAACTACGGGTGGAGCAGGATCTCACTGAACTGGTCAATCGGCTGAGCAACGGCACGCCGCAACCAGACAATCCCGACCCCGAACAACCGGCATCCATCCCCACCAGCTACCTGAATTGGCTCAGGCACAAAGCCAGCGATATCACTCTGCTCGGTCTCGACAACAAAGAGGCCCATAACGTCCGCCTGCCGCAAGTCTACGTCCCGGCAATCACCCCAACGCCCGCAGCGGAAGGGGAAGAGAAAAAAGCACCCTGGGAAGTAGATCGAGAGGGCCACGATCTGTTACTGACGCGACTGAACCAGGACTCCCTCTACCTGCCGGGAGCGCCGGGCAGGGGAAAAACCACCTTCTGCAACTGGGTCTGTTGGGTCGTGGCCAGCAGTACCATCCCCGCCGACGACCACGAACTGGCCACTGAATACCGGGAAGAGTTACCACAAGATCTGCTGGGCCGTCTGCCCATCCTCTGTCGATTACGCGAATTCTGGGGACACATGACCTGTCAGGCAGACAACGGCGACTGGACCCGCGCCCAACTTGAGACAGCCCTCTGCGACTGGCTCGACAAGAAAAAACCGGATGGCCTGACTTCTGCTCTCTTTCTGGAGCACCTGAAACAGGGTAACTGCCTGCTGATCATCGACGGCTTCGATGAAGTCCCGCCAAGCCGTGAGAAAGATGGCCACATCGAATACCCCCGCGCGGCCCTGCTCTCCGGCCTGAAGAAGGCGCTGCCTCACTGGATCGAAACCGGCAACCGCATCCTGCTCACCAGCCGCCCCTACGGTCTGAGTCCGGGTGAACGTCAGGGGCTGGGCCTTGCAGAGAGCGAACTCTCCGCACTCACTGGCGATCTGCAACGACTCTTCGTGCAACGCTGGTTCCATGCAGCGGACAGAGAGAAAGGGACAATAAAGGCCGACGGACTTCTGCAACAACTCGATGGCCGCCCCGACCTAAATGAGTTTCGTACCAACCCAATGCTGCTGACCGCCCTCTGCGTGAAGTATGACGAAGGGAGCAGACTTCCCAAAGACATCCATGATCTCTACAGCGCGGTGATAAACCAGGTACTGCACAACCGCTATCTTGACCGGGCGCATGAGGTAGCGAAGGTGCGGAGGCGACTGGGCGTCATCGCCTGGGAGATGCACAGCGGCGATCTGGCGGGTAAACAACGCAGCGTACCCGACGCCGAGATCCACGAAGAGGAGATAGAGCAGGTTTTGATAGACTATGCCCGTTCCAAACCCCACGATGAGGGCGGTGAGGATGAAGCGGCGGACAAGCGGGAAGACCTGCTCTCGCGCTCCGGTCTTTTACTGCCGACAGAGAACAACCAGGCGGAGTTCTATCACCTCAGCTTCCAGGATTTCCTCGCTGCAGAACGTTTTGTCCGTTCAGGGCAATCGGTGGAGGAGCTGGTCGCTTCCCATGCAGGGACATCCCAGTGGCGACAGACCCTGCTGTTTCTCTTCGCCCGGCTCACCAGCCGGGAGGATCTGGATACCGCCCTGGAGCGTTTCTCGCTACTGGGGGATTTTCTTGACCGGGATTCACTGCGCCAAAACCCGCGCCCCGCTATTCTGTTGGGCGACTGTTTGGAGATTGCCCAGGCACGGGGAGAAATCGGCGAATGGGGCATGCTCTATCGCCAGGCATGTTATACCGCACTGGAGGTGGTAGAGAGCCCGGAACATCGTGAAGCACTGTTTCGCGCCTTGGGAGCAACCGGCCTCGATGATCGCCCCGGCGTGGGGCTGGATGAAAACGGCCTGCCCGATATCGCCTGGCAGGATATTCCGGCGGGTGGAGTTACCCTGTCCGGCAATGCGGGCAGTTTCCCGGGAGAGGCCTTCCACCTCTCCCGCTACCCCGTCACCAACGCCCAGTTCCAGGCCTTTATCGATGATGACAAGGGGTATAAGAACCCTGAGTGGTGGGCAGACCTGGAGGTGGAACCGGACAAACCTTTGTCCTCACAGTGGAAGGAAGACAACCATCCCCGTGAAAGAGTCAGCTGGTACGAGGCAATGGCTTTCTGTGCCTGGCTCTCCCACCGGCTGGGTTATCCTGTTAGCCTGCCGACAGAGTGGCAGTGGCAGCAGGCCGCCACCAGCGGCAATCCTGGGCAGGACTATCCGTGGGGAAAGAAGTACAAAAGTGGGAGGGCCAATATTGATGAGACTTCTGGAGGTGCAGGTTCTCACTATCTGCGCCGAACCACGGCCGTGGGTATCTATCTTCAAGGTAACTCAGTGCAAGGGGTGTCGGATCTTGCAGGAAACGTCTGGGAGTGGTGTCTGAACGAGATCGATACTCCAGCCAATACCCAGGCCAGTGGCACAGCAAATCGCGTGTTGCGCGGCGGGTCCTGGGTCGGCGGTCTTGACTTCGCCCGTGCGTCGTTCCGCAACCACTCCGGACCGGATCACCGTGACTACGATCTGGGTTTTCGGTTGAGTTGTTCGTCCCCCATCATGAAGGACTGACCACCGTGCTACTGAACACTGAATCACTGATTCTCTGTTCACTGATCCGCCGCGATAGCGGCGGTGGCGCACGAAGTGCGCCCGCCAAATTTTTCTTGATTCTGATCTCACCACAGCCGCATAATCTCAGGTGCTGGTTCGCCAGTGGGGTCACCCGTGACGTTCCGACGCGTGTTGCGCGGCGGGTCCTGGATCAACAATCAAGACAACGCCCGTGCGTCGATCCGCAACAACAACGAACCGGACAACCGTAACAACAATCTGGGTTTTCGGTTGAGTTGTTCGTCCCACATCGCCCCTGTTCTTCCACATTGCCGGTACTGCCTGCCGATCACGATTTGCAGGCCGAGGCGGAGAACGGATTGATGGCGCGGGCTGGTCCCGTCCGCACGGTAACAATACCGTCGGGCATATATAAAAAAGGGGCGCTTCCCGGACACTGTTCCCGAAGCGCCCCGCCCTATCCCTGATCCGTTCGGGCCTGCCGCAACCAGCCACCTAATAGACGGCCGATCTCCGCCACCATCTCACTCACATGCTGATATTGCCCGTGGCTCAGCCATTGCCATTTATGAATGAGTTTCAGATAATTGCGAAGTCTTGACAGCGAGGCATCAGCGGATTGCGACGCTGCCAATCGTTCAATCCCCCGTTGCGCCTGCGCATCCCCCAAAGCCTCGTAAAGATCCAACCCAGAATCCATCAGACGTTGTGTTACCGTGTGGCGATAGACCCTTGGGAAATGCTCTGACTTTGGCATCAGCCAGTCGAGCAAATCAAACACACGTACAAATATCACCATCTCCCGCGACATTCAGAATGCCCTCCTACAGTACTCTGTTCACTCAAATTTGTGATTGGGAAAATCTGCTTCTGGCCTACCGGAAAGCATCCAGGGGCAAACGCGGCCATCCCAACGTGGCGCAGTTTGATTTCAGACAGGCAGATGAATTACTAAAACTTCGTGAATCATTGCTTGCTGGAAGTTACCGGCCTGGGTCTTATGTGAACTTCCATATTCACGAACCCAAGCGGCGCAAAATCAGCGCCGCCCCTTTTCGTGACAGGGTAGTGCATCACGCACTTTGTAATCTATTGGAACCCAGGTTCGAAAGACACTTCATTCCTGATAGTTACGCCAACCGGGTTGAAAAGGGAACTCACCGGGCGGTGGACCGTCTGCAGGGATTCTCACAGCGCTTCCGCTACATTCTGCGGGCAGATATCGTCAAACATTTCCCGTCCATTGATCACACAGTTCTCAAGGAGATTCTGCATCGTCAAATTGAAGAGGATGATGTTATGGTACTGGTTCGTACCATCATCGACAGTGGTGCCGGTGTGTTGGATGACGAATATGAGATGCAGTGGTTTCCGCAAGACGACCTGCTCGCTACCTGCCGACCACGTGGCCTGCCCATCGGTAATCTGACATCACAGTTCTGGTCCAACTGCTACCTCGACCCTTTTGACCATTTCGTGAAACGTGAACTCGGCTGCCAAGCCTACCTGCGCTACGTCGACGATTTCGCCCTCTTCAGCAACAACAAGGCCGAACTCTGGGCCTGGAAACGGGCAATCATCGAACGCCTGCAACGGTTCCGGCTGGTCATCCATGAATCTGCCGCCCAGGTTTTGCCGGTTGAGTGCGGAATTCCCTGGCTCGGTTTCGTGGTCTATCCGACTCACCGACGTATCAAGTCGCGCAAAGTGCGAAATGCAACACGGCATTTGGGTGAACGGATGCAGGCTTGGCGGCAGGGAAAAATCAGCTTCGCCGAGCTGGATGCCGGCATCCAGGGCTGGGTCAACCATGTGCGTTACGCTGATAGCTGGGGATTGCGCCGTAGCGTATTCAACCGCCTTGCCGCAAGGGGACGGTAAATGAAAATGTAGGTGCGGTGCCTCCGTCGCTATCGCGGCGGATCAGTGAACAGAAAATCAGAGGTTCAGTGTTCAGCGCCACAGCGGTCAGTCTTTCACGATGGGGGACGAACAACTCAACCGAAAACCCAGACTGAGGTCACGGCTGTCCGGCGCGTGGTAGTTGCGGAGCGACGCACGGGCGTAGTCTTGACAGTCGACCCAGGACCCGCCGCGCAACACGCATCTTGCTGTGCCACTGGCCTGGGTGTTGGCTGGAGTGCCATACTCGTTCAGACACCACTCCAAGACGTTTCCCGCAAGATCCGAGACCTCTTGCGCAGAATTACCTTGCGGATAGAGTCCCACAGCCGTGGTTCGGCGCAGATAGTGAGAGTCCGCACCTCCAACAGTCTCATTAATATTGGCCCGGCCGGTTTCGTATTCTTCACCCCAGGGGTAGTCCTGTCTCGCATTGCCGCTGCTCGCCGCCTGCTGCCACTGCCACTCAGTCGGCAGACTCACCGTGTATCCCAGTCGGCCGGAGAGCCAGGCGCAGAAGGCCATCGCCTCGTACCAGGAGACTGTCTCCCGAGGATGATTGGGTTCGCTCCAACTGGGCATTTCAGGTGTATCTGGCTTCTCATCCAGTTTCACCCACCATTCGCGGTTTTGATATCCCTTGTCATCATCGATAAAGGTCTGGAACTGAGCGTTGGTAACCGGATAACTGGCCAGGTAAAAGTGTTCGACAGGGAAAGTACCTGCATCGTCTTCCAGGCTGACTTCATCGGCAGCGGGAATCTCACACCACTCAATATCAGGTAACCCATTTTCATCCAGCCCGACCCCGGGGCGTGGATCTCCGATGCCACCCAGCACCCTCCCCGCCTCGGCCCGCTCCTCGATTGTCAAAGCGGTGGGATCTTCGATGAGTTCGACAATACAGCTGCGAATCTTAATACGCTGACGGGAAAATCCGGTGTCGTCCATCCCGGTCAGCCCCAGTTCCATCAGGCTCAGACCGGCCAATACCGAGACTTGGTGGCGAACGGTTGCCGTCGCCGCTTCAGCGGTCTCCAGCATATCCTCGATGTAGCCGATGGCGGGGCGGGGCTTCTTGCGCTGCTCCAGGACCGCCAGCAGGAAGGTCTCCCGCCACCAGATCGGGTCGGTGCAGACCTCGCGGCTCAGGGCGTCATCGGTGCGGGAACTGAGCCAGCCCATGGCCAGGTACTCCTGAAATGATCGATGAGGAAAGGCGTAGTGATCCCGGCCACGGCTGATGAGGATGCCGCTGTGCTGCTCCAGGTAGGCCAGCAGGTCGTCCCGGCCTAACGTCGCCAGCAGGGGTTCGAAGGCGTCCAGCAACTGGTTGCGGCTGATATTGGCGACACCGTTACTGTCGCGCTGTTCACGCTGGGTCTTGTGCGCCGACCAGGCGAGTTGCTGCAGGCTTTCACGCAATAGGGGTTCCGACAGGCTCAGGGGCTGACCATCGCTGTTACGAAAGCAGCGATTGGCCCGCCACTGGTAGAGCAGCAGGTTGACGCTGTCGCGGTAGAGTTCAGCACGATCCTCCGGCAGGCTGCCGCCGCTGGCGTGCAGGGTGGCAATGAGGGTCAGCAGCAGGGGACGGCGAGCCAGCTCCCGCAGGTGTTCACGGTTTTCCACCCGTTCCAGCATATCGGGTACGCGAAGCTTCAGATCCTGTTCTCGCAGGCCGAAGCGCGTTTTCGCCGCCCGGTACCAGCCGTGGATGAACTGGCTTCGCTGTCCTTCATCAAATGGGGTGAGGAAGAGCGGGGTGAAACCGGCCAGGCGCCAGCCGGGATCGGTATATGCGTAGGGTCGGGCGGTCAACATGATACCGGTCGAGGCCGGCAGCTCCTCCACCAGCGCACGAATCGCCTGCAGCAGATGGGTGCGGCGTTCACCAGCGGCAGGCACCTCGTCGAGACCGTCGAGCAGGATCATTCCCCCAGGATTCTCGCCCAGCCGATGACGCAGGGCGCTCACTACTTGCGGGGCTTTTTCGCCCCGGCCTTGGGCGCTCCCTTCCAGCAGGTCACGGATATCCGTCTCCAGCGCCTGCCACAGCCATTTGGCCCTGCCCACCTTGGCGTTGCCGGGGATCTCAACCTGTCGCAGAACGATACGCACGGGAATCCCGCCCTGAAGTACATCGGGCAGTTCGGCATCCGCATCATTCGCCGACAACTGCCAGGCGAGTTGATTGACCAGGGCCGACTTGCCTGCGCCTGGGTCGCCGATCAACACCGAGTGAGGCTCACGGGCCAACAGATCTAGAACCGGCACAGGCTTACCACTTTTGCCTTCGGTCATTTCGCGAATGTGGTTTGGAACCTCTTCGTCCTCTTCCAGCCACTTTTCCGGCGGTGCAACGGCCTTCAGGGGCACGAAGATATCCGGCAGACGAATAGGGTCGGCTGGCTGATCCAGACCCTGACGGGCATCCAGCACCTCCAGCGGCAGGCGGGCGCAGTCGGCGGCCTGAATGCGCAGCCACTCATCCAGCAGTTGGTCATCCGGCGGCGGGTCATAGGGATCACCGGGGCCGGCATCCTGCTGATTCCAGGGCTTTTCCGGATCGTTGAGCCATTGATTGAGATCACGCGCCAGCAGCGCGGGGAAGTCGTTGGTGGTTTCGAAATTGGCTGTGAAGAGTTGAACATCACTTTCTGCTTTCACACGCTCCTTGAAGGCATCGACCAAGCGCTTTTGATTGGCGACTTCAAGTAGTTCATCCGGATCCATCGGTAGGCCGTCTTTTCCCCAACCTTTACGGAAAAACCATTTGATCTCGGGGTAGTCACCTTGTTCACGACGCATATTCATAACGACAGTGAACTCCTCCTCTGTGCCCGAATTGAAATCGCCGGTCGGTGTGCCGAAACGCTGGCCCAGCAGGCCAATAACCAGGGCAAGGGATAATCTGAATTTTTTTAGGGTCTGTTGGGTAATCAGCGCCTGGGGGCGACCAACACCGATGTTGGTCTGATTTTCCCCGTCGATAAGATCGAACTGAAACCCCCTGGGATTAGCGGCATCCCGATTGTAGGCCTTAAAAAAATCACGCACCGCCTGGCGCTCGTCGGCCATGTCGCCGGGTGAGGCGAGGAACACGTGATAGATCTTGCGATCAGCGGGGTTCGGCGACGGCATGGTTCATCCCTGGCTGCAACGGTGGAATATAACCTACGGATCTTTTGTTGGAAATTCAATTCCATACATCTCAGGATCATCGGCACGGTCACACAGAGAGATCTCCTGCTTATAACCCGTTGGCAGCGCGGTAGCGCGAGATCTCTCCCTGCGGTCGAGATGACAAATGATCAGGAGTGTCGCAAGCAACGCTGGATCTGCCAACCCAATCAAGGCCCAGCCGCTGCGCCGACCAGACCCAGCACGCTCTCGCCGGAGAGACCGTCGAGCGCGGTTCGAGTACCTCGCGTGTAGTTTGGATGCGCATCAATGGCATTTTCAAGATTGGTGGTGATATTCGCCTCGCTCATCGCCAGCGCGGCCACGACATTCGCTTCTGATACGGAGGGATCCTGCACGATAATTCGGGTGCAGATGTCACGATAGTGCGCAGTATTACCTTTTGCCGCCAAGACCATCGCCCATTGCAGCAGTGCGCTGGTGGCTGATCTTCTGTAACCGCGAATGGCCGCAGGTTGCTCGGCAACCGGGAGCGCCAGGATCTCGTCCATGATATATCGCATCTGGCTGGTATAGGCCCGCGCCTCAAGTTCAAGCACGCGGCGTTGCGTGATACCTGCGCTCGCGGCGTCATCGGCAGCGTGAGTCAATTCATGGATGACCAGTGCCCGCGAATCAATCGCCGCAACGTTCAGACTAGTCGGTAGATATAGCGTGTCCCCTTTTTCCTGGTCTCTCCTGCCTATCGGTGAGTAGAACGCACCGGCACCGTTACCTGCTGTCAAATTCCGGAAGGCACGGGGAATCAGCGCATCAACCTTTATTTGACCGCTTCTGATCTGCCCTGCAGTGGCGTGGCCTGCCTTTCTGGCGATGACATAGACGATCCCGGCCATCACCTTGTCGCCGGAACTGCTGTCGGAGGCCGCATTCAACATCGCGCCCAATACCTCCAGGGCGGGAATGGTGTGCATCTGCATGTAGGCAATCAGTGCAGTCGCCTGTGTTTGGAACTGTGGACCGGCGTGCTGCATGATCTCTCTGGTTGCCGCTGCATCGACCTCTGCCAATAACGCCAAGCCTCGTTCAAGATCAAATCCCAATGTGGTAACGGCATCCCACAACTGCAGCATGAGCGCATCCGGTATCTGTTCACGCCCGATATCGCGAACATGCTGACGGTTGGCATCGGTAATCGTGTTGATCGGAATGGAGAGGTCACCCGCCCTGTGTGCCTGAAGCAATGGGACATTGACCGGATTGAGCATCGCCGCCATCAAGAGCCGTTCAGCGTGGTTTACCGAACCCCTGACCTGCAACGCGTAGATACGCAGTGCATTGAGTTCGTTATCCGTCAGGGCGCCATCCCCGACAAAACGTTTTATACGTCTGAAAAATCCGGAGGTGATACCGCTGCCGACCCGAAACAGATAGTTACCGGTAGGCACGTTTGCCGCATCTAGCTCGATCTCCCGTTGGACCATTGAAGATCGTTGCAGGCCTCCGGCGCCACGATTCTGTTGCACCACATGGGTCAACTCATGGGCCAGCAGGTGTTTTCCGCTTTTCGTCTCGGGATTGTACTTTCCCGAGTTGAAATAGATGTCTTTCCCGTGGGTAAACGCCTGGGCACCGACAGCCCTGTTCAAATTGACGGATTCACTGTCTGTGTGTAGCCGCACATCACTGAAATCGAAACCCAGCGACTGCGACATCTCCGCGTGGGTTCGCTTTGGCAGTCTACTGCCGTTTCCCTTGGAGGATTGCAATCTGGCCGCCATGCCGACTGGTGCGGAAGGCATAGCTGCCCGGTGACCGGCCCGTCGTTGAATGGTGAAGAAGCCCTGCTGTTGCGTTGATGGGGAGTCTGCAGAACGCTGGACAACTGCGGTGGCGACGCTATCGGCTTCCTTCTCATACTGATCGCCGGGCTGTCCAATGGTCAGCTTTGCCTGAAAGAAAGCGCTCTGCTGAGACCTTTTCTCCGATACCTTGCCGGCATGGGCGAAAAAAGGTGATTCCTTCCTGTCTATGTTCTGAGTTAAGTGGCGTCTGCGTAACCGATGGACGCTAATATCCCTGTTCATGATGCTGGCGTTTTATTCGAATCCTTCCTGAAGGATAGACCACCCGTCACAAATCTGCCCGACCCGCTTCGCTTGATCGGGCCTACAACCTGGACATAACGATTCGTCACGAAGACGCAGCTCCAAGGTGAGTCTGCCGGTCGTCACGCATTCTCAAGCAGTTTGGTGACCTGCGCCTCAAGCTCTCCCGGACTTTTATGCAGCCGTTTGGAATAGAGCCAGTTCACATGGGTACCAACATTGAGCAGGCCGGTTTGCGCGTTGGCACGGTCACGGGCACGCACTGGTAGATTTTGACTCAAGGATTCGTGCCACTGTATAAGCCTTCCTCGCTTGCGCGTCTTTTCACCATCCAGCACACAAAACAGCTGCCGCTCCGTAACAGCAAGCCAAGTACGCTGTTTAATGGTGCGGAACAGCAGCACTCCATCGACGACGTATTCTCCAGTCTCGCAGAATCCAGACTCGTCTATCAGTTTGCGTACACCGTTCCAGGTATGAAATTCATTGCCGGACGCATTCTTCTCCTGCAGCGGCACATCGTAGACGGGTTGATCGACAGTGGGGGGAGTGAAAATTTCCTCGATACTTTCAGGCTCTTCATCCACCAGCTCCTGACCGCTCCGTTCGCTCTCCAGCTGTTCATCGATACGCAGGGAAAATTCAACAAGTTTTTTCTCCCATTCATGATTTGGCAGCTCCGACATTGCCTGCCCCGCGTCAAATATCTGAATCTCCTGCAGCCAGGCGGTTTCACGCCACAGGCAGGGACGGATGATGAGTGGAAAGATGGCAAGTTCGCCGCTGTTGGAACGGTCGATCAGCAGTGGCAGCTCCTGTTCGAGGATAAACTCAGAGGCTAAAAAGTCGGTCGAAACCAACAACACAGCCACCCTCGCCTGCCGGATGGCATCCTCTATCTCCGGCTTCCAGTTGCTGCCGAGATCGATCTGTTTATCCGACCAGGCGCGATAATGAAATCTGGCATTCTGATACAGGTTCCCGCTCTTCAGATCCTGCGCTTTCAGACGGGTAAACTTGAGAGAGTCCAGAAAGGCGATCAGTCGCTCATGCCAGTCATCATCGCGATGACTATAGGAGACGAATATATTTATTTCTTTACTCATTGGCTTTTTAACGAGTCAATGTAGGAGCGGCGCCTCGCCGCGAGTCAGACTTGAAACCTGTTCTCGCGGCGAGGCGCCGCTCCTACGGGTGCTTCATGCTGTTCATACCCTTTTTGTTGTCAGTCACTACCAAAGCATAACAGCCGTTTCACCAGCCGCATTGGCCCAGTAAAGACGAACGCGGAGAATATAGGTTGTGCCTTTCATCAGTCGATGCTCGATTCTGGCATTGTAGTCAGTACCGCTGTCATCATCGGCTTGAAGATAGATGGGATCATCGGTTCCATCGTCCTCAAAAAGCACCATCAAAGTATCGGCTTCTCCAAAAGACTGCATGGTGTATTTACGGGTTGTTTTCGGCTTGATAACCAGATTGACCTGCCCGCCCGCTTCTATCTGAATAACTTCAGACTGAAATGGTGTTAGATCAACATAATCTTTTTTTCTCAGCACCGGATAGAAATGCTGTGCCCAAGCTTTGTCTTTGGGAGACAGACCGGCAGCCGGGTGGATACCAACAGAATCATAGGGAGGCGGTCCTTCAATCAGAGCAGCACGGAATTCGTAATGCATGATGGAGTTGCCGTCCCAAGCCGAACCTTCCACATCACTTTCAGAAACCACGTCCAAAATATTGCGGTCGATTTTTCCACGACTCCAGTTATTCGGTGGGCCGCTGAAATAGTCGTAGACCCCCTGCCTGTTCCACTGAATTCCCGCAAACGGGTTCTGATGTTCATGTTTGGCACCGAGGGAATGGCCAATCTCATGCAGCGCCGTATCCTTGCCGTGGGATGTCGTCAGCGACCAGCCAAAGTTCATCGTTCGCCGGTTTTTTGAAACATTGCCCATCGGGTAGGTGCCGATATATGACCAGGAACCTTCGTCCTGATCAAAGCCGATCCTGATTTCAGCTTCATCGAGATTTCTTACCTCAACAAATTCAAGACCTATACTCAGATCCTTCCACTCCTTGAAGGCTTTTCTCACCGCACGTTTGTCCGCTGCACTGCCTGTCCATTTTTTTGATGAATTATGTTTCGTGTGCTCGAAAAAACAGTAGTGGATAACCGTTCCGTTTACCCATATGTTATCCATGTCCAGGATAAATGCAGCCCGTCCCGGATCGACATCCCGCGGCACTTGGCGCAGTGCCATTTCCGGCATATCACAGAATTTACGGCCCGCTTTTTCAGCTTTGGAAGCACCCACCTTCTTTGTCCGTCTTACGCGTGTTTTTTTCTTGATTACCATCCCACCCTCCTGTCCTTATCCGGCATTGGTCTACCAGAAGATATAGCACAAGCAGAATAATGTTCCCAGAAACACCCGCCTCTGGCGCCATTGAAATAGAGATAGCAATTAGTACGTAGGCCTGATCAAGCGTAGCGGATCAGGCAAAGACCTTAATCCCGCCTATAGCTCACCTATACGGGAGCACCTGACACGATGAGTCTCAGAAAGCGCGGTTTCAGCAGGATATCCGACGCTGCAGGCTGCAACGGCCTCGGGACAGCGGGGATGGAAATGACAACCCTGTGGCGGATTGGCGGGGGACGGCATGTCTCCCTCAAGGCGGATCACCGAACGCTCGAAATCGGGATCGGGCACTGGCACGGCCGAAAGCAGCGCCCTGGTATAGGGATGGGTCGGCGATTCCAGTACCTCCTCGACACTGCCCTGTTCCACGATGCGGCCCAGATACATCACCGCCACCTCATCGGCCAGGTAGGAGACCACCGAGATGTTGTGGGTGATGAAGAGATAGGATAACTCCAGCTCACGCTGCAGAGATTTCAACAAGTTGAGGATCTGTGCCTGCACCGACACATCCAGCGCGCTGGTGGGCTCATCGCAGACGATCAGTTGCGGCTCTACCGCCAGGGCACGGGCGACACAGATGCGCTGACGCTGACCGCCGGAGAACTCATGGGGATAACGCTTGGCTGCATCGGCATGCAGACCCACTTGTTCCAACAGTTGGCTGACCTTCGCCTTGCGATCCTTTTTGTTGCCGATCTTCTGCGCACGCATCCCCTCGGCGATGATCTCCCCAACCAGCATGCGGGGGTTCATGGAAGACATGGGATCCTGAAAGATGATCTGCATATCCGCGCGACGCCGGCGCAGCGCCTCTCCCTTCAATTGTGTCAGCTCGTCTTCACCAAACTTCACCCGCCCATCGGTGGGACGGATCAGTTGCAATATGCCCTTGCCCACGGTGGTCTTGCCGCAGCCAGATTCGCCCACCAGTGCCAGGGTTCGTCCCTTGGAGATCGACAGCCCGACACCATCCACTGCCCGCACCTGCCCCACCACGCGTCGAAACACGCCTTTATGGATGGGAAAGTGGACCTTGAGATCCGTGACATCCAGCAAGGATTCATCTCCCGCCCGGGACAAACTATGGGTTTCCGCCTCGACGGCTGTATCACTCAGCGTGGGGGTGATCGGGTCGTCAGCATAGATAAGGCAGCGGACGCCCTGCCGCTCGGCAAGGTCGACCCAGTCGGGTATCTCGCTACTGCAGCGAGGAGCTGCCTGTTCACAGCGATCGGCAAAGCGGCAACCCGAAAACTGCTGGTTCAGCGGCGGCACCGTCCCTTTGATGACAGCCAGCTTTTCATCCCGTTTGTGACTGTCCGGCAGAGATTCGAAAAGCTTGCGGCTGTAGGGGTGTTTAGGGCCTTCGAAGAAAGTAGCAACATCTGCAGTCTCAACGATCTGCCCCGCATACATCACCGCCAGGCGGTCGGCAGTCTCCGCCACCACTCCCAGATCGTGGGTGATAAGCAGAATCGCCATGCCGGTCTCCTGCTGCAACTGTTTCAGCAGGTTCAACACCTGGGCCTGGATGGTGACATCCAGCGCAGTGGTGGGTTCATCGGCGATCAACAGTTCCGGTCGGCCGGCAAGGGCCATAGCGATCATTACCCGCTGTTTCATACCGCCGGAGAGCTGATGGGGATACTCTCTGGCACGGCGCCGGGGGTCTGGAATACCGACCGCATCGAGCAGTTCCACCACCCGCTCTGTCACTGCTGCACCACTCAACCTGTCATGCAGGCGTACCGCCTCGGCAATCTGATCACCGATGCGCAGCACCGGGTTGAGGGAGGTCATGGGTTCCTGAAAGATCATGCCCATGCGGCCGCCCCGAACCTGGCGCATCTCCTGTTCGGAAAGGGCCAACAGATCGAGACCGTCAAGTTTGACATGCCCCTCGCTGATGCGTCCGGAGGGGGGCAACAGGCGCATCATGGAGAGTGCAGTCATCGATTTTCCGCAACCCGATTCCCCCAACAGCGCCAGCGTCTCGCCCTGGCGGATGGTCAGATTAAGACCATCCACCACCCGCACCGGATTCTGCTTGTTGCCGAGCCGGGTATGGAGGTTTTCGATTGCTAACAGGTGATCTTTCATGGGCAATATCACTACCGGCTGGTGCGCAGTCTGGGATCAAAGGCATCCCGCACCACATCCGAAAAGAGGTTGGCGGAGAGCACCAGGGTAAACATGAAAATCAATGCCGCAGCCAGCGACCACCAGACGATCGGCTCGCGGGCCATTTCGAGCCGGGCGCTGTTGATCATGTTGCCCCAACTGTTCATGGTCGGATCGACGCCGATGTTGACGTAGGAGAGCACCGCCTCCGCCAGCACCAGGCCGCTGAAGTCGAGCACCAGGGTGATCAGCACGATATGCAGCACGTTGGGCAGGATATGACGGCCGATGATGGTGAAGTGGCCGACACCGAAGGCCTGGGATGCCTGCACATACTCAAGCTCCCGCAGCTTGAAGGTCTCGCCCCGCAACATACGGCAGAGACCGGTCCAACTGGTCACCCCCAGGATCATGCAGAGAAAGAGCAGCCGCAGGTCGGCCCGCTGGGTCAGACTGGCGAACTCCGCCTCGTGATTGCTCATGTAGATCTGCATCATGAGGATGGCGGCGGCGATCAGCAACACCCCTGGAATTGAGTTGAGGGTGGTATAGCTGTATTGGATCAGATCGTCCACCCAACCCCGGAAATAGCCTGCCATGATGCCGAGCAGGATCGCAGCAGGCAGCATCACCATGGTCGTCAGAGTGCCGATCAACAGTCCGGTGCGAATACTCTTCAACCCCTGATAGAAGACATCCTCCCCCACTTTGTCGGTGCCGAAGAGGTGGTACTGAACCGCCAGTTCGCCCAGGATAAAACCGAGCACCAACAACACGCCCAATGTAGTGAGCACTGTGCGCCAGGGGATTGGCGTCTCATAACGAATCACCCGTGACTGCATCTGCCCGAAGGACAAACCCTCCCGCCTCGCCATCAACGCCACAAACAGGACGGAGAGACCCAGCCAGCAGACTACGCCCTCCAGCATTCCATGTATGACATTAAGATAGATATCGGAAGCCCAGTCGAGTTCAGGGTCTGCCAGATGAGCGCCGCCGAACTTCAGCCTGGGATAGTCGCGTTGACTTTTTCCACCAGCCAGTTCGATGGTCTCCTTGGCGTAGAGGTGTGTTGCCAGCGGTGCCGAATAGGTCTTCTCGGTGCGGGTGCGCAGGGGGGTGACCATAAGATCGAAGAGGCTCAGCACCTCGGCGGTCTCCCCCTCTGTGCCATCCATATCGGGATGGTAGTGAATGGAGTCGAGCAGGCCGATCAGGATATAACAGGAGAGCACCACCAGCGCCCCCATACCCACTCGGCTGCGCGCCACATGCCGCCAGGGAGCACGCAGATGTTCCCGCCGACTGGCGAACAGGGCAAAACCCACTGCCAGTAAAACCAGCAGGAATACCAAGGCGTCGGTCCAGAGAATCACCAGATCAGGCATGGAGGCTCACCACTCTTTCCCAACTCATTGCAATCGCACCCTCGGATCGACGATGGTGTAGGAGATATCGGTCAGTATCAGTCCGATGATGTAGAGCACGGAACCGAGAAAGACCATCGCCCGCACAATGGCGAAATCCTGCCGGTTGATGGCATCGATGGTGTAACTGCCCAGGCCCGGCACACCAAAGAAGGATTCGGTGATCAGGCTACCCATGAACAGCAACGGCAGCACCGCCACCACCCCGGTCAGGATCGGAATCAGCGCATTCTGAAAGACGTGACCGAACAGCACCCACTGCTCACTCAATCCCTTGGCGCGGGCAGTACGCACATAGTCCTTGTTGATCTCCTCCAGAAAGAGGGTGCGGTACCAGCGGGTGCCGGCACCAATACCGCCGATGACCCCGATAATCACCGGCAGGAGAAGAAACTTGATCGCACTCAACCCCGTGCTGTAACCCGAGATCGGCACCAGGTGGAGCAGTTTCCCCACCAGGTACTGCCCGCCGATGATGTAGAAAAGCGCCGAGATCGACATCATCACCACACAGATCACCACTCCCCAGAAATCGATATAGGTGGCGCGAAAGAAGGCGATCAGCAGGGCAAAGGTGATATTCAGCGCCAATCCAACCAGTAGCACCGGCACCGCGATGGCAAGACTGGGCCACATACGCTGGGAGATGTCGTAACCGATATCGCGGCCGCTGTCGGAGACGCCGAAGTCAAACTGAAACAGCTTCACAGACTTCTGAAAGAAGATGGTCCGGGTGATCTGTCCGGCACCCGTCTCAGATGCATTGTAGAGCATCGGAAGATCGTAACCCCGCTCCGCTTTCCACTCCTCGATGGCGGCGGGAGTGACGCGCTTCATACCCAGATTCATACGCGCCATGTCATCCGGGGAGTTGACCACGAAGAAGAGCATGAAGGTGATGATGTTCACCCCGATCAGGATCGGGATAGCGTAGAGTATCCGCCGTACAATATAGGCCATCATCGTGCTGCACTCCTCTCCCGGCGTCGAAACAGCACGACAGCGGGAATAAGGGAGAGCAGCAGGATCACCAGAGTGCCGAGCACCGGCCAGAGCACGGGTTGATTCCATGCCAACTGAGACTCTTGGCGCAAGGCAGGTTCGACCCGTTTGTACTTCAACGTATTGTTCGCCATCAGATTGGGTTTTACGTTGTGATACCAGGCGTGGTTCAGGGAGAACGCCTTGGAGTGATACCCAAACAACCAGGGGGCATCCCGGCGCAGTATCTCCATCATCTGGTCGATGATTGCCATCCGTTCAGGGCCGTTATCCATGTTCTTCATCCGGCTGAAGCGTTCATCAAATTCAGGATTGGCATAGTTGGAGGCGTTCTCCCCTCCCCCGTCCGCCTTGGAATTAGGGCCGTAGAGGAGAAAGAAAAAGTTCTCAGGATCGGGGTAGTCGGCATTCCAGCCCCAACTATACATCTGCCCGGTGCCCTTGCGGATCTTCTCCTGAAAGCGATTGTAATCGGTAGCCCGGACCACCAGTTGGATACCCAGCTTGGTGAACTGTTTGCGCCACCAGTTCATTCTCGCTTTGTCGTCCGGACCGGTCGCCACGGCATCATAGTAGAGCACCAGTGGCTTGCCGGTGTCCGGATCCCGCCCATCGGCATAATCCGCCTGTTGCAGCAACGCCTTCGCCTCATCGATGGAACGGCGTTTGGGTATACCGTTGACCACTTCGTAGACGTAGGGGTTGATCCCCTCGGGACCCGGCCGGTTGCCGTAGATGCCCGGCGGAATCATTCCCTGTGCCGGGATACCCCGCCCATTGGCAAAGATGGAGATAAACTCTTCGTAGTCCGCCGCAATGGCAATGGCACGACGCAGCAGCCGCGCCCGCTCCGAATCCCCGCCGACCACCGGGTCGCGCATATTGAAGCCGAAGTAGCCGATGGAGGTCTGTACCGCAGTGGTCAGCTGGATCCCTTTCTGCCGCATCGACTCCGTCAGCCCCGCCTCGCCCTGATCACCGAACTGCACCGCCTGATCGAAACTGTCTGACGAGATACCAGAGGTATCGTAGTAGCCCTGCAGAAATTTATTCCAGTAGGGGATGGTCTCCTTCTCCAGGCTATAGACCGCCTTGTTGATAAAGGGCAGCGGCAAACCGGCATCCCGTAACAGTCCAGCCGCGATGTCCTCGGGTTCACCCGTTTCGGGATAGGACTCACCATGAAAATTGGGATTGCGCGCCAGCACCATGCGCAGGTTGGGGTTATTCTCCGTCAACATAAACGCCCCGGTGCCCACCGGATACCAGTCCAGCTTGATGTTGCGCTTACGTAAGCCCGGCTGGGCGTAGAAACGGTCCGCCTCCCAAGGCATGGGGGCAAAGAACGGCATCGCCATCCAGTAGACGAACTGGGGATATTTGCCCTTGAGACGGATGCGATAGCGGTAGTTATCCACTACCTCCACACCGGGCAGGTCATACTCCCGCAGATCGACATAGGGACGCTCTTCGCCGGTCATCTTCTGCAGCCGTTTATCCTCAGCGCTCAGGCGCTCGGAAAACGCCTTGAAACCGACGATATACTCATTCATCACCCCGGCAATAGGGCAGTGAAAACGGGGAAAAGCGAGACGCTTGATCTGATAAGCGTAATCCGCAGCCGTCAGTTCGCGGCTGCCGTTTTCCGGTAGATCGGCCAGGGTGTGCAGCCGTTCCAACTGATTTTCATTCAACTGATGGTAGAGAAATTCACCCGACTCTTCCCTGGCAAACAGGGGGTGTGGTTGAAAGCGGATACCGGGTTGAATAGTGACCAGGTAGTCACTGAAGACGATCTCATCCACCGAGGCATTATCCGGAAGAGGTTTGCCTTCGGCGTCCAGATAGGTGACCTGGGGCATTCCCTCACTGGTCAGAGGCACCAACTCATAGGGCCGCTTCAGAAAGTGGTACTGCAGCGGCGGCTCATAGATCTGGGCGATAAACTCATACTCATTGGAACTGTAGGAGCGGGCCGGATCGAGATGCTTGGGGCGCTCGGAGAAGGAGCGGTAGAGCACTTGGCTGGACATCTCGCTGGCGGGGTGAGGCGAGTTCCAGGGGGAGTCATCGCACCCCGTCAACAGCATGCCAATCAGCAACAGACTGCAGACTCCTCTCAGTTTTATCAATCTGACGCGCATATAATGGCAGGACTCGCCCTTTTCGATTCGGGAAATTTCGGGTAACTTAGTCAGTTCTTCGTTTAGTGTTCATCCGGAAGCACATCTTTTACCACGAAGAACACGAAGTTAAAAAATTGATTAACAATGAGTTTTCTTTGCTCCCTTCGTGCCCTTCGTGGTGAAAACAATATTACTTGACGGACACTTGTTAATTGTCGGAATCCGGCGCAACCACGGATTGGTATCCGAATGCCGGAGCAGTCGGCCACTGGCCGCATTATCCGCAATTCTGTTTGATGACACCACCAAGGAATTGTTCCATGGGTTTTTTGCAAGACAAACGTATTCTCATCGTTGGCGTCGCCAGCAACCGTTCCATTGCCTGGGGCGTCGCCGAAGCCATGCACCGCGAAGGCGCACAGCTCGCCTTCACCTACCAGGGCGACAAACTCAAGAGCAGGGTGCAGAAGATCGCCGACCAGTGCGGCTCAGATATCGTACTGCCGCTGGATGTCACCAGTGACGAACAGATCGATGCTGTATTTGAGGAACTGGGCAAAAAGTGGGACGGCCTTGAGGGTATAGTCCACTCCGTCGGTTTCGCCCCCCGCGACCACCTGGAAGGCAGATATCTGGACAATTTGACCCGTGAGGGTTTTGCCATGGCCCACGACATCAGCGCCTACAGCTTCGCCGCACTGGCCAAGGCCGGCATGCCGATGATGCAGGGCCGCAACGCCTCGCTGATCACCATGAGCTATCTCGGTGCCGTGCGCACCGTGCCCTTCTACAATGTAATGGGTGTAGCCAAGGCGAGTCTGGAGGCCAATGTCCGCTACATGGCCGACTCAATGGGACCCGACGGCATCCGCGTGAACGCAGTCTCCGCAGGCCCGATCCGTACCTTGGCGGCATCCGGCATCAAGAACTTCAAGAGCATGCTTGACGAAGCGGAGAGGAAAACCCCGCTACGGCGTAACGTCACTACCGCAGAGGTGGGCAATGCGGCAGCTTTCCTCTGTTCTGACCTCGCCTCAGGCATCACCGGCGACGTGTTGTACGTCGACTCGGGGTATCACATCCTGGGAGTGTGATTCGAAACGTAGGGTGCGCTGTGCGCACCAGAATGTGCAGCAATCAAGGTGCGCACGGCACACCCTACCCTTGACAGGATCATCAGCTGCCTCGGTACTCCGCAATACCCGGATTACCCTTCACACCGATCAGTTTCGGGGTGTTGAGCTTTTTGATCTTCACCGTCTTCTGATCACGCAGATAGTCGCCCACCACATCCCAGATGGGACGGCCGGGAGATTTTGAACCCACCGTGGCCCAACCGGCAACCACATATTTCTTATCCGCATCGACCACAGTGCCGTCGTTCAGCGTCATGTTGGTAATGCGCTTGCCGAAACCCTTGCCCGGCTCACAGACATAATCCAGGCCACCGACCCGCACCATGTCCCCCCCCTGCTGATAGTAGGGGTCCTTGTTGAAGAGGTTGTCACTGACATCCTCCAGGATCGCCTTGATGTCGGCACCGCTCATCTCCCGCCGGTAGGTCTCGGGATAGGTGATGCTGGTCTGATCCATGACATTGTCCATGGTGATCGTCTGGCCCGGCAACACGGTGGTGCCCCAGCGAAACCCGGGAGAGAGTGAGACCTGGGCGTCATTGACCTCGGTAAGGGCATCGCAGATGACCTGATCGAAGGTGCCGTTAAAGTTACCACGGCGATAGAGGGTCTCCTCAGCCACCGCCAACTTTTCATCCAGCTGACCCTTGTAGGGGGCGCGCACACCATCGATGTAGGCCTGCATCTCCTTGTCTGCGGGCAGCAGGTTGGAGAAGACCGGTAGCAGCCGGTAGCGAAAGTCCCGCACCTTGCCGCCCTTTACCTCCAGATCCATCACACCGAGGAACTTGCCGTTGGAACCGGCGTTGGTCACCAGGGTCTTGCCGCCGGCATTCTTGACGATCGTCGGGGCCGGCATACCATCATGGGTGTGACCGCCGAATATGGCGTCGATACCGCTGACCCTGGAGGCCATCTTGATATCCACGTCCATACCATTGTGGGAGAGCACCACTACCACATCGGGCTTCTCGTTTTCACGCACCATATCGACCACCGCCTGCATGCTTTCATCCTGAATACCGAAGGTCCAGTCCGGGATGAAGCGCTGGGGATTGGCGATGGGGGTATAGGGAAATGCCTGGCCGATCACGGCGACTCGGGCGCCGCCCACATTCTTGATCACGTAGGGCTTGAAGGCGTTGCCCTCGTCTTCGTCAAAACCGTCAAAATCGGCAAACTTGTAGTCGAACAGGGCATCGTCACTTACCTTGACGTTCTGCGCTATGAAGGCGCCTTTAAAATCATGGATATTGGAGATCACCTCCTTATCAAGATAGGTGAACTCCCAGTGGCCGGTCATCACGTCCACACCCAGCATGTTACAGGCGCCGACCATGTCCTTGCCGCGGGTCCAGTAGGCTGTGCCGGAACCTTGCCAGGTGTCGCCCCCATCCATCAAAAGGGTGTTACCAGCCCCCCGCTCAGCACGGATACGGTCCACCAGTGTTCGCAGATGGGCAAAGCCGCCGATCTTGCCATACTTGGCCGAGGCAGCATCAAAATTGAGATAGCTGAAGGCGTGGGATTCGATGCCGTTCGGCGCGATGCCGAAATGATTCAGCAGTTTGTCACCCACCAGGTGCGGCGCCTTGTTGAAGGCATAGCCCAGTCCCAAATTAACATTGGGTTCCCGGAAATAGATAGGATTCAGCTGCGCATGCGTGTCGGTAAAGTGCAGCAGAGAGACATTACCAAACTTCGGCACCTCATAGAGATCGGCGGGCTGCCGGGCTGCTGCAAAGATCGAGCCGGGCATCATGCCGGCGGCGCCGGCGAGTCCCATCAGGCGAAGAAACTCTCGTCTGGAAATAGACATTCTCTTTTAATCCTCTCAGGTATCAAAGGCAATTTTTCATTGGGTGGCAAGGGGAGGAAGTTGCAGCTGATGGATTTTACGGCACAGAAAACCTCTGTTGCCTCAATCAAACTTGACTCCGACCCACTATGAGATTCCAAATATTTTATACTGCGCCCTTTACACATTTTCAGTCTTCAAACTGTGGCAAATGATTGAGTTGCCGCAAGACCACTATTTGTTATTGTGTAAAAAAGTTGGCAGGAATAGAGGAGGCGCCTGTCAGAACTCTCCAATAACCTTTCCTGCCAACATCAGGGCTTCCCCCCACTGGCTCCGGGCTGGTCAGGGGAGTATTTATTATCTAACTCCATGTCATATAAAGAAAAGTCCCAATTACGCCAAACCCTATTACGGTTTTCCATAATTCCTGTCCAGGGACAGCATCATGCGCATCAGGTGGGACAATGTATCAGCATGCATCTTCTCCATCACTTTGGATCGATGCGCCTCGACAGTCGACAGGGTAATGCCCATTTCATCGGAAATATTTTTGTTGCGTTTGCCAGCAACCACCAGTTCCAGGACCTCCCGCTCACGAGGCGTCAGCTGCTCAAATCGATCCTGTATATCTGTAAGCCGCAGCACTTCACCGCGCCGATTGGCATCCTGCTCGATGGCACGATGTACACTGTCCAGCAACGTCTGGTCGCGGAATGGTTTTTCAATGAAATCCACCGCACCGTTCTTGACCGCTCGTACCGCCATCGGCACATCACCATGACCGGTGATAAAAATAATCGGCGGGTAAATCGCTTCTCCCTGGAGCCGTTCCTGAAGTTCCATGCCGCTCATGCCCGGCATGCGGATATCCACCACCAGACAGCCAGGAAGAGTGGCATCGAAAGCATCGAGATACTCCCCCGCAGCGGCATAACAGGCAACTGCAAGACCCACGGATTGCATCAAAAGTTGTAGTGCGTTGCGCACCTCTTGGTCATCATCCACGATGAAGACTGTCGGCGAGTTCTGTTCCATGCTTCAAGTACCCATATTAAGTGGAAGGGTAAATTGGAATTCCGCTCCGCCATCGGCAGGAGTGACGGTGCTAAGTCTACCACCATGGGCGTCGATGATCCCGTAACTGATGGAGAGTCCAAGTCCCATGCCCTCACGTTTGCCGGTCACAAAAGGAGCGAACAGCGTATCCATGATATCGGGATTGAGTCCCGGTCCGGTATCCCTGACCGTCACCTGAACCTGATTGTCACGCAAACCGGTGCGGATGAGCAGTTCGCGGCCCGATTCCGGCGTATTGCCCATCGCCTCAATGGCATTGCGGGCAAGATTAAGGATCACCTGCTCGATCTGTATTCGCTGAACGTCAACCCTGGGCACTTCCGGATCGAGATCCAGTTTCACCACCACATCGGCCCTGCGGATCTCCGGGCGAATCAGCACCTCCACGGTCCGCACCAGATCGTTGATGTCGACCTCGGCACTCTCCAGCGGCTCCTTTTGCACCATACGGCGCAGCTGGCGAATGATCTCTCCCGCCCGTTCTGCCTGTGAAGCGACTCGGTCCATCACATCTGCACAGACCTGTTTGTTCTGCGAACCGGACTCAAGCATACGGATGCTTGCATGGGCATTGGTTGCAATCGCAGTTAATGGTTGATTCAGTTCGTGGGCGATGCCTGATGCCATCTCACCCAGTGTACTGAGCCGCGCCACCCGCGCCAGCTCATTCTGATGCTGACGTGTATCATCTTCCGTCTGCTTGCGCTTGGTGATATCACGAAACACCACTACACTTCCCAGCGTCTTACCAGATACATCCCGGATCGGCGTACTGGTGTACTCCACGGAAAAACTGCTGCCGTCCTTGCGCCAGAAGAGATCATCGGAGACGTGTCTCGGCTGGTTGTCCCGAAACGCCAGGTAGACTGGGCAATCCTTCTGCGCATGTGGAGTACCATCCGCATGGGTATGGTGCAGAATCTCATGCTGGTTGCGGCCGATGAGATCCTCCTCCTGCCAGCCGGTGATCTCCACCGCAGCACGATTGACGAAGGTGGAATTGCCCTGAAGATCCACCCCATAGATACCATCAGCCACCGAGTCGAGGATCAGTTCATGCTGCTGCTCCAGTTGCACCTTGGCGCCATGCAGTTCCCGGTTGAGTCGCATCACCCATAAAGTCATGAAAGCCATGAGTATAAGAAAAACCAAGCCGCCCAGCAGCCAATATCGGTAGCGTTTGATGGCGTCCAACAGGGTAAAACGCCCCGGTTCCGCATAGGGTGACAGTGAAAGCTCCTTGAGTAGCTCATGCACCGGCTGATAGTCGAGGGGAATCGTCCACCCGGCATATTTTCCGGAGATCGCCGCAGGGTGATCGTGGGGCATATTCAACAGTGCCACTGCCACCTGTTGAGCCAGATCATTCGCAGTATGGCTGACCTTACTGAACGGCCACTCCGGATAGAGCCGGGTGCTGTGGGCAAAAGGAAACTCTGGGCTGGTCAGCGGATTGATGATATGGAACTCATCCAGATCTATGACTCCGGCATTTGCCATGCGCTCCAGAATATCCGTGCGCACCGTACCGACATCCACTTTGCCGTCGCGCACCGCCATCACCACCCGATCGTGGATGCCACCGAACTCCAGCCTTGCAAAATCGTGGTAGGGATCCAATCCTGCGGACCTCAACTCGCGCCACGCCATCTGAAAACCACCGAGAGAGGTCGCATCCACCGCCATCAGCGAACGTCCGCGCAGGTCTTCGAGATCCTTTATTTCCGCATGATCCCGACGGGTGAACAGTACGCCGCCGAAGATATTGTAGGGCACATCCCCGCGCCGGTTATTAAGCGTGGCAATACGTGAGACGCGGAATTTTACTTCCAGATTGACGTAGATACCCGGATTCACCAGGATGAAGTCAACCGCACCCTGCAGCACCGCCGGATTGACCTCATCGAAGTCGAGGGGAATGATTTCAAACTGCTTTTCCAGGATGGCATTTCCCAGATACTCGGCCGTGGGACGCCAGGCAGCCAGTGTCGCCTGATCACCGCGGTGACTCAGCACACCGATACGGACCAGATCCTCCCCGGCACCGGCAGTGCCACAGAAACACCATAGCAGGCACAACAAAACGAACGGCACGACTCTTGGGCGAAATAACGGCACCGGGTAGATCTTCAACCCCCGCAAAAAGAGAGAGCCAACACCCGCCACATTATTCCGTCAATTTACGTAACTTACTGAACAGACTCTTGCTGTTTTTCTCCTCAGCAAGCGCGGCGTCCTCACGCAGGATCATCTCTTGTGTCTCCTTTTCACGCTGCTGCTTTTCCATCTGCAGTCGTTTACGGATTTTTTCCTTCTCTGAGTCAGAAATATCCAGACTATAGAGCTTTTCATGTTTGCGCAGGATGAAATTACCCAGATCATCAAGCCATTTCTCGGTAATTTTTTCAGGCTTGTAGAGGTGACGCTTGATGGAAAATCCTTCAAAATTCGAGGTAATCATGCGGATGCCGCCCTGTTCTGGATCGGCCTGAAAGAGAAAGATCACTTCAACCTTGACCTGCACCTGAAAGGTGAGGCCAACCAGCCGCTGTTCCATGTCCCTGACCGGCCACTCAGCAAAACGCATCTGCTGGTTTTCCAGGAAAGAGCGTGTCGCATCCGCGTCCGACTTGGGGGTAACCGAAAATTCCAGTTCGTTCTCTGTCGCACAGTTGAACCGCAAACGTATGGTTTTGGTCTGATCGGTACTATCCGCGTTGACGATGTAATCCTGTTGCCGTAATCCCTGAATCTCCCCATAGCCGGGCAGTTCATAGGTACAACTGACATCCGGATTGACAAGCTGCAACTGCTCCGCCAGTTCACTGAGATAACGCAGGATCGCCTGCATGCGGGGTCGCAGGGACGACTGGTAGAGGGCTTCCTGCCTGACTTCAGGCGAGTCCTGTTCGTTATCCGGTTGCTGAAGACGTTCAGCCTCGTGTTTTAATTCATCAAGCAGGGACATGGTGAATCTTCGATAAAATCAGGTGGTTTCAGTCTTTTCCCTATCGATATTCTCAGGCTTCACTGCCATTCACCCCGCCTTATTCATGGCGGGTTCCATCAGGCTAGGCGATACACCCGCCTAAATCAAGGATTTCGATTCTCAAGACCTCATACACAGACATCCCACAAAGACAATCTTTTCACACCCCGCTGCAAGGGGTAGAGTGCCGATTTTTCCATGTTAGAGATAGCCTATCAAATGAAAAGGATCAGCCAGTCGATCGCCGAAACACTCTCAGTCAGGCAGGCCCAGGTCGATGCCACTATCCAACTGCTGGATGAGGGCGCTACTGTCCCTTTCATCGCACGCTACCGCAAAGAGGCCACCGGCGGCCTCGACGATGCCCAGTTACGCACCCTGTTTGAGCGTCTCGGTTATCTGCGCGAACTCGAGGCGCGCCGGGTGACCATCCTCTCAAGCATCGAGGAGCAGGAAAAACTCACGCCGGAACTGAAACGCGACATCCTGGAAGCCGACACCAAGACCCGGCTGGAAGACCTCTATCTGCCCTATAAGCCGAAGCGCCGTACCAAGGCACAGATTGCGCGGGAGGCGGGACTGGAGCCACTGGCACTCTCACTGTTGCAAGACTCCAGCCTGTCACCAGAGCAAGCCGCGACTGAGTTCATCGATCCGGAAAAAGGCATCGGGGAGACCAAGGCCGCCCTGGACGGCGCCCGGCAGATTCTCATGGAACGCTTCGCAGAGGATGCCTCCCTGATCGGCCGACTGAGAGAGTATATGCTCGATAACGGCCAGCTAAGCGCTGCCGTCGTCTCCGGAAAAGAGCAGGAAGGCGCCAAATTCTCCGACTATTTTGAATATAGTGAGGCGATCAGCAAAATTCCCTCCCACCGTGCCCTGGCACTGTTCCGGGGCCGCAATGAAGGCGTACTGAGTCTAACCCTTTCGGTTGCAGAGAATCCGGGCGGTGGCCACCCCTGCGAAGGCATGATCTCCAAGGCCAACGCCATCCGCCAACAGTCCAGAGCCGCCGATAACTGGCTGCTGGAGACAGTGCGCTGGGCCTGGCGGGTGAAGATCTCCCTCCACCTCGAACTGGAACTGCTCTCTGCACTGCGGGAACGGGCGGAAGAAGAGGCGATCCGCGTCTTCGCCAGCAACCTTCACGACCTGCTGCTGGCCGCGCCCGCCGGTCCCCGCATCACCATCGGCCTGGATCCCGGCCTGCGTACCGGCGTCAAGGTGGCAGTGGTGGACAGCACCGGCAAAGTACTGGAGACCGATACCATCTATCCTCATGTCCCGCAGAGAAAATGGGATCACTCCATGACCCGGCTTGCGGCATTGGCCCAACGGCACGGGGCCGAACTGGTGGCAATAGGCAACGGCACTGCCTCACGGGAGACCGACAAACTGGCGGCGGAACTGATGCAGAGGCATCCCGAGTTGAAGCTGCAGAAACTGATGGTCAGCGAAGCAGGCGCCTCTGTCTACTCCGCTTCGGCACTCGCCTCACAGGAGTTGCCCGGCATGGATGTCTCCCTGCGCGGTGCGGTTTCCATCGCGCGTCGCCTGCAGGATCCTTTGGCGGAACTGGTCAAGATCGATCCCAAATCGATCGGCGTCGGCCAATATCAGCACGACGTAAATCAGGGGCGTCTGGTTCGATCCCTCGAAGCGGTAGTGGAGGACTGTGTAAACGCCGTGGGCGTCGACGTCAACACTGCTTCCGCTCCCCTGCTGGCACAGGTCTCCGGACTCAGCAACACCCTGGCACAGAACATCGTCAGCTTTCGCGATGAGCATGGCGCCTTCGACAGTCGTAAGATATTGAAGCAGGTACCACGACTCGGCCCCAAAACCTACGAACAGGCTGCCGGGTTTATGCACGTGATGAACGGCAGCAACCCGCTCGATCGCTCATCGGTACACCCGGAGTCCTATCCGATAGTGAAAAAGATCATCGCGGAGACCGGCTGCCGCATCGAAAATCTGCTGGGCAACCGCGATGAACTCAAAGCACTGCAACCGGCAAATTTCATCACCGAGAAATTCGGCCTGCCCACGGTGGTGGACATCATCAGTGAACTGGAAAAACCGGGCCGCGACCCCCGCCCCGATTTCAAGACCGCCAGTTTCAAAGAGGGAGTGGAGAGTCTGCAGGATCTGAAACCCGAAATGATCCTGGAGGGTGTCATCACCAACGTCACCAACTTCGGCGCTTTTGTGGACATTGGTGTTCACCAGGATGGACTGGTGCATATCTCCAACCTCTCCAACAAATTCGTCAAGGATCCCCGGGAGGTGGTAAAAGCCGGTGACCTGGTGAAAGTGAAGGTGTTGGATGTAGACATCCCCCGCCGCCGCATTGGTCTCACCCTGCGCCTTGACGACAAGGCCGAACGCAAACCGGCTGCAAAACAGCGTCAGGAGATGACGCATAAACCCCATAAAAAACCCGCTCAGGCGCCAATGGGAAACAGTTTGGCCGCCGCCTTTGCCAAGGCACGCAAGGATTGATCCCTCTGCATATCCAATAGAACCCGGGGAGCACGTCTCCCAGAATTTCGCTGCACTTGGCACTTCCTTGGATTTTTCAGTAAATGCAGCTATGGTTGTATGCGTCGACACTATGTCCACTCCCAGAAAACAATAAGCCTCATGCAGTTTCAGTGAACAGCTTAAATAGATCCTGTAGTGCGGAAGATATTGGGTTTAGGAAACCTTCGATTTTATTAGCTGATTCCATCGAAACGAGAGGAAGTTCCCATGAAAAAACAGTTTTTGTTAAGTTGCTGCGTCGCGGCAGGGTTAGGTTTTGCCAATATCCAGACAGCAGCCGCCTTCAATTTTGGCGACGCGATGAGTCCGAATAAATGGATGAATCCCAACAAGTGGATGAACAATAACAACAATAAAAATAACGACTCCAGGGACGAACGGCGGGATTATGACGATCGTGATTACGGTTACGACAGAGGCCCCGACCGGGGATACGGCGCTCCTCGGGGCCAGGGTTCCTATCCGGGTCAACAGGGTAATTTCGCAGATCCACGACAAGGTGGTTATCAGGGACAGCCACACCAGGGCATGCCTAGCGGCCAAGGTTATGGAGGTACACCACCAGCTGGCGCGGTAGCCCCTCAATTCAGACCGCAGCCTCAAACCCAGGGTGCTGCCCCTGCCGGAGGGGGGCAGGCGCCTCAAGCCGCACCAGCCCAGGGGGCGGGCTACCCACCTGCCGGAGGTTACTACCCACCACCCAGAGGATATGCACCCGGTTATGGCACACAGCCCTATGGCGCGCCTTACCCGAGGTACTGACCTGAACAGCTGATCGTGAATACACTGATGTAGGTCAGGTTAGCGATAGCGTAACCCGACAATCCTTTGATTTTGTTGGGTTACGCTGCGCTAACCCAACCTACACTTAGCTTTGCACTTCGCAGTGAATTTCGGGTTGCAGAATTCCAGTCAGAGGGATTTGGCGGAAAAGGTATCGCAATCCTTCAACTGACCACTCTGCATGCCGATCTTGAACCACTTGACCCGCTGCCTGGAACTTCCGTGGGTAAAGGAGTCGGGACTGACATAACCCTGGGACTGCTTCTGCAGGCGATCATCGCCGATGGCGCTGGCGGCGGTCAGCCCCTCCTCCACATCACCGGTCTCCAGCAACTGCCGGGAGTGATCCGCATGGTGTGCCCAGATACCGGCCAGGCAGTCGGCCTGAAGCTCCTGTCGTACTGATAGCTGGTTGGCTTTTACCTCGCCCAAACCCTTCTTCGCCTTCTGCACCTTTTCTGAGACGCCGAGCAGCGTCTGCACATGATGTCCCACCTCGTGGGCGATCACATAAGCCTGGGCAAAGTCACCCGGTGCCTTGAAGCGATTTTTAAGATCGCTGTAGAAACTGAGGTCGATATAGACCTTCTGATCTGCAGGGCAGTAGAAGGGCCCCATGGCCGCCTGTCCCAAACCACAGGCGGATTTGACCGCACCGCGAAACAACACCAGCTTGGGCTCTTTGTAACGGCTGCCCTTCTCACGAAAAAGCTTATGCCAGGTCTCCTCGGTATCCGCCAGTACGACAGAGACAAACCGCACCAGCTCTCTCTCCTCGGCGCTCTGTTCGATCTGCTGGCTCTGTTGACCCTGCTCGGGGGAGAGACCCTGCATGCCACCACCCAGCAGACTGTCCAGGTTCCCGCTAAAGAGGCTATAGGCGCCGATGGCCAGTACCGCCACCAAACCGCCCTTGAAACCGAACAGCTTGAATACCATCGGCAGCAGGTTGAGCATGCCGCCGCCCCCGCCAAACCCACGGGCTGAAGGAGCACGCATACCGCGCCGGTCTTCGATATTGCTGCTCTGTCGATTTCCCCGCCAACGCATCGTTTTACTCCATCAGTCGCCCTTCAGAACACCAGCCACCAGTGAACTCAGTCCATCTCCCCCTTTGGACTGCAGGAATGAGAGCAGCACTGGGACAAATTTACCGATCATTCCGGCATCGAGATCCAGTTTGGAGAAACCGCTGACCAGAGAGGCCATATTCCCCAGATCCGTGCCGCCCAGTGCAGAGGCCACGCCGCCCAGCAAGCCTCCCAAACCACCGGAATCGCCAGCGGGCGCTCCTTCGATCAGGTTTTCGACATCCGGTACGGCATCCGCCACTTTGGAGAAATCCCCCGAGGAGAGCTGATCCTTTACCAAGCCAAGCAACAAACCAGCACCACCTTCAGCTTGCTGTTGGTTCACGCCGGTACCTGCAATCAATTGTTGTACCAGTTCCATCATGTTAAAACCTCCGGTATGAGTAGCCTACCAGTCGCAGCGACCCTAAAGACAGGGCCTTGGCCGGTATTCGGACGTCGAGTCTAACCCAGTGATTTGGACCGGCCCTGCGAAAAATGTAAACCATTGTTAACTACAATAGCCCGAAAAGGGCCTGCATCAGGGAACAGACCATGAGTGATAATCAGATCCTGCTTGGTGGAAACGGTGAGGAACAGATCCTTCTCGATGCCGCAATGGCCAATAGGCATGGCCTCATTACCGGTGCAACCGGCACTGGTAAGACAGTCACTCTGCAGGTGTTGGCTGAATCCTTCTCCCGTCTCGGGGTGCCTGTTTTTACCGCCGACGTGAAAGGGGATCTGTCGGGTCTGGCCGGTCGTGGACAAGCCCACCCCAAGGTCACCGAGCGTCTTGAATATATCGGCATCGAAGATCACGATTTTGCAGCCAATCCAGTAATCTTTTGGGATGTCTACGGCAAACAGGGGCACCCGGTGCGCACCACCGTCTCCGAGATGGGCCCCACTCTGCTGGCCAACCTGCTGGAGCTGAACGAGACCCAGGGAGGGGTGCTGCAGATCGTCTTCAGCGTGGCCGATGACGAGGGTCTGCTACTGCTCGACCTGAAGGATCTGCGCTCAATGCTCAACTGGGTGGCGGACAATGCAAAGGAGTTGGAACGGGAGTATGGCCGGGTTTCGAGACAGAGTGTGGGCGCGATCATGCGCCGCCTGCTGGTATTGGAAGAGGCTGGCGGCGAGATCTTTTTTGGAGAGCCGGCCATGCGCATAGAGCACCTGATGCAGACCGACTTTTCCGGTCGCGGCGTCATCAGCATTCTCGATGCCACCACCCTCTACCACTCACCCCGCATCTACGCCACCTTTCTGCTTTGGCTGCTCTCCGAACTGATGGAGGAATTGCCGGAACAGGGGGATGCCGACCGTCCCAAACTGGTCTTCTTCTTCGACGAGGCCCACCTGCTCTTCAGCAAGGCGCCCAAAGCGCTGCTGGAAAAGATCACCCAGGTAGTAAGACTGATTCGATCCAAGGGCGTGGGTGTCTTTTTCATCACCCAATACCCCAATGATGTGCCCGACGAGGTCATCGGTCAGCTCGGCAACCGCATTCAGCACGCCCTGCGCGCCTTCACCCCCAGGGACAGAAAGGCAGTCAAG
Organism: gamma proteobacterium endosymbiont of Lamellibrachia anaximandri; assembly: GCA_016756855.1. Taxonomy (GTDB): domain Bacteria; phylum Pseudomonadota; class Gammaproteobacteria; order Chromatiales; family Chromatiaceae; genus QGON01. The sequence goes on along the minus strand of JAESPD010000013.1, from coordinate 12,443 downwards.
GCGGCCGCCGAGACCTTCCGTCAGAACCCCGCCTTCGATACCGAGGAGGTTATCGGACAGTTGGGTGTGGGGGAGGCTCTGATCTCAACCCTCAACCACAAGGGTGTGCCGAGCATGGTGGAACGCACCCTGATGTCGCCCCCCCGCTCCAAGTTCGGCCCGGTGGATACAAAAGAGAGGGATAGGATCATCAGCCGCTCCCCTCTCAAGAGCAGCTATGAAAAGCCCCTCGACCGGGAATCAGCCTACGAGATGCTGATCAAACGCGAGGAAGAGCTGGCCAAGCAGCGGGAACAACAGACGCAGGAAGAGAGTGAGGAGAAGGCTTCGAATAGATCACGCGGCAGTGGTGGCCGCAAGCGCCAAGGCGTAGGCGAAGCCTTCGTAAAATCAGTGGCCCGGGCGATCGGTTCCAATCTGGGCCGACAGATCATCCGGGGCATACTTGGCAGTATCATCGGCAAGCGCTGAATACTGTTTGCTGACCCGGTTTTCGCACTCCGGAGATTATTTTCACAGTAACCCTTACGAACCAATAACACTAATATGACAAACCAGCCTGACACAGAAGCCAACAATGAACCGCTGTTCACTCCAGTTGAGGCCCGTATTCTCGGCGTATTGATGGAGAAACAGCGGACCACGCCGGACAATTATCCGCTCACTCTCAACGCCCTGGTACAGGCCTGCAACCAGAAAACCAGCCGCAACCCGGTGATGCAGCTGACCCAGGGGGAGGTTGGCCACACCGTCAACCTGTTACGGGATCGGGAACTGATCCGTTCGAGTTTCTCCGGCAGGGCGGAGCGGTATGAACAGAAACTCGGCAGACATCTTGAACTGGGTCGGGAGGAACAGGCAGTACTCTGTGTTCTGCTGCTGCGCGGTCCCCAAACCCTGGGTGAGCTGCGTACCCACGGTTCGCGCTTGGCGGATTTTACCGGCTTGGAGGATGTCAGAGATGCGCTGGAACTGCTGATGGCACAAGATCCTTCATTGGTGGCAACCCTTCCCAAGGGACCGGGACGGCGCGAGGATCGATACGTCCAGCTGCTGAGTGATGAACCGAAGGAAGAGCTGTCTCCAGCCCCTGCTGCGACGGAAACGACCGGCGAAGCTGATCGCCTGGCAGCCCTTGAGGAGGAGGTCCGGCAGTTGCGGGCCGAAATCGACACATTGTGGCGGTTGACCGGGCTGCAGATGCAGAGAGCGTCATCGGATGAGAAATAGTCTTTCGCAGCCACCTCAAGGCTTGTCCCGTCGACTCCTACAGAAACGGGTAATCGGTATAACCTTTTTCATCGCCGCCGTAAAACGTCTCGGGATCTGACTCGCTAAGTGGTGCACCCTGAGCAAATCGCTCAGGCAGGTCCGGATTGGCAATAAACAGCTTGCCGAAGGCAACCAAATCAGCATCGCCCTGTTGCAACGCCTGCTCGGCCCTGGCTTGGGTATAGCCATTGTTGGCCATGTAGAGGCCGCCAAAGCGGCGCTTGAGTTCATGATAATCCACCCGACGATCTCCGCCTAACATATCGCCTTCCAAAACATGCAGGTAGGCAAGCTGATGCCCGCGCAACATTTCAACAACCGCATTAAACGTCACTTGCGGCTGTGAATCCCGAATGTCATTGAATTGATTTTCAGGTGACAGGCGCACGCCGATACGGTTGCCAGGCCAAACTGTACTCACCGCTGTCATCACTTCATCCAACAGGCGCATGCGGTTTTCTATGCTGCCGCCATAGGTATCGGTTCGGGTGTTGGCGCCATCGCGTAAAAACTCATCCAGCAAATAGCCATTCGCTGCATGGATCTCCACCCCGTCAAAGCCTGCATCCCTGGCTCTTTGTGCGGCTGCCGCATAGTCTTCACACAGGCCGGGGATCTCTTCGATGGTCAGGGCACGAGGTGTCTCGAAAGGCTGCATGCCCGCATAGGTCACGGCATCACCTTCAGGACGGATGGCCGACGGTGCCACCGGCTGAATGTTTCCGGGCAACATCGAGGAGTGAGATATACGTCCTACATGCCAGAGCTGGATAAAGATACGCCCGCCTTCGACATGCACAGCATCGGTTACCTGTCGCCATCCCGCCACTTGCTCATCGCTGTGGATCCCCGGTGTTGCAGGATAGCCAACGGCCTCGGGCGAGATCTGACTGGCCTCGGTAATAATCAACCCGGCAGTGGCCCGCTGAGAGTAGTACTTGGCGTTCAGTGCCGTGGGCACATTGTCCTCGCCGGCCCGGTTGCGGGTCATGGGCGCCATCACAATGCGATTCGGCAGTGTCAGGCCACCCAGCGTGAGTGGGGTAAAAAGATCGATATTATCCATTATTCACCTCACTTTCTCAGCAGCTTGAAGGCATGATTGCCGTTGAAGCCCTGACTGAAGAAATGCCTGATCCAGACCATGGCCAATGGTTCCAGATAGCGGGAATTCTCAATGCCGCCCAGATCAATCACCGGCGGCCAGCCGAGCGACTCAATCAGCCCCCCAGCAATCTTTTTAGCATTTTCATCGTTGCCGCAAATGAACATATCCGGCTTGCCCTCCGGGAAGTCCGGGTCGACCATATGTGGATTACCGACAATGTTGAAGGCCTTGACCACCCGGGCCTCAGGTAGCAATCGTTGCACCAGTTCTCCTGCGGAATCGGTATGTCCGACATCGAGTACCGGCGGCTGCCCTTCGGTCTCGAAGCGCAGCGGGTTGGTGGCGTCCATCACCAGCTTGCCGGCGAAGTTTCCCGCACCTGCGAGCTCGATAACGTTTTGCAGATGGGGCCAACCGATGGCAACCACGACCACTTCACCAAAGGCTGCCGCCTCGGCGAACGTTCCAGCCCGGGCATCGTGGCCGGTTTGCTCAAGCCAGTCCTGTACCTTTTGCGCCGCCGGATCGCGAGTACCGATCATGACTTCATGACCACGACCGGCAAAACCGGCACCCAATACACGGCCGACACCGCCAGTTCCCAAAATACCTATTTTCATGTCTGCACCCTCCATTTACGAATGGCAGGATATCGGGTTTAACTGCCCCGGATTCGTTGATAACAGTAATGATAGGGCATTTTCGACCCCATATTTTGGATAAGAGGATGTTTGATATGTTTCTGGCTTTCCTCTTCCGACGAAAACCCATGTCTCAAATGTAGGCTGGATCAAGCGTAGCGGATCCGGCGTGGGTTGCCTGTTCGTGGCCGACTTTGCCTGATCCGCTACGCTTGATCAGGCCTACTTCTTTATTCCCACACCCCGGTGCAGCAGGTTCAGGCTATAGGCCGACAGGGCCAAAATAAACGAGAGAATGATCATTATCGCAATACCAAGGTCGATGTCTGAAACGCCGATAAGACCGAAGCGGAAGGCGTTCACCATGTAGAGCACCGGATTGGCCATGGAGACATCCTGCCAGAATTGGGGCAACAACTGAATGGAGTAGAAGACGCCGCCGAGATAGGTCAGCGGTGTCAACACAAAGGTCGGCACGATAGCGATATCGTCAAAGGTGTTGGCATAGACCGCGTTGATAAAACCCGCCAGGGCAAACAGGATCGAAGTCAAAATAAACACCAGCAGCGTGATAGCGTAACTGTGTATCTCAAGATCGGTAAAGAACAGTGAAACCAGTGTCACCACGCTGCCGACGGCAACGCCCCTGGCCACTCCTCCGCTGACATAGCCTGCCAATACCACCCAACTCGGCACAGGCGCCACCAACATCTCATCCACATAGTGTTGAAATTTTGCGCTGTAGAAGGAGGAGACCACGTTGGCGTAGGAGTTCTGTATCACCGACATCAGGATCAAGCCCGGCACGATGAAATCGATGTAGCGGAAACCATCCATCTCCCCGATGCGATCACCGATCAGAGTGCCGAAGATAACGAAGTAGAGGCTGGTGGTGATCGCCGGCGGCAGTATGGTCTGAATCCAGATACGGCTGAAACGCAGCACCTCTTTGATGACAATGGTGCGATAGGCGGTGGTGTAGCGGCTCCAGCGGGTCACGCTTTGCCCTCCACTATGCTGCTGCGATCCCGGTCCACCATATTGATGAACATCTGTTCCAGACGGTTCTGCTTGTTGCGCATGCTGACAACCTCGATGCCGTTGCGGGAGAGCGTTTCAAAGAGGTCGTTGATGGTTTGCCCGCGGGTGAGTTCCACCTCCAGCGTTACGTCATCCACCTGCACCAGGACATGTTCGTCCAGTTCCGGCAGACGGGTGAGTTCCTCACGCAGGTTGAGCACGAAGGTCTCCGTGTGCAGGCGGCTCAGCAGTCCCGAGAGCGAAGACTGCTCCACGATCCGGCCGTGGTTGATGATGGCGATGTTGCGGCAGAGGCTCTCCGCCTCTTCGAGATAGTGGGTGGTAAGAATGATAGTGGTGCCCTGTGTGTTGATCTCACGCAGAAACGCCCACATGGAACGGCGGATCTCGATATCCACCCCGGCAGTGGGTTCATCGAGGATCAACAACCGCGGCCGATGCACCAACGCACGGGCGATCATCAGACGGCGTTTCATGCCGCCGGAGAGCGCACGGGCTTGTGAGCTGCGCCGATCCCACAGATCGAGCCGTTTCAGACTCTTCTCCGCCCGCAGATAGGCCTCGCTTCGAGGTATGCCGTAGTACCCCGCCTGATTGACCAGGATCTCCACCACCGGCTCCCACTGATTGAAATTGAACTCCTGAGGCACCAGGCCGATGGACTGCTTGGCTGCCTCACGCTCCCTGTCGGTATCATGGCCAAATACCGCCACCTGCCCGGATGATTTGTTGACCAGGGAGGCGATGATACCGATGGCAGTCGACTTTCCTGCACCGTTGGGGCCCAGCAGCGCAAAAAAATCCCCCTCTTCCACATCGAGATCGATACCTTTCAACGCCTCAAAGCCGTTGTTGTATCTCTTGTGCAGATTTCGAATGGAGAGAGCGTTCACGGCAGGACTACAGCAGATGGATGATGGCCGCCTATTCTACAGATAATCAGCCCGCAGGGGTCAGAGTCAAACCGGACAGCGCGGCAGGTAATTAAGATTGAGTTGAGCAGTCTGACCCCTGCCCCTTCGCAGCAAACTGCTGGGATAGCGATTAATCCGGAATTCCACCAAGTCGCTGTTTCGTCTCCGCCCACAACGCCTCGTAGGCCTGTGCCGCCACTCCTCGCAGGGCATACTCTGCCACCGGCATGCGGAATATACCCATCCGCTCCACATCACTGGCATAGGGGATACGGGTCTCCAGCACCTCGCTGTGCGTGACAGGCAGGTTCTTCATGACATCGAGATGCATCCGCTTGCGCCGGTCCACCATGGAGAAGAAGGGCATCAGCTCCAGCCCGTCTATACGATGTCCATCAAGAAAATCGAGCAATTGGTCAAAGGTTCGCAGGGAGAGGATAGTCGGAATCAGGGGCAACATCAGGCCATCAGCGGCACGAAAGATGTTTTCCGAGACCAGAGATATACTGGGCGGACAGTCGAGAAAAACATAATCATAGGCACGGGAGAGGGGACGCAGCAGTCTCAGCAGCTGTTTGGTAGGCTTGCTGGCGGTCTCCAGTCTCAGATCCATATTCCGATAGGAGAAATCCGCCGGCAGAATGTCAAGGTTGTCAAAGTCGGTGGCCTTGACCAGCGAGTCGAGATCGAGCTTGCCTTTCACCAGACGTTTACTACCGCCTTTTACCTTCGGTTTGACACGAAAATAGAAGGTCGCTGCAGCCTGGGGATCAAGATCCCAGATCAGGGTGCGGTAACCCTCCTTCGCCGCCAGGTAGGCAAGGTTCACCGCCGTGGCAGTCTTGCCCACCCCACCCTTGATGTTGTAAATGCCGATGATCTTCATACTGTCCCCTTGCCACCAAAGAGTTGCACGAATGTGTCGCGATTGTCCCGTGCGGCAAAGTCGGTAAACAGGGCCGAGAACTCAGCCCGGGCCTGCTGTTGCTTCGCCAGCAGATCACCCACCAGGATGCCCATCGCAATCACCGGCCGGGCGCCGCTCCCCTCTTTCAGCATCTGCTCACCAAAATCCTCCAGACTCTCCGCCTGCACCTGCAGATCCTGAAAGTCGCCGAGATTATCCAGCAGGATCTTCATCGCCTTGATCACCTTGCGAATATCGCGCTTGGGATAGAGACTCTGAAAGAACTCCATGAGATAGCGCAGTTTCTTGCACGATTTGCGCAGATCGTGAAGCGCTTCCGCCGGGGAGTCCGGTGTAATCGCCAACCCCTCTCTCAACACCCGATGGTAGATCTTGCGAATGCGCAGATCCGCCACCTTCGCAGCCGGCTTCCGGGCATTGACTTCAACCGGCGCCTCCGGCAATGGCGACTCCAGCCAGCTACGCCAATCCTTCATCAATTTGCGGAAATGGGGAGAGTTGATCTTGCGCACCAGAGCACGCTGCGCGCCCTGATGATGATTTACCAGGAAGTCGCGAAAGGGTTCGAGATCGGCTTGCACCACCGTCGGCAGACTCGCCTGAAGATCAGCGAATTTCAGCAGATAGACATCCAGGTCGCGGGTCGGCCCGGTGATCTTGCCGATCCACCCCAGACCCTGTTTGAAACGTTCGATATCGGTTTCAGCGAAGATGTTCTTGACCTGCCCCAGCAACGACCGGCTGCGGCGCACCGCGACCCGTAGATCATGGAGAAATTCCGAATCAAGATTCGTCCGGGTACCGGAAATGTTCGCTTCCATGGTATCCAACAGGCCCAGCAGTATCTTTCGACCAGCAGCATCGGCGCGCTGTTCAGGATCGAGCCGATAGTTGAGCTTGGATGAGTAGTCCCCGGGCCGCCGGCCAATTCCATCGAGGGCGCCGATGAACGGCGTCTGGGTTGCCACCTCTAACCCCAGACTTTCCAGATCCGCCTGCAGCCGCAGGAATGGTTTTGGGTAGCCTTTAAGCGGCAGCAGGGTGAGAGTCGGTTCCAGCGAACCCTGCTGTTTGCCATCCTGGGAGCTGTAGCGGTTCTCTTCCAGCACAATCCGAACAACCGTCTTCTCCTCCCTGTCGAGCAGTCGCAGAGTTCGCAGATGACGATCCACCCTGACCAGGGGTAACAGTGTACGCATTTCGAGTATCGGGGAGAGTTGCTCACGCATCTCGCCGACCGGCAGGGAATCGCTGAATCCAGGAGCATGCTGCTGCGCCTCACAAGCCACTTGCTGCCCGCTGCGATGTTCAATCCAGCAGAGACGGCCACCCACCGAAGACTTTGCGTAGGTCAGTTCCGCACCCGCCTGCCAAACCCGCCAGTCGAAACTGTCGAGAAAAACCAGGCTATCATCACTTTTGGGGGCTTTCAGGAAACGGTGGGATTGGGCCAGCGCAGACTCGACGCCGTCCAGTCCCAGGTCGTCAGGCAGAGTGTATTTGATCGGCTGCAGCAACATTGCTTTGATTCCAAGACACAGAGGGTTGGAAGAGTAACCGACACCCTATGTGGCAGGCAATCTCAATTGACGCATTCATCTCTGCGTTTTTCGGAATCGTTTCCGGATGGACAGCCGGCAGGGGCGGTGTGGCACCGCCCCTGCATCCAAGGGGGAAAACAGAAAGAGTTTGAATCAGTGGGTAACCTGGATGCGGCGAGGCTGCAACGCAGCTCTCTTCTTGATCACCACTTCGAGTACACCGTGACTGGTTGCCGCGCTGATCTCTGTATCGTCGGCCATTTCAGGCAATTTGAAACTGCGGCGAAATGCCCCTTGAAAGCGTTCGCGGCGACTGTAGTCCCGCTTTTCGTTCCCGGTATCCACCGCCTTACGCTCACCGGAGATCTCCAGCACGCCATCTTCCATGGAGACCTCGATCTCTTCCGGGGCAACACCGGGGATATCCAGCGTCAGGCGATAGTGATCTTCAGCCTCATGAATATCCACCGCCGGTGTCCAGACGGATGCTGCGGCAACCTGTTGCTGTTTGCGCGTTTGCATCAGGCGATCCATCTCGCGGCCAAAGTCGTGTAGCTGGATCCAGGGCTCATTGTGAAAAATGCTCATTTTTTCGTTCTCCAGAAATTGTGTTTTGCTGTTGTCTGAAAAGATTGGGACACACCCTATTTTTTCAAGTGCTGATATGAAAAACGCTATAACCCCGAACTAAAAAGCGGTTGTTGATCCTTGAAGCGGGCTCCATACGCAACTTATACTCGCATCCAACATCGACTTAACGAACACAGGTGCCGGTTTCCACGGCCCCCTACAGGCAGCGACGCTATGAACACACCTATCTTCAACCCCCCGATCCGTACGCTCATGGGTCCCGGCCCCTCGGATGTGCATCCGCGCATTCTGGAAGCCCTCTCCCGTCCGACCATCGGCCATCTGGATCCAGCCTTCGTCGGCATGATGGAGCAGACCAAGGCGCTCCTGCAGTACGCCTTCCAAACCGAAAATGCACTGACCATGCCGGTCTCCGCCCCCGGTTCCGCCGGTATGGAGACCTGCTTCGCCAATCTGGTCGAACCGGGTGACAAGGTCATCGCCTGCCAGAACGGCGTCTTCGGCGGTCGTATGAAAGAGAACGTGGAACGTTGCGGCGGCACCCCGGTGATGGTGGAAGACGACTGGGGCACTGCGGTCGATCTGCAGAAGGTCGAGGATGCATTGAAAGCTAACCCCGACGCCAAAATTCTCGCTTTCGTACATGCGGAGACCTCCACCGGCGCCCAGTCCGATGCCAGGGAACTGGTGGCGCTGGCCCATGCCCATGACTGCCTGACCATCGTCGATGCGGTGACTTCCCTTGGCGGCACCCCGGTAAAGGTGGACGAATGGGAGATCGACAGCATCTACTCCGGTACTCAAAAGTGTCTCTCCTGCACTCCCGGCATCTCGCCGATCAGCTTCAGCGAACGCGCCCTGGAGAAGGTGCGCAACCGTTCAGGCAAGGTGCAGAGCTGGTTCCTCGATCTCAATCTGGTAATGGGTTATTGGGGTAGCGGACAGAAGCGTGCCTATCACCACACCGCACCGGTGAACGCGCTCTACGGACTGCATGAATCGCTGCGCATCCTTGAGGAAGAGGGGCTGGAGAACGCCTGGGCAAGACACCGGAAGATGCATCTGGCGCTGAAGGCCGGTCTGGAGGCGATGGGGCTCTCCTTCATCGTCGACGAGGCGCACCGTCTGCCCCAGCTCAACGCCGTATCCATTCCTGAAGGAGTTGACGACGCTGCCGTCCGCGGACGCCTGCTCAACGAATACAATCTGGAGATCGGCGCTGGTCTCGGCGCACTGGCCGGAAAGGTCTGGCGTGTCGGCCTCATGGGGCACAGCGCCCGGGCTGAGAACGTCCTGCTCTGCGTTGGCGCTCTGGAAGCGGTCCTGAGCGACATGGGGGCACCAATCAATACCGGCGTGGCCCTGGCTGCGGTACAGAAAGCATTGCAGGCTTAAGGAGCTTCTGATTTTCAAGCAGGAAGAGACATGATCGGCAGACCCGGACCAAGGCAACGCCGTGCGGTTTTCTTCCTGTTGGCGATTTCCGTCTTCGCCATCAGCTACTACGTGGGCAACCGCAATAAAACCGATAATGTAAGCCCAATCTCCGGGGTGGTGATGCGCCCCCCAACCCCGGCCCCGGAGTTCCAGCTTTTCGATCAGTCAAACGAACCCTTTTCGCAACAGCGGCTGAAGGGGAGCTGGAACCTGCTGGTGCTGGACCCACAGTCCGGCACCGCCTCCCCCGCCTTCCATCGCATGGTTCAGGTCTACAATCGCCTCGCCATCGAATCGGAGCTGCAACGTCAGACCCGGTTCATTTACGTTCCCAGAGAGAGCAGTGACGACATCGAGGCTGGCGCCGACAGACTCGGCCCCAACTTTATCGCGCTGCATGGTACAGAACAGGATCTCGATGAAACTTTCTCTCGTTTCGGTGTGTCAGATATCACTGACAGCTTCACGCTCTACCTCATTGACCCTGAGGCGCGGATTCATGCACTGTTTACCGACGTGCAGGATGCAGCTACCATCGCAGCTGATCTGAAGGCAATTATCAGCAACCAAAATCCATGAAATACTCTCCTGCTGCCCTGCGCGGCGCCCCTGAAACCCTTGGCGACAAACTTTTTGTAGGTCTCCAATACCTGCTGCCGCACCATCTTTTATCGGCGATCATGTACCGCATCACCCGCTCGGAGTGGAAACCCTTCAAGGATCTGCTGATTCGCAAGGCCATTGAGTGGTATCGGGTGGACATGGATCTGGCGCTGGAGTCGGACCCGGCGGTCTATCGCAGCTTCAACGACTTCTTTACCCGCGTCCTGCGACCGGATGCAAGACCTGTCGCTGCGGAACAGGACGCCATCACCTCCCCCGCCGACGGCACACTGAGTCAGGCAGGGGATATCGAGAGCGGCTATCTGTTCCAAGCCAAGGGGCACGACTACTCCCTGCTGGAACTGCTGGGTGGCGACATGGAGTGGAGCCGCCGTTTCGAGGAGGGCAGTTTTGCCACCATCTACCTCTCACCAAGAGACTATCATCGCGTGCACATGCCGTTTTCCGGCACGCTGAAAAAGATGATCCATGTGCCGGGACGCCTGTTCAGCGTCAACAACACCACTGCCCGTATGGTGCCCAATCTCTTTGCCCGCAATGAGCGGGTTGTCTCTCTCTTCGAAACCGAGGCCGGACCCATGGCCGTCATCCTGGTGGGCGCGATCTTTGTCTCCAGCATGGATACCGTCTGGTCGGGCACAGTGACCCCTGTGTCAAAACAGGTACGCGAATGGCACTACGCAGAACAACCTGCGCCTGCAGAGATCACCCTTGAAAAGGGAGAGGAGATGGGGCGCTTCAATATGGGTTCCACTGTGATCCTGCTGTTCGGCCAGGATGCCATGGACTGGCTGGATGAGCTGACGGCGGAGATGCCGCTGAAGATGGGCGAACAGATCGGTCAGGCGCAGGCAGCATTGGTTTAGGCTTTATTCCTGACAGGGAGCCCGCCCCAGAGCGAATTGGTGCGGTGGTGCTACACCGTCACCTCATCGCCGCAGGGGCAACGCCTACAGACAAACCTTCGCTTTAGAACCGAACTATTATCTCTTCTGAGTAACCCGATTCAATGCCCGCAATATCGATTGCGGTTACCGCCAGATACCAGACTCCGTCACTGGGTAGCGTAACAACGTGGGATATCATACTGTCCGCCACCTCCCAGTACTCGTAGTTACCGGGTTCCTGGCCATAATAGACGCGATATGATTGAACACTCCCACCCTCGCTGGGTGTCCAGGAAATCTGCACCCGATTGCTGGCTGCCTCACATGAGGTGATGCAGGTGACGTCCACAGTAACCGTAGCAGTGGCACTGTCACCATGGAGATCGGTTACCTCGTAGACAAAACTGTACCTGCCAGAATAACCGGCAGCTGCCAGATAGATAACCTCATTACCTGCGGTGACGCTCAACTCCCCTTTGGTTGGGGATTGCAGGATGCGCACACTGATCGGTTCATCCTGCAGACCTGTATCATTGGCGAGCACAGCGACCATGACAGATTCACCCGCAACGACTGCGGCCAGATCATCGACAGCTACCGGCTGATGGTTGAGTCCAGTGACAAGAATGGAAAAAGGTGCCAACCGGCTCGTTACCGTTCCATCGCTCACCGAGATGGCAACATCCGTATATTCACCGATATCAGACTCAGCAGGCGTGCCGTTCAAGGCGCCGGTTGCGCGGTCAAAGTTCAACCATGTTGGTTTTCCACTGACGGCAAAGGTCATACTGTCACCGTCAGCATCTGAGGCACTGGGGATAAAGCTATACGCATTGCCTGCGGAGACCCCGGCAGCAGGTTCACCGCCAATCTCAGGCGCCCTGTTAACGTTACTGACTACCAGGGTGAACGGGGAAAGCGCAGCACTCGCCTTTCCATCCGTTACCGATAGACTGATATCAGAATAGCTGCCCGCGCCATCGAAGCCGGGGGTGCCGGAGATCACTCCAGTTACGGAATCAAAACTTGCCCAGGCAGGCAGATTACGAACACTGAAGATCAGTTTATCACCATCAGCATCGGCAGCTGCGGGGGCAAAATGGTAGGGGGTATTTTCCGCCACAACCAATACGGGTTCACCGGTAATTGTTGGCGTATGATTCGGTAGCTGTGGATCTGGATCTGTATTGCCGACATGTTCAAACGCCCCCATATCCGGTGCACTGCCGTTGTATTTCAGGGCAACGCCCTGACCGGCATTCCAGCTCAGCGCATGATCGAGGGTGATAGTGTGGCTGGCATAGTTGATCTCAACGATACGGGCGGTCTCACTACTGCCCTGTAGCTGGATCTCATCCCCGGCCTCACCGTCGATGCCGAAACCGTCGTAGAAGTAACCGGCATCATCGACCACCAGGGTGGTGCCGCTACCGCTGCCAACAGTGGTGGTGAGGAAACG
>JAESPD010000129.1 GCA_016756855.1 gamma proteobacterium endosymbiont of Lamellibrachia anaximandri | reverse complement strand
TCGGGTTCTGGTGACGGCGGGGGAGTAGTTCCATACGGGGTTGTTTTGGATAGTAATTATTTCATGACGAACGGCCAAATCAGTGTTGGTGATGGTCGTGACGGCGGAGGCGGCTGAGACGGCGACGACTTTCCATCGAGAATGTTGATCAATTCTGCCATGTGCTGTCTTAACATTTTTTGGACGAGTTCGTCCATGACGCTGGCCCATTTATGCGAGTGATGACTGCAAGGAAGAAACATAATTCGAAGGATTCTTTATGAAAGCACAATAAAGAGTTTACGAAGGACCGTTCATTTCTAAACATAATTCGAAGGATTCTTTATGAAAGCACAATAAAGAGTTTATGAAGGACCGTTCATTTCTACGATGACGACTACGGGATGAAGGACTGACAACACGCACCATACTTTTTTCATTTTTATTATGTTGTAATCATACATACATATACGATTCGACTTATACATAATGATGATAATAGCATGTTGGGTTTGTGAATCTTTATGATCTCGACAGTGACCCCTAGCTTACGATCGATTATCGATACGGCAGAGGCTAGTAGATGAACTAATGCATGTTGGGTTTGTGAATCTTTACGATCTCGACAGTGACCCCTAGCTTACGATCGATTATCGATATGGCAGAGGCTAGTAGATGAATAACTTGTGGGTTGTTAACCACGACAGAGGTTACATAGGTAATGTTGATGATGATGATGATGATTATAAGTCTTTTTCGCAGAGATGTATATAACAACATAAAAATGTAATCATATGGCCATTTCTACAGTGGTTATATATATATATATATATATATTCAACTACGAAATGTTCGTTTCTACAGTGATTATATATTCAACTACGAAATGTTCATTTCAAATGCGGTTCAAGCTCATTTCTACAGTGGTTATATATATTCAACTACGAAATGTTCATTTCAAATGTGGTTCGAGACTACGACATGTTCATTTCAAATGCGGCTCGATCCGTTGAATTTCACGTCCAATATTCTTCTGCCACTCCACCGACATTATAGTAGCAGCAACGTTCTGACACATGTTATAAGTAATCGTCTCGAGAGACATATGACTGCTTTCACATTCGATTATGATCTTGCGAGCCATAACATCTTCCAAGACGATGTCGCATTCATCCGATGTCACGACCGCGTCTGGTGACTCGGGGCTGTCACCATCTTCTGACCAGGTCAGCGGAAAACCTTCCGTATAAGAAGCGACTTCCGTCGACGCCGGTGACACCTGACCAGACGATTTTCGTTTCACCGTCATTAGCCATGTGATGTCATCGTCGTCGTTCGGTGCCGGTCTCTTGCACGCCTTCTTGAACAGAAAGATTAGTTCATACGTGCATGCATATATCGTTCAATTAACACATCTCTCACCTTATCTTTCACGCGTTCTCGCCACTGCATGGTCCCACACGTTGTGATCACTTCTATACTTAACCACCGCAAGATATGCATGATCGTGTCGGATGAGGGTATGTAATCATCGTCTGAATCTAAATTCATTATACGACTCACCTCATCGCACGCGTACTGGACAGCAGCGTTCTCTACAGCTACGTTAAACATCTGTTCGATAACCATAGATTCACCACGATCTACTATCCTATCTAATTGACGCAGTGTCATCGTCATGTCCTCACCGTTGCTGCTGCTGCTGCTGCTGCTTATGATTATAACATCGGATTTATCCTTCTTCTCTTCCTCGTCATCTGTTATCACAATCATTGAACAACTGTCTGTCGAGGAAGAAGAGGAGAATAAATCGTTGGTACTATTATCATTTAACCATTTCCTCACCTTCGCTTTTTCGTCGACAACTCCACTGGATGTAGCAGCAGCAGCAACAGCAGTGTCGTCCTGTCAACAAAGTCACACGGTTACGACATCAATCTCTGCCACATTGTAGTTTACGTACTCTTTGGTCACGCGTTTCCTAATGGTGACCATGACCTGACTGCCTCGCAGCATCGACTCGTAACGTTCCTCGTCTGTCTTCAAAGCCACGTAGTCGTTTGCGGTGAACCCTAAAATTTTGACCGCGTTTTCATCAAAACAAGTACACCAACATTCACTGCCATTACTGTCTATCAGGAGGAGACGCAGAACGAATCTGTACACGCATTCACGTTGCAGTCCGTGCACTGGGCAGACGCCATTGCTGAGTCCTTTAGGACATTTCGAACACGCTGCGTAAAACACTTGTATCTTGTACGCCGCATGCCGTTATGACTAACGGTTGTTTAAACACATAGCGACCAGCACTTACTTCGTGTTGTAGTTTCGTCAAATTCATCTCGGTATCGTTCTGTTGCGAGGCGGCCATCTTCGTGTTCGGATAAAGTCAATCAGAACAATTGTGATACTGCTGTCTTTATATCCGCCTTTATATAGTCCTCCTGTCGACTGTTATTGCGCAGTTTTGCTTGGCTCGTCCACACAGCGCGTGATGTTTTCACTGTGTTATTGCGCAGTTTTGCTTGGCTCGCTGCCCACACAGTGCGTGATGTTTTCGCTGTGTTATTGCGCAGTTTTACTTGGCTCGCTGCCCACTGAACAGCGCGTGATATTGTCGACCGGTGCTCTGTCTCCGGGTGCCTGGTTGCAATCTCGTACGTACGTTGAACAGCGCGTGATCGACGCCCTGTCTCCGGGTTTCTAGAGCGTTACATCAGACCCACTTTTTACTGTCTGGTGCGTTCGTATGAACTCTCTTACTTGCATGAGTATCTGACCGAGCATATTCTGACCAGCTCGACCATCGTAGGTCAACGCACTCCAAAAACCCTCTTTACTTTTTACCCATTCCATTTGCATACGTTAGAAGCATAGATTTAAAAATAATTTTCATGTTCGATGTAGGCGTTACAGATTCATTTTAACGAAGCAAATGTTAATTTTGTTTATACGTTTGAAGCATGTTGGATGGATCGAGGCGTCGTACGGGAAGAAACGAAGTTTGCGGTTTCGATGGCGAATGCTTATCGGTAAGGTCGACGGACGAGCGGCGGGCGGAGGCGGCGGCGGCGGTGGCGGCGGCAGATCAATTAATTCGGAATTCCAATCTTCGGGTTCTGGTGGCGGCGGGGGAGTAGTTCCATACGGGGTTGTTTTGGATAGTAATTATTTCATGACGAACGGCCAAATCAGTGTTGGTGATGGTCGTGACGGCGGAGGCGGCTGAGACGGCGACGACTTTC
>JAESPD010000128.1 GCA_016756855.1 gamma proteobacterium endosymbiont of Lamellibrachia anaximandri | reverse complement strand
TTCGAGAAAACCCCATTGGATCAGTTGCTTATGAAATCCGATTGCAAAAGTGAAGAATGCGCCATGGATAACCAATTGAATTTATTCGATTTAACGTTGGGACACTAGTGACCTGACATATATAATATGCAGAAGAATGGTGAAAAAATCAGGCCTGCGCTGGAAGCTTTGAACAAGCATCTTTTCAGACGCATCAGAGAGGCGATGGAAGGATTGGTGGACTGTCACCTGTTGGAAACCATCGGCAGTATTCAGAAAGATAAGTGGCGACAGTGCCTGGTAAAGAAAGTACCGCCGATTGTCGCGAATGTGCGATATAAAGGCTCAGAGCTGTTGGGCGCAAGCCAGGACTATATCAATATCACTCCCACTTTCCTGGCCAACAATCCCATTCCTGCCATCCTGTTTGGTATTGCGCATGAGATGGGCCATGTCGTTGACTGGAAAATAAGAGGAGACGATCTGGAAGGGACTTTCCAACAAACCATTTGTGAGGATTGGAGCCAAACGAAAACATGGGGGAACCCACCTGAATACTTCGCAGACAGTTGTGCAACACTCCTGCTTATTGGTGCAGGCCTAGATATTAGTATGATTAAGGATGGCGCAAAGAGTGCGACCGAGGGTATAGGCATTTCAAGCGGCGCCCATCCTGGTGGCACTGAACGGATGAAACGGGTGAACCATATATTGAATACCTGGACCTCCAGTCTGCAGTCAATAGTTGTCCTTCGGAAAAAGGGAGGATAGTTAACCTTGTTCACGCAATCGAACAGAACTCATTCAGGAACCCGTATCAACCGCCGCAAACCGCTCCATCAGACTGGTGAAATTATCCAGAGAAGCGAGATGGATGTAGATCCACTCCAACTCATCATTTTTGGCCAACTTCCCGATCACCTCTGCATCAAGATTTTTTAGCCGATCACGGTTGACCGTATAGAACCCTGTCAACGACATCTTGACGCCGCTGTTCAACTCCACATTGGCGTGCATCGGTTCCAACAGATCCAATTCTTTCAGATGGTTCGAAAATGCCTGCGAACGTTGAGACTCCACCTGATACTGCTGCAGAAAACCCACTATCCGCTGCAGGTAGGCACTCTGACTGCCATCCTCTTCGAACAGCCGTTCTCCCCGGCCATCCTGATTTACGCCTTCGTAAGCCTCGTCGATACAGACCGTAAACTCGCTGCCGGCATTCGCAAGGATAAATGGATAACGCCGTACATAGGCTGGCAGGTATTCGGCATCCCAGGTCGAACGCCCCTTGATGAAAAGGTTCTGCTCCTTTTCAAACCCCAGCAGCGCAACAGGTGAAAGTGAATTGTCATCACCGGAAAAAACAATGGGATAGTAGTGGGATGCCTTGGCGAACTCAATCACCGACAGGAACACGGCATTGGTGGCTTTGGAAAAAGAGCAATCGTTGCTCTGTTGCACAAAGAAGCCCGCATGGCGCTGTTCACTGACGGGCATCACGGATTGATAAAAGATGGGATTTTCCGACACTTGATTATCCTTTTTTTATTGCTTGCAGATCCAGCTCAAGCCGGACTTCTCATCGACCTGGACAACACCTACCGCATTCTCCCAATATCGCCCATCGACTCATTTGGTGCATATAAGACCTTTGGAAAGACTTTGTCGTGGCTCATCCAATTTTTCGGCAGCTCGTATTTCAGATTAAGCCACTCGCCACCCATGGTAAGTTCATCCCCACTAAAATCTCCACCCTCTTCTTCATCCAGAATGCCGGGCATCTTGAGCCCAACCCCAATGACATTGTGGATCTTGATCTGCGATTTCAGCAGAGCAGCATCAACATTTTCAAACTGATCCTGGGATGCGGCCTGGACCTGTCCGGCAAGCAGGCTTTGCACCGCTGACAGATCGGTAACCGTACCTCCGATAGAGGAACGTTCTGCAGTCATGCCTGTGCTTCTCTCGTATTCTGGTTTGCCCGTAATGATGTTCACTGTCTCAGTAATGACCTTAGCCCCCTGTCCACTGATGAAGGCATCGCTGTTAAAGGCAAAATTCATGGTGCCTACATCCGGCTGCTGGAAGCGCATCGGTTGGGTACCCGTACCGATGGAACCAACGAAACCCAATGCATAAATATTGGCTGTCACGCCGATTCCCATGATATTCACGTTTTCGTCGGTCGCCTTGATGTCACCGAATTCAGAAGTTACATTTATCTCCGCTGCAGCAGTTTCCAGTTGAGAGATGGTGACGTCGTCGTGACCGGTATAAACAATCTGATGGCCAGAGGTGGCAGTGGTATGGGTACCTGCGTTCATCGTCAGGGTGCCGGTATCTGCAAACACTTTGACAAATCCATTTGCTGAAGTGATATCTCCGGTCTGAAGGATGGAGTTAGCCCACATTATTGTGTCGCCGCCCGCAACTATATCACCAATATCGAGGGTATCTTTGTCTCTGACAGTTACAGCATTGTTACCACTGTTGCTTACACTGACAGTGCCTTTGAAGTCGTTGAGCCCATTGCTGAGGGTTATGACATTCTCACCCGTTGTGAAGTTACTGGTTCCATCAATGGTCAGTACTCCGCTCTGGGTGATGGGACCCGCTGCGATGACATTAAGATTGACCAGCGACAGTTCTGGGAGCACAACTCCACCACTTATCGCATTCAGATTCAGATTAGCCACCGTGAAATTGCCGCCGCCAATGATCGTTCCTGCAGACAGGACTGCCATGCCCAAAGTCTCAACCTGGGTTATATTCATCACCCCTGATTCTGTCACATCGATCATACCCCCGACTGCCGCTGTACCCTCCTCATTCAAGGTTCGTACCACCAGGGAACCAAACTGGGAGTTGGCATCATTCAGCGTGATGCCGGCAGCAGTATCGTTCCGTGTGGCGAAGGAGGCGATGCCGTTCACTGACAGAGTGCCACTATCGGTAATGGCGCCCGCTGCACCAATCGTCAGCTGTGCGGTGGTGATTGCACCCAGATCAATGGGTCCGGCCAGGTTGGTGACGCTGGTGGTACCCGTGCCGTCGGTGGTCACACCCAATGTGCCATTGATGTCGCTGGCCTGATCCAGGGTCACTGAGCCGTTGGCTGCTGTGGTGGTGAGCTGGGCGTCGCCGCCGATGTCCAGTACGCCGCTGTCGGTGATGGCACCCGCTGCACCAATTGTCAGCTGTGCGGTGGTGATTGCACCCAGATCAATGGGTCCGGTCAGGTTGGTGACGCTGGTGGTACCCGTGCCGTCGGTGGTCACACCCAATGTGCCATCGATG
>JAESPD010000127.1 GCA_016756855.1 gamma proteobacterium endosymbiont of Lamellibrachia anaximandri | reverse complement strand
CTATTGCCGTATCTCCAGCTACTTACAGACCATGGCGAATCAGGGATACAATCCGCTGGTCGCTATTCAGTTGGCGCTTTCTGGTCAGCTTTATGCGGATGGGGGTGAGTAGTTACAAAAAGACTTGTACGGCAAAGTAGAAAAAGAGGGCAGGGAGGTCTGGATTCAACTCCATGCTCTAGAACGCGTCTACCGATTGACCATCGTGGAACGCGAACAGAAGGAACCTAAAGTTGCGGCCAAACCGAAGGCATCCCCGGCAGACGCTGCAAGCAGCGCAACAGATATCCATGAGGCCGCAAAGAGCGGGGCTCTGGATGAGGTTAAGACGTTTATTGCCAAAGGCGAAAACATCAACGCAAGAGATGATCGCGACCTCACGCCACTCTACCACGCCGCACATGCAGGCCACAAAGAGATATGTCGATTTCTCATTGACCAGGGTGCCAATGTCAATGCGGCGCCAGAACCTTTCTATACGCCTTTGTATGCAGCCCTCAACAAGCGCAATAAAGATGGCAAGGAGATATTCAAGTTGCTTGTTGAGCGGGGTGCAGATTTCAAGATGGTGGTTGGAGGCTATACGTTACTGCACAATGCCGCCTTAGGTTGCCATGATGAGAGCCAACTGCGTATTGCCGAGTTTCTTATTTCCAAAGGAGCGGATATCGACGTCAGAGGTTATCAGGATAAAACGCCGCTGCATATGGTGGGGTGCAAGGAGATTGGCGAGCTTCTCATATCCAAGGGAGCGGATGTCAATGCCAGAGACAATCGCGGCTGGACCCCTTTGCGATACGCGCTTGAGAAGGGGAATTCTGAGGTTGGCGATATTCTGAAAAACCACGGAGGGGTCAAGTGACGTTGCCCTGAAAGAAGAATCTCTTCCCTGGAAGAAAGGCCGGGAAATGAAAAAATCCGGAATCGGTGTTCATCTTCGCCAGAATACGCAGAAAGTAAATATGGAGGTTCAATAGTTTGGGGTCACAATAGTTTGGGGTCAGAGTAAAAACCATCCTTTTGAAGTTTTTACTCTGACCCTAAACTCGCATAAATATGGGAACTGAGGTGAGCACTGCGTCAAACGTGGAAAATAAATGTCAGGCAAGAATTGAATGAACCATTTTTAAGAGCATAACTTTACGTATTTTCGTTATCAATCCGTTACCAAGTTTGTGTAAGGAACTTGAACGTACTCAAGAATTCTTCTGGCATCCTGGCCAATAGCAGTGTGCTTAATGCGCCCTGCTCCGAAGAGGAGTTCCTGGAGGTTCAATCCGAGTCCCCAAAACACCCTTCTGAAAGATGGCTCATTGTTTTGCTCCTCCTTCTCTGTAAAGCCTCGAGCAAAATAGCCGGCTTGCAACTCAAAGTATTTCAAAAACGAGTCTTCAAACATATCAAACCCTGATGCTTTGAGCGCGAAAAGATATTTCTGCCCTGAGTAGTCGGTAATAGGTCCGAAGCTATCTGTATTGCCTGATGGAATATACTCCAGACGAAAATCAACCTTATCATGAAGACCAGGTATCAGATTACGAGCGGATGAAAGTCCTATCCCGATGACATTAAAAATCATGTCTTCATATGAAAAGCCATGATCCAGGGCATAACCATCAAAAAGCTCCACATAAGTCATCAATACGGTGGCCAGGATGGCAGAGCTAAATGCAGCACCAGAAGGATCACGTGCCCGCTTTCGAATATGATGGGTTAAGAACTCCGCAATAAGATAGGAAGAATAGGCATGTCCAAACTTATCCATGCCAAAGCTTCCGGTATCCTCTCCCAAAAAACCCTCAGACTGGAAATGAAAAGAGGTATTTTCATCCCAATCCCAGGCATGTAGTCCTAACGCAGTTATTCCGCCCAAGAGACCTGCAACTTCCAGGGGAACCGAATAGAAATGATCTTTAAATGTGGAAAAGCCATACCCCCCGCCCAATTGATAATATGAAAGGTCATTCCGCAAGTCCTGCTTATAATCGAAAGCAGTTGTTTTGGCATCAAAATCTAAAGCCAGGCCAACCTCGACAATACAATCACTTCGTAAAGCACTTTGATACGGCTGGGTCGTACAGGATGCTCCTGCCCCTACGTTAAGTGTGTTATAAACGGAAATCTGGGCAACTCCTCCTATCTCTGCAAGCAAGTGATTTTCAAGATCGCCATAAAGGGATTCATGGGCGACTGTCCTTCCTCCAATATAAAGCGCCACCCCCTCTCCTCCCCGTTCACTCAAATAACTGCCATTTTTCGGCAGGGAAAGCGCTACCCTGTGTTGTTCGCCTTCCGGTTGGAGGGAGAGGAACATGCCGCCGCCAAATTCAGCCGTATCATTGCCAATCGAGCCATGGAAATATGGCTCAATTGTAAAATCCCGATCTTGCTGTATGGTTTTCTCATAAATTTGCGTTCTGCTAAAACCTGACAGCCCTAGGAGGAATCTGGTCCCATGGGTGCTTACAACGTCTCGTTGTCCAATACCTAATGCTGAATGCATCGCACTTTGTAGTCGAATAGATAAATCGTCAACAAATCCACCTTCAAAACCTATTCTTGGTGTAATAACATAGGTTGAATTCTCGGTTTCATTGACGACATTTGCCAGGAAACTCAACCTGGAGAGAGGGTCAAGCCGATCACTGGGGTCACGCCTTCCTTTTTTCTTTTCATCTGTGACAGCATAGAGCCCGGCCCCAACACTGAAATAGTCGAAATGGGCAGCTGTCTCAAAACAATAGGAAAGGCCACCACCATCTGAGTTGAACAGGTTGTCATTGCAATACGTAGCCACATACTCAACAGCATATGCCGGCAACGGACAACACAGAAACAGTATTGATACAATAAAAACCGCGATGGGTTGTTACAATTAAAAACACAAAACACCATCACAGCACCTCATCGAGCATAGGAAATCATGTTGCAAAAAGTATAGGAAGTATAAAAGCTATTTTCCCTAAAGTTGACGGTTATTGAACAGCCGTTCACCTCGCTTTTCACCCTGATTTCTGGGAATTATCGTTAATCTCTCCCGCCGCCGCTTGATTATTTCTCTGCTTTACATCCATTTCTCGCCAATTCTTGCCCGCGGGCAAGCCGATGCCCATCACTTCGGCCTGGTAACAGCAACTTGAGTTGAATGGTTGGTTTCCATAAGATCAGTTGAACAAACCAGCTTGCGGCGGCGCCCGACAAGACGGCAAACGGAAAGCTTCTGCTGCGCAACAATAGGGGTCGGAGTCGAATGGCACTTACTTAAGTTTCTTGGGATGTCCATTTTTCCTGACTTCCTCCCTCGCTGCATGTCTGGGTTTGATGAGTAGAGGAAAGGATTTCGGTCGTCGTTTGAGCGCCCTCGGTTCAA
>JAESPD010000126.1 GCA_016756855.1 gamma proteobacterium endosymbiont of Lamellibrachia anaximandri | reverse complement strand
AGCTGCTCATGAGCTTTGATCCTTTGCATCGCATTGGATCAACAGCATAGAATCAGAAAGCTATGTTGTCAAGCTTCTATTGGTGCAAGTTTGTTAATCTGGATGGTGGGGGGGTGAGTAGTTACCTATATTATTTATAAACAGATTGAAGTTTTCGGTTGCAGGTTCCAGTGCCTTCGATTGATTCCACCAGCTGTCTTTGTTGGAAAATATTGTCTTTAACTGTTCCAGCTTGCCCAATATCTCTGCGCGCTTCTCAGTATATTGCTGAAGGATATTTTCTTCAGTGGAGCGCAATGTCTTAACGATGGATGCCTTGGCTGGCATCTGCATCGGATAGCCTGTTTCTGCCAGTTTTTCGATCGCGAACAGCAATATATCACCAAAGAATTGTCGTTCGAACTCTCCTGACAGATCGATGCTGTCGGCTTTTTTCTCTATGCCGGGTCTGAATTCTGATTGACCGGTGTTTTCTACCGTTCGATTGTGGAGCATCGGCAGGTTTGCCGAGACAAATTGATCTTTTAACTCAGATCTGATCAGCCTTCCAAGGACAGGCCCAGCCATTCTTAGTTTAAGGTTTGCGAACGGGATGAAATGGTTCAATCCACTATTGTTAAAAATGTAGTTTCCGGTATAGACGGTTCTTGCGGGAGTGATGCGGTGAATATCGACTTCATGGCTGAAGTAACTTTTTCTGGTGGGGTGTTCTCCATAAAAAAACTGGTTCAACTTGCCGGAGAAATCTGTAAAGCAGTGGCAGTTATCATGCTTGCCATCCAGCGTGCAGTTGTATCTATAGGTGCCGGATGGGGGTGTAAAGCCAAACAGATTGGCCATGTCGTGATAAGCGGCCTCGTTGGCATTGCGGCGGGTCGTCTGATGGAACTGGCAGGAGTGTTCGGCACCTGATTCTCTTATTAGAAGTAGAAAGGCAATGATGTCATCAAGAAATGTTCCGGTCATAACGGCAGGAGAAACGGGGGGGTCGCCAACCACCTTTCCCGTCAGAACGCTGATATCATGAGAAGAAAATATCCTGTTCAATTCGTAAAAGTAGTTGATTGCGTAGACATCCTTATCGCCATCATCTGAATGGATTCTGGCTCTAAACTCCTGGTCGCTGTCAACAAAATAGAATAAGAGTTTTTCCTCATGGCTGCTCATCTCATTCAGTTTTAGATAGACAATATTGCGCATTGTGGATGGGCCTTTGTGGTAGAAAGCTAATCTGTCACAACTTCCCAAAACACCTGCCAGGGGTCTTCTCTTTTCATTCGTCAGCTGATCGATCTGCTCCAGTTGCTCGTCTTGACCAAAATAGAGGGTTTCAAGCCCGTGATTATTGAAATAATGAGCAATCTCCCTGTTATCCCAAATATTATTTGAGTGTTTTGAGTCATCAGCAATGATCACGGAGACTTTTTCGAATTTGTGATTCCGGAATCCGCCATAATGAAATGATTGACAGAGAACAAGCAGGCTGTTCAGGCAGTTCTTCAGATGCTGGGGCCTGTCGGCTACAGGAATAATGACGACAAATTTATGTCTGGAGCCGCGCTCCATTATAGCTATATGGCCTTCCATCTCCTGGAAAAGCAGGTGGTACCAATCAAGAAGCGAGTCATCGTAATTTGATGTCAGGAAATCGTTTTCAATATTCTGAATGGACGCTTGATAGATAGAAATAATCTCATCGTTCCGTCTCTGAGCAGGAGACAGGGATAATTTCTTCTTGAGTGATTTGTTAAGAAGGTTTATTGCTGGGTTATTGTTGTGTGTCTCAAGAAAGCGGGTGAGTATTTTGTAAGAAGTCGAAACCATAATACATGGAGTTGTGGGTTATCTTTTTGACATGTAGGTTGGAAAGGCATTTTTATCAATGATTATCTCTATAAGATTTATTGAATCTGCAAGGTCACTGTTTTCAAATAAATCGGTAATATCTGACTCAGTTTTGATTGTTTTGTGATTTATTCCAAAAGATCTGGCGAGGTGTTGATAGTCTGGATTGATGAAGTCACAATTGATGAATCGTTTGTTGTACTGTTGGAATTGATTCTTGCGGATGAGGCCCATGGTGGAATTATTAAAAATAACAATATTCAGTGGTATGCTGTAGTTGACAGCTGTCATTATCTCCATGCAACACATCTGAAAGCCACCATCACCAAGAATGGCGAATGTCGGTATGCGCCTAGAGAATCTTGCGCCAATTGCAGCTGGAATCGCGTGCCCCAATGAGGAGATTCCGGAGTTTGGAAAGTAGTGATTGCCTTTGGATACGTTAAAGAAGTTTTGAGCAAAAATGATATTGTCGTCAAAGACAAAAATCTCTTCTGGAAAATTCTTTTCAAGTCTTTTAAAAAAACCTTCGGCCAGGGAAAATTCCGCCTGAGAAACAGAGGATTCTCCTGTCTGTGAATACTTTTCCAGTTTTTCTATATTTGCTTCGATCTCCTTGATGCTTTTTTTGCAGCACTCGCGCTTGTCGATATTTTTCAGTACACCAGACAAGATTTCTTTGATGTCTCCATGAATTGCAACCTCTGCTTCAAAGACCTTCTCCAGCTGGTCATTATCGTTGTCGATCTGCACGACTTTTTTGTCTCTCAGCAGTTTTTCATCCCATAGGTAACTTGTTCTTTCATTAAAGCCTGCGCCAAGAAAAATTAACAGATCTGCTTTTTCTACAATGTATCTGTAGGCGTTGCCATTTGAGGTGACCCCCAGGCTTCCAAGGGATAGAGTGGCATGCTCCTCTATAATGCCCTTTCCCTTGAGGCTGGTTGCAACAGGTATATTCATCAACTCGCTCAACCGGGAGACAATCTCCTGTGCGCCTGATTTTATGCAGCCATACCCGGCTATTATTACAGGGCTGTTGGCATCGATTATATGCCTGGATAGCGATTCTACTGCTGGAAGGTTTTCTTGGACTCTATGAACACGCCGCTTTGTCTTTATGTTATCCAGAATTGAGTCGTCAACCATCTCTTTCTGAACATTGAATGGAAAGCTGAGGAGCACCGGTCCTGGGGTGGGGGAGAGCAGTATTGTGGAAGCCTGGTTTAAAACCTGGGCAAGATAGTCGGTTCTTTCTACGGTTTTGCTATATTTTGTGATGCTTTTGAACAGGAGTACCTGATCGATGCTACCGCCTTCTCCAGAGCTTTCCTGGAGACCGCCTTTACCAAAAATGTGGGTTGATGTTTCACCCGTAATGACAAGGATTGGTAACCTGTCCGCATAAGCATTGGCAACGCCCGTTATCAGATTCGTGGCACCAGGTCCGGCAGTTGCTATACAAGCAGATATTGTATTGGAGGCTCTGGCGTATCCGCCAGCCATGAAAGCCGCCCCCTGTTCATGTTTGGCCAATATGCTCTGTATGTCTGAATCATACAATGCGTCATATACGGGTAATATGTGGGCGCCGGGCATGCCAAAAATAGCCTCGATACCCAAACGTTCCATATATTTTATCACTAGTGTCCCAACGTTAAATCGAATAAATTCAATTGGTTATCCATGGCGCATTCTTCACTTTTGCAATCGGATTTCATAAGCAACTGATCCAATGGG
>JAESPD010000125.1 GCA_016756855.1 gamma proteobacterium endosymbiont of Lamellibrachia anaximandri | reverse complement strand
TAGTTTCTTGATCTCACTAGCGGTGAATTCAAGAAAGTGTGCACTTTTCTCATTTCACCCTGCTTTTTATGCTGTGAAATGACTAATTGATACGATATTTATGCAACTACTGGGTTAAGCTGATACATATAACGCGCCAGTTGGAGCCGCCCGTAAGTCCGATTGCCTTCGATAGTGAGTTCAATGCGGCAATCCAGGTCTTCACTGAGTGAAAACAGTTGTAGAAACCGTTCCCGCAACTGGATCAGCGGAAGTTCGGATATCTGCCCCATTCGCGGCAAGGGGATGCGATCAGTAAGACTCCTTACATCGCTGCTTCTCAGGTCGCTGCCTCTGATATTGATATCGAGATACAAACGCTCAGGCGCACCGTCACAGTGATTGAAGCCCATTGCATGAATACCTGCCAGATCAGACACAGAGATGAAGGATCTGTCATCCAGCCAGTGACCCGAGCCATCTCTGAATCTGGCGCCGGCGACTGGTACAGGCATAATCAGCTGCAACGACTGTTGCAAACTAGGCCACTGGATATGCAAAGGGAAAGTAGATCGACGTTCATCGATTTGCGTCAGGTGGAGCCGTGCCGTTCCGCTCTCATCGGTCGATACATCGACACCGAGACCCTCTACCCCAGCCGCAAATCGAACATCAGGCAAGCCTGAGACGATTATATCCCCTTCGCGCCGCTTACCACCTGGTGTGATCGAAAACTCTGTCTTTTCAGGTAGCACCGCAACACGGGTACGAAACAGTATCTCCTTTCCGTCGACAGCCCTGATATCAACAATACCTTGCATTCTTGTTGACCAGATCTGCCATATGTCACCACTTCCAGCTGGCCTCCACTGGACAACGGATTGCTGCAATGTATTGCGTCCGCCACCCGCATCTCGCCGAAATAGTTTTGGGGCACCAAGATAGACCTGCCGTACATTGGCGTCCTTGTAGAGCCGATGTCCCATCAATGCATAGTGAGGGATCTCCAGTTTGGACTGATGTGTGCGAATGGAAAAGACACCGTCCTCACTCCGTACCCGGATTAATCCACTACCCTGATAAATAGCTCTATCGACACCCTTTATCTCTCCCAAACATTCAAGCGTTTCGTCATCGGATAAAACCGACATCTCATTCGCAATAACCAGAGTGGCACTCTCAGTCGCAAGTGAAACACCACCCTGACTCAGGTATGCAAGCCGACTGTCCTTCTCCACAAATACCCAGGGGAGTTGATCTTCCATCAGGCTCTCAGGCACTTCCCGTACCTCACCTAATTGGCTGCCGTATGAAAACAGCCCTACCGCTGCTTCGTCTGCCGCATCACATCCCTTCCAGGAGACCCCGAAATTTCTTACCTTGAAGTGTTCAGCGTCGATGCCGGAAAGCACCGCCAAGCGTGCTTTGAATGGACGGATGAGCCAGATCTCCAGTTGACTTGGCCACTCAATTTCACCGAAAAGCTGACTCAAGGATGTGATGGACAACTTTCTGGCCATATCAATACCGGCCTGTAGCTGGTATGTGCCGTCAGCTTCCTTAATGATGTTGCGACTCAGGGCAACCGGCAGTCCCGTATCACCACGCTTAGCCGCATCAACCACCAATGCACGCAACAGTGTCTTAGCCGGCTCATTATCCAGCGACAGAGGAAAACGGTCGCGCCACTCCGGATAAACCCTGTCCAGATGTGCAACAGGATTATCCTGATCGGATAGTCCATATTGAGTGCGCAGTTCTAACGTGGCCTCGACTATCTCCCCCGCTACGCGAAATACCGTCTCACGGCAGAATGAGGTTGGAAGATCATTCTGAAGCTCCGAGGCAATCTGGCTGGCAGGTATGCCACTGGCACGGACAGGTAGATAGCGATCCAGCAGGTGTTTGAAAAAACGTTTAAGACCGGCGTGAGGATCACTCAGCAGATTTAGGGGCAGACCGCCTTCCGCCGCAATCGATCCTATAAAGGTGCGCCCCTGGCCCATTGAGAAGATTTCACGTTTCCAATACTGAAACCCACGCTCAAGTGCCGGATATAGGTGCTGTTGCGGGCTTGTCTGAAGTGCCGTTATCGCTTCGGCGTTTAATCCGACTGCCTCATAGATTGGTAACCAGGCCCAAGGTCCACCATGATATTCACGACGCCACCACTCTGCTGCGAAAAGCACGAACAGCCCATCGAATTTTCGATCCTTACTGAATATCCTGTGTCCCCGAAACATAGCCAAAAGCTGAAGTTGTTTCGTTACACGAAGAAGCTCTTCATCGGTTGTCTTGTAGGCATAAAGCGGTCTGCCATCCGGTCGAGCCATGCCTCTGGCCGACAGGAATCCGGACAGCCATTTATTTATACCGCCACTCTTAACGGGTGCTGGTGCCGATCTTGATTGTGACTTACCGGAAGTTGAGCCTTCCTGGATGGTTTTGGCGTCGGTATTATTCAACGCTAATGGCTGAGGCGCTGGTGAACGCGAAGTCAGCACCCGTTCTTCGGCCCATTCTGCAATGGATTGCAGTACGGACGGAAGATAATCCGGCAACCCGATGCGCGGCCATTTATGTGCGGCCTCGGGTTCATCTATCTCATACTGCTCCTGCAGCAGCTCCTGTAGACTGAGCGCCCGAATATTGTCCCTATTTATGGCAATCTCGACACAATTCTCCGGCGCGACCCCATCGAGACAGATCGAAAAAAGCGCTTTTCTCTCGTCTGTCGGGGAGACAATAACACCGTTCCCGGCACCCAGTAATCTGGGCTGCAGTCCGGCCTTGATTGCCCAGTCGGATAATGACGCAATTGTCCATGGCTGTTCCATTTTCTATCCCTCCACTATCTCCAACAATCCACCCTAAAAGCATGCCCGTGGTCTGAATCAAGTCTCCCCAACCACATCGCGATTACCACCCTATTCACGATCTTGAGTCCGTATATCAAGCAACAGCCAAACAAATACAACATGATTAATCATTTATTTTCAATCACTTACGATATCAAGCCACTCTTAAACACAGAAATCATCAAGCAACAGTCAAGCAAATCATCAAGCCCAAAATGGGACATATCGCATGGCCTTGGTGCCTGCATCCGGGTCATAAGGGCGAATCTCTCCCTGCTCTAATGTCTGTTTGATGATCCTGCTGATCATGGCGCTATTTTTTGTTTCGACACCAAACCGCTCCCGCAGGGAGGTATTGTTCATCGGCTCACGGTTGACGTATTTCAGGCAGCAGTGCAGGTAGCTGGCTCTGATCCGCGCTTCCTTGTCCATCTCTTTGAAGGCTTTATGGCCAAAGAGCACAGCACGGGTGTGTTCCGGGGTGACTTCAAAGGCCGGGGCGGGCAGTTGATATAGTTCGGTTTGAAAGACTACTTTGTCGACACCGCTACCCCACCGCTCTTCGCAGATGCCGATGCGGCGTAAAAAGGAGGCCAGTGCCTCATTACGGCTGCGGGGTGGGCTGTCGAGGAAACGTTCGGGTTCCACCAGAGAGACACCGGGGTTGGTGATCTCCATACGATCGGTGAAGATCTCGATCATGGGGCCGGTACCGGTCAGGGTAAAATCCTGGTGGATGATGGCGTTGGCGACCAGTTCGCGGATGGCCAGTTCCGGGAACATGGGCACAGATTTTCGCAGGGCCTGGCCGATTACTTCGTTTTCTGGCAACAGATTATTGATGAAGTTGATCAGGCCTTCGAAGCCGCTGGCGTAACCCTTATTGCCTTCGATCTCCCGAATGGTCTCTACCCGGTTATTGCCTTTGTAGTGAGCGTAATCACGAT
Source organism: gamma proteobacterium endosymbiont of Lamellibrachia anaximandri (assembly GCA_016756855.1). Lineage (GTDB taxonomy): Bacteria > Pseudomonadota > Gammaproteobacteria > Chromatiales > Chromatiaceae > QGON01. Next base: position 110 of record JAESPD010000125.1, on the reverse strand, counting down.
AATCAATGTGGTCATGTTCACGCTATTTGATGGTGTTTCCGGTGACGCTCAGCGGGAGTGTAGTGACCGAGCTCTCTGCCGATCGTGGTGTTGATGAAGTTCTGAGATTA
>JAESPD010000124.1 GCA_016756855.1 gamma proteobacterium endosymbiont of Lamellibrachia anaximandri | reverse complement strand
AAATGCAAAGACCAACGACAAACGACCAACTCTTGCGACCAAAAACAAAATACCAACGACCAACTCTTGCGACCAATGACGAATTGACCAAAGACCGTCGACCAACTAAACTAAACTAAACTAAACTTAACTAAACAATAATGACCAGCAACCAATGACCAGCAACCAACGACCAGGAAACAACGACCAGTGACCAAAGACCATCGACCAACTCTTGCGACCATCGCATAAAATCTAGCGACCAATGACCAACAACCGACAACCAACGACTATCGACCAACCACCAACGACCAGCGACCAACGACAAACTCTTCCAGCCAACGACTAAATTCTAGCGACCAGCGACCATCGGCCAACGACCAACGACTAACGAACAACGACCAAAGATCAACAACCAACGACGTTCTCTTGCGACCAGAAACAAAAGACCAACGACCAACGACGAGGGACCTACGACCAATGACCAACGTCCAGTGACCAAAGATCTTCGACAAACTCTTGTGACCAGCGACTAAAGTCTAGCGACAAACGACTAATGACTATCGACCAACTAAACTAAACTAAACTAAACTAAACTAAACTAAACTAAACTAAACTAAACTAAACTAAACTAAAATAAAATAAACTAAAATAAACTAAACTAAACAACAATGAACAAAGATCAACGACCAACTCTTGCGACCAGCAGCTAAATTCTACCGACCAACGACCAGTGACCAAAGACCAACGAACAACTCTTGCAAACAGCGACTAAAGTCTAGCGACCATCGACGAAAGGCCAACTCTTGCGAACAGTGCTTAAAGTCTACTGACCAATGATCTACGTCTGACGACCAACTAAACTAAAGTAAACTAAACTAAACTAAATTAAACTAAACTAGACTAAACTAAACAACAACGACCAACGACAAACGACCACAGACCAACGACCAAATACCAATTACCAACGAACAAATATAGCGACCAGTAAATAACTAAACTAAACTAAACAACAACGACTAACGACCAGCGACCAAAGTACAGCCACCAACGACCAACGACCAGCGAATAAAATCTAGCGAGCAATGACAAACTACCGACAACCAACGACCAATGACCAACGACCAAAGACCAATGACCAACGACCTACGATCAAAGACCAACTCTTTCAACCAGGGACCAACGACTTACGAACAACGACCACCGACCGACGACCGACGACCAACGACCAACGTCCAATTAAACTAAAATAAACTAAACTCAACAACAACGACCAAAGAACAACTAAACTGAAGTAAACATTGACAAATGACACACGACCAACGACCAGCGACCAACGACCAATCACCAGGGACCAACGACCAGTGACCAAAGACCAACGACCAACTCTTGCGACCAGCGAATAAAATCTAGCGATCAATAACCAACGACCGTCGCCCAACCACCAACGACCATCGACCAACTAAACTAAAGTAAACTAAACTAAACTAAACAAAACAACAACGGCCAAAGATCAACGATCAACTGTTGCGTCCAGCGACTAAATATTAGCGACCAGGGATCAACGACGTATGACAAACGACTAACGACCAACAAAACTAAACTATACTAAACTAAATTAAACTAAACTAAACCAAACTAAATTAAACTAAACAACAATGACCAAAGATCAACGACCAACTCTTGAAACCAGCGACTAAATTCTACCGACCAACGACCAGCGATCAATTACCAGCGACCAGAGACCAACGACCAGTGACCAAAGACCAACGAACAACTCTTGCGAACAGTGACTAAAGTCTAGCGACCATCGACGAAAGACCAACTCTTGCGAACCAATGACTGACAACCAACTAAACTAAAGTAAGCTAAACTAAATTAAACTAGACTAAACTAAACAACAACGACGAACGACCAACGACCAATGACCAACGACCCAACACCAACGACCAAATACCAAAGACCAGGGACCTACGACAAACGACTAACGATCAACTCTAGAGAACCAGTAACAAAGGTCTAGCAACCAAGGACAATCAACCAACGACCTGTGACCAAAATCCAACGACCAACTAAAATAACTAAACTAAAAAACAACGACTAACGACTAACAACCAACGACAAGCGACCAAAGTACAACCACCAACGACCAACGACAAGTGAATAAAATCTAGCGAATAATGACCAACTACTGACAACCAACGATCATCGACCAAAGACCAACGACCAACTCTTACGACCACGGAACAACGACCTACGACCTACGACCAACGACCAACAACCTACGACCAACGACCATCGAATAAAATATATCGAGCAATGACCAACTACCGACGACCAACGACCAATAACCAACGATCAAAGACCAATGACCAACGACCTACGACCAAAGACCGACTCTTACAACCAGGGACCAGCGACCTACGAACAACGACCAACGACCAACGACCGACGACCAACGTCCAACTAAACTAAAGTAAACTAAACTGGACAACAACGACGAACGAACAACTAAACTGAAGTAAACATTGATAAATGACAGACGACCAAAGACCAACGACCAACGACCGTCGACCTACTAAATTAAAGTAAACTAAACTAAACAACAACGACCAAAGATCAATGATCAACTCTTGCGTCCAGCGTCTAAATTCTAGCGACCAGGGACCAACGACATACGACAAACGACTAATGACAAACTAAACTAAACTAAACTAAACTAAACTAAACTAAACTAAACTAAACTAAACTAAACTAAACTAAACTAAACTAATCTAAACTAAACTAAACTAAACTAAATTAAACTAAATTAAACAACGACCAACGACCAACGACCAATGAACAACGACCAACTCTTGCGACCAGCAACAAAAGTCTAGCGACCAACGACCGACGACCAAAGACCAACGACCAAATAAATTAAACTAAATTAAACAACAATGACCAAAGATCAATGTCCAACTCTTGCGACCATCGACTAAATTCTAGCGACCAGCGACCCACGACCTACGACCAACGACCAACTCTTACAACCAGGGTACAACGAACTACGACCAACGACCTAAGACCAAAGACCAAAGACCAACTCTTTCAACTATAGACCAACGACCTACGACCAACGACAAGCGACCAATGTACAGCGACCAACGAACAACGACCAGCAAATAAAATCTAGAGAGCAATGACAAACTACCGACGACCAATGGCCAACGACCAAAGACCAACGACCAACGACCATCGACCAACTCTTATGACCAGGGACCAACGACTTACGACAAACGACCAACTCTTACGACCAGGGACCAATGACCTACGACCAACGACAAACGACCTACGACAAACGACCAACTCTTACAACCAGGGACCAACGACCTACGACCAACAAGAAGCGGGCAACGTAAAGCGACGAAAGACCTATGACCTACGACCGACGACCAACGACCAACGTCCAACTAAACTAAAGTAAACTAAACTAAACAACAACAACCAACGAACAACTAAACTGAAGTAAATATTGACAAATGACAGAAGACCGGTGACCGACGACCAACGAAAAGCTAAATTAAATTAAACAACAATGCTCTACAATAAAGGACCGACCACTAGCGACCAACGACCAACGATCAGCGACCAACGACCAAAGAACAACTAAACTAAAGTAAACTAAAATAAATAACAACGACCAAAGGTGAACGACCAACGACCAACTCTTACGACCAGGGACCAACGAACTACGACCAACGACCAACTGCTACAAACAGGGACCAACGTCCTACGACCAAGGACCAAAGAACAAATGCAAAGACCAACGACAAACGACCAACTCTTGCGACCAAAAACAAAATACCAACGACCAACTCTTGCGACCAATGACGAATTGACCAAAGACCGTCGACCAACTAAACTAAACTAAACTAAACT
>JAESPD010000123.1 GCA_016756855.1 gamma proteobacterium endosymbiont of Lamellibrachia anaximandri | reverse complement strand
CGGCCATCGACATCTCCAATCGCGACTACCTTATTCTGCAGGGCTTGCGGGTTCACGATGTCTATCGCTGGATGTATGCCCTCAACGCCCATTACAACATCCTGCAGTACAACAGCTTCCTGCGGGCGAGCCACGGCAGCACCAGCGCCAAGACCGGCCTGTTCTTTCAGGAGTCGACCCATAACAAGATTCTCAACAACACCATCGAGGACTCCACCCAAGACAACCTTGCCCTGATCAAGTCGGATTACAATCTGGTTGAAGGCAACACCTTTGTGCGTGCAAGCCATACGCTCTGGGTGATCAAGTGCGGCAACTTCAATGTGATCCGCAATAACTATTTCTATAACGAAATCCAGAAGATCGGCGAGATCTACGACTGCGACAATGTGGGCTTCGATCACGAGTTCATCATTCACGACGCCACCAAGTACAATCTGGTGGAAGGCAATACCTTTGCCAAAACCAACGCTTATTACAGCACCTCCGGCGGCAACGGCATCCAATATGCAGGCCAAAACGGCATCATTCGCCAGAATGTTTTCTATGCGAACAACTCCGGTCTCGGCATGCAGAATTACAGCCCGGAGGCCCGTTTCAACACCCACAACCGGGTCTACAACAACGTCTTCCACAAAAATCTCTGTGGCGGCATCACCACAATGGACTCTTCAGTGGGGGGCTTTGAGGACAACCTCTTCGCCAACAATATCCTCAACAAAAACACAGACTGCGAAAGACCCGACGCTCCCTACCAGCACGTCTACCGCAACGACATGTCGGGTTATCAGTTCGACAGCAACAACTTCTTCTCCGGCAACGTTGGGGAAAATGTGATCGGACACTGGGGCAGCAGCGGCATCTCACTAGTCGATGCGCAGAATACTCAACCTGCTTTCTACGTAAACAATCTGGAGCAGGACCCGCAGTTCGTGGACGAGGTCAACCGTGATTTCACCCTCGAATCCACGAGCCCGATGATCGATGCCGGACGTTTCCTCACCACCACTGTTGGCAGCGGTAGCGGCACCACCCTGGTGGTCGATGATGCCGGTTACTTCTACGACGGTTTCGGCATCGACGGTGAGGCCGGGGATGAGATCCAGTTACAGGGCAGTAGTGAGACTGCCATTATTGTCGGGATCAACTATGCCAGCCACACCATCACCCTCGACCGTACACTGACCTGGAACGCAGGACAGGGCGTGGCCCTGAAATACAACGGCGCAGCACCGGATATGGGGGCGTTTGAAACCCCTTAGCATAATCGAACGTCCTTGCCCGATCCGCTGCGCTTGATCAGGCCTACGAAGCTATCCCCGCACATGTAGGCCAGTTCAAGCGCGATGGAACCGGCAAACCCGTTTAAGCTCCCACCGAGATCCCATGTAGGCAGGTTCAAGCGTAGCGGAACCGGCAACACCGCTTAAAGAAAACCCCTACCGAAATCCCCGGCACTCAAGTATCTTATCCCTATCTAATCATGGAGAGACTTCATGGCAGCCAAGGGACGATACAAAAACGACCAGTAGAATCTTGACGACAGCTTCGGCCTGGGCGTCACGGGAGACATCCTCGCTCGCATGGCGCTGGATACAGACCCACCTTTCACCCTTGGTATAACCGGCAAATGGGGCAGTGGCAAAACCAGCGTCATGCGCACGGCTTTCGCCACTCTTAAATGAAACTCCCTGCAACAGGGACTGGCATTCGAAAAAGCCATCTCTGAAAGAGAAACGGCACACTGGAAAGCCCTCGCTTTCGATAACACAAAAAGAAAACGCAAGCTTGAATGGGACGAAGGTCTGAAATCAACGGCAGGCCAGTGCCTGTCGATATGGTTCTCACCCTGGCAACATCAGAACGAACAAAACCTCCTGATTCCCCTGCTGTTGGAAATCAGAGCCCAGTTCAGCACCTGGATTAAACTCAAAGAGGAAGCAAAAAACATCAACCAGCGCGGGGGATTGGCGGGACTCAAACTCATCGAACTGGTTCTCGATGCTGCCGCAACCCTCTCTATAGGGCGCAATGTCAATGTCGCTCGCGGCGCCTCTGATTCCGTGCGAAAAACCTGGAACGAGGCAGCACCAAACCTTACAGAATTGAGTGATGGTCAACATTTCCATCTACTGTTTCAGGATGCGGTGGAAAACATACTCACCACTATCGCCGGTAAAGATAGCCCTGATGACCTGGACGACGGCGCCCGACTCATCATCTTCATCGATGATCTCGACCGCTGTGAAGAGTCTGTCGCCGTCACACTGCTGGAGAGCATCAAACTATATCTCGGCAGCCGCCGCTGTGTCTTTGTACTCGGACTGGATGATACCGCCCTGCTCGGTACACTCTCCCGGCACTGGCAAGACCGCTCCGAAGACGATAACCGGGACTACCTCGACAAGCTCTTCCAGGCCACGCTGGCAATTCCACAACCCAATCAAAGCTCCGTCAAAACCGAAATCGCCAAACAACTCGAGAAGCACAAGATCAGCCACACAACGGCCAATCTATGCACAGAAGACATTGCGAACCTGCTTGAACCCAATCCCCGCAAACTGAAAAATTTCACCAACAGCCTCTGCGCAGCATGGGAACTGGGGCCTGGACATGGCTGGAAGGGCGACGATACTGACTTGTTACGCAAGTTGATTCTCTTCCAGTATCTCCGATTCAACCATCGACCGGTATGGCGACTGTTGGAGCGTCAACCACAAACGCTGAAACTGCTGCACCGCACCATTACCGGCGCATCTGAAACTGAACCTCTCGATATGAAGGATCTGAAACTTCCTGATCAACGGCTGGCCCAGGAGATGTTCTCCCGCGCCTTCGCGCATGTATTGCAAGACACATCACGGGGAACCACGACCAACCTTGAATCCAGGCACCGGAACATGGAACTCGAACAGGCCGTCAATCTCTTTATTGACAGATTGGATCGAAAACGTTCTGACGAGACCTTCAAAACCCTGTTTGCAACCGTCTTCGGTAAAGACGACGTCCTCGACAACCACTTCCTGTCACTGCCTGACCCCGAATCAGCATCATGAGCAAATCGAACGACGTATTGGAAAACAACGCCAGAATCAGCGCACGGGGCGACTATACCCGCTGGCTGCTGCGCCGCTACGATGCCCTCGACATCTTTGAGTTCGAAGACGATCCTCCACCGGTCAGCCTGCGTGATATCTTTGTCCCAATCTATCTATCGGATGAGGATACCGACGATGAGAAGATGGACCAGGAGACGCCACTGCATGAAGAGAGAGCCATTGGCCAGAATGCCTGGGATTGCATTGTAGAACACCCCTTTCTGGCGCTCTCCGGCCGTCCCGGCAGCGGTAAAACCACCCCGATCAAGGCGCTGATCATAGAGCTCTGCGGCCAATGCCTCAGTCGCCTGCGGGAGAGACTGGTGAGCAATCAAGGCATCCTGCTGATCCCACTGATCCTGAGAGAGCTTCCCGAAATCGAGGCCGTTGAGACCCTCGATCAACTGGTGGCGGCCTGGCTTGAGCGGGAGGCTGATGAAGCCGCCCACAAAGATCACCCGCTGGACAAGCTGCGACTGCAACAGAGCATCAACCCGGATGGTGACAACATCCCTCTGCTCTACCTCTTTGACGGACTCGATGAACTCGGCAGCAACGCATTGCGAGAGAAGGTACTGCTATTTGCCGCGGAGGCCGTACGCCGGGGTCACCGGGCGTCCCAATGGCTTTCAGGGGCTCGATTTCAGCAAATTCCCTGCCCTTGCCGGCGGCATCGAAACCAAGACTACAGAACAGATTACAACAATCTCATCCCTCGCCTTTCTTCTCGGCGGCCTGGCGCATGGACTTTGGAGGGGGGAAGTTATCGACTGAAGTTTCACTGAAATTCTCACCATCCTGAAAGTTGGCACTCAAGCCACCATGCGTAAGAGGAGTGAGACGAAAGTATTTTCCCGGGGATTGCGAGGTTTGGGCCAAAGCCTGAGAAAAT
>JAESPD010000122.1 GCA_016756855.1 gamma proteobacterium endosymbiont of Lamellibrachia anaximandri | reverse complement strand
TAGCCGGTGGAGTATTCACAGGGTTCCATGTAGTTCAAGTCGACGCCCTTCATGATTTGGTGATTTTTATTGATAATACAGTTGGTTATACGTATTTAGTTTGGTAACGTTGGGACACTAGTGGGTGATGATATAATAAAAATTTACTCTCTCTTTTTTCTTCTAAGCGGATAGCCGGAGACAATCGTGGATAAAATTACAAACAATGAAGCATTCAAGAAGGCATTGTTTTCCCTTTCGTTGTCTCAGCAGCGACAAGTTGGTGCCAGGTTTATTGCAAATGTGCTGGATCTAACGGATGGGAGCTGCATCAAACATGCCCAGATGGTTGCTGAAAAGAGTGATATCACGGCGGAAGAGCTGGAAAATGCGTATCATGCGGTGCACTCCATTTACGTCGCAACACATCCTCGCTCCGGCTTTTCAGAGCTGGATTATGGAAAACAGGCTGCGCATTTTGTTGCGGAAGCGTGCATGGTCTGTTTAGCACCAATTCATGAGGGGTATCGTGCCCTCCATTTGGCTGAAAAGGTGGTTGGTTATTGCCATATGGCGCGGATGTGCTCCAGCATCCAACACGAGGATGAGTATCCCAAGTTTTTGGATGCGGAGGAATCGTTGAAAAAGGAGATGGAGGCAGAGTATCAAATACTAAATGAGTTTTTGGAAAACGGTTGAGGCAGTGTGATAGGTAGTTAGTTGATCTCTATCCGCAACTGGCAGCGAAATTCAGGAGTCAGAAAATGGAAGGTTATCGGAACATTCTATGTGCAATCGATTTTTCGCCCTATAGCGAAGCCGCAGTTGAGCGGGCGGTGGCTCTGACCCGTAGCACCGGCGCGCAACTCACTCTGCTACATGTTGTTGAGTTTTTTCCGGAAGATCGATCGAATGAACAGATAGCTCCGGAGGATACCGATCCGGTAAAGTACCGGATGAGCCGTGCCCGTGCAAAACTTGCCGAGCAGGCTCGGTTTCTGGGAGAGATCGAAGCTGCCCAGGAGGTCGTGGTCAGTGAGCATTCAGCCAAGTACGAGATTGTACGCTTTGGAGAAGAGCGGAAAATGGATCTGATTGTAGTGGCCAGTCATGGCCTTCATGGTATCAGCGCCCTGCTGGGCTCTACTGCGGATGGTGTGTTGCACACCGCCTCATGTGACGTCCTGGTGGCACGCTCAGGTGCTTAGCCTCGATTGAGCGACCTGGCATGGCAGCACTAATGTCGATCTGTTGTTAGAGATCATGGCAATAAATACAGTCCTACGAGTCCCAGCAAAAGGCCAAATGCGATATTCACCAGCTTGAGCCAGATGAATGCACGCCCGGATACAGCAAGCAAGGGTAGGGTGCCATGGCCATCCTGCACGATGGAGCTGGCCAGCAGGATAGAGATAGGAATGGTGCCTTGGGCAAACAGAGTGACGAAGACCAGGTGCGGTCCTGATTCCGGGATGATGCCCACCATCACTGCAATCAGCAATACCAGGAAAAGATTGTCCTGAATCCACTCGTTGATGTTCAGGTAAGCATCCAGATAGTGGATTGCCAGCAAGGCGCCAAAGGTCCAGAAAAAAATCCTCGCCAGGTGTTTCTTGACCACATGCTCCCACAGGTGTTGTTCCAGAAAGTGATCAGGGACGGTCAGCACCACAAATAATGCGAATCCAGCTCCAATGGCAAAAGTGATCTTTTTCCAGTCCCAGACTCCCGGACCTAAAAGGCCGGTGGCGAGCAGAAACAGAAAACTGCCGAACATGGCGATCAGTATTGTCCTGGCAAAGGTTATCTGTTTTAACTGGGTCAGAATGCCGCTTGGTAAAAAACAGTGGCAGGCCTCTTCCTCGTGCAGCTCCAGTTCATGATCTTCCCGCTGCAGAAAGCGCGCTTGGTTTTTGAACAAGATATCCGAGAGCCAACCGGCCACTATGGCAACGAGAAACAGGATAAGTGAAATCCATAATGCCTGCAGGGGGAACATGGTAAACATCACAAAGGCTTCGTCGCCGCTGGTAGCGATCATTGCCGCCACCAGGGCGCCGAAGCTCAGGGCGCGATGTGAATAGAGGGAGACGACGGTAAAGGCCCCGAGGCAACCGGGTACTGCACCGAGAAAGGCCCCCAGCATATACTGGCCGAAGCGGTTTTTCCTGAGTGCTAGTTGCCATGAGCCCCGGGTCTGCACGTTGATGTATTCGATCAACAGCATCATGATCAGCACAAAACTGGTGATCATCAAGGCATGCTTCAGGACATCGGTGATCATTTTATCTATTTCTCTGCTAACTGAACGTCTGGCACATAGAAGGTGATGGGCAGATTCAGCTTGTCGGCAAGCGCTGTTTCTTTCACAACTATAAAAAAGATCAGCCTTATCCACGTAGTTCAGCCACCTCATCCAGAAGCCGCATAACCAGCGCTAGTCCAGAGAGATTAAGTTCAAAATCATGCATTAGCCGCTGTGCCCGCTGCAGACGGGCAAGATCCCCTGCCTGAAAGCGCCAATTGATAGCGCGCTGACCTTGCGGTTCCAGTACCTCATACTCCACGAGTTCAAGCGCGAATTCAGGCTCAGTTGCTGCGCTGTGACACAACTGTTGCAGTGTCAGGCAGTAATCCTGCAGTAACTCTCCAGTGAGTGCAGGGGGCTGTTCATGGTATGTCATGCTTAAACTCCCAGGTGCTGGCGTGGATTGAATCCTGCGACACGTTTCAGGGTTTCGTAGGCTTCGCGTACTTCGGCAGTACCCGCAGGGGGTACTACAATCTGCAGATTGACATAGAAATCCCCAGGCACTTTGGCCGGAATTCCTTTACGCTTTAGCCGCATCTGCTTTCCATGGGTTGAACCGGGTGGGATCTTCATCTTCATTCTGCCAAGGGGAGTAGGCACCATAATCTGTTCTCCCAGTGCGGCTTCCCAGGGTGTGACCGGCAGATCCAGATAGACATCCTTGCCCTTGACCTTGTAAATGGAATGGGGATTGAAACCGATTTCAAGATAGAGATCACCGACCTGTCCTGAGTTCATGCCTGCTTCTCCCTGACCTTTCAGCCGGATATGCTGTCCTGCATAGACCCCTTTAGGGATGTTGACGTTCAAATGGCGTTCATGGAATGCCACATGACCAGAAGAATCCAATTGAGGGTGGCGCAGGGATAGGATGCTAGTGGTACCTTGATAGGCGTCTTCAAGGTTGATCAGGATTTTTGCGTGGCTGTCCTGACCATGGGGATGAAGCCTCGCTGCCGGTCCCTCGGCTCTTGCTCGACCCCGGGCGCCAAACAAGGTCTCGAAAAAATCACTGAATGCTGCAGCATCTGCTTCAGAGTAGCCGCCACTGTACTCATAACCGGCATTCCAGTCAGGAGGTGGCTGGAACGGCTGATCTATCTTCCACTGGCTTCCCAACTGGTCATATGCTGTGCGTTTCTCGGGGTCCTTCAGAACCGCGTATGCCTCACCTACCTCTTTAAAGCGCTCCTCGGCATTTGTCTCTTTGCTTACGTCAGGGTGGTACTTTCTCGCCAAACGCCGATAGGCCTTCTTGATATCACTTTGGCTGGCATTCCGTTCTACATCCAGGGTTTTGTAATAGTCTTTGTATTGCATATTCCTATGTCCTGTTTCTCAGAATAAGGAAGGTGATAAATCAATCAAACACAAACAATTCTCTACTTCACTGATTTATTGTGAGCCGTTCTTGATTGGTTTTCCCAAGATACTCCCAAGTAACGTTTTTGAACAATTTGAAACTAAAGTAATGCCTATAAAATCTCAGCCAGTGTCGTACTGTTCATGATGATTTTCTTCCTGCAACACACAGTTGATTCCCTTGACTTTGGATTAACAGATTATCCCAGCGAATATCCTATTAAGAATCAATCCTATTTGCATTGATAACTATCATCACTAGTGTCCCAACGTTACCAAACTAAATACGTATAACCAACTGTATTATCAATAAAAATCACCAAATCATGAAGGGCGTCGACTTGAACTACATGGAACCCTGTGAATACTCCACCGGCTAA
>JAESPD010000121.1 GCA_016756855.1 gamma proteobacterium endosymbiont of Lamellibrachia anaximandri | reverse complement strand
TGAGCAAAGAAGAAAGCCCACTCCAATCCCTGGAGCGGGCTTTCAAGATGTCGACACCTTCCCTGGCGTCAGGCTCCCCGTCATCCCTGCGTGCAGCCTTGATACAAGGGGGAACATCCTTGCGCCCATCCGATCTTTATCGGTCGTCCTTGTTGGGAATTAATATACTGACCGGTATTGGAATGGTGAATCAGAAAAATCCTCTATTGCTGTAGGAATCGTCTGATAGGCATTAACCAGAAGCCCAAAGATGACCTCGTCCCCAACATCTCTCCAGTTGTTAAAGCGCTCGCTGCGATAGAGGCCACTGAACAGGTGGCGATCCTGCTGCAGTTACAAATCGACGCTGAAAGTTTGGCGTGATGTGCAGATGGGCGAAAGATGGGGTTGTTGGAGCGCTTACAAAGCACTAACCCAATAACAACCGGCTGCCATCCTCAATATCGATTGCTCCACCGGCTAAAGCCGGATTAATCGACCATTCGGCCTACTTTAGCCCCTCTCCTCAAGGAGAGGGTTGGGGTGAGTGATAAGAAATAAGCCGTATTTTCCAACTCAAATCCAATGCCCCTCGAGCCACCGGTAATCAAAGTAGTTGGGCGACCTGTAGTATTCATATCTATCGGGTACATTTGATTGGCCTCCAGTAAAGTGTATATACACATTTAAGAGAAAAAAAAGCAATCAGGAAGATCCTGCCGCGCTCACCACTGCCGTCAGATCATCAAGCATCCGATCCAGTCGCAGACTGCCAAGTGCTTGCTCGATCCTGCTTTGAGCCTCTTGCCACAGAGGCAGCGCCTCCTCCAAATGCTCTAATCCCTTGTTTGTCAGGCTGACTTCACGTGAACGCTTGTCATTTTTGCCAGGAACAACCAATAGTAAACCTTCTCTTTCAAGGGGCTTCAGATTGCGTGTTAATGTGGTGCGATCCATCACCAGCAGCTCTGCCATTGAGGAGATAGTGATCGGCCCAAAGGCCCGGGTTACCACCAAAAGAGTAAACTGGGTCGGTAAAATCCCGCTTGGTTTCATAATCTCCTCATAGAACTTTGTTACCGCTCTGGATGCCTTGCGCAGATTAAAAACTGCACAGGTCTGTCCAATCAAACTACACTGCTCGAGATCACAAATTGTATCGAATTTAGCCATATTTAAGTGTATATACACTTTTTTGTGATTTGTCAAGGCTGGAATTGCATTCCTGCCCTGATGAAACAATGCTGAAGACCTCCTGTGAAACTTTACGAGGTACGCAAACTCTGTGGATGCCTCTTTTCCTAAAGCCCTCGCAGGTGCAGCTTTGACGAACTTCTCCTGAATAATACGCCAAAAACTTTTCAAGTTTTGCGCATCCTGGACGCTAACTCGTGATGGGAAGCCAACAGTACGTGAAGGCATTGAAAGTGGAGTTGAAAAAGCCTTATGAATCATCTGCTCAGACCACAATGGTTGTCAGCAATGTTTGGGGTACATTCCAAGGGAACTGCGTGGCATTTTCCATACGCCGAGTCATGACTCACAAAAAGCGAGACGCTTCGTGTGATTGGGTAGGAAGAATATGAACAACAGCATTCAGGCTAAAATCTTTGCTGAGCGAACAGCGCTGCTCTACAAAAATGGCCCCGCATCCTCAATCACTGTACTTATGGCTTCCTCACTGTTTACCGTAATTTTGTGGGACGAAGCACAAACTGAATGGTTAATTGCCTGGTTCAGTGGTCTGTCGGCAATCACGCTTGTTCGCATTGGACTGGTAGTCCAATACCGTAAAGCGTTCTCCAAAAGACCCGACCCCAAACCCTGGATGTGGCGATATGCTGGTGCGACAGCGTTAATTGGTTTTTTTTGGGCGATGGTCGTTCCATTGGGTTTTACCGGTGACCTTTGGATCCGAATGCTTATCGTGATCCTGGTCACTCAACTCCAGTCAGCAGCAATCCCCGTCCTTGTTTCATTTCCACGACTCATGATGCTTTATACGCTGCCTTCTGCTGGAGTACTGATTTGGGTATTGGCTGCCCGTGGTGGAAACGAAGCCCTGCTGAGCATTGCAATCGTAATTTATACCGTTTTGATGGTACGTAGCTCATACAGCCTGCATCACACACTGAAACACAGCCTGCAGCTACAGTTTGAGAAGCTGGAGCTTGCTGAAAACCTGAGCAAAGAGAAGGTGAATGCTGAAAAGCTGAATCAAACGCTGCAACAAGAGGTGGTGGAACGCAAACAAGTGCAGCAGGAATTGGAAAAGAATCGCCAGAATCTTGAGTCACAGGTCTTGGCGCGCACGGCTGAACTGACGCAGTCCATGGAGGCTGCAGAGGCAGGAAGCCGTGCCAAAAGCGAATTCCTTGCCACCATGAGTCATGAGATTCGTACCCCCATGAACGGCGTACTGGGCATGACGGAACTGTTGCGTGATTCGGGATTGAACGGCAAACAACAGCAGTTTGCCGAGACGGCCCATCGTTCCGGTCAGGCATTGCTGGATGTCATCAACAACATACTGGATTTCTCCAAAATCGAGGCCAATAAGCTGAAGTTAGTGCACGAACCTTTCGATCTGCAAGAAGTGGTCGAGGATGTACTGCAAATGGTGGCCGAGCAGGCACGTGAAAATCACCTGGAACTACTCGGCGATATCCCGGCTGATATCAACTGTAAAGTGATTGGCGATGGGCCACGCCTGCGCCAAGTGTTGATCAACCTGGTGGGTAATGCTGTGAAGTTCACAAAACAGGGCGAGATTGTGATGAGCGCTGCCCTGGTAAAGGAATCCAGCGACGAGGTTCTGATTCTGTTCAGAATACAGGACAGCGGCATCGGCATTGACGCAGACAAGTTAGCGGGAATATTTGGTGCCTTCACACAAGCAGATGGTTCCATTACTCGCCAATATGGTGGCACTGGTCTGGGTTTAGCCATCTCAAAGCAACTGGTCACCCTGATGGGTGGTGAGATCGGTGTGGAGAGTAAAAAGGGCGAAGGTTCGATATTTATCTTCACAGTACAATTTGGCAAGCAGACACAAATCATGCCGCCTGTAGCCACGTCATTCGATCCAGTGATGGGAACCAGGGTGCTGATAGTAGACGACAATATGCCCACCCGCAGCTTGTTATTGAAAAAGATTGAGGGCTGGGGTCTACAAGCAGACGATGCAGATAATGGTGACAAGGCACTGATGTTGCTTCAGGAGGCCGCTGCCGACGGCAAGCCCTATAGGCTGGCAATCCTCGACCGTATGATGCCGGGCATGGATGGCATCACCCTGGCACGCAAAATCAAAGCTGATCCGGCGACTGCTGATACCCGGCTCCTGATGTACTCAGCCCTTCATGAGGAAGCTGGCGATACAGATTGGCGTGAAGCAGGGATCCAGGCCTATCTGAGCAAACCTGCCCGGCTCAAAGATCTGCGTCATCAAGTGCTGTCCCTGTTGACCGATAATATTTCGATAATGGACCAGGCTGAGGTTTTTCCTGCGGAGGCAGTCAACGTCGTCAAAATCAAACAGAGTGGCTCTCGTATCCTGCTGGTCGAGGACAATGAGGTAAACCAGACTGTAGCCCTGAATATGTTGGAGAAGTTGGGCTGCAGAGTGGATGTCGCGGCGCAGGGTCACATGGCAGTTGAAAGCGAAAAAAAGAATAGTTATGACCTGATTTTAATGGACTGCCACATGCCGGAGATGGATGGTTTCGAGGCCACGAAAACGATCCGCAATCAGGAATCCGATGCAAGTCACGTACCGATAATCGCGCTGACTGCAGACGTACAAAAGGATACGCAGGAGCAGTGCCATGCTGCTGGCATGGATGACTATCTGAGTAAGCCATTTGAGCAGAAAGCCCTGCGTAGCGTGCTGGAGAAATGGCTGCCTGTAAAGCAAACAAACGCGACCGACGACAACCCACCGGTAACACCCACACAGACCGAAAACACACTGGCACAAGCCGACGGAGCCGGATCACTGGATCAAATGGCACTGGACAAAATACGTGCTCTACAGCGCCCTGGAGCACCCGATCTCCTGGGCAAAGTGATCGGCATCTACCTAGACACAACACCTGGGTTAATGGAGAAGATAAAAGACATGGCAGTCACTGGAGACGCGGACAATTTGCATAAGGCAGCCCACAGCCTGAAGTCCAGCAGTGCAAATCTTGGTGCCATGCAGCTCTCTAGCATTTGCAAAGATTTGGAAGCCATTGGCCGTGAAGGAAAAATCCAGAAAGCCCAGCCATTGATAGAAAGCCTGATGGTAACTACTCACCCCCCCACCATCCAGATTAACAAACTTGCACCAATAGAAGCTTGACAACATAGCTTGCTGATTCTATGCTGTTGATCCAATGCGATGCAAAGGATCAAAGCT